>CAWAJS010000028.1:0-105412 GCA_963782315.1 uncultured Chloroflexia bacterium
CTGCATGCTTCCTATCACAGGTTCATAGATCTATGAAAGCGTGATATACTCGTCCCATTCATGTCAGGAGACGATTGCGTGGACGACGCTACGCCACTACAGGATGCTGCCAAGCAATATGGCGTCAAGGTTGATCGCCTGCGACGCGCAGCCTGGGATGGACGGCTCGAAGCACGACGGGTTGGCAACCAATGGTTGGTGATGCCGTCGGAGGTCGAACGCTTTCTCCGCGATGGCGGTCATCGTCGGATGCAGACTGCGGTCACCGTTCCCCAGGGAGGCAGTATGGGACGTATTATCGCCGTTGCCGTGCCAAAAGGCGGCACAGGCAAGACGACAACAACACTTAATCTCGGCGCAGCATTAGCAGAGCAAGGAAAACGGGTGCTGCTGGTAGACTTCGACCCGCAGGGGAACCTGACACAATCGCTGGGATTCCGACCGGGCGACCTGCAACAAACGGTCTACAGCGCCATCAAATACTTTCTGACGCGCTACGAACCACAACTCGACCAGACCATCCTGCACACCAACGCGGGCGTCGATCTGGTGCCGACGAGCGCCCGGTTGAACCTGGCAAACGATGAACTGGCGGTGGCGATTCAGCGTGAGTTTGTGCTGCAAAAACTGCTCGCCCCGCTTGTTTCGCAGTACGACATGATCCTGATCGACACGCTGCCATACCTTGGGGTACTGGTGGTCAACGCCCTGGTCGCCGCTCAGGAAGTCCTCGTACCGCTGCAAGCCGAGTACCTCGCCACCGAATCGGTGTCGCTGATTCTGGATCAGGTGCAATTGATGCGTCGTTCCGGCCTCAATCCCGACCTCAAGTTTGCCGGTATCCTGCTGACCATGGTGGATAGCCGCACCACGATCAACCGCGAGGCCGTAGCATACGCGCGCAAGGTCTTTGGCAGCCGTGTGCCGGTCTTTGATACCATGATCAAACGTTCGGTACGCTTTCCAGAGTCACAGTCACAGCACCAACCGATCATCCAGTACGACAAAAATGGCGACGGTGCGCGTGCCTATCGTGCGTTGGCCGAGGAATTGATTGGTCAGACCCACGACCAGGGAAAGCGAGCGAACGATGGCGCGTAAAGCAAAGGGCTTTTTCGACCAGACCATACGGCCTGAGGATGAACTCGCACGTCAACGCGATGTCGAAGCGCTGATCGCGCCGCGCCGCCTGATCGTGCAGGACTTGCCCATCGAGCGTATACGCCCGAATCCGTTTCAGGCGCGCCGCAACTTTACCGGACTGGAAGAACTGGCGCAGGCGATCACGGTCCAGGGTTTCACCTCGCGCCTGCGGGTGCGTCCCGATCCGGAGGATGCGACATACTTTCAACTGGTGTTTGGCGAACGTCGATTGCGCGCAGCGAAGGAAGCGGGCCTGGACCTCATTCCGTCCGAGATCGCGGAACACACCGACGAGGAAATGATCGAGATCGGCCTGGCCGAGAATATTCAGCGCCGCGACCTGGAGCCCCTGGAGGAAGCCAACGCGTTTCATATGCTCATCGAGCAGCGCGACTACTCGATACGACGGCTGGCGGAGCGCATCGGCAAGGACAAAAGCTACATCGAAGACCGCCTGACCCTGCTGCGTACCCCCGACGACGTTCAACAGATGATCGTCGATCGACCGGACACGCTGCGCATCGCCCGCGAGATCGCCAAACTCGCGACCGCAGAAGAACGGCGGCCGTTGATCGAAGCGGTGGTCGAGGGGACACTCAACACCGAGGACGTGCGCACTATCGTGCGTGGCATTATGGTCTTGCCGATGGCACAACCGGTCAGCGTCGAGCAGCAGGTAGCGACGCGCGTCGCACAGGCCACGGACGGCACGATCCAGCGTCGTCCCGCGCCCAACGTGCATCACGCGATGGTGCGCGATGTTCAGGCGATTCGGACCGTCTTTGCTCGCTTGCAGCAACTCCTTCCGGTGCTGGAACCCGCCGACCGTTCGGCGTTGCGGGAATACCTGCAAGCACTCCGCGCCGACATCGACCGCATGGCGCAAGACCTGCGGAAAGCACAGCAGAAAGATGGCTAGCGTCGTCAGGAGCGGGAGCATCGACCGCTGTCTGTATATACAGACGGCTGTGAAAATTATCACGAGTGTCTGCACATACAGACACTCGCCGCCATGCACAGGGCGGGAGGTCAGGGCTGTGTCACCGTCAGATGCTGGTGTCACCGCAGGTCGCGGGACTTCCACATAGGTCGCAGGGCACTCCGATGACGAAACCAACGACGTTGCATGACCGCTGCTGCTCATGCGATGGTGCGAGGCTATACCATCGCGTCGGGGATAGGTACCGACTGGTCGCGTACCCCCGCCACGAACGCACGGCATATCGACGGGCAGCGTTGCGACTGACGGACGTTACGGGGGTTATACCTATGTATATCGGGGGGTACACATATGTATACCCCCCGGCAACGAGCGCCGATTCGGGCCTGAGCTATCGGGGGTACACATATGTATACCCCCCGCAACGAGACGCCGATTCGAGGCCTGAGCGTATCGGACGCTATACACGACATATCACCTGCGATGCAGCGTTCTTGTGGCTCAACGAGCGCTGGTTATTTCTCGACGTTCTATAAGGCAGATGCTATGTCAAACCACCTGCAAAAAACCGTCCACTTTTACGGCGACGACCTGCTGGCGATCCGCGACGACGATTCCGGCGCGATCTACTTGCCTGTAACGCGCGTCTGCGCGAACCTGGGAATCACCGCGCAACGCCAGGCACAACGCCTGCGCGAGCATCCGGTGCTGAGCACCGGGTTGCAAACCCTGTCGGTGGAAGCAAGCGGCATCCAGGAGATGCTGTGCATCCGGCTCGACCTCGTGCCGCTGTGGTTGGCAGGTGTCAACGCCAACCGCGTAGCAGTCGCCGTGCGCGATAAACTCATACGCTACCAGACCGAAGCCGCCAGCGTCCTGTGGGCGGCCTTTCGCGCCGACGTGCTGCCGACGACCGAGTTCGAACAATCGCCTGGCGAACCCAGCGGCGCGATGCTGGCCTACGAAATCGGCACGGCGATCCAACACCTCGCCCGTCAACAGATGGAGATGGAGCAACGCATCGGCACGCAGATCGCCACCACCCACCAGGTATTGAACACGCGCATCGACCAGATGGCACGATGGGCGAACGACTTCCGGCAGTTGGTCCAAGGTGAACTGGATGGCATGGATGCCCGCGTTGCACAGGTAGAATCGCATCTGCTTGTCGAAGATGTGGTGACGGAGGCACAGGCGACGGAGATTGCGCTCGCGGTGAAGCAGGTCGGGCAAACCCTGGCTGAGAACGGGGCGCGCTCGGGCTATGCGCAGGTGTATAGCGAAATGTACCGCCGCTATGGTATATCGAGCTACAAGAACCTGCCACAGCGACAGCTATCTGCCGTCCTGACATGGTTAGGCGAGTGGTACGAAGAACTCAGGCAAAAGCAGGGAACGTGACCAACCGTGGTGCCATGATCGTCGCGGGGCGTACTGACCTATGGACAGCGCATCTGTGCCATGGATGCTCATGGACAGCATCCGTTGGGCGACGGTTCAGCGACGACACGACCTGCGAACCGTTCCCTGACGCGACAACGTGGGACGCTATGACGACATCTCCGAACGCGAGCGCCCTCTAGCTCTGGGCGACGCTACGAAGCCATCCCCGAACGCGAGCGCCCTCTAGCTCTGGGCGACGCCCTGCGACGAGCCGATGACGACGACAACCTCAACAGTATCGCCAGTCGCTTCGTGGATCGCTCCCGCAATCGTTTCGCTCCACCGCTCCGCCACCTCGTTCCGCACGAACACATTGGGCGCAGCGATATACGCCGTTTGCTCCTGGCGATCAAGCAGCGTCAGCGGCATGATCCAGGTCACGAACTCCCGATGCTCGATCTGCTGTTCCAGTCGCGCGCGCACCGACAACCACAGCGGATCGTCAAGCTGTGAACCGCCCGTCGAACATGTTGCGCCCTTGACGGAGCCACCCCGCTGCGTTGCGGCGTTCGCGTCTGCACCGTTGCGTAGCTTGCCTGTTTGCTCGGCGCGTTGTACGCCGATGGCTTCAAGAAGTGCGGCATGGTCGGTCGGCACAACCACAGGTTGCTCGCCGTCAGGCGATGGTCGCTGCTGGTCGTGCTGGTCGCTCGCAGCCACCAGCGCCGCCGCTTCCGCCGTCGGCAACGCCGCCAGGCGTCGTCCAACATCGTCGTACATCTGAGCATGCGCTGTCAGGCGTGCCTGTCGTTCGTGAAAATCGAAAATCTGAGAAGCGATCCAGGGAACACCCAAACTCGCGCCCCGTGCATAGCACCACAGCGCCCAGCATTCCGCCGGATGCATAGCGGCGGCACAGCCATCCACAACCAGGGCGTTCAGCCCGATCGTTCGCAGCACGTCACGGCTAGCGGCGACCTCGTGTGCTGACAGGGGCAGATTCCAACGCAGCGAATGACCCGTCACTGGCGAGGTTGCTGCAGATTCCGTCGCATCGTTATCGAAAACAACAGCAGCAACAGGTTGTTTGTTTCTTGTTGTTTTCTTAGTCTGGTTCTTAGGGTGTTTCTTAAGTTCCCGATTAAGCCCCGAAGCTACGATCACGGGAGGGGTGTTATCAGCCACGCCGCCCCGGTGATCGTCGGTGCGGAGGGCCGGTGTAATATTTTGCACCGGGGTGGTGTAAGCTTCTACGGGGGGTGTGTCCCCCATAGGGGCGGGGTCCTCTCCTGGCCGCGTGCGTGGTCGCCGCACTCGCGCCTCGCCTGATGGTCGCTCGACGGGGGCGAATGTCGCGAGCCGCCGAAACAGCGGCGAAAGGTCGTAACCATTCTCGATCTGTGCGCCTTCGTCGTCGAACTGGTCGTAGATGTCGATCAGTGCCAGTGCGTGCAGTTCTTTGCTGCAAAGTTGAATCGTGCGATGACCAACGCCCATGCGCTCGGCGAGCTTGCTCACCGAGGTTGGAGGACGTGCGACATCCCAGGCGATCTCCATGAGTTGGAGCGCGAACATCGCCTGAACATGCGACAGTCCTAGCTGGCGGTAATGGCGCAGGAACAGGTGTGGAACGGGCATAAAGCCAGCTTGCATGACGGCATCGCCGAAGTATGCGGTGATGCGCGTGTCATACACGCCGCTCATGCGTGCACCGGGACGCAAAGAGGTATCTTGACAGCGCGATATGTCGTTGGTATGCTCGAAGGCAACATAAACCCCTCCCTAACAGGGCGTGTTGTTCCGGGCAACGTGACGGAAGGCCGGAACAAAGCGATGGGAACTAAACGTGAATGGCTACGACCAATAGCTATTCACGTTTTTGTTTGGCAACCGATCTGACTCCTAACTTCATCATCATCTTATACGTCTGGCATATGCCTCTACTATCAAGATTATCGTTCTCTCGTGCGATCCGCAAGACCTTTACGCGCGAATATCGCCGATATATGTGCGAATTCGTGTGGTTTTTTGCGCGATTTTCGGGCCTCGCACGCGCAAAAAATCGCTGGCTCCACTGGGTCCAAGTATAGAATGCCTGCCGGTTTGCGTAGGACTGTAGAAGATTGCATATTGATGTCAAAGTAGATCATTTGTTCTCTTTTGGTCACGAAGGCGCGTGCGTGGGTTCGACCATGATCGCGCGTCGGTACACCAAGCAGGATCACAGCACTGCGGGTGGATCGATCAGCAGCGTAGCGCGAAAGACCAGCAGAACGGTGCTGATCGTGTCATTTACGCGCGTCGAGGGTAGTGTTTCACGAGATTAGTGGCGAATTCGCGCGATGTCAGGCCGACTGTCGCGCGAAAAGATGAGAACAAGGGGATTCGCGCGTAATCGCGCGGTTTACGTGTAGCGCGTTCGCGCGTAATCGCGTGAAACGGAGGGGCGATCGCGCGAATCCCTGAAGCACCTGGTCTAGCCGATCGTGCGGAGTTGATAGCGGATCGCGCGAGTTTGCCCGAACCGGTCGACGATCTCCGCTTCGACGAGGACACGCATATCTTCTTGCAACATGCGACGGCTGCGACTGGGGATCGCTTCGGCGATGTCGCTGATCATTAATTCACCACGCTCCTGCAACATCAGGACGATCTTGCGCTGTGGTGCAGTCAGGTTGATCGCGAAGGCGGGTTGCGTGTCGCGGTCGAGGACGCGACCATGGACGGTCACGATGAAGGCGGCACCAATGTCACGAAAGGCCGGCTGTTGCATCCCCTCATGTTCGAGGACCGAAACGACCGTATCCAATCCCTGACCGAACGCTTCGACCAATCCGGCTTCATACAACATTCGCAACAGGCCGGGATTGCGCGAGGACTGCGCTTCGAGCAGGTTTTCGATGGTCACGCCGGGTGGTAGTCCCCGGGGCTGATCCAGTCGATCCGGCGCTGGAACAGCGCGACGCGCGCCGCCGAGCCGACCAGCGTGTAATCGCGGTGTGCCAGCAGGTTAACCACCAGTTCGCGGATAACAGCGGGTGGGTATTCATGGAGTTCGACCCGTTCTAAGCTGCGTTCGTTCAACGCCATGCCGTGGTGGGTGTTACGCACCAGATATTCTTCAACGCGTCGGAGTTGGTCGAAGATCGTCCCGCCGATGCCTTTTTCCAGATGCACGACATCCAGCGAAACGGCTTCGTTGCCGCGATAATGTCCGATATCGACGACTGCATGGGGAAAAATCTGTTGTGGTGCGCGGCCAAAACACAAGAATCCCTGCCAGGGTAGCACGATATTGCCCGTCAAGTGGCGCAATACACTTGCGGTAATGCAGGTATTCCTCTGGTTCGGATGGACCGTCATAGCGACCGCGGGCGCGTGCCTGCGTCATATGCGCGATGACCTTATCCATATCCAGAACGTTCACGTCTGCTTCTTCGACAGGAAGCGTATCAACGCTTTGTCGTGGAAATGTTTTCGCTGATGTTGCGTCGCTCATCATGCTTCTGTGTTGCTTCTACCTAACGTCGGTGCCGACATATCGTTCCTATGAGTATACGGCACTTTAGCCACTATGCGGCTATGGTGCCTGGCAGATGCCGGGATGGGTCGTACCAGCGCGATGGTCCCTGCAGGGCGTCTGAATAAGACGTGACGACATAAGATGTTGTCATGTGCTGCCGCGATGGGCGCCACTTGCCCGATGAAATCTGCCACACCCGGCAGTTATTACCGAACCACCCGGGACACATCAACCTATTCGTGAGCAATTGCATCGCGGGCCGGAACGTTGTTCATGCTGCTGGTGCTTAATGCGCCAGCCCAGAACGGTGAGCCCGGACGTGCTGCTCGACGCATTTCGCCTCAGCCACTGACCTGACTTCGCCCGAATAACGCGGCGCGGTACGCCCGTGGTGAACAGCCGCACGCACGTTTGAAGGCGGCATAAAAGCGACTGCTCGAACTCAAAGCCCGAATCGAAGGCGATCTCAAGCACGCTTGCATTGCTGGTGACGAGCAAACGTTGTGCATGTGCAACCCGATGCTGTGTCACGTATTCGATCAGGCTGATACCAAAGGTGGTGCGAAACAGGCTCATTGCGTAGTTTGGGTGCAGACCCGCCGACCGTGCGATGGCCTCGACGCGCAACGATTCTGTGTAATGGTCCACGATATAACGCGCCATATGATGAGCCGTATTGGAATCTCCGTGTACACCCGGAACGACATTCGCGCCACGCGTCGGGCTTGCTTCGCACGCATCGACCGACAATGCCAGACGGCGTAATCGTGCCTCAACTTCCAGCAAGACAATGCGGTGGTGCTCGACCGAATCGGTATTCAGGTCCGTGTGCCACTGTCGGAAGGCTGCAAGGTCGCGTGTGGCCTGCGTGTCCTCCGGCTCCAGTATGAGCCTTCCCTGAAGAACGGATGTCACCACAGTTGGCGGCAGTTGCCAGTGAAGAAACTGGCCGAGTGGCACGGTCATCCAGTGGAGTGTCGTCAAGGGTTGCTGATGAATGAGTTGATGTGGCATAGCCGCCCAGAAGATTGCCAGTTGTCCGGCAGTGATGCTCAGGTGCCTTCCACCAAGCAAATACACAAGGTGTCCGCGCTCGACAAAATTCAACTCGATTTCGTCGTGCATATGGGAGCGTGCCATGGTTTGCGGCTGACCGAACCAGCTAGTGAACCCGATTGTCTGAACATCAACATCGTGTGTTTTCGTCATGCCTTCCTTAGGAAACGGGAACATATCTGTCAATGTAGGACGATTTTCTTCTATCCTTGCCATACTGTCAAAATGAGTGGTATTTGGCAAACACAGCAATCGTGAGGAGACCACTAAATGACAAGCACCACGATGGTACAACCTGTCGAGCAAACAGGAGCGCGTTCGCCGTATCACCTGACGCCTGAGCAGGTGCAATTCTTCGACGAGCACGGGTATTTGATTCTTCGTAACTGGATTCCCCAGGATCTGCTGCAACGACTACGGGATGCCGGTCAGACCTGGATCGACGACGCTACCTCAGCCGCCGAAACAGACCCGAACTACCGTGATTACGTCTGGGCAAAGCGTCCAACGGGTCGCGTGCTATTCCGCGTCAACTATGTCCATAATAAGGGACAGGCTGCGTCGCTCGAACTGCTCGGTTGCCCACAGGTATTAGCGGTCGCCGAAAGCCTTTGCGGACCCAACATTGTGCCAACGTATGAATCGATGGTCTTTAAGCAGAAGGGCGACGGCGAGGCGATCCCCTGGCACCAAGATGCCGTGCACCCACGCACTCATCGCATCTTCAACCTTGATGTGTATCTCGACGAGTCACGTACGGGTGCAGGTGCGCTCCGTGTGCTTCCCGGCACGCAGCATAAACCGCAAGATATTTGCAGCCTGACCGATACCTACGGCTGGGATGCACCGGATGCCGTATCGGTAGAGATGGCACCCGGCGATGTGCTGCTGCATGACGTGATGATCGTCCATGGCTCGGAACGGGTCGAAGGGAAAGCTCTTCGGCGAACGATCTATTATGAATTTCGGTCAGCCGAAGAAATCCTTGAAGATGGACCGTGGGATCGTGCCTGGATCGATGCGCGCATGCGGTTACTCCCGACCGCTCTGGACCGTTACCGCCAGGAATATCCCGATGCGGAGCAATTCGAGTGGAACGTGAGCGAAGCATTTCGGCCGGCGCGTGGCGTGAGCGAAGCAGAGGAACTCAAGGTCGCACACCTGGTTGGTATGAAAGGTACCTTTTGTAGCGCGGGAGATGCCGGCAGGCCCGCACCGCGCACCTGAACAATCGCCAACACCACGATCGTGATGTAAGATAGATCGTGCCACGAGCATGAGTACATGTTGCTACCGCCGCCTAAGACTGTCGGCAATGCATAATTACAATGTGGAGGCCCTTCAATGATCGAAGAGCAGCGCAACATCATCATCTCGCAAAAGCGCAGCCCTGTATCGCGCCGCGCGTTTCTGCGAGCCGTTGGTACCAGCACTGGAGCCCTCATTCTCGCCGCATGTGGTGCATCCGCACCAGCAGTAGCGCCCGCGCCAACGGCAGCAAGCGAAGCCGCGGCCCCGGACGCGGCCCCGACCGTCGCACCAGAACCAACTGTTGCCCCGGCAGTAGAACCAACTCCAGGTGGATTTACCTCGCAAGGCGACAAAGGCCAGATCACGGTGCAGTATTCGGCGGATTCTCACGATGCCTTCAAGACTGTCGTCGACCGATTCACCAAAGAAACCGGCATCGGCGTCAACTACGAAGTCGCGCCGGGCGATTATCTGCAATTGCAGCAGGGGCTTACGACCCGTTTTGCCTCCGGTGACACCACGCTTGACGCTTTTCACTGCGATGATTTCATGGCACCGATCTACGGTTCCGCGGGTTGGCTCGTCGAACTTGACCCGATCATCAAACAGTACAACATCGATCTCACGGACTGGCCGACGACGTTGATCCAGGATGTTTCGTCGTGGAAAGGCAAGCTGTACCGCTTACCATGGGGCAATGACACCGAGATCTTCTTCTATCGTACGGATTACTTCAAAGAAGCCGGCGTGGAAACACCGAAAACCTGGGACGAACTGGTTGAAGTCGCCAAGAAACTGACCAAGGGCGAAGAACGCTACGGTATCGCGCTGGCCGGACAGAAGAACGGCGTGCTTGGGAACGACATCCAACACTGGTGTAACCAAGCCGGTGGTGCGGTCAACCGACTGGACGATCCCGGCAGCCGTCAGGCGCTTGCAGTTCTACAAAGAGCTGTATAGCGAGCATAAGGTCGCACCGGCATCAACACCGCAAGAGGACTATAGCTCGATCTTGCAGGGCTTTCTCGATGGCAAATATCGCGATGTGGTGGTGCTGGGACGGCTTCCTTGGTGCCATGCGAACCAACAAGGAATTCTGGAAAGATCAGGTTTCGGCGTTCCTGCCGCCACAAGGCCCAAAAAATGCCCAGACGACCACTGGTTGCTGGGGCTGGGCGATCAGCAGCGGCTCCGAGAAAAAGGATCTCGCCGCACAGTGGGTCGAATTTGTCGCACGACCAGAGATCATGAAACTTCAGATCATCCGTGGCCGTGTTCCGGCTCGTACTGTCGCTGTGGGCTGATCCGGAAGTACAGGACCAGGCACCTTCCGCCGTCTTCCTGAACGAGCTAGCCAAGGCTGGAAATCTGGTCAAGGCGCGACCGGCTTCGCCAAGCATCCAGGAAATCTATGATGCTGCCGAGCAGAATATTCATGCCTATCTGACGGACCAGGTTGATCTGGATACATCCATCAAAAACGCGATGGACAAGATCGGCCCAATCATGCAGCGTGATGAAGCCTGATGCTTCGCGACAATGGCTGACCGAGGCTGAATCCGCGCTACATGTATCGTTGGGGCCTCAGCAACTGGATAGGGCTGAGGCCCCACCATAGTACGGGAGGTATGTGGTTGTCGAACATGAAGATAGCCCAGACGCGCATCGAGCAACCGGCACGAGCGACGACTTCAACATACACAGCAGCCATTTCAGACGACTTGCGCTGGGCTACGCTCTGGTTGCTCCTGTCGTGTTGTGGCGGCTTGCTACATCGATCTATCCATTCTTTTACACAGCCTATCTTAGCTTCTTTGAATCCAGTCCAGTTCGCCGTGTCCACACCTTTATCGGGTTCGACAATTACGCTGCGATGGTCCGCGATTCCAACGTCCACGATACGATCATCTTCACGATCTTCTTCTCGTCGATATCGGTCGCGTTACAGGTCGTGTTTGGCCTGGGTGTCGCCGAACTCCTGAACCGTCAGTTCCGGGGTCAGAAGCATCGCCCGCGCGATCAATCTGTTGCCATGGGCGATCTCGCCAATCGTCATTGGCACCGCTGCTGGCTGGATGTTCAACCAGGATTATGGTCTCGTGAATGATCTGATCTGGCGCGTATCCGGCGCGCGTCCGCTCTGGTTGGTCAATGTGACCAGCGCCCGTTTCGCTGTCACCTTAACCGATGTCTGGAAGAGTACGCCGTTCCTGGCAATCATCTTCATCAGTGGGCTTCAGGGCATCTCACCGGAATTGTACGAGGCCGCGAGGCTCGACGGTGCCGGTGGTATTCGCGCATACCGCTATATCACGCTGCCCCTATTGATGCCACTCATCGTCACGATGGCGATCTTCACCGCGATCTATCGCGTGCTGAGTTTCGAGATCGTCTATGCCCTGACACAGGGCGGCCCCGGTTCAGCGACATCGCTGATGTCCTACCTGGTCTACCTGCAAGGCTTTCGGGTGCTCAATTTCGGCTATGCAGCCGCGTTGTCGATGGCCCTGTTCGGAATGGTCCTGATCGTTGGTTTAATCGGCTTTGTGTTCCTTCGCCGCGCGTGGGCACGACTGTGAGACACAAGGAGAACGATTCATGATGACACCCACGGTGCGGCCATCACACCCGTTCAACTGGCAACGGTTCGTCCGAAACGTGCTCTTTTATGCGATGCTGATCACGTTCTTGATCGTCGTGTTGCTGCCGATCTACTATATCTTCCTGACAGCTTTCGCGCCCGGCGACAAGCTTTTCAGTAAGCCGCTCAGTTACATGCCGCAACGATTCGATTTTGACCGCTATCGGCAGATCTTCAAAGCGCTGCCGATCGGTCGCTACATGTTCAATACCGCCTTCCTCGCGACAACATCGACCGTGTTAACCCTGTTCTTCAGCTTCCTGGCGGCGTATGCCCTGGCTCGCTTGAACCTTCCGGGCGGGAATATCATCCTGGTTGGCTTGCTCGTTTCCACCATGCTTCCCGGTGTCGCGACGGTGATTCCGCTGTTCCAGATGTTTCAGAAGTTCCGGCTCATGAACACCTTGCAGGGCTTACTCCTGCTGTATACCAGCGGACTACTGCCGATCACGACATGGGTGCTCGTATCGTTCTTGCGTCAGATACCGTCGGAGATCGAAGACGCGGCAAAGGTGGATGGTGCGGGCTTCGTGCCGCTGCTGTGGAAGGTTGTGTTGCCGATGATTCGGCCTGGATTCGCGACGATGTTCGTGATCAATTTCATCGCGGGGTGGAATGAATTTTTCATTCCGCTGATCTTTGCACGAGGACCAAATTCTAAAGTCATCACCATGGCACTCAGCGAGGCCCAGGTCATCGGCAGTTCCAGCCAGTTCTACGTGTCATGGGGCAACATGTCTGCGGTCGCCATTCTGGTGACGATTCCGGTCTTTGTCATCACGTTGATCTTTCAACGACAAATTGTCGACGGTATTACGGGCGGCGTTTTCAAATAAGCCCATTCGCATCAAGCTAGGGGAGGAGCGACGGTCACATCAAGGAACAATTGATCGGTGTTGGGTGCTTTCTTGCGCCGAGTTGAGTCGACATCCAAGACTGAGAAACCGTTCTCCTGAGGAACAGTATAGTGTCAGACAATGTCATAATGCCACAGACACTTCCCTTTCTTCCTCCGTAGCTTGATGCCTGTGGGCTGTACCTGGACATATCCCAGGGCTGAGCGGGTCCATCGGTGCACGCGCACGAAACCGTGTAGACGACCGAGTGCGGATGGTTCCGACAGCACACCGAACGCCGCTTGGTCCCCATCTCCGTCGCGTGGCGACCTGACAACAGCCAGGCGAGTTCAAGGTGATGATCGATAGGAAGGGAGCATAGTATGCGAACGCCATCATGGATCAATGTCGCGCACGTCAACGAGTTCGAGACCGATGATCGGAAGCTGGTTCAGGTGGGAGATCGCCCGGTCCTCGTGCTGCGTCATAGCGGCCACTTCTATGCGGTCGACAACCGTTGTCCGCATATGGGTTTCCCGCTCGAACGCGGAAGTGTTGAGGACTGTATCCTCACCTGTCACTGGCATCAAGCGCAATTCGATCTGGCATCGGGTGGAACGTTCAACCAGTTTGCCGACGATGTACGGGCATATCCCGTCGAACTGCGCGGCGACGCCATCTGGATCGATACAACGCCGCAGTATGACGAGCAGACGTATCAACTCAAGCGGCTTCACGATGGGCTTGAACAGAACATCCGCCTGTTGATCGCGAAGTCCGCTCTATCGCTTCTCGAACGCGGCGATGTGCGCGACCCGTTTCGTGTCGGGCTGCTGTTTGGCACCCGGTTTCGCTCCGCCGGATGGGGTCAGGGCCTCACTATGCTTGTCTGCTTCATGAATGTTCTCCCGTACCTGGACCAGTCCGACCGTGCGCGTGCCCTGTACCATGGCCTCCATGCCGTCGCCGTCGAATCCGCGGGCATGGCACCGCGCTTTGGCCTCGCTCCCCTTCCCAACACGGAAACCGATCTCCAAACGCTGAAGCGCTGGTTTCGCCGCTTCGTCGAAGTACGCGACGGTGAGGCAGCCGAACGCTGTGTCGTTTCGGCAATCGAGGCCGGGGCGTCGAGCGCTGAGATGGCCGACATGCTGTTCGCCGCGATCACCGATCATCGGTACATCCAGATCGGTCATCCGGCGGATTTTACGAACAAGGCACTGGAAGCGCTGGATATCGTTGGCTGGGAGCATGCCGCGCAGGTGCTCGCCAGTCTGGTCGGCGGCATCGCGCGGGCAACCCGTATGGAAGAAACGAGTGGGTGGCGCTATCCGACCGACCTCGTCGCGCTGCTCGAAGGCGCGTTTGAGCGACTACCCGCTGCGTTGGATGCAGGAGCGGCGGCGCGACGCGAACCAGGGCGGCAGCAATGGGATGGACGCATCGCGCTCGCTCGCCAGTTGTTAAGCGACGATGCCGCGGCGAATATCGAAGCCTTGCTGGATGCCCTGCACAGTGGTGCCACCGCCGAACAGATCGCGGCGACCGTGGCATACGCCGCCGCGCTCCGTATGGCGCGGTTTCATACCGCTAACGAATTTGGCGACTGGGATCAGGTGCTGCATACCTTTACCTTCGCCAATGCTATTCACCAGGGTATCCGGCGCGTTGTGAACGCCGAACAGGACCGCGCCACGCCTGATGCGTCGCCCGAGAAGCGGACGCTCCCACTTCTGCGCGGGGTGTTCGACGCGGCGATCAGCGTATATCTCGATCGTTTTTTCAACATGCCAGCCGCACGGTTGCCCCAGCCCGAAGGCAACGGCACAAGCGGCGCCTGCGATACTTGGCGAGTTTCTGCCGCTTCTCGACCGCCAGCAACAGGTCGGTGGGGCGGCAGACGTGATTGCGCGGTATATGAAAACGACGGATGATGTGCGACCGCTGCTTGCGACGCTGGGATCGGCGCTGCTGCGCGAGGACCGTGATTTTCACACGATCCAGACCATCGAAGCGGCCTATCGGCAGCACGACCTGCTGAGCGGAACCGCGGAAGCGACCCATGTACTGATCGCGGCGGGTCGGTATCTCGCGGCTCACGCGCCGACAATGCGGCAGCAGGGGCAGACGTTTCAGATCGCCGAACGGCTTCATCGCGGCGAAAAGCTGTACGAGGAGTAGCGACAAAGGAGCACAATCGTGCTATATATCAGGTGTGAATGTTACATGTGAAACTATTTCACCAGCGGTGTACATGACGATAACCCGCTCCACCCATCGCGCCGTCGTCTACTCTACGCGGTATTGGCGGGGGACGAACGAGAGATGCCAGTCGTCGAACTGGTCAACCCGTCCCGACCATTCAAACGCTGTCTGCGCGTAGAACAAGTACAATCCGGCCTTCCGCACGAGGTCTTCGCCATGCACGTTGATCGGCTTGCTCGGCGTAATGTATTCCTCGTACATCGCGTGCTGGAAGCGCGCATCGTCCGCGAACACCTCCTGCACGGCCTTGCCTGTCACGGTATGGTCGGAGTGGCGCGTCGCCCGCGGGTCGAGATAGTGGACCCAGGCGGGTACGTCTGCCGCGCTTTGTAGCTCCCGCTCCACGATGTGCCTGATGGTTGTCACCACATCCTGCCAGGATGCGTACTGCGTGGCATACTCCTGCTGATCCACTACCGCGGCGATGGTCGGGATGCTCCCATCGAATAGCATCTCCAGACTGTGGTTGCCCGTCGCCGCGAAGCCCTTGCCGTCGCCGTTGCCATCGGGTAGGTTGAGAAAATAGCTGCGGGTGTTCCCGATCGTGCACGTCGCGATAGGATGCCCGTTGATGTCGGTCCGTTGCGGTAATACCGTGGCGATGGGTTGACGTAGCGCGAACTGGATCGAACTTATCGCGCCCGCGCTGCGGCCCTGGCCCCAGCGCATATCACCGGCATCGCCGAAGGTGGTATAGATAAAGACAACCCTTGTCCCGTCCGCGACCAGATCGTCGTAGGCCTGCGGCGACATAAACAGTTGCCAGTCATCCTGATGCGCCCCGATGTAAAAGGTGATCGACGTAGCGCCAGTCATACGGTAGCCTCCCTTGCATCACACGACCGGATGCTCATCGATTGTAGCACTAGCCATCGGGAATCGTGAACGGGTACGCGACGTGGCATGACGTTCCGATCATCGGAGCGCAAACGCACTACTCGTCCGGTAGCCGTCGAACGAGCAGACGTGCATCCGCGTGGTGGGAAAACGAGTTGATGTGGTGCGTGCGGCGATATGCGCGACACCTACGGCAGCGGCGGCAGCGCCACGGTCGGATCGCCCAGGATGACGGTGTTGCGACGGTCGCGGCTGAGTAGCTTGTAGGCCAACAGGAGTTTACGTGCGTTCGGCAGATTCTGGTTGAACGCGGCGAGTGCTTTGGTGAACGGATCGCTGAAAATCGCACCGCTCGCGAGCCAGCGACTGAAGGCCATCCCGATTGGCTTGCGCGTATACACCTGGTCATACAGCACACTCCGCAGGATACCGGCGAGGTGCTGTCCGGTGCCAACGTCGCGCAGCGATATGTCGAATGTCGGCTCGACATGCCCGATGAACGCTCGCAGCGGCTTTGGGGCACCGAGCAGCGCGCGCGGAAACGGCGCGGTCAGCGAGCCGAGGCTGGCGACACCTTTGAGCACCAGATCGACATCGGTTCCCGCTGGAATCAACTGGCTAAACTCCTGGTCGAACTGCGTCTGACTGGAACTACCCGCCGAGCAGCAGGCGTGCGCGTACCACACAGCACCATCAGGTTGCCACGTTGCCAGCAGCGCGGTCGGGTCAACCTCGCCGCCGTGCTGATCGACAAGCAGACCCAGGTGCTCCTTCATCACGGCAGGCTGATTGAGCGGTCCCGTGCGACCGTGGCTTGTCGTCACGATCAAGGCCGGATGGCGCGACGACACGGCATCGGCGAGGGCAGCAGCGTCCGCGACCGTCGTCGCGCCGTCAAGAAAGAGGATGTTGTTGTGGAAGGTGGGGTTCTTGTCGGTGCGCCACTGCTTGACGACCTGCTCGCCCACGGCGGTACGCATCAGGCGCGTGATCCCCGCTGTGTCCTGCACCGCCGACCACGCGAGCGCCTGCTCGATATCGGCACCGGACGCGCTCCATCCGTCGATCAAGGCCGTGATGTAATTCTCGAGCGCCGCGCCTTCGAGGTCCAGGCGACCGACGAAGAACTCCTGGTTGAGCCGAAACTGCAACTCCCAGGGAATGTCGGCGGGTGAGCCATAGATCAGCAGGTAGAACGGCAGCGACGATGGGGTTTCGATGCCAGTCGGCCCCTGCACGAGCGGAATATCGACGTTCGCCGCGGCGTTGCGCAGATGGGTCATGATGCCGGGTTGGTAGCGCAGCACCGGCGAACCCGGTCGGTGGTCGAGCAATTCCTGGATCGCAGCGGGGATCGCCGCGTCCTGGTGCAGAATCAGACCCCACCCCACTTTTGGGATGACGCCAGTCCGCGAGCGAGAACTCCTCAGGGGCGAGTGTGCCGAGGCTGCCGCTCGGACGCCCTAGCGAACTTGACGCGAACTTTCGGGCGGTCGGGGCCGGTGCGCTCGTCGCCGAGCGGTCGCCAAGCCAGGCATTGATCTCCACGGTCGTCGGCCATTCTTCCATCGCTCCCTCCCTGACGTGCCGCATGAAGCCACAGGTCAAATCTGCGCCAGGCTCGCCTCCAGCGTGGCGGCCTGTTGTTGTAGTTCGGCGACCGCGCCCGCCGGGACATCCGGCGGCAGCGTGGCGATCAATTGTCGCAGCATATCGAGCCGTCGGGCGGTTGATCTCGCTGGCGGGTGACACCTGTTCGAGCTTGAACTCGCTCGCCCGGGAATAGATCACCGGTAGCGTCCACTCCTTGAGGCCGGCGGCGGCGGTCGATAGCTTTTTCGTCCCGCGAAAGCCCTGGCGACGGCGAGGCGCGGGTCGATTAGTATCTTCGCCCATTCGATGGCTACCGCTCCAGCACCATTGGTGAAGGATGGTCCGATCTCGCGCAGGAGCGCAGCGTAGAACGCCGCACAAAACACGTTCGCCGCTTCAACCGCGACCGCTTCGCGCATCGCCACGACCGCCGGAATACGATGATCGGTCGCCAACTGGCGTGCGAAGGAGCGCGTGTCCTCGTGCGGCGTCCCGCTCTTACAACAGTTCAGCGTGATCAGCCAGGGCGGGCGCTCCATGCCTGGAATACGAGCAAATTCTTCGGGGCCGATGGCGATGCTACTTTCGCCATTCTCCCAGTCAGCCTTGGTCGCCATGAGCAGGGTTGGACCATCGTCGGTCGTGCCGTGGCAGAAGAAATGGATGATATGCGGGGTATGGTCCGCGTTGGGGATCAGCGTGGCAAAGTCGAAGGGCGCGGACATGAAGGCGACATCGACCGAAATATGCGGCGCGACGACGCGCTGCTTGATGTGCGTTTCCAGGTCCGGTTCACAGATATACACACGCAGGTGGACCGGGAGCGTGGCCGCTGCCAGCGCGCCATACAGCGCGTCCCACTCGCCCTGGGCCTGAATGCCCGTAGCGCACAGGAAGGCAAGGATGCGGATGGGCGGGCTAAAGGTGCGGGTCGTGACCGTGCCGATCTGACCGCCGCTCATGCGACCGATCGGCCAGCGTTGATCCAGCGCCAGGAACGATTCGTGTTCGTCCCACAGCGTTTCCCATGGCAACGGTTCGACCGCCTCCGTTTTTTCGCGGAGCAGGAAATAGATCGGGAAAGGGGTATTGGCTTGCTTCGCCTGACTGATCGCATGCTTGATGGCTTGCTGGATCGCTGGTTGGCTGTCCAGACCTTCACGCACCCGTTTGCCAGCCTGTTGCAGCGCGTCCTTCTTGAGTTGCTGGAGCGTCAGGTCGGCGAACTGCGCGTCCGCGGGACTACACACCAATTCAACCGAGGTGTCCGATTCGGAAAAGACATCGGTCTGGCGCAGCGAGCTTGACCGTGAACATTTCCGTGCCATTACTATGCCGGAACCGACCGATCTCGATCACACTCCTGCTCATGCTGCACCTTCTTCATCGGTCCCTGTCTGCGGCGCGACGGCGTGTCGCGCGAGAACCTCACTCACATAACGTAGGGTATCTTCATAGCCCTGGCTGGTGGCACTGGGCTGATCCTCAAAGGTCGCGTTGCGCGTCACCTCGGCGGCTGCCTTTTCCAGCACGCGCTGGCTCTTGGCGATCCAACTTGATGCCGCATCGTTGGACTGAAGCAGCGACGCGGCCTGGCTTCCGCTGAGTGTCAATCGGTCAATCGGCTCGGAGCCTGAGGTGACGTCATAACTCATACGGATATCGCTCTGGAGGTAGTCCGGGTGGCAGGCGATAGTGAGGGCCGCGGATAATGGCGCATGGCCGGATCGGTTGAGCAAAAAATCGAATGCCCCGCTCAGGTCGGCACCCTGGGGATCGACGGCAACATCATGGACCATGATCGGTCCAGGTCGGCGCTGCCCGAGTTGATCGGCGAGGAGCCGTATACCCGATCCAGAATAGTTTTGCGGTGGCATGCTAAAACCGACCGACCAGGCTCCAACCATCGTCAGGAACGCATCGATCTGCTGCGCGCCGATGAAGATCTCACGGTCCCGGTTGCGTGTCGGCAACTCCGCCAGCATCAGTAATCCATCGGTCGGGGCGAGGCAGCCGTGCGCGACGAAGTACACCAGGTCGATCGCACGACCGGCCAACGACCTGGAAATCCAGTTCAGCCACACATCATCCGATGCCGCGCCTCGCTTCGACGGTGCGCGCCGGATCGTGAACCTCGATGCGGTCGGCAAGTCCTTCCTGCTCGAAACGCGTCTGAACCATACTGTATGCCGCCTGATCCACAAAGACATCTGCCCGCACACGTCGGTGTACCACGTCCAGCAGCGGGCGCAGGATGCGTAGCAGCATCTCGTCGTGTGAAATCGCTGGCTCGGTGACGGGCGAACTGGCGATCAGCACGACATTCAGCGTGTCGCCATCGGAGGAGGGGTTGACCAGAAAGTTGGGGATGCGTAGCAGCGGCACCCCAAGCCCTGGCTGCAACAGGCGTTCCCACGGCACCAGTGGCAGGAAGCCGGAGGGCGTGTCGAACAGCAACCACAGCGGCGCGGACGGCGCGAGGTTGGCGGCGATTTGCCCCTTGATGCGGCTGATGATATCCGCCGGAATGCGGTAGTCCGGGTCCCGGTATTCATACTCCAGCAGCGAGCGGAGGTCCGGCGGCAGGTTAAGCTCGGCACTCGGTACCGTCAGGCGGTCGATGGTTTCATCGCCGACCTGCAAGGTAAAGACCGTGTTGCCGCGTGATGATGCTCGCCCGCGCTCGTTTGATAGCAGCAGGGTCGGTAGTCGGTGCTCCCGCTTAAGCAAGATCGCCATGGAATCCCTCCAGATCGCGGTGGGGTCGTGTCGTCGCACGAAACCCATCGCGATCACTTATGCCTTGACCTGGTTAAAGAGCGCCCACCAGACCTGCTCCTTGTTATAGTCGCCATGCCCATGAATGACCCCGGCGCTGTTGAGCGCGATGATGCGTGGATTTCCCGCTCCAAGGGCATACGGCTCGCCCAGTGCTTTGATCGGACTGATGTCACACTCACCCGCAGCGCAGCCACGCGGACCGTAGCCGCCAAGGGCCGCGAACGCGTTGGGTGGCTCGTCGTCACCGGCGATCTGCGCTTCGCCGAGGTCATCCGGTCGGATCAGTCCCAGGTGGAAAAAGTCGTGCAGCGGTCGCATCCTCATTGGTGAAGGTCAGCATGATCGGCTGCTCGACGCGCTCAAGCGCGCCACGATACCCGCCCGCCCGTCCGGTTCCGGCAACGTCGGTGGCGAAGCACAGGTGTGAAATCGCCGGTTGCAGCAGCAGCACGGACGACACCTTGCGCGGAAGGCGCGGCGGGTGACAGATCGCGGTCAGGAGCACCCGACAACCATAGGAGTGACCGATAGCATGCACGCGCGCGGTAGGACTGGCGTCGAGCAGGTCGATCAGCAGTGGTGCAACACCCTGCGCGCCGACCTTGCCGGCGCGATCCTTCATCAGCCACGCCGACGCGCCGCGCGCGATGATGCGTGGGTCGAATCCGAGGCCACCGGCGATCTCCGGCGCGGCGCCACCACCGCCGAGCAACCCGCCCGTTTCGCCGGTATCCCGCACCTCGGTGCGTCTGCCGACGGCACGCCAAGCCTCCACGAGTTCGTCGGGCGAAACGGCACCATCCGCCGCGCTGTCTCCCGGTCCCGACGCATCAGGATGGTCATACACAGGAAGCAGCATACGTGCGAGGTCGCGCGCTTGTTCATCGCTGAGGCGATCCTGCTGCATGTAGCTATAGAATGTTTCCACATCCGCATCGTCGAGAGCGTCTGCCAGGGCGTCCAGCGTGCGTCGTTCCTCGGCAATCGCCTCGTCGGAAAGCTGCGGATCGTCCGCCGCGATGTCGGGTGCCTGTTCCCAGGGCAGCACAAGCCAGGTGCTCGGCCAAAAGACGCCGATCAGGAGTCGGTCGGTACTCGCGCCCGAACGCGAGGTTGTGGTCGCGGCGCAGGCGCGTATAACTCGCGATCATGCCGCGATATCCTGTGCCGGTGGCGACGCCCGATGGATCATCGCCAACCGCGTCGCGCCAGTCGTTGTTCCAGCCATGTGAAAACAGGTAGATGTCGGTGAAACCGTTTTCGCGTACTGCCTGGATCAGATGCTCACGGGTCAGGGGCCAGTGCAGCGCCCCCGTTTGTCGAATGGAATAACATACCACGGTGCTTGTGTTGTCGTGCCCACGGGGATGAAATCATATGGACCGACGCGGAGATGGGCTGGCATACCTCCTCCTTTTTGGACATCCGTCGTCCGACGACGATGGCTGAGCCTGATGCGGAGTCGTCGGCACTCTGGTTGTGTGCCGCTATACAGGGAGCGCGGCGGTTGCTGTCGCGTTGTTATAGCGATTATATCAGCATCGCGCTGCTGGCGATAGCACGATACTGCGGTCGGTTTGAGCCATATCGGACAGCCCAACCTCATGCGGGTGCTCTGGGCGTGCCAAATCCTGCGCCGTCAGTGCTGTAGATCAAACTCCGTTGCAAGCGACACCATGCACTGGCCATACGCGACGCAACGGTCGATTGCAGGGAACCTTGCCGTGGCAGGATCCGCATGGCGGTTCCGCCAGAGGTTGGCCAGGATATCACGCAGGGCTGAAAGACGACCACTTTCAATGGGGCGAGGATTCCAAGCCAAGTGGGCAAATCGGTCCGGAAGACGAGTGCCGCTAAAGCCATGGGACCCCGATATCTCCAGGGCTTCTCTCGGACTGCCCCTCGGTCATCGGTCGCCAACACGTTGATACCACCCAGGCAAACGTCGAGCATGTGCTTGTCCAACGCGGGGCGCACCGTTCGCCGCGCACACAGCAGAGCGCATGGACCGACGGACAAGCCGCCTCATCGCACGATTCGCTAGACGTGCGGCGAGGACGCAAACCATGGCAGCATGCGTCCTCGCACAATCGTAGGAACCCGCCTATTGGGGCGGAAGATCGGCGGCGGGCGTGGCGTAGGGCATCAAGCCGCTCAGATCGCCGTCCCCATAATTGACATAGATGGTCTTTTTCCGTGAATAATGGGCGAATCCGTGCGGACCGTCATCGCCACCCATGCCGCTCAACCCGTAGCCCCCGTGGAAGCCCTGGAATTGTTCCGGCCCGATCTTGTTCAGATAAACCTCGCCGGAGCGAATGGCTTGCACCGCACGCATCATGCGCTTAAGGTCGTTGGTAAAAAGGTAGGTGCTGAGGCCGTACCGCGTATCATTCGCCAGCGCGATGGCTTCCTCGAAGTCGTCGAAGGGCATCAGCGGTGTGATCGGGCCGAAGATTTCCTGCTGCATGATGTCCATGTCATTGCGCACATTCGTCAGCACGGTAGGCTCGTACCAGAAGCCCTTCTGGAACTGGTCGCCGGACGGACGCCGACCGCCTAACGCGACCTCCGCGCCCTGCTCCTGCGCGCGCGCAACCATGCGCTCGATCTTTTCCACTTCGGCCTGGTTTACCTTCGGTCCAAGGTCGATGTCCGTGCGCATCGGATCGCCGATCCGCAGGTTGCGCGCCATCGCGACATAGCGGTCCAGGAATTGGTCGTACACCCGTCGATGCACATAGGTCCGCTCGTTGCAGGTACAGACCTGCCCACAGTTGACGAAACGAGCCGTGATCGCATGGCGAACGGCCAGGTCAAGATTCGCGTCGTCCATCACGATAAAGGGTGCTTTGCCGCCGAGTTCAAGCGAAACCACCGTGACGTTTTCCGCTGCTGCCGCCAGGATTTGTTGCCCCGCCCGCACCGATCCGGTGACGGTAATCAGTTGGGTCAGGCGGTCGCGCACAAGCGCGTCTCCCACCGTTGTACCGGCGCCCGTGACGACGTTGACGACGCCCGCTGGCACACCGGCGAGTTCCACGATCTTCGCCAGTTCGAGCGAGCTTAACGGCGTGTCCTCGTGTGGCTTGATCACGATGGTGTTTCCTGCCATCAACGCGGGCGCGACCTTCCGGGCGAACAATGCCGCCGGATAGTTCCAGGGGATGATGCCCACAACCACGCCATACGGCACGTTACGGGTCCAGATTTCTTCGTTGGGGTTGTCGGATGGCAGAATTTCACCCATGGGCGTGCGTGCGTAGGAGGTGTAATAGTCAAAGAATCCGGCGGTGCCACCAATTTCGCCGCGTGCTTCCACCAGCGGCTTGCCCTGTTCTCGCACGACCACCCGCGCAAGATGTTCGGCATGCTCGCGAATCAATTCCGCGATGCGCTTGAGATAGCCCGCCCGTTGGACGCCGGTGAGTGCTTCCCAGGCTGGCTGTGCTTCACGCGCCGCGACGAGCGCCGCGTGTGCATCCTCGCGGGTGCCTTCCGGCACCTCCACGAACGCCTCGCCGGTGGCGGGGTTAATCACGGGGCGGGTCGCGCCACCCGTGGCTTCGCGCCATTCGGCACCAATACGCATCCGATAAGGTCCAGCAGGTGTCACAGAATGTGTCATGTCGTTGCTTGCTCCTGATACATGGTGATAAAGTAGAATCCGTCCCGGCGACGTTCCAGTCACGGCGGCAAATTCGGTTGGTCGGGAATTGACGCGCTCCATCCTCACGCGCTTCCTCCCTGTAGGGTGTCAACGAGGTGCTCGGCGGCGCGTTGACACAGCGCGAACATGGTCAGGGTTGGATTGACACCGTGGCAGGTGGGAAAGACTGCCGTGCCAAACACATATAATCCTGGCGTATCGTGGACACCGAGGTCGGCATCCACAACCGATGTGGTGGGATCGTCGCCCATGCGGCACCCGCCAAGTTCGTGACTACTCACGACGCCACTCATACGCTGCCCACGCCAGGTTTTGGTCGCGCCCATCTCGCGCAGAATCTGTTCCGCCTGGCCTTCCATGAAGGCTGCCACGCGATGCTCGTTGGGCTGTAGGTCATAGGTCATGCGGATAACTGGCAAGCCCAGGCCGCTCCGGTCGCGGTGGCGCGGGTCGAGGTCGAGGTAATTGGCATGGTAGGGTAAGGCATCGGGTTGGAGCCGCACCGCTGCGATATGCTGCCAGGTGCGGAGGTGATCCTTATACGGCTTGCCCCACCGCTGGATGTCCGCTGGCATAGCCTCACGGCTGATCTGAATCGGCAAGCGTTGATTTTCAATGTTGGGGGTGGCGCCGCCGATAAATCCACGCGCTGCCGAATCAAAGTCCGCCGCGATATAATCGTCCAGGCTCCACATCTGGGCAGCGGGTCCGGTATGCGCGTTGAACACCGTGTCGGGGCAATAGCCGGAAACATCGGACCACATCTTGGTCATGATATGTTTTCCGACCTGCCCGGTGTTGTTGCCCAGATCCGTTCGGATGCCGTCCATCGCCCGAAAGCAGCAGCAACCGGACATTTTCGTAGGTGTAGGAGCACAGGATAACGGTACGCGCCTCCTGCACCTGCCAGTTGCCGTTCGCGTCCACATACTCGACGCCGCTGGCATGTCCTTCGCGGTCGGTCAGCACCCGCACCACCCGGCATTGTGTCCGCAGATCAAATGCCCGGTCGCGAGCGCCTGCGGCACCCAGGTCAGGCCGGGATGCCAGCGTTCGTCGTTGAGGGGTCCGAAGCCGCCGCTCCAGGCGCAGTAGCTTGTCGCGGGGTAGCCATTATAGGGCACGCTATTGACGGCAACGGGCGTGGGATAGGGATGCAGGCCCATCGCCTCGGTCGCTTTGCGGAAGGTTTCAGCCATGGTGAATGGCCGCAACGGTGGCATGGGCAAAGGTCGGCTGCGGGGCACGAATGGATTGGTGGTGGCGTCGCCAGCGACACCGATCTGGTATTCGATATCGGTGTAATATGGCTCCAGGGCATCGTAGCCGATAGGCCAATCGACCAGGGTATGACCGTCGGGCAGCGCCCGTTCGCCGCCCTGTTCGCGTATATGGCTCAGGTAGCGGAAATGGTGAGGATGGCAACGACGCAGGGCGCCGCCCCAATGAATGACCGACCCGCCCACACCGTTCATCATGCGACCCAGGGTAAAGACTGCCTCGCGCGTCGGCGAACGGTCATTCAGCCGCCAGCGCGGTGTTTCGTTCTGGAACTTCACGCCCATGCCGCCCCGACAATAATAGGCGGAACCGAGTTCGTCGGGTACGAAGTCACGCTTTGTGCGCCACGGTCCGGCCTCGAATCCGACGACACGCAAGCCTGCGCGGGACAGGAGCATCGCCGCCTGTGCTCCCGCCGCGCCGACACCGACCAGCACGACATCGACGGGGCCGCTCGGCGGCTCGCCGCCACGTTGTGGGTCGTACCCCGGCAGTTCGACAGGTTCGCGTGGACCACCATCAAGGCGGTAGCCCACATCCGCCAGCGACTGAATCACGCCGCCTTTGGTGACAGGCTCAGGCGCCAGATTTTCCTCGGCGGAGTTTTCGAACCAGAATCCCGGATGCCCAAGAAAACGCCAGCCTTCCTTGTCACGATTCCCACCGTACGCCGGGTCCGCGAATAATCCTTCCTGTAGGTGCGCCCGCAGCATGGCGAAAAAGTCGCGTGGTGGCGGCACGCGAAAGTCCGGCAGCGAACCGTGTTCCAGTTCACCGAGCAGCGCATCCTGCTGTTCAGGGAGGCAGTCTGCGAATGGCGCGCCCCAACGTTGGCGGGCGATCTGGTCGAGTGTCGCCAGTCCAACCCGGTATGCCTCGGCTTTATCACGGTAGTCGCTTGCCAGGGCACGGTCGACAAACGTGAGGACGCCGAGCGCGGTCGCGCCTGGACTGTTTTCGTCTGCTGGAAATAAACGGTCGAATATCGCTGCGGCTGTGCGCGCCTCATATGCGTTCAAGGCGATCAGCGCGGAAACGTCGTGTCGCATGGCATCCTTCATATCGTTGTTCTGCTCGTGTCACCATCGATCAACGGTTGTATCAGTCATATCATCAGGGTCGTGTCAAGATGCGGGGAAACTCGGCGCGAAGGTATCGTTTCGACGATGCGGGCGACAACGCTGCTGCTGTATGTCGTGCGGCTACGCGCTACCGAGTGGCCTCGTTCCCAACCGGACATCAGCATAAACATCACCCTGCGGTATTCCTTGTTTGTACGCGCTCCCGCCGCTGAACCGGATACCTCGGACGGCGAACACGGAGCAAGTGGAATGCCGCGAATCCGCGGGTGGTATGTGTCACCTTAACGGGTTGTGTGACGCGAGGTTGCCGCCTTGCTGTTGCGGCGTTTGTGCCTGCGATGGGCACTGATATGCTACCTATCAACGCTGGTCAGGATGTCGATGATCTCCTGGTAGCCGCGACGCTCTGCATGAGCCAGCGGTGTCACGCCCTCGTTATCCGCGATGTTCACATCAGCGCCCGCGGCGACAAGCAACCGCACGACCTCGGTATGACGCGGACCTCCATCGCCCAGTATGATCGCTTCCAGGAGCGCGGTCCAACCCAGGCGATTCACATGATTAACGTCAATATCGGTCTTGAGGAGCTCGGCGATGATTTCGACGTGTCCACGATCCGCCGCCCGGATCAGGCCCGTTCCGTTGTAGCTATCCTTGCTGTGGACATCCGCGCCATTCTGTAGCGTGAGGCGCAGCAGTTCGAGGAAACCGTCCGATGTCGTGATCAGATACGCGCTTTGTTGTGTACGGTCCTGGATATTAACGTCGGCTCCAGCCGCGATCAGAGCGTCGGCTACCCGAAGATGATTGCGATATGCGGCGGCGATCAGGGCTGTTTTTCCCGTTTCATCCCGCGCATCGACGCTGGCGCCATCGGCTAGCAGGCGCTCCACCGCTTCCAGGTCACCACGTTCCGCTGCTGTAATAAGTTCCACTGATTGCTCCTTGGTCGGAGTTTGATCCTCCGGTCGTTCATGCCGCAGCGCGTCAGCGCGCTGTGGACGACTATCGGCATCCGCATCGATTCGGGTCACGGTGCTACACCCGCTCGCCAGCACTCCCGGCAGAACGAGCGCGAGCAGCACGGACAGACACCGATTGATGGGAGTCATCCTGTTCCTTTCGTGTGCCGCATTCCTGGGAATCTATCGCGGCTCCGGCGTATGCGGGGCGCGTCATGTGGACGACCATGCTCCCACCGCGAAGAGATTCCGGCTCTGGTGATTGTCGTCGTACAGGTGAATGATGTCAAGAAACGATGGAGTTGACGGCGCACACGCCACCCTGCACCCACGACAGCCAGCGACAGGTCTGCACCGACGCTGGCGTAGTCATCCATGGAGTATGAGGCAGGGTCGAACAGTTGTATCGCTTTGCGCTGGCTGTCCGATTCGTCCGGCGATGCGCCAGACATCGTGGGCATGACCTGTACGGGCGCGACACCGCGTGCGACGCTATAGCCGTCTTCCCGATGGTTCGTGAAGATGTAATCGGCAGGTCTGAGTGCCTCCAACAGCCCCACCGTCGTTGCCTCGTCGCCGTGGTTACGGTGACAAACGCCGCCGTTGCTGGCTGTGGTGGATAGCTCCTCGGCGTGCTCCGCAAAGCGCCGGATCAGCAGCATGCGGTAGTAGTAGCCCCGAAGCGTTGCTGCATCCTCGTCGTGGAGACCGGAGCATGGCTGTGCGGTCTGGTCGCGTGTATGCTCGTTGGTTATCGTATGCATGTTTTGTGTCCTTCCGGCTCTGGCGAGCCTGGCAACGGTCCGTGCGTATGAGCATACGCACGGACCGCGGACCTCACAGCATGTGCGGACCTGAGCAATCGCACGCTGACTGTTCAGGTCGTCATTGACCCTGTTACTTAACGGTCAACGTCCCCTTCATGCCGCCGGCATAGTGTCCAGGAACCGTGCAGATATAGGAGTACGTTCCCGCCGACTGGGGAGGCACGTTAACGGTTTCTTCGCCGTTCGCCTTGAGGACGGTGCCCAGGGCGATCACACCGCTGACCCCTGTCGGATCGCCACCCTTGCTGGCTGACGCATCGACCACTGCTTGCTCCTGCCCTGGCGCGACCAGCACCCAGTTATGCTCCAGCGGAGCAGGGTTTTTGAAGTCTACGGTGAACGGTTGATTGGCGGGGGCGCTCAGCGCATCCGGCTGAAACTTTAGTTGCCCACCTGAGGCCGCTTCCACGTTCAATGTTGCGGGCGTTCCTTCGTTGCCGCTTGCGCCTGTGGTAGTGCCGGTTGTCGTGGCTCCACCACAGCCGACCAGCGCTAACACCATGAGCAATCCCATACTTCCGATGAATCGTCGTGAATACATAGAAATAATCCTTATTGTATGTGCCCTGTGCGGCTCGCTCATCCCGACACGCAGATCCTCTGCGGCTATGTGCACACCGTCCGAGCCAGCGTTTTGCACATCGACATGCGATCTGCCAGTAGCGTATCTACACGTACAATCTACCTCGTAATGCTGTCGCTATGATTAAGCAAACGTCACTGTGTGGTGAAGGAGCCACCACGCTGGGGGTGGCGTGGGAGAACGACGATGCGGGATCGCTCCTATCGTCCGTAGAGGTGGACAACAGCATGCCTACAGCAGGCCATCCATCGCGCTGCTCGGTTGGTGTGCGGCACCGCCAGCGTGGGTGCTCCTACGGCATCGTTCGTCCGGTGCTGACCGTGGGCCACAGCCCACGCCGCCGCTGATGCACGCTGAGATAGTTCCAACGCTCGCCCGTACATCGCAATGAGCGTTCGGCATGTTTCGGTATGAGCAGGATCTGTCCCGGCGAAAGTTGGTAGACCGTGCCGTTGACCGTTACCTCGCCAACGCCCGCGACACCGATCAGCAGGACATCGACCTCAGCGTTGACATGCGCGACGATCTGCTCCTGTGCCGCCCATGAGAGCAATGTCATATCCAGATCGCTGCTTTCGTGGCTCCAGATTGGACCGCTTTGTGTCGTTCCCCTGGCCCACTCCGGCAGATCGACCAAGAATCCAGTATGTGGCTCAGTTTCCATACACCCGTTTTACCTCCATCGCGTCCGTGACACCGCGATGCTACCACGGGTCATCCATCAAACGCGGTTGCCCGCATCAGCGTTGTGTCCGCGTGTCAATGATCTCGCGTTCGGTGACGATCCAATCCAGTGGGACATCATGCGCGTCGGTTGGAACGCTGCCCACTTCCTGCACAGCAAAGGCGATGCCGATCGTGGCCGCACGGTCGGCGGCGAGCAGACGGTCATAATAGCCTTTGCCATAGCCCAGTCGGTACCCGCGCCGATCAAAGGCCAGCAGCGGTACGATCGTGATGCCCCAGTCGCCGGACGTGGCAACGTGCCGGTGGCGTGGATTGAATGTGCCGAATGGTCCAGGCTCCAGCGCGTCAGGGTCTAGCGACGTAAGCCATACATGCGCCAGATCGTTCGCGGTGGGTACGACTTCGGGAACCGCAACGCCCTTGCCGCGCGCGAGTGCGTCGGCGATGAGTGGTCGCGTATCGACTTCCGACCTCATCGACAGATAACAATGGATCGTTGGCGTGTTCAGGTAGGCGGGCATCGCAATGATCTGGTTGCAGATCGCCGCGCTCCGCATCGTGCGCTCGTCCAGGTTGTCACGAAGCCGCATGACTGTCTGTCGTAGTGTTCGCTTATCCATAGTCCTCTGCGTACTCCATGCCGCTCACGGTTCGCCAGGACGCATGGACGCATCGTGGTCAGTTGTCGGTGGTCAAAATCAAGCCAGCGACCGCCCATCATAAAGCAGGTCCGCACGATTGTCATTCCTGGCCACGCGCGGGGGTGTGGCTGCATCAACGTGCCGTGCAAGACGGTAAACTTGTCGAGATTGTCACGCTGACGGGTACACGCTGGGCCCAAGCGTCTGCGTTTCGTCCGGAAAGCTCCTTCACAGCGGCTCAGGATGATAGATTTCACGATGTTGGCGGAACCCTGCCCATGGAATACGGCTTGTTGTCGAAGTTCGCCGCCCCTGCTATAGTTCCGTTTCCGCATTGATTGCTTTACGAGAGGTACTTCGCTTTGGCTCTACACTCCTTTGATTTTTCCCTGCTCGCTGACGAATGCTGGTGGGGTGGACGCGCGAGTGACGGGGTCGGTCTGCCATTTGATGCTAGCTCCACATTTGAGGTTGATCTCTACAACAACGGCTCCAATCAGGCGACACCCCTGTATCTTTCCAACCAGGGACGATTTATCTGGAGTGACGCGCCGTTCGTTCTGCGCGGGACCCGTGGCGAGATGCACTGTGAGGGCGACGCGCCCATTCATCTGTATGCCGGACATGAAACGTTGCGGGGTGCGTTCCTGGCGGCGCGCCAGCAGTTCTTTCCGGCTCCAGGGGCATATCCCGCTCCGCTGTTGTTCCGCGCTCCCCAGTACAACACCTGGATCGAACTCATGTATGACCAGGAAGAAACCGCAATCCTTGCCTATGCCGAGCGCCTCCTGGCCGAAGGCTATCCCCCCGGCGTGTTGATGATCGACGACAACTGGCAGGAGGATTACGGTGTGTGGGACTTTCACCCCGGACGCTTTCGCAATCCAACCGCCATGATCGAGCGCCTTCACGCGATGGGCTTCGAGGTGATGCTGTGGGTCTGCCCGTTCATTTCCCCCGATAGCCTCACCTTTCGCCAGGTCCGTGAGGCGAACGCGCTGGTCCTGAATGACGATGGCAAGCCGTATCTCTCCGACTGGTGGAACGGCTTCAGCGCTGTGCTGGACCTGACTCGTCCCGAAGGGCACGATTGGTTTACCCGGCAGTTGCGCGTGCTCACCGAAACCTATGGCGTGGACGGGTTCAAGTTCGACGCGGGCGACTTCGCGTTTTATCCGCGCGATGGGCATCTCCATTGCGAGGCGTTCAATCGTCTGGGTGCGGCGTTTCCACTCAACGAGTTTCGCGCCGCGTGGAAAAGTGCCGACCTGCCGCTCGCGCAGCGGTTGGCCGACCGCAATCATGCCTGGGATGCCGACGGCCTCGGCTCCGTCATGCCGAACCTGATAACGCAAGGCCTGCTCGGGTATCCGTTCGTGTGTCCCGACATGATCGGCGGCGGCCAATATACGTCGTTTCTGGGCGATCAGTTTGCCGTCGATGCTGAACTCGTCGTGCGCTACGCACAGGCGGCGGCCTTGTGTCCGATGACGCAATTTTCGGTCGCGCCGTGGCGTATTCTGGACGCGCACCATGCGACGCTTTGTCGTGATGCCGCGCTCCTTCATGTGCGCCTCGCGAACGACATTGAACAGTTGGCTCAGGAGTGTGCCAGCAGCGGCGAACCGATGGTGCGTAGCCTGGAATACATGTTCCCCGGTCATGGATACGCCGCGATCACCGACCAGTTCATGCTCGGCGACGCGATTCTTGTTGCTCCGGTCGTACACAAAGGCCAGTTCGAGCGTTCGGTCGTCGTTCCCCCCGGCACCTGGCGTGACGACGAAGGCCGCTCGTATCGTGGACCGCAGACGGTGACGATGCTCGCGCCCCTGGAACGCTTGATCTGGTTGCAGCACGAGGGAAACGAAGCCGCTCCCTGATTGCGGTGGGCGACCAGGTGGCATGGTGTGAGGATCACCGCACGTTGTGCCGCCCTGGTCGCCCTGCTCAAGGTACGATTGGGTTCACTTGGGCCCGACAGGGGGTCGGCCTCTGCCTGTTCCTGCCACGATGCCGTTCTGGTCGCATATCCAGAATTACAGTACATGAGTGGCAGTATCCACACGTCGCGATGACATTCATCAACTCGCTGCCACCATTAACACCTTGATTGGCGCGGTGCAGCGGGCCCGGATCAGTGTGTCATGTAACCCTGGGGAGGGAACGACCTTCACCGTCTTGCTCCCCATTGCATCCTAGGCCGAGCGAGCCATGCGTGCCACGAAGCGAAACACTGCTCGGACCCAGATACCCCTCGCGGACGATCCGCCTTCAGCGGCGGGTTCGGTCATCAACTCACCGCTTGCGTCACAAGCGCGCTGATTCGCTCTTCTTCGGCGCTGGTCAACGCCATCAGCGCGAAGGCGGTCGGCCACATAGCGCCGTCGTCAAGGTTTGCCGGATCGCTGAAGCCGAGCGTCGCATACCGCGTGTTAAACTTCTGCGCGCTCTGGAAGAAGCAGACGATCTTGCCGTCTTTGGTATAGGCGGGCATCCCGTACCACAGGCGCGGCGTGAGGATCGGTGCAGTTGTGGTGATGAGCTCATGGAGCCGCTTCGCCATTGTGCGCTCTGGTTCGATCATTTCCGCGATCTTCGCGAGTACGTCGCTTTCGCCTTCCGCCCTGGTTTTGTTGGCGCGTTCCTCCGCCTTCAACTCTTTGGCGCGTTCCTTCATCGCGGCGCGTTCGTCATCGGTGAATCCCTTGGCCTTCTTGCTGCTCGCGGACGTGCTTTTTGGGGAATCCTTCGTAGCTTTCTGGTCAGATGGGCTCATTGAAACCTCCATACTATGTCGTTACCTGGTCATCTCGTCGCAATTCGTCATGGAGCGTATGGCCTTCAGGTATGCTGGGTAGCGTCAGTTCGTCTGTGGCATTGACTCGCCGGTTTCCAGCAGCGTTTTCATGTTGCTGAGAATCCAGGTCCAGCCGCCACCCTGTAAGTCCGGTGTAGGTCGCGGTTTCGCCCTGGAAGTCCTCGTGAACCACGGTCACGCGGGTCACACCGCCGGGCATCGCTTCGAGTTCCCACGTGACCTTGGTTGGTGCGTCTTCGTTCATCGGCGGCCAGAGCGAGTGATAGGTATGCACCAGTCGATTGGGTGGCTCGGACGCGACGACTTCACCCTCGACGATAGCAGACCCGTTCGGCATGTGATAGGTAAAGGGAGAGCCAGGGGTGAGGTCGGTCTTGAGCGTACTTCCGTAATAGTAGCGCGCAGTAAACTCCGGCATGGTGATCGCTTCCCACACCCGCTCCGGTGGTGCCTTGATGATGATCTGATACATAAGCCGAGGCTTCACATCAGGTGTCATGTCAGTTCCCCTTTCAAGTGCTGCTTTGAGATCGACGAGCGCGCTCGTACGCGCTGCCGAGTATTTGCTGATCCAGCGGTCGGAGATGCCCTGGATCGGGATCGGATTCAGGTAGTGCAATTTCTCGCGGCCCACCTTGCGCGTGGCGATCAGTCCGGCCTCTTGCAGCACGCGCAGATGCTTCATCACCCCGAACCGCGTCATCGGTAGCTCCGCCTCTAGCTCGCTGAGCGTCCGCCCGTCGCGCACAAAGAGCAGATCAAGCAGCAACCGACGGCTTGAATCAGCGAGCGCGCGAAAGACCGATTCCTCTTGCATGTCATCAGTATACGTGACCAAATGGTCACATGTCAAGCGTCAAAGATCTAAAAGGAATCTAATGTGTAGGGTCGGATAGCGCCCGATTGATTGGCACGGCAGCGTGCAGCGGGGTATCGGGTCTTGGATACGGCGCGACGGGGCGTGTCTACACGGCACGATAGCATCCACCTGTGCATGGTGGAACGAGGGGATGCTATCGTGTCACGCCCTTATAGCTGAAATCCCCGCGCTTCACGACGACCATCACGCCACGCTTCAGCGTTGCGGTTGTGCCGCCGCAGTTCTTTGACCCGTAACCCGCTGGTGTTCGGGTCGTCGAAACGGCGATAAAACGCCTCCAACCGTGCCGCGAGGTCGTGCTGCACCGTCGCATAGGCGGCGCGAGCGCTGAGGTTGGTCGTTTCCGTGGGGTCGGCGGCGAGGTCGAACAGTTCGTCGGGACCGTGCGGGTATCGTCTGACAAGCTTGTGCGTCGGCGTGCGGATCATCCGCAGATCACCGTATTCCCCATAGCGGGTGTCGTCCCAATCGTCGCCATCGGTTGCTTGCGCCAGGTGGCGATAGCTCCGACCCGGATAGTTCGCGGGGTGGTCGCGTCGTCGCGGCGTAACGCTCGCCCAATCACAGATCGTCTGGAAGGTGTCGTAATGATCGACGGCGTGCGTGACGACGTGTCCCGCCGGAAGACTGTCCGGTAGACGTGCGATGAGCGGCACGCGCAGACTGGTTTCGTACATGTTGAACGGACGTGTGCTATTGCCTTTGCCCCAGAAGCCGTGATGACCGAGGCTCAGGCCATGGTCGGAGGTGTAGATCACCAGCGTGTTGTCGAGGCGACCCTGATCCCGCAGACGTTGCAGGATGCGCGCTACGTTGCGGTCAATGTCGGTGACAGCCGCGTAATAGCCCGCGTAGCGCGCGGTGAGGTCGTCGTCGGTCCATGCGTCGCCCTGCGGAAAACCCTCGTTGCTGTGCCATGGATGCGGCACGTAGGGCGGGATGTCGCGGAATGTCGCGTTGTTGTACAGCGCTACGAGGTCCGGTTCCTGGGCATCATAGGGTGAGTGTGTGCTGATGTAGCCCACGTTCAAAAAGAAGGGCTGATCGGTGGGCGCATGGTCCAGAAAATCCAGCGCGTAATCCGTGATGAATCCGGTCTTATTGCCGTCCAGCGTCAGCGGTTGATTGTTGAGGTGATAGGTGTAGGGACCGCTATGTACGCCCTGCCAGCGCGGCAGACCAAAGCACCAATCGAAGCCGCGTGGTGTCTGGTGGGAGCGCCCCAGATGCCACTTACCGCTGAGGCCACAATAATAGCCAGCGTCGTTTAATAGCTCCGGCAGGGTCGTTTCGTCCGCGAGCCAGTCCGTGTCGCCGATCTCCGCCTCGACCTCCTGGAGCCAGTCATGGATGCCGACCTGCGATGGTGTTCTGCCCGTCAGCAGACAGGCCCGCGCGGGTGAGCATACAGGACTTGGCGTGGTTGCATTGGCGAAGCGCACACCCTCGGCGGCGAGCCGATCCAGGGTTGGCGACTGTACCTCATGATTGCCATAGCAGCCTGTGGCCCAGGCACCATGGTCGTCGGTAAGAAACAGCAGGATGTTAGGCCGCTCGACCGTCATTGATGTACTCCTGAATGATTTGTTGGGCTTCCCTCGTGCTCATGCGTCCTTGCGAGGCCATACGCTCCCGCAGATGGCATGGGCATGGGGGCAGTGTAGCCTGTCTTTGAGCCCATGGCGAATACGACGGATCGTGCGGGTATCGCTCACATGGTAGTCCTTGTGACTGATACAAACGGTTGTCACTCTTTTTGTGGCACCTTTTGTATGAATCGCCTCGTTGTATTCGCGACCTCAACGTGAATAATAGTATCAGCGGATGTTCTGCGATTTCCAGGCTACGTATGTCTATAGAAGGAGCCACTATGAATATATTAATGACCAAACACGGTCGGTGGAGCAATCATCTGAGCCGTGTGTCACCCTTCATAATGCTGGCGCTGTTCCTCGCGGTTTCCAGCAGCGCCCACGCTGTCGCCGGGGTGCAACCGCGGCAGGAACGGTCTGCTGTGTCAGCCACGACTGGCACGGTTCAGGTCTATCTCCCGCTGGTGGTCAAGGCCAGGGAAACACCGCCACCTCCACCACCACCGCCCCACCGCCGATGACGGAAGGTAGCCTGTACCTTATGCCTGACATCAAGGGCGCGAGTGCCAGCGCACAGGTTGATGCCAGTGGTGGCATGCACGCGGCGTTCGTCCATTTTGTGCCGTTGGCGGAAAATCCAGCAGCAGTGTATAGCGCTGTACACCAGCGGGTGATCGTTGCCGCGATGCGGGTAACTGGAAATCCGTACAACTGGGCGACCGTGCCATCGAGGTGCAACTCGCGCTCACCGCCACGGGGATGCCTCGTATGCTGATCGTGCAGGACTCCACCGTATACTCGGGCGGCAAAGATTACCTGTATGCGGCCTGCGATACGGGCTGTACGAATCGGGCAAACTGGGCGCTCACACGCGTTCTTTCCAGCGATGGCACCGCGATCTTCGATACAGCGATCAGCGTGTCCCGCAACATTCCTTCGCGCTTGATCCGCAGGGTCGCCCGGGATTTGTCTACCAGGATCGCAACTATCGCATCGAGCCTGATCACTACGGTGCGTTCTATGTTTCGTGTGCAACGATGTGCACCAACGCCAACAACTGGAAACAAACACAGATCGGGCGTTGGATTGTGGGAACGGGCAACTACGAAATTTTCAACTATCCATCGCTCACCTATACTGCGGCAGGTCAGCCACGGGTCACGGCGCGGGTGTTCGCGCAGAACGACGACGGAAGCGATGCGCCTGATGGGTTGTATTATTATGGCTGCGACGCTGGCTGTGATCAGATGAGGAACTGGCAGCGCGTGCTGCTGATTCCGACAGGAAGCGGCTCCTATCCGCACCCGAGTTGGGACATCGAACTGGATACCATGAACCGACCACGCATTGTGATATTCACGGGCGATGGGCTGTCACCTGATGAATTCAACCATCGGTTGCTGTATCTGTGGTGCGATGCCGATTGCTTCAACATCGACGCATGGTCATACACCGCTGTTGGCACGCGCGATGATGGCGAAAGCCCGGACCTCGAACTGGACGCGCAGAATCGCCCGCGTGTTGCCTGGATCGCCGACGATGGGTCGCTTGGGTACGCATGGTGTACCACGGCATGCGAGGGCGATAGCCCGCAGTGGCAGACGCGGACCATCGAAACACCCGCGACGATGGAGCAAGCGAATCCTCAGGCGATTCCACCGCATTGCGATCAGGCCGTGTGGCAGGGCATCGCGCCGACGTTGTCCCTGGATCATGCCGGCAATCCGCGCTTCGCCTACGATGTGCAGGTTGACGCACGCTGTCGGTACGTCGATCCCGATGACCCGACGCGCCCCGTCATTCGATTCGAGCGCGTCTGGAACGGTGTGCGCTGGCGATTCCAGCAGCAACCATAAGGGGTATTTGTGTCAATGGTGGGGTATCGCCCACCACTGATGCACGGAAGACAGCGCGAGGGTTCGCACGACACGCCAGGCATGTCGTGCGAACCCTCGCGCGGTTAATGCGTCGGCGCGGGAGCCGCATCGGATCGGTATGGCTCGTCGCCTACCTGATCCTGTAGTCGGCGTAACTCGGCTTTCAACTCCGCGACGACATCAGCGTAGGCCAGATCGTCATACACATTGTGCAGTTCCGCCGGGTCGCGGTCGAGGTCGAATAACTCCCACTCAGGTTGGTACGGCACGTCAAGTGCGCCGGGTTGCCCGAGCGGGTCGCCATAGTAGTAGATCAGCTTATGATGGAGCGTCCGCACACCGTAATGCGCGCAGACGTTGTGATGGGCGCCATGCATCCAATAGCGATAATACATGGTCGTCTGCCAGTTGTCCGGCACGTCGCCATGCAGCAACGGTCGAAAACTGGTTCCCTGCATCAGCGCGGGACTATCCACTCCGGCGCAGTCAAGGAAGGTTTGGGCGAAATCGACGTTGAGAATCATGTTGGCGTTGGTTGTGCCGGGTGCGATCTCGCGTGGATAGCGCATCATAAACGGCATACGCAACGATTCTTCGTACATAAAGCGCTTGTCGTACCAGCCGTGATCGCCAAGGAAAAAGCCCTGGTCCGATGTATAGACCACAATCGTATCCTGCGCCAGTCCTGCCTCGTCCAGATAATCGAGCAGTCGGCCTACGTTTTCGTCGATGGCGGCAACGCAGCGCAGGTAGTCTTTGATGTAGCGCTGATAGTTCCAGTATTTGGCCTCGGCGGGCGTCAACCCCGGCGGCACAGGCTCCTTGAGGTCCGTCAACGTCAGGTCGCGCGTCGATGCGCATCGTCCGCCTCGGCGGCGGCGCGCGCACGATGACTGTAGTCGTCGTCGAAGGTGTCCGGCAGCGGAATGTCCTCGTTCTCATACAGGTGCGCGTGACGCTCGGCAGGTTCCCAGGGACGGTGCGGCGCTTTATGGTGGCACAGGAGCAAGAAGGGACGTTCAGGGTCGCGCTGTTTGAGCCAGTCCAGGCATTGATCGGTGATGATGTCGGTGATGTAGCCCTTGTACACCCGTTCGCCGTCGCGTTCCAGAAAAGGCGGATCGTAGTACAGTCCCTGATCGGGCAGGACGCTCCAATAATCGAAGCCCTGGGATCGTGGTTGCCGCCGTGTCCGAGGTGCCATTTGCCAACGACTGCCGTCTGATAGCCCGCGTGCCTGGAGCAACTTGGGGAAGGTTGGTTGCCGCCCGTCAAGCGGCGTGGCAAGGGTTGTGGCGCCGTTGACATGGTTGTAGGTGCCCGTCAGGATCGAGGCGCGGCTGGGCGTGCAGATCGAGTTCGTGCAAAAGCAATTGTCGAAGCGCATGCCTTCGGAGGCGATGCGGTCGAGTTGCGGCGTTTGTTGATCTGGCTGCCGTAGCAACTCATCGCGTGGGCGGCGTGATCATCGGACATGATGAAAAGGATATTGGGTGGGCGTTCAGCCACTGGTTGCTCCTTTCACTGTATCGCTGCGTTTCCGCTTGCGAGAACCAGTGCATGATATCATCGCCGAATCCCGCTGCGGTGAAGGGGTGGGCATGTGCCACCCCTTGCTGTTCAGGCGCGACCGAGGATCGTGTCGATTTCTGCGATCTGCGCGGCTGATAGTGGGCCGAACGCGAGCGCCCCGGCGTTTTCCTCGACTTGCGCGACCGTGCGAAAACCCGGAATCGGCAGCATACGCTCGCTTCTGCCCCAGATCCAGGCGAGCGCTCCCTGCGTCAGCGAACGCCCGTCACTCGTCAGGATTTCGCGGATGCTGGCGAGGCGTTGCAACCATTCCTCGTTGGGTTGTCCGTTCTTGAAATACTGCATCCAGGGAGCGCCCGCGCCACGGATGTCATCGGCGGGGAGGCGTGATCCGGCGCTGAACTTGCCCGTCAACAGCCCCATCGCCAGCGGCCCGCGATTAAGTCCGGCGATGTCGGTCTCGTCGCAGACCGCACGCATGGCTGGCTTGTCTTCGAGCACGTTGAGCGTGAATTGCACGGCGATGCAATGCTGGCGTTCGGCGAAGATGCGCGCTTTGGCAGGATCGTCGGTGCTCCATCCGTAGCCGCGAATCTTGCCGTCCGTCACCAGTTGGTCGAGGGCGTCGAGCACAGCGGGGATCGTGTCAGCGGGCGGGTCGATATGCAACTGGTACAGGTCGATATAATCGGTGTCGAGCCGCCGCAGCGATGCCTCACATTGTTGCCGTATCGCGTCAGGCGTCGAATCGGTGCCAGTGATCTGCTTGCTGGTTTCGTCAAAGACGTTGCCGAACTTCGTCGCGATGACCACGCCGTCGCGGCGTCCGCGCAGGGCCGCGCCCAGCACGCGCTCGGAATGTCCGGCACCATACACGTTGGATGTATCAAACAACGTGACGCCCCGGTCGAGGCCAGCATGGATCGCCCGCGTCGATTCGGCGTCATCGACCTCGCCCCATCCAACCGGATCTCCCTTCGCGATAGAACGGACCACCAATCGCCCAACATCCAAGCCCCAGGGCACTCGTTTCGCTCCCACCACGTCCCAGTCGTCGCTTGTCCATGCATTCTCCTTCTGCTGGCTATGTACAGTACACCCATAGTCGAGCATGAAATGAGCCCCGAACCCATCAGACCACGACTGCTTCCGCGCATGCGTGCGGTCGGTTCGTTGCTCGCCTGAAATGGCAGCGGCGATACAAAGAGGCGCGGCTAGCGAGCGCGGTACGGCGACGACGTGTCACCTTCGCTCCAAATTCTCGCGGCATATGACGTGCATTGCTCGTAGGGCACGGTCGTACACCGGCTTGCGTGTCCGACCGAACGCGATTGGGTACGTTTTCGCCCATAGCGTTCAACCTGAAGCAACCGCTATGGAAACGGATCGCACCGGACGGTTGCGCGAAAGCGCGCAACAAACGCTGCTGACACAATACGATATCAAGGAACACAGGTAGATACAATGATGATGGATGGAATGATGGGTGGAATGATGGTCGGAATGATGCTGGTATGGTTGCTCGTTCTGGTGTTGCTTATCGTCGGAATCGTATTGCTGGTTCGCATGCTCATGACGCGGACGGGACGTGGGACACCGACTACAACCAGCGTCGGACGGGAGCGGCACGACAACAACGAAGTCACATAGCGGTACTATGCTCCCCGCGTGAGAAACCACGTTTTCACCGAGCGGCATTGACCACGATCCCCGGCAATGATATGCCATGGTATGCCTTGTAGACCGTAGCGCCATGAAAATGGGGCAGGCTGCGGTAAGTGACGTATCGCCGCTCGTGAGAACCAACTACGAACCACAGGTGCTGGCAATCCCGCGCAGATACTTCCCGACTATCTGTGCGGGATTGTTGTGCGCGTGAGCACGGACGCTGCCTGCGGTCTGCCGCGTGCAGGGTGGTCAACGTCGCTCACGGACGCTGTACAGCGCCCTCCGTTCCCGAGCGGTCAGGCTTCACCTCCCGCCGCCCGAATAGCGGTCGTGCTTCACCAACCCCGGTGAGAATCTACACCACCTGATTACGGTCCAGTATTTGACGCAACATAATCGAAGGATTCATGATGCGTGGGTACGATATTCGTCTTTCGAATATGTTATGGAATCGTTCCAGAAATGGATTTGTCGCTTGACAACCAGTGCAATCGTCACGTATAAGTGCGGTCGTCAGGTTAACCCCTGCAACATATCAGCCCAACGAGGGGCGATGCCGCTGTTTTGGAGCCGATCTTCAGCAGATCGGGAAAGGTTCTGGTTCATTGAAGTACCGCGGAACCCGAAACAAGAGGAACGCGATGGACTCATCGGAGAGTACGCGCCGTCCCAACATGTCACGGCGACAGTTTATCGTGCGCACAGGTGGCCTTGCCGGTGCAGCACTTTTGACAGCCTGTGGCGGTGCCATCGAGCCAGTCGCGCTAGAACACGGCGGTCCCTGCCGTGCGCGAATACGCCAGTCCCAGACGTAGCAACCACAGCCGCGCCAATCCCCGCCGAGCCAGCCACAACCGCCTCGTCGGTTGCAGCTACGTCAACCGAGTTTGCCGATCCTGGCAAGCAATTCACCGGACAACTTGTTATTTCGTTGAACGGCACAGGCCAACCTCAGGTACGTTCCGAAGCACTCAGTGCGGCCTACAAAAAGGTTCAACCGGGCGTCGAACTTATCTGGGAATACCCCGGTAGCTCAGCGTCTGATTACCCGACGTGGCTGGGTACGCAACTGGCGGCGTCGCCGATTCGGCCTGACATCGTATCCGGCAACTACGTTGCAACCTATCGAAGCTATGTGAACTTCGACAAATACAAAAAGACGACCAACCCATATACCGGCAATCCCTGGGATGCCGATCTCAACTGGGATTTCTTCGTCGCGCGCAACGCCAAGGGCGAGCGCTACATGCTGCCCACGCGCTCGGTCCATATCATGTGGTTCTACAACAAAACCTTGATGGACCAGGTAGGCGTACAGCCACCGACCAATTGGGCCGAATTCGCCGATGTGTGCGAGAAACTCAAGGAAGCCAACATCACGCCCATCTCTGCCAATTTCAAATGGCAGGTGCCGCAATGGCTCAGCGAGATTTACTTCGACCAATACCATATCAACTGGATCGAAACCGTCCGCGCCCAGCCGACCGACTGGAACTATGATCCAGAGCTCGACGATGCGTTTGTGATGGACCCGAACGATCCGAACATCCATAACAAGTACACGTATAACGTGCAGCGCTTCTACCAGGGTGTGCGGGACGGCAAACTGCGCTACGACACGCCGGAGATGGCCGAGTTCGTCAAGAACATGGCGCAGATCTTCCCGAACTACGCCGCGTCGGACTTCTTCGTCCTGGGCGACAACTATTCGGCGTTCCTGCAACAAAATGCCGCCATGATGGTCAACGGCACCTGGTCGCTGCCGACGCTCAGTAATGACCTCGAAGCGTCTCACGCCCGAACGTCTGGAAGAACTCGGCCTCAAGGAATCCGATATCAAGCCGTTCGAGTGGGGAACCTTCGAGAACCCACCGATGACCGGACCGCTCGCCAAGGGTCCCGTGCGGAGCGTCGAATCCGCCACGGGGAGTACCTCAGCATCATCGACAAGGATCAACAGCAGACGGAACTCGCCCTGGACTTCCTGATGTTCTGGCTTTCCAAGCCGGGCTATCAGGCGTGGCAGGACGCTTCGGTTCAGAGTGGGGAACATACGCCCGGTGGTCCGCTGGAAGTCAAAGGCGTGGAAGACCCGATCGAACTCAAGGAGCGCTTCAGCCAGGTCAAGTTCATGGGCAACGCCGAGGTCAACTATAACAATCCCTTTGGATGGGACGGCGGCAAGGTGTCCGAGGACGCGAAAAATATGTTCAAGGACGCGCTCGAAGGCAAGATCACGCCGGAGGACTTTGGCAAAAACCTCCAGCAGTTGATCACCGATAACTTCGACGCGATTCTGACAGCCGCACAACTCACCGCAGCCGACATCGACAATCCGTCCCGACAACCGGGCACATAATACTTTACTCGACGATAGCGGGAGGTTCACGCACCTTCCGCTATCGTACAGGAGTCTGCGGTGAAGCAACCCGTAAACCTCCAGCGTAGCAGTCCATTGACTGTGCGATCCCCGCATTTCAAACTGCGGCGCTCCGGCTTACGCATCTTGCTTGGCCTGCTCGCGCTCGCGCTCGTCGTCAATCTGGGATTTATGTTCGTCTATGGCGGCAGCAGCAACCTTCCGCTGACCGCGCGTAGCGAACAAAGTGCCCAATTCATCGCGCTTCAGGCCATCGACGAGCAGCAAACCATCGTCGCCACACTGACCAACCAGGTGCAACTGCTCACGAACGGCACGGTCGCGCAGCAAGCACAGTTCGACGCACCGATTGGCGGACTGGCGTATGTTCCAACCGAGCAAACCGTGTACGTCGGCACAGCGGACGGCGTGCTACGGCTTCTGAATCAAGCCTTGCAGCCAACCGGCGAGATCGCCATCAACCGCCGTATCGTCGGCCTACAGCCTGCCGCGGATGGCGGCGTTCTGGTCGCCAACGGCATCGGCGCGTTCAGCGACCGCTATTACATTTCGCATATCACGCAGGGTCAGGAAAAACCGCTATGGACCAAGCGCGTCGAGTTCACGATCACCGATCTGCGCGTGCTGCATGGCTCGGCGATCTATGGCACCGCGAACGCGCGCGTCGGCGCACTCGATGCCACGGGCGAGCCACGCTGGGTGACACCGTTGCCCAGCACGCCGACCCGCTTGCTTCCGCTCGAAGCAAGCAACCGCATCCTCGTCGGTGACGAACGCGGCTCGGTCACATTGCTCGCCGACGACGGCAGTGTTGTCTGGACCAGTTCGCTCACACCATACGCGATTCGTGGCCTGTACTACGACGAACCAACCACGACCTACTATGCCGGAGATACGCAAGGGAGCGTGTTCGCGTTCGATACCAGCGGTCAGAAGCGGTTGACACTCAAGGCCGGTACGAGCGACATCGAAGCCTTCCTGCCGCAGAACGATGGCACAGCGCTGGTCATTCCGCGCAACGGCGCATGGCAAACGCTGAATCCCCAGGCGCTCAGCGGATCGACACAGGCACAAACGATGGGGTGGGTGCTGGCTGGCATTGATAGCCTGCTGCTCGTCGGACTGTGCATCGCCGCGGTCCTGACGGTCGAGCGCTGGTACATCGCAACGCCGCGTATCTGGCAACGCTTTCGCCAATCGCAGGTATCCTACCTGATGGTCATGCCGTCGCTGATCCTGATCATCCTGTTCACCTATTATCCCGCGGCGATGGCGTTGTACTATTCGTTCACGAACTTCAGCCTCCGCAGCATCACACGCTTCGTCGGCTTGCAGAACTACATCACGATCATCACCAGCGACTTCTATTTCCGGGTCGGCTTCGTCAATATGATGCTGATCCTCATAACCAGCATCATCAAGTCGATTGCCGTGCCGCTGCTCGTCGCCGAACTCGTATTCTGGCTGCGCAACGATGTTCACCGCTACATCTTTCGCACGATGTTCGTGCTACCGGCGGTCGTGCCTGGCCTTGTCGGCACACTGCTGTGGCGCATGGTCTACGATCCCACGACTGGCTTGCTCAATCAGGTGCTGCGTGCGGTCGGCCTTGGCATGCATGGCAACGTGCCTGGCTCGGCGACGAAAGTACCGCGCTCTGGGCGATCATCGGCGCTGGGTTTCCCTGGATCGGTGCGTTCCCGTTCCTGATCTATATGGGCGGGTTGCTGAACATCAACGGCGAAATCTATGATGCCGGACGCATCGATGGGACGAACTGGTGGACGCGCTTCTGGGCAATCGAGTTCCGCTTGTTGCGGTCGCAGAACTGGTCTTGTCCTGTTCTTCGCGTTCCTTGGCTCGATCCAGGGCTTCGCCATGATCCAGATCTACACGCAAGGCGGTCCCGGCTATGCAACCTATGTTCCCGCCTTCCAGATGTACAAAAAGATTGCCGAAGGTGACTTCGGGTATGCGTCGTCGATCGGCATGATCCTGTTTGTCGATCGTCATCCTCGGAACCGGGCTCAACGCCGCTTCCGACGACGCAGCGAGGATATCTAACGGCCAGGAACCGCATATCCGCTTCCGCCACGCAACGATAAACACTCGGTTCGAACCGTCCACCCCGACCATGTCCGCTGGCCCGGCATTACAACCATGCTGCAATACACGATCCTATGTCGGTATTGCTGTTCCTATCGTTCTTCGTCATCCTGATCATGGTGGCGATGTCGTTACGTCCAACCGTGCTGATTTATGCCGATTTCTGGGCGCTGCCGTTCCCGCCCACCTACATGAACTATCGTGCCGCCGTGTTCGACCTGATCCCCGCTATGTTGCGAACGCTTGGCATGACGTTCGCGTCGATCGTCGGCATATTGTTCCTGGCATGTCCGGCGGCCTATGCCGTCGCACGTACCCGTTCCTCGGACGTAACGTGCATCTATTATATGATTCTGGGCGTGCTGATGATCCCGGGCGCGATCCTGCTTGACGCCACATTTCATCCTGGCGAATCAGTTTGGTTTACGTGGTAGCCTGTCGGGATTGGTGGTGTTCTATGTGGCGGGTGGACAATCCTTCGCGATCTTTCTTGCTGGCGACATTCTTCCGTAGCCAGGCCGAGGAAATGTTCGAGGCTGCACGCATCGACGGCGCGTCCGAACTCCAGGCGCTCTGGCATATCGCGATGCCTCTGGCGCGACCGATCCTGGTCACGATCGCGATCCTGAACTTTCTGAGAGTCTACGACGATTACATCTGGCCAAGCCTGATGCTGCCGCAGAGTATGCAAACGCTCGTCCTGGCGCTCGAACGTTACAACCCACAAACCGGTATGTTCACCAGTCGGCCTGACATCGGCTCGCAGACCGCGAGCTTCGTGTTCGCGACGATTCCGCAACTCTTTTGTTCACCTTTGGCCTGAAGTACTTCGTACAGGGATTGACCTCAGGATCGGTCAAAGCCTAGCGGTCTTGATATCGGCTCCTAGCGTGTGGGATGTGGGACGAAGCGGTCCTGAAAACCGAGGGCCTTGCTCCGTCCCGCAATGTTCTTTCCTTATGAACGAGGGTTCGTCGCTCGACATCGCGCCATCGAAGCATAGTTTGCGCTTCACGGGTTATTGGTGCGGAGGCGAACGACCGAATTGACAAAGCTGTCTTCGCCCCGCAGATAAGAGGAACACACATGACTGAACGACGTCCAAACTGGCACGATCACGCTTTCGGCCTCCACTACGATCTTCACGCCAACAGCATCGACACAGAACTGGGAGCGGAAATCTCCTACGAACATCTGCGCGAACGGCTTGGCCGGGTTCGTCCCGATTGGGTCCATTGCGACTGCAAGGGTCATGCTGGCTACACCAGTTGGCCGACCAACATCGGTTCGACGGCTCCCGGGATGATCGTCGATCAACTTCGCGTCTATCGCGACGTGACACGGGATATGGGCATCAACCTCAATATGCATTATTCGGGCGTGTGGGATACACGCGCCGATTGAGGTGCACCCGGAATGGGGGCGTATCGAACGCCGACGGCGCGTCGTGATCCCGACATCACCTGTCGCAGCAGCGGCTACGACGATGAACTGATGATCCCGCAGATGATCGAACTTATCGACAATTACGACGTCGATGGCTTCTGGGTCGATGGCGAGAACTGGGCTTCGCGAGCCCTGCTGGTGCGAACGTTGCAGCGCTGAATACACGCGCCGGACGGGCTCACGTAGATTCCCGCGTTCGGCTGCGGATGAGGTTGGGCGATCCTGGCTCCAATTTCATCGCGACCTGTTTATCGAGCATGTGCGGCATTACACGGATGCCGTCCATGCGCACAAGCCAAACTGTACGGTGGTCAGCAACTGGATGTATACAGCGCGTCAACCCGAGGCGATCGACGCGCCGATCGACTACATCAGCGGCGATTACGATTGGAACTTTGGTGCGAATCGCGCCGCCATCGAAGGTCGCGTGATCGACAGCCGTGACCGGAGTTGGGACTTGATGGCCTGGGGATTCACCAAGACCAACCCGATGCAGTTCCGCCGCATTGGGTAATGAAGCCCGTGATCCATCTTCAGCAGGAATCGCGGAAGTCGTCGCGCTGGGCGGTGCGATGATGATCTATAACACGCCGCAGCGGACAGGTTGGCTGACAGGCTGGCATCAAGATACGATGGCGGCGGCGGCGCGATTTTGCCGCGAACGCCAGGATGCGTGTTGGAAATCACGGCCCGTTCCCGAAGCCGCGGTACTGCATCTCACCGACCATTATTACGCCACCAATGAGCTTTTGTACAGCTAGGTCCGGGTGGGCATCCGGTCGAAGGCGCACTCCAGACGCTGCTGGAAACACATCGCTCGACCGACGTACTGACGCGCGATGCCGCACTCCGCCGCATGGACGATTACAAACTCATCGTCGTTCCAGAACAGACCCATCTGAGCGACGAGATCGTCGCGCGTCTGCGGGCTGCCGCCGAGCGTGGCGCTTTCGTCATCCTCAGCGGTCCGCACCTGGCACACGATCACCCCGATCTCGTCGGCGCGCAGCCACAGGGCAAGCCCACCGACGACGCAAAGTACACCTATACTTTCCTCGAAACACGCGGACATGCCGTTCCGGTGTCGGCTCCCTGGCAACCCGTCACACCCGCGGCTGAAACCGAGGGTGGGCGTATCGGCTCAAACACCATGATCCCGAGAAGGACCGCACCGACCAAGCGCTCGTCACCTATCGCGCCATTGGTCAGGGTGGTATCGTCGCCATCCACGGACCGATCTTTCATGATTACTTCCAGGGTCACTATCCATTACTGCGGCAGTACTTCGGCGATCTGGTCGCACGCCTGCCGATCGCGTGGACGGCGACGGTCGAGGCATCGCCACGCCTTGAACTGATCCTCCGGCAGAAAGCGGGGCGCACAGTGATTAATCTGGTGAATCGTGGAGCCGCCGAGATGCTCTCGCCGCAGCGTGTCATGGTCGAAGAACTCGCGCCCGTGCATGATGTGCGGGTGCGTCTGCGGCGCGACGAAGCGCCTACAGGCGTGAGCATTATTCCCGCGGGTGATTCGTTCGAGTGGTCGTATGACGATGGCAGCCTTGACCTGACTATTCCGCGTGTCGATATTCATACCGTCGTTGTGGTCGAATGACGACGCGATAGGCTTGTCGCCATGCACGGCTGTGCATGGCAACAAGGCGGACCGGGGACAAACGCATCACATACGCCGCTGGTGCGATTTCGCCATCAAGCGTCGTTCAACTCGCTCGCGCGTCGCACCACACCACGGCCAAGCATTGCTTCAAGCGCGGCGAGTGCCGCGGCGACACGTTGCGCCTGTGCGCTCGCGTCTGCCCGGGGCAGATCCCATAAGCTGAGTTGACTTGGTGGCTCAGTCAGTCCGCTCACGCCGATGCCGATCAGTCGGACTGGTTGACCTTCGACCCATACATCGTGGAACAGGCGCATGCCAGCGTCGGCGATGACGTGGGCGTCGTCGGTCGGTCGCGGCAGCGTCAACTGGCGCGTCGGTGTCGTGAAGTCAGGCCAGCGTATTTTGAGCCTGATCGTCGCCCCGACCAACGTGTTGTCCCGCAGCGACGCGGCGACTGCGGTCGCCTGACGGTGTATCGTCTGTTCCAGGGTTGCCGCATCAGTCACGTTGCGGGCGAAGGTGGTTTCTTGCGACACGGATTTGCTTGTGCGTTCGGTGACGACCGGGCGTTCGTCGATCCCGCGTGCGTGATAGGCGAGATTGATGCCATGTTGCCCGAAGCGCGCAACCAGATCATCCATCGGCCACGCTGCCAGGTCGCCGATGGTATGGATGCCGAGGGCGGCCAATCGTTCCGCTGTTTTCTCGCCAACGCCCCATAACGCCGTCACCTTCAACGGCGCGAGGAACGCTCGCTCGCTTCCCGCTGGCACGACCCACAGTGCGCGAGGCGTCTGCCCCGCCCGTGCCGCTGCCTTGCCCACATCGGTCGCTATTTTGGCGACCAGTTTATTCGTGGCGACGCCGATCGAGCAGGACAGGCCTAGCTCGTCGCGAATCTGCTGTTGCACTCGCGCCGCGACGACATCGGCTGGCGCTGCAAGGTCGGTGATGTCCAGGAACGCTTCGTCGATTGATAACTGCTGGACCAGGGGCGTGAGCGCACGGAGGCGCGCCATGACCTCGTGCGATGCCGCGCGATAGGCAGGAAAGTCCGGTGGTACGACAATCAGGGCGGCATGAAGGCGTACCGCACGCGCCATCGGCATCGCCGAGTGAATGCCGAAGCGTCGCGCCGCATAGGAACAACTGGCGACCACACCACGCGTTTCCGGACGCCCGCCAACGGCAAACGCTTCGCCCGCGAGCGTAGGATCGCGCTGCTCCTCAACCGAGCAGTAGAAAGCATCCAGATCGAGATGCATGATCGTACGTGGCGATGCTATGGTCATGGGAGCAGGGTAGGGGAAACTGGCGTGCGCGTCAACCCGCTATCGGTTGCAAACGCGACGAGCGCTACCTTCCTATACTGTCGTATGTAACTGTGGCAAGATTTGTGCTACTTCGTTTTCCACGGTGATAACACATATGAAGTAGATGCTTACAATCAAGCAATGTAGGGAGCACATCCATGGCCAGCACACGTCTCCTTGCAGCGGTGCCGACACGACCTGAACAGCGCATAGCATGATCGCGTCGGGGCTGAACACGACGTTGTGGAGACCGTTAGCTGTTGTTATTGTGCGCAACCACGGCATCAGACGCGACCGTACGCACCTATAGAACGTTTGCTACGCCGGGGTGGATACGGTCATAACGGGCAGGAACAAGCATTGGCGTTGCTTAACACAGTCTCTTAACACTCGTTGGCTATGATTCATGCTGGTCGATTCAAGATAGACAAAAGGATAAGCATTTGGCAACCAGTGATGCACCGGTGCGCTCGGGGGCAAAACGTAAGGGAACAGGACGTGAATACCTGCTCTTTTTCTTCTTTGTTGCCCCCAATTTCTTCCTGCTTGGGGCTTTCTCGTACTGGCCGCTGATCTATCAGTCGTATCTGAGCCTCGTGCGCTGGGATATGGTATCGCCCCGAAAAATCTTTGTCGGATTAGACAATTACCGCTATATGTTCAGCGGTCGCGAATTTTATCAGGTGGTGCTTAATACGTTCTATTTTACTGGCACTGTCCTGGTAGGAACGCTCGTCTTTGGGATGGCACTCGCGGTGCTGCTCAACCAACCATTGAAGGGGCGGTTCGTCGCGCGAACGATTGTGTTCGCGCCGTATGTGCTGAGTGGCGCGGCGATCGGTCTTGTATGGGCGTATATCTTCGATCCGGTGTATGGGTTGATGCGAGTGTTCTTGAGCATGGTCGGGTTGCCTTCTCCCAACTGGTTGGTTGACACGACGTGGGCCATGCCAGCAATCATCATCGTGTACCTGTGGAAGAACGTTGGCTATAGCGCCGTGATTTACCTTGCCGGTTTGCAGAGCGTCCCGAAGGAACTCTACGAGGCCGCAAGGGTCGATGGTGCGAATGGTTTGCAATCCTTCTGGCATATCACTGTTCCCCAACTTTCACCAGTCACGTTCTTCATCAGCGTCACGACGATCCTCTTTTCGATCCAGGCCTTTGACGTGATTTCCGTGATGACCGGAGGCGGACCAGTCAACGCCACCACGACGCTGGTGTGGTATCTGTACGAGCAAGGCTTTGTCGCGTTCCGTGCGGGGGTTGCGGCTGCCGTTGGTATGCTGCTTTTTGTGCTGATGCTGGCGGTAACGATTTTCCAGGTGTTCTTCGTGCAGCGTCGCGTTCACTATAGCTAAGGATATGGCATGACCATCGCGCTCGATAAATCACCCGCAGCGACGGTTGCCCCGTCGCGGACCCGTAGGCTTATCGGTCAGGTGTTGATGCACGGGATGTTGCTGCTGATCGTGGCGATTTTCCTGGTCCCAATGTTCTGGATGCTCAGCGCGTCGCTCAAGGAACTTCGGGAAATTTACACCTTTCCCCCGCAATGGCTCCCCGAGACGCCACGGTGGTCGAACTATGTCGCTGCGTGGAATGCGGCACCGTTTGGGCGTTTTTATATCAACACGATCATTACGACATTGGTCGGCGTAACGGCAGAGCTTATTCTGGGGACCATGACAGCGTATGCGTTCGTGTATCTGCCGTTTCCTGGCAAAAATCTGCTGTTCCTGATCCTGCTGGCCGCGCTCATGGTGCCCATTCATGTAACCATTCTGCCGAACTACCTGACCGTCGCGAACCTCGGTTGGTTGAACACCTACCAGGGCATTATTATCCCGGGTGCGTCGGTGGCCTTTGGTACATTTCTCCTGCGGCAGCATTTCATGACGCTGCCGTTGGAAATCCTGGAGGCCGCTCGTATTGAAGGCGCGGGGCATTTGCTGCTGCTTGCTCGCATGGTTCTGCCGCTTTCACAATCCATGCTGATCACGGTCGGCCTGCTCGGCCTGGTCAACAAGTGGAACGACTTCCTGTGGCCGTTGATTGTCACGAACCAGACACGCATGCGCGTGTTGCCGGTTGGACTCGCGTACCTGTATCAGCAGGAAGGAACAAACCAGTGGGGCATCATCATGGCGGCAACGATCTTTGTCGTGCTGCCGATTCTGTTGATCTTTATCTGGGCGCAGCGGCATATTATTTCCGGCCTTACTGCCGGAGCTACCAAAGGCTAATATGCTCGGCATCCCCACCTTTGGGACGTGGGCGAGGCGGTAGCAACGGTGCCTGGTGCATGGGAGACGGGCCGGAACGACTGCCCTGCGTTTCAATCCGGGGTATGATTCACGTGTACAAAGTTATGAAGGAGAACGACGATGTCCAAACTCAACAGACGTACCTTTCTTAAAACATCCAGCACAACGCTCGGTATGTTGGTGCTGGCGGCGTGTGGTGCCGGTGGCTCTACGACCGGCGAAGCCGTTTCTGCGCCTACAACCGCTGCCGAAGGTGCCGCGCCGGAGTTGGCAGTAACCGCCGTACCGGTGCCAGCAGGTTCGACGGGCGTCGTGTTCTGGTCATCATGGGGTGGCAACAACGGCGAAGGCGTGCAGAAACTTGTCGACGATTTTAACAAATCCCAATCGGCGATTGTCATAGAAAACCAGTTCCAGGGAACGTACGAGGAAACGTCGCAGAAGTTGTCCGCAGCGATGGCGGCGCGCCAGACTCCCGACATGGTGTCGCTGTCCGAGGTAACCTGGAATCGCTTTTATATCAACCAGACACTCCAGGCATTGGACGACATCTTTGCTAAAGTGAACTTTGACCCCACCATCTACGTTGACCCGTTGATCAACGAAGGCACCCGTGGCGGCAAGATCTGGTGGGTGCCGTTCGCCCGCAGTACACCACTCCTGTACTTCAACCGTGACCTGTTCAAGAAGGCCGGATTGCCCGAAACTGGTCCCGAAACCTGGGACCAGATACGTGAATACGGGCCCGAATTAATGAAGGTCGCGGACGAGAATACGAAAGTGTTTGCGTTCACCACGGCCAAGAACTACAACGCCTGGCATTTTCAGGGCAACATCTGGCAGTGGAACGCGGCGTACTCTGACAAAGATTTGAACGTGCTGATCGATGAGCCAGCCGCTGTCGCTGCGGGTGAGTGGCTTCGCACGTTTGTGCATGAAGACAAAATGGGGTACATGGCGGAAAACCAATCCACGGACTTTATCAATGGTCTGTGTGCTATGACATCACAGTCAACTGGTAGTCTGGGCGGGATCGCGACCTCAGCTAAATTCGATGTTGGTACGGCATTCTTGCCGCAGAAAGATACGTTCGGCTGTCCCACCGGCGGCGCGGGGCTCGCGGTGCTGGCTGCCGCACCCGACGATAAGAAGCAGGCCGCCGTCGAGTTCATCAAGTTCCTCGCGTCCCCTGAAAACGTGACCTTCTGGTCGAAGCACTCGGGCTATATGCCAGCGACTGAATCAGCGCGTGATGCAGCGGAAATGCAGGAGTATTTCAAGGAAAACCCCAACTATAAGGTTGCGGTGGAACAGTTGCCCAAGACTCAACCACAGGATACCGCACGGCTGCTAATCCCGAATGGCGATCAAACCATCGGAACGGGCCTGGAGCGGATTCTGGTGAAAAACGAGCCAGCAGACAAGGTGTTCGCCGATGTTGCCGCGCAGCTAGAACGCGACTCGCGGGACATCAAGGAGCAGATCAAAGACCTTCAGCTTTCGTAGCAGGTATCGCTCAACGGAGCGACAGCGACACACCACGGCACAGGGGTGGAAGGCGAGCACATGCTCGCCTTCCACCCCTGTCGGCGTTTTCATCGTTACTCGATAACAGTTCCCCACAGCCTTTGGCGTCCGCCATAGACCCATAGCGGCATGTGCGGGCAAGACGTACGATGAACTTGCCTTCGCGCGGAATAGTGGCACCGGACCCAGCATACGCGCACGCGGTTGGCATGCTGTCGAGTGGTGTAGCTGCACTTGCGGGATTGAGCACACTGCACGTTTCAGCGTACCGAAACCGCTCCCATCGCTCGTGCCAACGCTTACCCTGGCATCAGAGCTAGCCCACCTGCTACGCCAGTCAAGGCTGCGTTGTCCATGCGTGATGGTCGAACGTAGCTGTGTGGGATCGATGAGGCAGGCAGACCTGGTCGTGCTCTTGCGGTTGGTCAGACTACCCGCGACACTGCTCCAATCTTGCTGTCGCTATGTCAGCGCGTAGCCATAGCAGTTGTTGTGCGTTCCTCACATGGTTTCATCGGCGTGATTGGCTGACGGTTCGAGCGGCGGTCCCCGCTCGGACGTCGGACCCGCATGCTCGACAGTCGGTTTGGGTTCCCCAAGTTCCTCGAGCAAACAATCAAAGAGTGCAGCGAGCGTATCGAAGTGGCAGAGTTCGCCCGTCGCCGTACTATGTAATGACCCCCGCCACCTGCCCTGGTCCCCCTCGCGCCATGCTCGTAGCAGAAACGATTGACGATTGGGATGACGTGCGTCTATCAGGTTTCTTTTGGAGGCCAAGATACCCTCCTTTCAGTATCTATTTGACCGAAATAGTGTTGAGATGTGTGTGCGGTGAGAACACAGTATCAGGGTTTGCGTTACGCGAGCGTTACGAAACGCCTCACTTGGTATATACTTCGTCTAACTGGCGTCTTCACAGACCACGAATCCTCAGATGTGGTGTCGAGAGAACCCTATGACTGTTGCTGTCACATTGCTTGGTCCGATGCAACTAACGGTCGACGGCGTCTCCGTTTCGCCGGGAGGCGCGACTACGTGTGCGCTGCTGGCGTTTCTGGCGCTAGAAGCCGACCGCGCACATTCTCGCGAGGCCGTCGCCGCGTTGTTCTGGCCCGATCACCCACAATCCGCTGCCTTCACAAATTTGCGTCAGATGCTCACGCGTACACGTCAGGCGCTTTCTGATCCGATATACGCAGCGATTGTCGAGGTGACACGGCACACACTTCAATTTAAGCCCGGTGCTGATGTCGTGGACGTTGGCCGATTTGTAGGCTTGCTTGCCCAATGTGAGACGCACCCGCATCTTGATGTTGCCGCGTGCCCCGTGTGCCTTGCGAAGATGGAGGAGGCCGTGACGTTGTATCGTGGTCAACTGCTCCACGGTCTCTCCTTTGAAGCCAGCCAGAACTGGGATGAGTGGCTCTTTTTCCGTCGTGAGGAACTCCAACGTCAGGCGCTGGAAGCGTTGGATACGCTGACGCGTGCATCAGAAATGGTGACAAATTACGAAGCAATGCGTCGTTATGCCCACCGTCAGGTTGCACTTGAACCATGGCGCGAGGAAGCGCACACTCAGCTTATGCGCGCATTGGCATATAGTGGGCAGCGTGCTGCGGCGTTGGCTCAATTTGAAACCTGCCGCGAGATGTTGATGACGGCCTTTGGGGTTGAACCGGATGCCGAAACGCTGGCCCTCCGCGAGCAGATTGCGGCGGGTGCGCTGGTGCCGACAGAAGCACATAACCACGCCTGCACATAACCTCCCGGCCACGCTTGCACCATTCGTTGGCAGGGAAGCCGAACTGACGATGATTGCCGCTCGGTTGTCGCGTCCCACTGTGCGTCTGCTCACGATCGTAGGAGCGGGAGGCATGGGAAAAACCCGTCTGGCGGTCGAGGCAGCGCATGCTGAGGTATCGGCATATCCAGATGGCGTCTTTTTCATTGCTCTCGCGCCACTGGCTCATGCGAGCATGATTCCCGACGCCATTGCATCGGTCGTTGGTCTCACCGTCTATGGCGATCCTACCGCCGCACTGCTCCATTTTCTCCGCGATCGTCAGGTGCTGCTTGTGCTGGATAACTTCGAGCATCTTGTCGACGGTGCACCTATGATTGTGGCACTGCTGGAAGCAGCGCCACGCGTGCGTGTACTCGTGACCTCCCGTACACGTCTGGGCGTGCGTGGCGAGGAACTTCTTCAGATCGAGGGTCTCGCGTTTGTTCACAGTGGCAGCATGTCTACGAACGCGCCATCGCCCGCGGTACGGCTGTTCGTGCAGAGTGCGCGCCGGATTGTGCCCCACTTCACGCTTGATTCCGACAATCTCGCAGCGGTGATGCGCATCTGCCGATTGGTGGAAGGAATGCCGCTGGGTCTAGAGCTCGCCGCGGCGTGGGTTGAGGCGCTCGGTCTATCCGAGATCGCCAACGAGATCGAGCGTCATGCAGATATTTTGACGGTTGAATGGCGCGATGCACCGGAGCGCCAGCGGAGCATCCGCGCAGTGTTTATGTGGTCCTGGCGGCTGTTAAGCGATGAACAGCGCCGCGTTTTTAGCCATATCGCGATCTTTCGCGGCGGTTTCACACGGTCCGCCGCCGATGCGGTCGCGGGTGCTTCCCTTTCGACCCTAGCCGATCTGGTGCAGGCATCCCTGCTACGTCCAGGTGGTGCTGGCAGGAACGCCGGAATGCGCTACGACATCCATATGCTCCTACGGCAGTACGCGGAACTTGAGTTGCATCGCGACGCAAGCGAACGTGAAGTGGTTGAGGCGCGTCATGCTACCTTTTACCTCGCCTACGTCGCAGAGCGCGAGCAACGGTTGGCGCGCAGCGAGCCGCGAGAAGCGGCCAGCGAGATCCGTATCGAAATCGATAACGTGCGGCAGGCGTGGGCCTGGGCAGCACGCGTAGGCGACATCGCAGCGCTCGACCGGAGCGCGGTCGCCCTCTGGCAGTTCTTCTGGACAACTGGCCTGTCATCTGATGGCGATGCGGTGTTCGGGCTTGCCGCCCGGCAGGTCGAGGCACGGCTTCAGGATGCGGACGCTGGCATCGCATCGGTTCCGGCCACACGGCTACTGAGTAAGTTGCTGGCGCTCCAGGGTTTCATGCTCGTTCACCTCAGCCGGTATGACCTGGCGAAGTCTGTCGCAGAGCGAGCGATTGTGGTGGGCGAAACGTGCGAGGGGGTTGAAGGCATGACGATCGCCCACTTCGTTCGCGGCGAAGCCCTGTACCGGCTAGGGCAGCGCCTGGAATCGCGTGCGGCGATGCAGCGGGCCGTTGACCTGGCTCATCACTTTGGAGCGCGGTTTCCAGCATCGGAAGCGTTATGCGACATCGAATGGCATGCGCATGTCTGGTGGCGCGGGATCGAGTTAAGCCTGGGCGACTACGACGCAGCCTGGGAACACGGCAAAGAAGCGTTGAACCTGTGTCATACGCTTGGCAAACGACTGGGCGAAGTCCATTGTCTGTGCAATCTCGCTGATATCGCGCGAGAAGTACGCGATCTCCCGGCGGCTCGTCGAGATTATGAACACGCGCTCCGCCTCGCGCCCGGCGTTGGCTACCGCTGGGGCGAAGGGGTGATTCAGGCGGAACTCGGTGATGTCGTACGTTTGCAGGGCGACTACGGTCGGTCGCTGGCGTTGGCCGAACGGGCGCTGGCCGTGTTCAAAGAAATTGGCGAGTACGTCGAGGAAACGCGCACGAAATGGCAGCTAGGCCGTCTGTACATGTACGTTGGTGACTATGAGGCGGCACGACATTGGCTCGATCAGTTCCAGTGTGCGATCGCGAGGATCGAAGCTCCGGAAGTGCGGGTCGAGGGCCTGTTAGTGCTGAGTTTGCTCGCGCACTATCTGCACGATGTGGAGGAATCGCTCGCCTATGCCCAGGAAGCCTGGATGCTGGCGAACAACTACAGCAGCCGCTACACACGGGCGCACGCCACGGTAATCCTGGGCCACGCCTACGCCGACCATGGTCAGTGGAACGAAGCGACCGCGGCATATCAGCAAGCCTGTGCGCACTACGAGGAACTTGGCAATCCGGCACTGACAGCCGAGCCACAGGCTGGACTGGCCCGTGTGGCATCCGCGCAGGGCGACGACGCGCAAGCCCTGCGGCATATCGAGGCGATTCTGCGCGTGCTTGCGGAGGGGGTTAATGTGGGGTTGGACGAACCGTTCGACATCTATCTGACCTGCTACTGTGTGTTAGAGCGTGCTGGTGATCCCCGCGCTGAGGGGTGCTCCGCACAGCGCACACCGCGTTGGAAGCATACATGAGGTGCATTACCGACGAGCGGTTGCGCGATTCATTCCTTGAGAACGTCGTCGTGCATCGCGAGTTGTACCATGCCATTCGCTGCCGTCATGGTGCTTTGCCTGTCGAACCAGGCATGAGCGCTCCTGTGACGCTGAGGACATAGCGCCACACACCGTCGCGACAGGTGTCCACGCGCATACACACCGACGACCAAGGGCGTACGTTGTCCCTGCTATTTCTCCGTCACGCTGCTGACGATCCTCCTCCGTACCACCAGCGAGCGCCGCCACCCCGTGCGATAGGTTCCGTTGCATTGGTGCATAACGTGATCCTCGACACGCCCACTGCGTCCATCTACCGTGTCAGCAATCCTAACAGATTCCTCGTCAGTTCCACATACCGCCTTTATATCGCTGTTCTATGCTACATGACATCGGGAACAGCGAAACGACGAGGTGGAGGGCCCGCCACCGCGTAGAGCTACCGCCCGACCTATCGTTGAGACTAGAGGAGAATACACTCATGCACCGGAAATCATACGTCGTCGCCGCAGCTTTGATGCTCGGCCTGTCTTTTGGAGTTGCCGCCAGTCCCATCGTTGGTATGGCGACGGCAAGTGCTCAAACACAGCCTCCAGCCGCGCCACCAACCACGTCGTCCTCTGATACCCTACGAACCGCGTTTTTTGATCGGCTGGCGGCAGCGTTAGGTATCCAGCGTTCGGCACTCGACGCGGCGATTATCAACGCCGGCAACACGACCATTGATGATGGTCTCGCGCAGGGGACGTTGACGCAGGCACAGGCTGATGCGCTCAAGGCTCGCATCGCTGCAGGCGATACGAGCGCGCTGTGGAGTGGTCACGGTGGACGCGGCCAACAGAGCGCCGGACTTCGGACAGCGATGCTGGACGCAGCGGCGCAGACGCTGAACATGACCGCCGATGACCTCGAAACGCAATTGCGCGGCGGGCAGACCGTTGCACAACTGGCGCAGACACACGGCACGACCGAGCAGGCCGTGGTAGACGCGGCGTTGGCGGCGGGCAAGGCCAAGCTCGCGGAGGCAGTATCGGCAGGCACGCTGACCCAGGCGCAAGCCGACGCGAAGTACGCCCAGTTGTCGGCGGAAGGCGCTGATCTCCTGAGCCACGGTGGTCGTGGACCACGCGGTGGCGGCAGGACGCCCGGAACGTCCGAACGCCCGTCGTGATGCCGACGACAGACGCGAACGCTTAGCAAGCGTCCCGGAACGATGCTGTAACTGGTCGTTGGTTCCTCAACCCAGGGTTGCGAAGCGGCGGTGGACGAAATTCGTCCACCGCCGCTTTATTGGAGTGACCTGCTCGCTGAACTCCATCGCACGCGATTGTAGAAGTCGCCGGGATGCGGGATACCACGGCACAGCGGGCTTGGCTCAGTCGAGCGAGAACGGGCGTACCAGTGTGGCGACGCAGTCGCCCTGGCGCGTCAGCGGGAAGGCGCGGCGACTGATGAGCATGCCCGTCGTGCGAGCGAGGACCGATACAGGCGCGTCATGCGGACGCTCGATCACGTGCATCTGTCCGATGGGCTCGCCCTCCGACACGGTTTCGCCCATCTCATAGAACGGCTCGAAGATGCCGCTGATCGGTGCCATAACGTAGTCGTCCTGCAAGTCGGCGGCGACGACCTCGGATGGTTTCGCCGGTTCGTCAAAGGGCTTGTCGCCCAGGATCTCATACATGCGTAGCATGTTGCGGATGCCCTGTCCGGTGATGGTGAGCATCTCTTTGCCGAACTGGGACGCGCTGCCGACTTCGGTGCCGAGGGTCGTCTTGCCCAACCCTTCGGCATAGCCAGGCAGAAGCCCCTCACCGCCGACATCGCGATACACGAACACATAGGGTGCGCCCCACGATTTCGCGGCGCGGATCATCTCGCGCATCTGACGGTCGTCGGGGACATGGTGCATGTTGACCGAGGGTAGAAAGTGCGCCGAGCGTCCGCCGGAATGAATATCGACCACGATATCGGCCAGGGGAAAAAGCGCGTTGGTAACATAATGCGCGATGATGCCGGTGATCGTGTCGTTGCGCTGACCCGGAAATGCCCGATTCATGTTGCGCCCGTCGATGGGCGAAAGGCGTGTCCCCGCTTCCACCGCCGGACGGTTCAGCATTGGCACGATGATGACGCGCCCCTGCACCTGCGCCGGATCGATCTCACGGGCGAGGTTCATCAGCGTCACCGGACCCTCGTACTCGTCGCCGTGGTTGCCGCCAAAAAGCAACGCTGTTGGTCCAGTGCCGTTCTGCACCACCGTGATCGGGATGTACTGTGTCGCCCATCCGGAGGTATTCGTGGATTGTGGAATCGCCAAAAAGCCGGTTTGCTTGCCTGACTTGCCGTAGTCGATGTCGGTGTACACCTGGGTGTCAATCGCCATGGGGAACTCCTTGTGGGTGGTAACGCTGCTCATCAGCATCCGCGATAATCGGAAGAATGATCTGCGACGGGCGATCACGGTCGAGATACACCGTGTTATGCGCGACGAGCGTGTGGGTGTGTTGACCCATCGGCTCGCCGGTGTTCGGGTTGAGGTCGAAGCGCGGGAAGTTGGAACTGCTGATGTCGAGCCGGATGCGGTGTCCCACGCCAAACAGGTTACTCGTCGGCGTGAGCGCGATCCGTACCTCGTAGACGTGTCCGGGCGTCATCAGCGTTTCGACCTCGAAGCTATCACGATACCGGCAGCGGATGATGCTATCGCACAGGTTCATGTGGTAGCCCGCGGGATAGTCGGCGCTGGGTGGGTACACGTCGATCAGCTTGGCGGTGAAGTCGGTGTCCGTCGCCGAGGAGGAAATCCACAAACGTACCTCGATCGCGCCCGTCACCTCGACCGCTTCGGTGAGCGGTGCGCGTTTCAAACACCAGCACGTCGGAGCGCGTCGCGAGTGGCTGGTAGGGCGGCGCACAGCCGACGATGCCGGGAGCCTCCTGCTGGTGGGCGGGTCCGTCCGGCTACGACACTCCGCATCAGCACCCACGGCGGCATGTACTTGATCCAGAACGGGTCCATGCGCTCGGCGGGCAGCACCATCTCGAAGAATCCCGTGACCGGGCCGCCGATGGTCGGAACAGGACGCGCCGGATCGAAGCTGAAACGTGCGGGCGCGCTGTCGGCGGGTGGTGGCTGTGTATCGAAGCCGCCGACCGGCTGAAGATAGTAGGTCTGGTGACGTGTGCGGCTGAGCGGCCACTCGCGCTCGTCCCGCCAGCCTCCCACCGTGGAACAGATGCCCGTCGGCGGTGCGGTGCCCGTCGCCGCCGCCCATCACGAAGATACGCACGGGCGGGTCGTCCTCCACGCCGGTCGGTATGTCGCGCAGCCAGCGGTCGTACCAGCGTTGCTGCTCGGCGTTGAAGCGCTCGAAGCCCCAGACCGCGTCGGGACCGAAGTCCACGTCGTTGGCAACACAGGTCGCGCCTTCGGTACGCATCCCCATATGGACCCATGGCCCGACGATCAGCCGTTGCGGGGTGGTGTTCTGCGCCGCCATCGCCGCGTACTGTCCGGTCGTCGCGCCGATGTAGGGGTCGAACCAGCCGCCAGTGAACGTGCCAGGAATGTCGGCGTGGCGGCTGAACTGGCGGCTGAAATCGTTGTATTCCGCCGACCAGAACTCGTCGTAGGCTCCGCGCCGATAATAGTCGAACAGCGTTGCTTCTAGCTCCGGCACGGCTGCCAGGGGCGTGTGTCCGGGTTTGAACGGCGTGGTGTAGACCAGTTCGCGCATACGGGTCATCGCCGTCCAGATGCGCGCTTTCAACACCGGATCGGCGAGCGCGGCCTGGGAATCCTGGGCATGAAGAAAAAGCGCCCCGAACATATGCAGTTGCATCGCGCCGCCGCAGCGCACCTGATGGTCATAGGAATTGGTCGGGCTAACATCGGGCCAGATCGCCGTCAGGTGCGGTGGGCGATACAATGCCGCGTGGGTCTGGACCAGGCCAGGATGCGAACTGCCGACCATGCCAACCCTGCCGTTCGACCAGGGCTGTGCCGCGATCCATTCAATCGTGTCGTAGCCGTCGCGTCCCTCGTGTGGGTTGGCGGTATGCCGGTACTGACCTGTGCCTTCGGAGCGGTAGCGCCCGCGCAGGTCTTGCTGCACGGTCACGAAGCCGCGCGGCGTGAAGTAGTCAGCGATGGTGCTGACGTAGCGTTGTGCGGCCTTGTCGTAGGAGGTGCGAAGCAGGATCGTGCCGAACTGTCCCGCCGTCGGTTCGCCGTTCGTAGCAGGACGGTAGATATCGGTCGCCAGGCGTACGCCATCGCGCATCGGCACCATCACGTCCTTCGCGATGAGCGTGCCGTAGAGTGGTCGTTCGTTCATGCGTTTTCCTCGAAGCGTGTGCGCCTATGCACCTGTCACCTCACCGTGCGGCGCGTGACCGTTCGGGCCGGATCGCTCGGCGGAACGTGGGATCAGCGGCAGCACAACATGCGACGGGCGATCACGGTCGAGATATACCGTGTTGTGCGCGACGAGCGTGTGGGTATGTTGACCCATCGGCTCGCCGGTGTTCGGATTGACATCGAAGCGTGGAAAGTTCGATCCGGCGATGTCGAGCCGGATGCGGTGTCCCACGCCGAACAGGTTGCTGGTGGGCGCGAGGTCGATCTTCACCTGATACACCTGTCCCGATTCGAGCAACTGTTCATGCTCCCAACTGGCATGGTAGCGGCAACGGATGATACCGTCGCAGAGGTTCATGTGATACCCCGCCGGGTAGTCGTGGTTTGGCGGGTATACATCAACCAGTTTGACCGTGAAATCGGTGTCACGTGCCGACGACGCGATCCAGAGGTTGACCTCAAGTGGTCCGGTGACTTCGACCGCTGCCGGGAGTGGCTCGGTCTGAAAGACCAGCACATCGGGGCGCATGGCGAGCGGCAGGTAGGGTGGTCGAGCGCCGACGATCTGCGGCGTTTCCTGCTGGTGGGCGGCTCCTTCCATCACAATCGAGCGCATCCGTGGAGCCAGCGGCAGCGTCTGGCTCCAATACGGATCGAGGTCGGGCGAGAGCGCGACAACTTCGTTCAGCCCCGACATGCTGCCAGCGATGGTCGGCACCGGATGCTCAGGGTCGGCGCTGAAGCGCGAAGGCTCCGCGTCTGCTGGCGGGAGGTCCGTCGCGAGTCCACCGTCAGGCTGACAATAGAACGGTGTCCAGACCGTGCGCGCGAGCGGCCATTCCTGTTCGTCGCGCCACGCGCCGCCATGGAACATGTGGCCTCGCGGCGTGCGATGCCCGTCGCCGCCACCCATCACGAAGATACGCACGGGTGGGTCGTCCTCGACGCCTGTCGGTATGTCGCGCAACCAGCGGTCGTACCAGCGTTGCGTTTCGTCGTTGAAGCGGTCTAAGCCCCACGCCCCATCAGGACCGAAATCGACATCTCCGGCGAACGTCACGCCCGACCGCATGGTGGTATGCATCCACGGTCCCATGATCAAGCGTTGCTGCGTGGTGTTTTTGGCGCGCATGGCGTTGAAGTAGCGCGGTGTGCCGATGGCGAACAGGTCGAACCACCCGCCCGTGAAGGTCGTGGGAATGTCGGCGTGACGGTCGAAGTGGCGCGTGAAGTCCTGCGATTCCGCCGACCAGAACTCGTCATACGCGCCACGGCGATAGTAGTCGATCAGGGTCGCTTCGAGGTTGGGGACGACCCGCAGCGGGGTATGCCCCGGCTTGAAGGGCGTAGCATAGACCAACTCCCGCAACTGTTCCATCGCCGCGATAATCGAGCGTTGCGCGGCGGGATCGTCGCGAATCTCCTGTGCATCCTGGGCGTGGACGAACAACGCTCCGAACATTTGCAGTTGCATCGCGCCGCCCATCCGCACCTGATGCTCGTAGCTGTTCGTGGGTGTCACGTCCGGCCAGATCGCCGTCAGGTGCGGCGGTCGATACAATGCCGCGTGCGTCTGCGTCAGGCCGGGAAACGAACTGCCGACCATGCCGACCTTGCCGTTGGACCACGCTTGCGCCGCGATCCATTCAACCGTGTCGTAGCCATCGCGTCCCTGATACTCGTTGGCCGTGTGGAAATACTGTCCGGTGCCTTCGGACTGGTGCCGTCCGCGCACGTCTTGCAGCACCACCGCGTAGCCACGCGGCACGAAATGATACGCGATAGGCTCGACATAGCGCTGTGCGGTCTTGTCGTAACATGTCCGCATCAGGATCGTCGCGAACTGCCCATCCACGAGTTCGCCGTCACGCGCCGGACGATACACGTCGGCGGCCAGCCTGACGCCATCGCGCATCGGCACCATCGTATCTTTGAACGCCGCGATTTGATAACGCGGCTCTGCGTCGTGCATCGAGGCTCCTGATTGGGGGTTGAATGGCGCTGCCTGTCCCTCAGCACCATCGCTAGGTCGTCGGTATGACGGGCAGGATGATATGCGACGGATACTGCGCGTTGTGGAAGATCGTCTGGTGGGCGACCTGCCAGCGCGTCCCTTTGGCGATGTCCTCGCCGGTGTTCAGGTTGCGGTCGAAGCGCGGGAAGTTGGAACTGGAAATCTCGACGCGCAGCCTGTGACCCGCGAGGAATACGTTACTGGTGGGTGCGAGTTCGATGCGAAACGGTGTCACCGTGTCAGGCTCCAGAAACTCGACATGATCGAAGCCGTTGCGGTGACGTGCGCGCAGGATGCCTTCGGCGATATGGATCGCCGCTCCGGTCGGGTGGACATCGACCAGTTTTGCGGTCCAATCGGTATCGATTGCCGACGACGCCGCGTATAGCATCACTTCAATCGGTCCCGTCACTTCCAGGTCGGATTCGAGCACCGGACTGCTGTACACCAGCACGTCGTCGCGCCGTTCCAGCGGACGCTGGTCAATTGGACCCGGCAGAATCTGATCGGCGGCATATTTCATCAGTGTCCAGGTCGAGTTGTTGCCGCCCAACGTCGGCACCGGATTGTCGGGATCATAGGTGTACTGGTCGGGTGGCTCGTCGCTCGGCGGCTCGGTGGTCAGGGTGCCGTCGCCCAGCAGCGTGTTCGCCGTTCCGCCGCTGTGCAAATAGTAGGGTGTCCAGACCGTACGCGCCAGCGGCCATTCATGCTCGAAGCGCCAGGCGTTGGCTCCCATTACAAACAGGCGCAGCGGTGGCTCGTCCATGATGCCGGTATCGATGCCTTTGAGCCAGTAGTCGAACCAGCGCAAATCCTCCTCGTTCAGATCGACATATGCTGCGGGACCGAAATCGAGGTCGCCCAGTTTCGAGCCTTCGGGGGCGTGGTGCGTCCACGGGACGATGTAGAGTTTCTGGTTGACGCGCGCATGTTCGGAATAGCCGCGCTCGCGCATCCCGTTCCAGAGCTTGAACATCGCGGCGGTGTAGGGATCGTACCAGCCGCCCTGTTGCACGATCGGCACGTCGATCTGGTCGAGCACCTTGTGCGTGTCGATGGCCGCCCAGTAGTCATCATAGGTCGTGTGTTCCATCCAATCACGGTAGAACGGGATCGGGCGACCGATGGCTTCGACATCCGTTTCGATCAAGGGCAGGTGGCGATAAAAGCGCTGGTTGCCGAACAGATGGCGGCATCCCATCTGGATAAAGGAAACGCTGGTCGTGAACAGAACCGGCGCCGTGATTGTGAGCGCCAGTTGCACGGCGCCGCCGATGCGGTGGCACTCGCTGAAATAGTCGCCCATGATCACCTGCGGAGCCATCGCCGTCAGGTGGGGGCTGCGATATGGCGCGAGTTGCCACTGGAAGATGCCGCCATAGGAGCGTCCGCTGGTGCCAATTTTGCCGTTGGACCACGGCTGTTGCGCGATCCATTCCAGCGTGTCGTGACCGTCCTTGCCTTCGTCGTGATAGGCGTAGAACGTTCCTTCGGACTCGTACTTGCCGCGTGCGTCCTGAATCATGCAGGCATAGCCGCGTCGCGCCCACCACACCGCCCATTCGATATGTCCGTCGCGGGTGGTTTCATAGGGCGTCCGCAGCAGGATCGTCGGTAGTTGCTGGTCCTGCTCGGCGCGGGGCAAAAACACATCCGCCGACAAACGCACGCCATCGCGCATCGGTACTTTCAGGTCATACAGAAAGCGGACATCATGAGAAGGCTGAGAGGACATGATGCTGTTCCTTCGCTGGCAATACAACGACTATACATGTCGCCCCGCCGATTGTCAACAATCTTCAATCGACGATTGACACCCGCAAAACGCCATGCTATGCTGGCCGTATTCCGAGATATCGAGCACGCAGGAGCGGTGAAACGCATGGCAACTGGTCAATCATTACCGAAGATCGAGCCAGCGTCGATTCGTCAGCGGGCGTTACACATGCTGCGCGAAGCCGTTATCACCGGACAGTTCCAACCGGGCGACCGACTGGTTGAGGAGGAACTGAGTCAACAGATGCGGATCAGCCGTGGACCGTTGCGCGAAGCGTTGCGCCAACTCGAACAGGAAGGGTTGGTCGTTTCGTTCCCATACCGCGCGACCGAGGTCATCGGTGTATCCGACGAAGAAGTTCGCGATGTATTGCTGCCGATTCGCCTGACGCTGGAACGCTTCGCCTTTCGTCACGCCCTGCCGTTGCTGACCGATGCTGATTTCGCAGAGTTGGATGAGATGGTGGCCATGATGCAGTCCGCCGGTGAGGCTGGCGATCTTGGTCGTGTCGTCGAGCTAGACGTTCAGTTTCATGAACTGATCCTGGCTCGTTCCGCCCAGCCGCACTGCGCGCAAATATGGCGAACGATCTCGCCGCGTGTCCGTGCCTATTTCTACCGTTGTGGACCACGCCATCACGCGCTGACCGACATTGCCGAAGAACACCGTGACCTTCTCGCCGCGATGCGTACCGGAGATACCGTGCGGGTCATGGCAACGCTCGAACCACATATCCTTGCCGATGTGATCATCGGCACTAACACGTCGAAGCCAATCTAGCACCATCTGGTCGGCGACACCGCATGGGAGTGCGCTGCCGCTCTGTGAATGACGTTCGGTCGGTGCCATCCGAAACATTCATCGTTACGCACCCTACAGGCACCTGATGGACCCTCAGTACAGTTGCGTCTGTCATCCCGATGTATCTCATGTCACCGGGGTATCCGGAAGTACCGGAACACCACGATATGGTTTATCACACGGAGGATGTTCATGGAGGATCGAAACCCCACAGGGAGCGAAGACACCCCACAGGCAGATGTTCCACGCGCCGGTACATTCATCTCCCGCCGCACGTTCTTTCGCCGTGCCTCCCTCGTCACCGGCGTCGGTGTCGGTCTGCTCGCCGGATGCGGGTCGCCGGAAGCGACGGCCCCGGCTCCAACAACCGCTGCAGCACCGACGGACGCTCCGGCACCGACGGATGCTCCGGCACCGACGGACGCTCCCGCGCCCACAACCGCTGCCGCCGCGACCACCGCGCCTGATGCTGCCGCGACAGCGCCAGCGGTGATGGAAACAGCCGCCGCAGCCACGACCGCGCCGAGTACGGCGGGTGGTGGTGCGATGGTCTGGGCGATGGAAAACGATCCGGTCCAGATGCTTCCGTTCGGCTCGATCACTACCGAGAGTTTCCGCGCACGACAGATGATCTATGATTCGCTGGTGGCCTGGGATAAAGACCTGAACGTGCAGCCTGCCCTCGCCGAAAGCTACGAAACGCCCGATGACAAGACCTGGATCTGGCATCTGCGCCAGGGTGTGAAGTTTCACAACGGCAAGGAAGTCGATGCCGACGACGTGAAGTATTCGATGGACCTTCAGGCCGCGCCGCCGGAGCCAGGTATTCCCAGTCCGTTCTATCCCAAGACGCTCGAAAGTGTCGAGGTTGTGGATAAGCACACCATCAAGTTCAACATGACGGGTGCCGACCCGACCGTGCTTGGCTACCTTGCCTGGGGTCGCTACAGCCCGATCGTTCCCAAGGGGCTCTACGAACAGGTGAATGTGCTTACCGAAGGCATCGGCACAGGACCGTTCAAACTCGTCGAGTTCATCGCCAACGACCGGGTGGTGTACACGCGCAACCCGGACTTCTGGAATCCCGGCTTGCCGCATTTCGACGACCTGACCCTGAAAGTGCTGCCGGATGAGAGCGCGCGCGTTGCCGCCTTGCGTTCGGGCGAGATTCACGGCTGTACCGTGAGCGCTGATACCGCGATGACCCTGCAAAACGACCCGAACATCGACATCATCAGTGGACTGTTCGCCGCTCCCCGCGTGTTGCAGTTCACGATCAAGGATGATACGAAGCCCTGGAGCAAGAAGGAAGTGCGTCAGGCGATGAGCAAGGCGATTGATCGCCAACTGATCATCGAGAATGTCTACGGGGGCGAGGCCGCGTTGACGGGTCCAATCGCCCCTGGCTACGGCGATTGGCCGTTGTCGGAAGAAGAACTGGCGACCAAGTGGTTCGTGTATGACCCTGATGGAGCCAGGAAGTTAATGGCAGACGCTGGCTTTGCCGATGGCTTCGAGATCACGCTGTACTCACTGCCCGACGACATTTCGCGCATCTGCGAGATCGTCAAGGAGCAACTGCGCGACCTGAACATCACGGTTAACGTGGTTGTCGAGGAACTAGGAACCTTCGCCAAGCGCAACGGCGAAGGCAACTTCGACTGGTGCGCGACCGCGCGTGGTATGCGCGGCGATCCTACCGGATTCGTGGTGGACTTTGGACGACCGAACGTCAGCGCGGCGGCCAAATGGTTCAACAACGGCGACGGCTGGAAGAACCAGGAGATCATCGACAACTTCGAGAAAGCCGCCGTCAACCTGGATAGCGCCTCGCGCCACCAGCAGATCAAACGGATTCAAGAACTGGTCCTGGAAGAAGCACCACATATCTACCTTGTGCAAAACAAGAAGTTCCACGCGATTCGTAAGGATCTCAAGGATATGTATGTGGATTACACCGACTTTCTGACCGGCCTGCGCAACACCGCACGTTTCGAGGCGTAGGTTGTTCGCATAGGCTTGTCATGCCGCGTTCGCGGCCAAAGCATCTGTCTGCGACCGGAAAGGAGCGACGGATGCTTTGGCCACGCATACGCCAGTGAATTCGTGTGCCAGCGGTAAGGCAGCGCGGTTTGTTGTTCGGTCGTCAGTGGTCGGTGGTCGGTCGTCAGCCGTCGGTCGCCCGCTCTGATCGGTGGAAGAATCTATGTTGCAATATACGTTACGCCGTGTCCTGATGCTCATTCCCACGCTGTTGGGCATGGCCTTGCTGATCTTCGTGATGGTGCGGATGCTCCCAGGGGACTATGTGGATGCGCTGGTAGGCTCGGACTCCACGATGTCGTCGGCGGACAAAGAAGCGATCCGCGCCTCATACGGTCTCAGCGATCCCCTTCCGGTCCAATTCGTGCGCTGGATCGGCGGCCTGCTGAGCGGTGATCTGGGTGTGTCCTTCCGCACGGGACAGCCGATCTCGAAAATCCTGCGGTCAAGCCTTCCGATCACTCTGGAACTGGCGTTTTTGTCGAGCCTGGTTTCGGTCGTCATTGCCATTCCGCTCGGCATCTTTTCGGCGACGCGGCGCAATAGCCACGTCGATTTCTGGGCGCGGGTGCTCGGCCTGATCGGGCTATCCTTCCCCAATTTCTGGTTGGCAACCGTGTTTTTGCTGGCGACCTCGCTGTTGTTCAAATGGGTGCCGCCGGTGAATTGGATCTCGCCGTTTACAAACCTGCGCGGCAACCTCACACAGGTGATGATGCCAGTCCTGGCGCTGTCGCTGCAACTGATCGCGATCCAGATGCGTATGGTGCGCGCTTCGATGCTCGAAGTGCTGCGCCTGGATCATATCCGAACGGCGCGCGCCAAGGGCTTGTCCGAACGCACGATCCTGTATCGTCATGCGCTGCGGAATGCGTTTATCCCCGTCATCACGGTCATCGGGTTGCAACTGGGCGTGTTGATGGGCGGCTCGGTGATTATCGAGCAAATCTTTGGTCTGCCCGGTCTGGGTTGGTTCCTGCTCCAGGCGATCTATAACCGCGACTACCCGATCATTCAGGCGGCAGCGTTGTTCCTCGCCACGGTCTTTGTCGTAATCAATCTGCTCGTCGATCTGCTGTACGGCTGGCTCGACCCACGCATCAGCTACCGCTGAGATGATAGGACATATGCACGACCGCCACGTATCCCAACGATCACCATCGCGCACGTCGAAGGTTATTCATGCACATGATGATTGACGAAACCAAGCCCATCGAATCCATTCCCACCGACACGAAACGGCGCTCGGATGCTCCGACGCGCTTGCAGCGCGTGCTACGACTGGCGCGCAAGCATCCGATCGGCACCATCGGCGCGGTCATCGTCGGACTGGTGCTGATCATCAGCATCTTCGCCCCGCTGATCGCTCCCTACGAAGCATCGCGTATGCTCGGTCGCCGCTTGCAACCGCCGAACGCCCGCTTCCTGCTCGGAACCGACGAACTGGGCCGCGATGTGTTTTCGCGCATCATCTACGGGGCGCGCGTATCGTTGTATGTGGGGTTGATCGCGGTCGGGTTGGGCTTGCTGGTCGGCGGCTTTATCGGCGTGATCGCCGGATTCTTTGGCGGCATCGTCGATAGCGTACTGATGCGATTTATGGACATCATGCTGGCGTTTCCCGGCCTGGTCCTCGCCATCGTGATCGCGGGTCTGCTGGGACCGAGCACGACCAACGCCATGATCGCGATTGGTATCGTGTATATGCCAACCTTCGCCCGGATCGCCCGTGGGTCGGTGCTGGGCGTGCGCGCCGAGCCGTACATCGACGCGGCGACGCTGACAGGTGGCACAAACCTGCACATCATCCGGCGTCACATTCTGCCCAACATCATGGTGCCGATGATCGTGCAATCCAGCCTCGCGATGTCCACGGCGATCCTCTCGGAAGCCGCCCTGAGCTTTCTTGGCCTTGGCACACAGCCGCCTTCGCCATCCTGGGGTCAGATGCTCAGCAGTAGCCGCAAGTTCATGGAAATTCTGCCGTTGCTGGCGATTGTTCCCGGTGTGGCGATCATGGTCGTGGTGATCGGTTTCAACTTTTTAGGTGACGGCCTTCGTGATGCCCTCGATCCACGCTTGAAGGAGTAATGCTGTGAAGCGCATTCTCATCGCTGAATGTAAGCAAGAAGTATCGTCGTTCAATCCTGTTCCAAGCCACTACGAGGATTTCGACGTGGCGTTCGGCGCGGATGTGCTGGCACGGGGTAGCGGTGGTGTCTGGACCGAAATCACCGGAGCTATGCGCGTGTTCGCTGAGCACGCGGACATCGAACTGGTGCCGACCTATAGCGCGACCTCGCGCACGTCCGGCGGGCGACTGGTCGCCGCCGATTGGGCGCGCATCGCCGCCGAGTTCCTCGACGCGCTGCGGGGCGCGACCGATGTAGATGGCGTGTATTTCGCGCTGCACGGCGCGATGTCCGCCGAAGGCGAGGACGATCCAGAGGGCTATCTGCTGCAGGAAGCGCGTACGATCCTGGGCGAGCGCGTTCCGCTGGTCGCGTCGTTCGACCTGCACGGCATCCTGACGGACCGTATTCTGACCCACGCTGACGCGATCATGGTGTATCACACCTATCCCCATGTGGACCTGATCGAAACGGGGGAACGCTCCGCCCGTCTGTTGTTGCGGCTCATGGCAGGGGGCGTGCGTCCGGTGACGGCGCGGGTGCGCGTTCCGGCACTGGTGCGCGGCGACGAACTGATCACGGCGACCGGACTATACGGTCGTCAGATTCGTGCGGCGCAAGCGGTCGAAAACGGTCCCGGCGGGTTGTCGGCGGGTATGTTCATCGGCAATCCGTTCACCGATGTGCTCGAACTGGCCTCGAACGCTGTGGTCGTGACCGACGACGATCCCGACCTCGCATCACGCACAGCGTTGGCGATGGTGGCCGAGTTCTGGGAAGCCCGCGAGCGTATGCAGGTGCCGCTGGTCAGCCTGACGGAGGCCGCGCGTATCGCCTGCGACAACGACGGCACGACGATCCTGGTCGATGCCGCCGATGCGACCTCGTCGGGCGCGTCGGGCGATTCGAACGCGATCCTGCGTGCGCTGGTCGATGCCGGATACGACAAAACGGCGCTGCTGCCCGTTGTGGATCAGCCCGCCGTGGAAGCCGCCTTCGCCGCTGGTGTCGGCGCGACGATCAACGTGACCCTCGGCGGTACGCTCGATCCACGCTTCACGCCGCTGCCCCTTACGGCGCGTGTGCATCTGTTGTCCGAGGGACGTTTCCGCAACGAATCGTGGGGCAACGAGTGGGAGTGTGGTCCGACTGCCGTGTTGCACAGCGGTCCATTTACGATTGTGGTGACGAGCCAGCCTGTGCATCTGTTTGACCGCTCGCTATTCCTGGCGCACGGGCAGAATCCCGCGTACTTCGATGCGGTGGTCGTCAAATCGCCCCACTGCCAGCACCACTTCTACGAGGCGTGGGCGGCACGTATGGTCAACGTCGATGCCCCCGGCTCCACGAGCGCGTGTTTACCCTATCTCGGCCACACGCGCTGCCGTCGCCCGATGTTTCCGCTCGACGATGTGGTAGATTTCGTGCCTGCGGTCAAACTCTTTCAGCGGTCGCGGTAGCTCGCCACCAGGAGCAGATGGTCTATGAAGATTCGTGAAGTTCGAGCCTACGGGCTGTATGGCGCGACGCCGGAGGGCGGTTGGAGCAATGAACTCCAGCCGGATGATTGTGTGCATACGCTGGTCCAGGTCCTGACCGATGAAGGACTGGTCGGGTTGGGCAGCGTCTTTACCAGCGAAGATCTGGTGCGCGGCTCCTTGAAGGTGTTGCAGCCATTGTATATGGGCGAGAATGCCCTGGAGCCTGAGCGCGTGAGCGAAAAGCTGCACCAGCATACCTTCTGGCAGGGGCGCGGCGGCGCGATCACGCATACGATCAGCGGCATCGACATCGCGCTTGTGGGACATTCTGGGTAAGGCGACCGGGCAACCCGTCGGTCGGCTGCTCGGCGGACGCTACCGCGAGCGCGTGCGGCCGTATGCCTCGCTGCTGATGGATCAGCCGGAAGCCCTGGCCGAACATCTCCATGCGCTGAAGGCGCAGGGCTTTCGCGCCTTCAAGATCGGCTGGGGTCCGTTCGGACGCGTGAGCAACGCGCTCGACGAGGCGATCGTCGCGGCGGCGCGCGAAGCGGTCGGCTCCGACCTGCTGATGGTCGATGCTGGCGGCAGCGATGCGTACTGGAAGCAGGGCTTGAAGTGGGCGCTGCGCACCGCCGACATGCTGGCGCAGTACGATGTCGCGTGGTTCGAGGAGGCGCTGCGGCCCGATGCCCTGGAGGACTTCGTGCGCTTGCGCGAGGCCGCGCCGTTGCCGATCAGCGGCGGCGAGGTGCTGACGCGGCGGCAGTCCTTCCTGCCCTGGCTCCGCGCGGGCGCCTTCGACATCGTGCAGCCGGATGTGACCAAGGTCGGCGGCATCAGCGAGGAGCGCCGCATCGCCTGGATGGCCGACGAATTCGGCGTCCGGTTCATGCCGCACGGCTGGAACACCGCTATCGGCCTCGCCGCCGACCTGCATCTCGCCGCGGCCTTCGCGGGAACCGATCTGGTCGAATACTGCACCGGATCGCCCTACATCGACGAACTCGTGGGCGACCGCTGGCACCTCGACGCCGATGGGATGCTGGCGATCCCGACCGCACCCGGCCTGGGCGTGGCACTCGACCCTGATGCCGTCGCGAAGTACACCCGTGGCGCGCTTACGTTGCCCTGATGAGCCGTGCGCTGTGTGGGCGCGTCAGCAGCGGCACCACCCAGCGCACGCGCTCGGCATGACATACTCAGGCTGAACGTTCGCGCCATGGTAGATCGTTACTGTCCCGATTGATCGCGCCTTCCGCTCCTGTGGACACGCCGCAGGAGCGGAAGGCGGCATGATGTCGATCGCCGCGCTTACGCTTCGGCAACCGTTCGGAGTGTGCTGCGTCCACGCTCGTCAATATCGATGCCGAGGCCGGGCGCGACAGGTAGGGCGAGTTGGTCGCCACGCGGCGACAACGCGCGGGCGTAGCTTTCGGCCAGAAATTGCGGGCCATTCAGGGCGCATGGGTGCGTGATGCCCGCCCAACCGAACAGGTGCGCGGAAGCCGCCAGCGACAGATCGGGGTCGGTCAGGCCGGAACCAAGGACCATCAGGCCACGCTCTTGCAGCAGTCGCACGATGGCGACGGATGGCCATAGTCCGGCGTTACGCGCTGGCTTCATCGCGATACCGTCGAGCATGCCAAGTTCGATGAACTCCAGCGCTTCGGCGGGAGCAAGAATCCCCTCGTCCATCAGGATCGGCAGCGCGCCCTGCTTGCGTAACGCCTGATAGCCGCGAATCTGGGTGGGAGCAAGCGGCGATTCGAGAACATCCACACCCGCGTCGGCGAGGCGCGGCGCGATGTGCAGCGCTTCGTCGGGCGTGTAGCCAGTGTTCGCGTCCGCCCACAAGAACCCATCGGGGGCGAACGCTCGCACCCTGATGGGCGAGTGCGAGGTCATAGTCGGCATTTTGCGGCGCACCGACCTTGATATTGAAGTTACGATACCCCCGCTGGCGTCCCTCCGCCAGTTGTCGTTCCACCATCGTTCATATCAGGCGAGGCGACCGTCCAACTCAACGTAAGCGGCGCGGGGTGCGTCGCGCCAAGCAGCGCATACACTGGTTGCCCCGCACGTTTCCCCGCGAGGTCGTGACATGCCAGGTCAACAGCGGCCTTACACAGCGGTTGCCCGACACTGAATGCCGGACGAATTGCCGTATTCATGCGGTGATGAATGTCGGCGAGATCGGTGGGATCGGCACCCAGGAGCACGGGCGCGAGATACAACTGAAGCGTTGACATGACTGTTTCGACGGTTTCGTAGGTCCAGGAAGGGACCGGTACAGCCTGACCGTAGCCCTCTATGCCGTCGTCGTCGGTGATGCGTAGCAGGACGGACGGGCGCATTACACGTCCGTCCGGTCCCGGCTTGAAGAACTTAAACGTTCCGGCAACGTTGTAGTCGAGGCGCCCGATGTCGATACGGGCGATGTGGCTCACGATCCCTCGCTTTCATAGAGCGGATTCAGGCGCGGATTACGGGCGAAACGTTCCGCGACGCTTTGCACATAGGTGATCGAGCGTTGCGCGCTGACGTAGGGATCGCCGCCGATGTCATAGGCTTGCATCACCAGCGGACCCTGGTACTGGCGCTGCCACAGGAGCGCCAGCAATCCGGCGATGTCGATGTTGCCTTCGTCGAGATGCAGCGTTCGGAACGGTTCGGGCTTGGCCCAGGCGTTCAACAGCGCGACATACCCCAGGCGGTCCATGCCCGGCGCGTCAAGCCAGTCGGCGGCGTCGGGAACGCCGGGGTGGAAATGGCTGTGGAAACACGCCACGCCGGGACGTATGACCTCGGCCTGTGCCGCTTCGATCAGGCGCACTTCGGCCTCGGGCGTGTCGCACAGAAACCAGACATGCGTATACAGGTTGCCCTGCATGCCATGCGTTTGCAGCAAGCGGTCGGCCTCGCGGACAATCTGCCCGCCGCGCTCCCAGTGGCGCTCCTCGGCGAAGGCTGAACCGGATTCCTCATACTTCTTCGAGCGTGGATTCGGGTTGCTCTTGATCGACAGGTTGAGGAAGGGCTTCACCGGCCAGGTGGCGAGCCGTTCGATGATGCGGCGGACGCGCAGGATTTCGTTGTCGAGGTTGGCTACCTCGTCGTCCGCCGCGCCGCCCGCCACGACATACATGCCGCAAACGCCCAGTCCGCTTTCGCGGAATGCGGTTTCGGCCTCGTTCCAGGTCGCGTCGTCGTCAGGCTCAATCGGGTGGAACTCATAGCCATCGTAGCCGAGGTCCGCGGCTATCGCCAGTCGCGTCCGGTAGGGATACGTGCGGCGATGTCCGGCGAAGTGATTATTGAACAGCAGAATTGGATTCGGTACCAGATCGGTCATGATGGTGTATTCCTGAGATGTGCGGTCACGGTGAGCGATCCACTCGCGCCCGGATTTACGGAAGGCGATGCGCTGCTGCGGATCACCCGTGAACATCGGTAATGTATCCACGCGCACGGTACAGTCGGCGGGTATATCCAGCGTCACCTCGCCGCGTGTGCCACGAATACGAACAATGCCGCCCGTCGACGGTCACAGGCAGGCGCGTGTTCCAGTAGAACTCCACGGCATCGCCGCGCACGAGCGTGTACTCGTCGTGAATGACGAGCGTCGTCGGGTCGGGCGATTCCCAGGTGCGTTGCCACTGCTGGTAGTAGGGTTCCCAGCCAGCCGAAACGTCCATGTGGGCGTGGACCTGTTGTTCGTCGCCCGCTCCGGTCGCATAAATATCGGCCAGGATCGGACGACGTGGAGCACGGTCGCTCGTCCATGCCCACCGGCACGAGCATGTTGTGTCGCTCGCAGTGCTTGTAGAGTTCAGCCAGTGGGCTTGAATAATCGCAGGTGCCGGGGTCCATCGCAAAGACCTCTCCGGCGAACTCCAGCACGAAACTGCCTTTGTCCTCGTGGGTGTGGTCGGCTCCGGCCTGGTTGCCCAGAATCCAGAGTTTAACCGTGGCGTCACCGAGCTTTCGCTCGGACGCGACGATGCCCATGACCGGAAGCGCGGTCCAGGCGGGCGACGGCGGATCGTCGGTTCTGATGTGGCGTTCCAGCAGACACGCCAGCAGGGTGTTCGGCATTCCGGTACGGCGCACGGCTTTATGGAACATCGTCACCCATTGGCTGTCGGGCAGAGTCGCGGCCAGCACCGCCAGCGCTTCCTGCTCGAACATGTTGGTGCCGTCGCAGATCGGGATCACGTCGGCATCGGGGACCGTGGACGCCATCGCCGCGCCGAACGGTCCCATGCGTTTGAGCGATGCTGGTATCACATCCGCCGAGGCTCATCTGACGGGCACGCGCGTAGTAATGCAGTGCCACGCCCGCACACCGCACCACCCAACTGGCATAGGTCGGTCCTTCGACGTAGCCACCATCCGGCAGGATGATGTCCTCAAGGCTGCCCATGAGTTCACGGTAGGCGATTTCGGTATACGGTCTGACACGCGGCATGGTGCGTTCGAGGACGAGGTAGCCGAGCATCCGCCCGGGCGTGAACCACGCAAGCTGATTGTTCTTGAAGATATAGTCGAATTTCCAGTGTCGAGAAGTTGATGTTGCCTAGCCCGTCGTCGGCGATGCGTCGCTCGATGTATTCGCGCCCGTGCGGCATGTAAGCCATTCACCCGCGAGGTCAAGCAACAGCGCGGTTTCGTGGAGGCAGAGGGACTGGATAAACGGGCGATGGTCCCAGGCCGAGCCGGGGAAAAAGCAGATAAAGCTATCGTCCCAGTGTTCGCACATGGTGATGGACATGGCATAGCGTGCGCCCAGGCGCAGGAGTTCGGGATCGCGCATAAGCAAGCCTGCAACGGCGGCTTTGCCTTCCACGCCACGCCGGATCAGCATGCGCCCGTATTCACGGTCGCGGCAGAAGCGTGTGTCGTCCCAGAAGTTGACATATTCGCCAATCATCTCCTCAGGCACCCGCGAACGGTCGTCCTCTGCCATCTCGACGAACGGCGATGTGCCGTGTTCCGCCAGATAGGCGTCATGACGGGCGCGCAGGTCGTCCAGTTCCTCAGCCGTTGACCAGCAGGCCATGGGTTGGCTCGAAGGAAGGCGTGTAGTCCTCGTCCTTGAGGTAATCTTCCCAGCGACTGTCGAAGCGTTGCCATTGTTCAAGGTATCGGTCGAGCAGCGTGGTGTTTTGCAGCCCCAGCCAGTTGAGCCAGCCCATGGCAACACCATCGCCGGGCGCGTCCACCTCGATCACCAGATGACTCGAGGCGGCGTGCACCGTCCAGCGGCAGTACGTACTCTTGCTTGAGTTTGCCCGCCGGTGGAGCGTGGAGTGTTCTGTCGCCCAGGTCGGTGGAGGCGATGATGCGCGTCAGCGCACCTTCGGGCATCACCGCCGACATCAGCAGTTTGTCGTAACCCTGACATCGATGCCGATGGCGCGGGACATGCGCAGGGCCGGACCGGAGCGCGGCGCTCGCGCCCATTCGAACGCCGCGAAACACCAGTTTTGATACACCCGCAAGCCGTGTGGCGCGTCCGGTTTCATAGACCCAGCGCTGCCCCGAACGAAACTGATCGGGCGATCCTTCGCGGGGGGTCTCCCCCACTGGCTCGATAGTCCAGTGGGGGAGACCGCTGAGGTCAGGAGCCCAGAACGGCTCAAAGACCGCTTCCGCCATGTTGATGGGTGTGATGCGCATTACACACTCGTGACGGCGTTCTTGATTTCCTCGCGTGTCGCTTCCACATTGCTCACGGCTTCGTTGGCGGCAGCAGTCAATTGTTCACCACCCATATCCTTCCATTCCTGTACAAACGCATCCCATTCTTCGATCGGTCGTGCACCGGAGACGAAATCGGCAAAGGCCGCGCCCTGGAGGTTTTGGAGTTCGGTCGAAGCTTGCATGGCGTCCAGCGCGATGAAGTTGTTGAGGTACGGGATGAATGTATCCACGTTGCCTGATTCAGCCTTGGCGTACAGTTCTGCTTCGTCCGTGCGCGCAGCCTTCTCCTGGATGGCGGGAACTGGCGCGGTCAGGAAGAAGAACTCGCTTCCCAACGCTCCACGGTTTTGCGGCGAACTGAACTCCTCGGTGAACAACACGGCATTGTTTTCGGCGTTGCGTTCCCAGTTGACGCCTTCGACACCATAGCGTAGCTGTATCGTGAAATCCGGATCCGCCAGAATACCGTCGATCATTTCCAACGCTCGCGCCATTTTCGTTTCGTCCCTGAACGATTGGCTTGGTGAAACATAGGTGATGACGTGATCGGACCCCAGTTGAAGTAGCCGAAATCGCCGTTCGGACCCTTGACCGGATCAGCCAGCGATGACTTTGGCGTCCGGGTTGACGGCAGCGAGCGGCGTCGTAGTAGGAACCGCCGGGGATCAAGCCGTACCATGTCGCCGACTGTCATAAAGCCGATCGTGCTATTGGCCCACTTTTCGGTGATCGCGGCATTATCGACGGTCACGAACTCAGGATCGATCAGTCCTGCCTTGAACCAGCGGCTGAGCAGTTCCATGGTCTGACGTGCTGCCGCGTTGGTGCCACCCCATTCAACCTGCATTTTCTCCGGTGCGCATCCACATATGCGGGACGGTCCCATGCGCCATGAAGAACGAGGCATACGTCCAGTGGGGGGCATCCTTGCCGCGGAACGTGAGGCCATAGGTGTTGGCGTTGCCATCGCCGTTGGGGTCGTCGTTTACGAACTTGGTAAAGGCTTCCTCGTATTCCTCAATCGTTTCGCGGCAGTTTCGTGATGCCTACCTTGTCGAGCCAGTCCTGCCGCCATCCATCGGTGAAGGGGTGCAACTGGCTTGGTTGCATCATCGGCACGCCGTAGTTTTTGTCCATCAACCGTGGTCGCGAGCCATACGTCGGTGGTGAAGGTGTTGGCTGCGTCAAAGGTCTTCGGCGCATGCGCTTTGACCGTGGCGTAGGGTACTTCCGCCAGCACGCCCTGTTCGACAAACGATACGACTTCGGCGCGTGACATGCGTGAGATAAGATCGGGAATGTCGCCACCGGCAACACGGGTGTTGATCTGGTCCGCCCAGGTCGCCCGTTCCAGGGCGATCATCTGCAGATCGACGTTGAAGCGGTCCTTGATCATAGTGCGTGCGGCGTTCTCGGTGTCCACCGGACCGCTGACATAGGTCGCCCATGACAGGGTGATCGGCTCGTTCGAGGCGGCGACGGTCGCTGCGGGTGCGGCCTCGGTTGCCGCTGCGGTGACGGCGGCAGGTGCTTCGGTCGCTGCTGCGGCGACAGTTGGCTCGGCGGCGACGGTTGGCTCGGCGGCGACAGTTGGAACAACTGCGGCGGTTGGTTCCACGGCGGCTGTGGTCGGCGCGGGCGCTTGGGCGGCACCACCCCCACACGCGGCGAGAAGCGCTCCGGCGGCACCGACACTGGCGGACTTGAGAAATGTTCGACGTGAAACCCGTGACATACTCATCTGAAACTCCCTTGCTAACGACAACAACGACCGACGGCAACCACCCAGAAGGTAGGACACAGCCGCTTCAATGCTGCTGTGCGGTTTCCCTTCTGAACGGAGCGGAACCGACATTGATACGTGAATCGGCTGAGGCGAGCGCTTGCTAGCTCTTGACCGCCCCCAGCAGCGTTCCCTTGATAAAGTAGCGTTGGAGGAACGGATATACCGCGACGATCGGTAAGGTGCTGACCATCACCAGCGCGGCCTTGACCGTTTCGGGTGTTGGGCGTTGCGCCCCCATCGCGCCGTCCATGCCCGGCGTGAGGAACATATCGACCTGTCCTTCCAGTAAGATGCGACGAAGCACGACCTGCAACACATACTTGTCGCGATCGGTGATATAAATCAGCGCGTCGAGGTAGGCGTTCCAGTGCGTGACAGCGATCCACAGGCCAATCGTTGCCAGCACAGGCTTGGATAGCGGCAAGACGATGCGCCACCAGATGCCCCAGTCGGAGGCACCATCGATCTGGGCGGCTTCTTCCAGTTCGCGTGGCAACGAGCGGTAGAAGTTACGCATGATGATGACGTTGAACGCGGCGATGCCCGGCAGGATCAGCACCAGACGGGTATTGAGCAGGCCGAGATTTTTTCGCAACAGGTAGTCGGGAATCAGACCACCGCCGAACAGCATGGTAAAGAGAATGATCAACGTCAGGGTGCGACGGAACGGGAAGTTGTCGCGTGACAGCGGATACGACGTAAGCGCGGTGATGAACACGCCCCAGAACGTGCCCGTGACCACCCGAATCAGCGTGTTGTTGAACGAGCGCCACACCTCGTTGGACGACAGTATCTGTCGATACGCTTCAACGGTGGGTGGGTTGGGGAACAGGCGCAGGCCACGACTCAACGCGCCCTGCCGCGTGCTCAATGAAAGCACAAACTGGTCCCATAGCGGGTATAACATGACGATCGCCACCAGCACCATCAGCACATAGACGATCCCGATAAAGATGCGGTCGGCCGTCGTGTCGAAGTTCGGGGCAGAGGAGCGAAAGCGCCGCTTACCAAAGACCATATTGCCCTCCACTGGCGCGACGAGCGACGGTGTTGGCGATCAACACGAGCACCAGGCCGACTACTGACTTGAATAATCCGACCGCTGTTGCGAAACTGTAGTTGAGCCCAACCAGGCCGGTGCGATACACAAACGTATCGATGATATCGGCGACGGTGTACACCCGCGAGTTGTACATATTGAACACCTGATCGAAACCAGCGTTGAGGATACCGCCCAGGCTCAGGATCGTGACGATGGCAATAACCGGCACCAGCGCGGGCAGACTGATATACAGCATGCGCTGTATGCGTGACGCGCCGTCCATGATCGCCGCCTCATACTGGGTGGGGTCGATACTGGCGAGCGCGGCGAGATACAGGATCGTCCCCCATCCCGCTTCTTTCCACACGCTCGACGCTACGAGTACCGTCCTGAACCAATTGCGATTGGTCATGAAGTAGATCGGGTCGATGCCGACCAGACCAATCAGGGCGTTGACGATACCGTTACTTGGCGACAACATGCTATAGACGATCGAGGAAATAATGACCCACGAGATAAAGTGCGGCAGGTAACTGACCGATTGCACGAAGCGCTTGAAAAAGCCGTTGGCGAGTTCATTGATCAGCAGCGCCAGGATAATCGGCGCGGGAATACCCCATATCAGCTTCAAGACACTGATGACAAGCGTGTTCTTTATGACACGGAGGCTGGTGGGATTGGAGAACATGTCGCGGAAGTGATCGAGGCCGACCCAGGGACTTCCCAGGATACCAAGACCGATGTTGTATTTTTTGAAGGCGATGATCACGCCATACATCGCGCCATATTCAAAGACGAGAATCAGAAGAAAGCCCGGTAAAAACATCAGTAACAGCACACGATTCGCGACGAGCGTGCGCCAGAGCGATTGTGATGGCTCCTGGGTGCCCCCAATGTGCTTCGTTTTCAGTACGGTGCTCGACATTGCACACCTTTCCGGGCCAGGCCCGGCGACATTCGACGCGAGTAATCTTGCGTCGTTATAAACGTTTGTGGAGCGGCGGAGGCTCCGTGTGTTGCCACATGGTCGCGTGTTCGCTCGGCACGATCTGTTCGTGCAGGATCAAACTCGCGGCACCGATGGCGGGCGCGTTTTCCTTCAGTATCGACGGCACGATCTCGACGCGCTCCAGGTTCGGTTCGGCACAATAGCGGGCGAACTCATGCCGTAATGGGTGCCATATGGCGTCACCCGCCTGGATCAATGGACCATCCATAATCACCATGTCGAGGTTCAGCAACGTCACAATCGATGCCAGACAGAAGCCGAGCCAGCGTCCGGCCTCGCCGATGGCCTGGGTCGCCAGCGTATTGCCACGTTCCGCCGCCGCGAGCACCATCGGGAAGTCGAGCGTGCGCGGATCGTTGCCGACGATTTTCCAGAGGTCGTCGGCTCTGATGCTGCGGATCGACCAGCAATCGCCTGACATGAGCGAGGATCGCGCCGGTCGTGGCGACGGTCGCCAGACAGCCGAACTTGCCACATAAACAGCGCACGTCATTCCGCGCACACCGCAACATGCCCGATCTCGCCGCCCACGAAATCCGTTCCCGGATACGGTCGTCCGTTGATCATCAACCCGGAACCGATCCCGCCACCTACCCGCACATACAGAGATATTCTGGAGGCCGGTTCCCGAACCATAGCGATGCTCGCCCCAGATGCCCGCGTTTCCGCGTGAAAACACTTCGAGCGGCCATGTGTAGCGTTTCGCGAGCATCGCGCCAAGCGCGACATCGGTCCAGCCCAGCAACACCGCGTGAATGACCGTGCCGCTTGGTGTATCGACCAGGCCGGGGACGCACACGCCCATGCCCAGGATGCGCGACGGATCGATGCCTTCGATGGCCTCGCGCACGGATGCGTCCATCAGGGCAAGCAGCGCATCGACCGATGTATCCGTCACCACCTTGATCACACACCGCACCAGTCGCGCGCGGAGATTCGTCAGCACTACACGACACTCGACATCGGTGAGTTCAACGCCGAGCGCGATTCCAGCATCGTCGATCAGGCGCAGCAGTTCGCGGGGCCGCCCCATCGCGGTGTTCTGGTTGCCAATCGGCTCGACCAATCCGCGCATGATCAGTTCGCCGACCAGCGCCGACACGGTTGCCTTACTGAGACCGGTCGCGCCGACGATCTCCGTGCGCGATACCGCGTCGTGCTGATGAATCTGTTCCAGCACCGCACGCAGGTTTTGGTCCTTGCCTGTTTGTAGGAGCGACTTTATACTCATAGTAAGTTTGTTGACCGAACGAACGAAGTGATGATAGTATATCAGCGATTCTGATTTACCGTCAAATGTGCATCAAAATACGCGTCTTGCACGGGAACACACGATATTTGCAAGACAACTTTGTTCGGTGGTCGGTCAATATGATTGCGGCAAGACAGCCCGCGCGTTTGCCTATCAACAAAGGGGTTTCCTGGCTATGGCACCGACAGGAATTGGCATCATAGGAAGTGGCGTCATCGCACAATATCATCTTCGTGCGCTGGCGCAGTCATACCGACGCAGAGGTTGTGGCGATTGCCGATCTACGTGAGGAAGTGGCGCAACGAACCGCCGAGCAATTCGGCATCGACCGCGTGTACTCGAACCCGTACGACTTGATCGCCGATCCGCAGGTCGAAGGGATTATCGTGTGCTTTCCCCCCGCCGGTCGTCTTGAAGTCGTGCTGGCGGCGTTGCAAGCGGGCAAGCATGTGTTGCTCGAAAAGCCAGTGGCATACAACGCCAAGGAAGTGGAAGCATACATCGCCGCCCGTGGCGATCTGGTGGTTGGATGTTGTTCTGGGCGCGTGCGGCTCACGCGCACGGCACGCGAGGCGACCGCGTTTATCGCGTCGGGCGCATTAGGGGAAATCCGTACCCTGCGCGTCCGCGTCGCTCCAACCTGCCGGACCTGTGCCAGCGTCGCTGCCGCCAGTATGGCGTTCGAGCCGCGCCATCAACGGTGGTGGGATCATGATGAACTGGGGTTGCTACGACCTTGATTTCATGCTCGGCCTGATGGGGTGGACGCTGCGACCACGCTGGGTCAGCGCGAACACCTATACATCCGCGCCACAATTTCTGAACCGATTACCGGAAGGAGCCGACGCCGAAACCCACGTCGTCGCGCTGATCGGCTTCGAGGACGGAATCACGATGGCCTACGAGCGTGCAGAGTTCTTCCAGGGACCGCTTGAGCGACGCTGGGAATTCACCGGAACGGATGGCACATTGCGCCCGATGCATGACGCCACAGCCTGGAGTGATGCTCACGCACGTGGAAGCACCGGCATCGGGCGAGAACGTGGAACATGTTCTCTGGGAAGGACCGGACTCCTGGGACGATTTGCACAACGGACCATCGTATAACTTTGTCGCGGCGATTCGCACGGGAAGCCCCTTGCAGACAACCCTCGAAAACAGCCTGGTCGTCGCCACAATCACGGACGCGATCTACGAGTTCTGCCGCAACGGGACAACCGGTAACCATCGCCTGATTTTCTGGTCATTTAGTGGAGGATACTATGCTACGAATCGGCATTGTCGGTTCAGATAATTCACATGCGCTCGAATTTGCGAAGTTGATAAACGTCGAGCAAATGTTCGGCAATGACGTGCGTGTTGTCGCGATCTGCGGTGACGAACAGGAGCGCACCGAGGAAGTCGCGCGCGTCGGAAACATCCCGTCCATCGTCGCGGACGGGCGCGCGATGATCGGACAGATCGACGCGGCGATGGTGGTTCACCGTCACGCCGATTTGCACGCGCGCAACGCTGTGCCGCTGCTCGAAGCCGGTTTACCGATGTTCGTGGACAAGCCAATCGCGATCAGCCTGGACGATGCGCACACGATTCTGGACACCGCCGCACGACATAATGTGCTCGTAACGTCCTTTTCCGCGCTGCGCTGGGGTCCAGATACGGAACGTTTCCTGGCGGACGTGTCGGAGGTCGGCGCGTTGCGGGTCGGTGTCTTTTCGGGTCCGTGCGATTGGGCAAGCGTGTATGGTGGTCCGTTATTTTACTCGACGCATACCATCGAGATCATGCTGCGTGTCTGCGGCGAGGATGTCCAGACGGTACAGGCGACGCGAGCGGGCGCTAACGTCGTGGCGACGCTCACCTTCGCGGATGGAAAACTGGTGACACTTGAATCTGCTTGGCGATGCCGCCTATGTCTTTCACGCGCTGGTGATCGGCACCGAGGGATCATGCCGCGCAAGCCATCAGCGTCAAGGGTGCGTTCCATGAAGATGTACGACTGTTTGTGGAGATGATCAAAACGGGCGTCGCGCCGCTCACTCCCGAACAAATATTGCGCCCACTGTGGATCACGTATGCCATCGAGCGGTCGTTGAGTCTGCAGGGGGCGGTCGTATCGGTCGATAGTATCGACCCGCGGGGCGCTCGGTGAGCGCGCGTACAATACACTGGAGACGGCTCGCGGGTTCCCGCGCCTCGACCGACGAGGCTAGCGCTGGATGACCTGCTGAGCCGCCCCACTGCACGGTACAACCGCGACGCTCGCGGGACTGCGCGGCGACATTCTGGTGCTGGGAGCAGGCGGCAAAATGGGGTTGACCCTGAGCCGTATGGCGCGCCGTAGCCTGGATGCCGCCGGACAGTCCGAGCGTGCAGTGATCGCCGTTTCTCGTTTCACTGCCCCCGGACAGGCTGAGGCCTTCCATGCCGCGAACATCCAGACGATCAGCAGCGACCTGCTCGCCATGGTGCCGTCGATGCGCTGCCCGACGCTGCCAATATCGTGTATCTGGCGGGGATGAAGTTTGGCAGTACGGGCGAATCCACCATGACCTGGGCGATGAATACGTTGCTGCCGGGTCTGGTGGCGCGACGCTTCGGAGGACCGGACCGGCGCATCGTCGCGCTCTCGACCGGCAACGTCTATGCGCTTGTCGTCCGTGCGGCTGGCGGCGCGGTGGAAACTGATACGCCCGACTCCCGTCGGCGAATACGCTCAGTCATGCCTGGGACGCGAGCGCTTGTTCGCGTACGGTGCGGCAGCCTATGATACACCACAAGCCTGATACGACTGAACTATGCCAACGATCTGCGCTATGGTGTCGTGACCGAACTGGCTCAGAAGGTGCTGGGTCGGCGTGCCAATCGATCTCACGATGGGTCTGGTCAACGTGATCTGGCAGGGTGACGCCAACGCTGCAATACTACGTGCATTCGATCTGTGCGCGAATCCCGCCGCAGTGCTGAACGTAACGGGACCGGAAACGGTGGGGGTGCGCTGGATGGCGAGCGAGCTCGCGATGCTGCTCGACGCGCCACCACCAGCGTTCGTCGGAACCGAAGCCGAAACAGCATTACTCAGCCAGTGTGCCCGGCAGATCGCCCTATGTGGCTATCCCACCGTCCCGCTCGGTCAACTCCTGGCATGGACCTGCGCATGGTTGCGCGGGGGCGGGCGCACGTTGAATAAGCCCACGCATTTCCAGACTCGCGACGGGAGGTTTTGATGGCGTATCCGGCATTGTCGGCCCCCAAACAGGTCGCGCTGCAACGCGGGGTCGTCATTCCAGCCCACCCACTGGCGCTCACCGCTGAACGCACACTGGACGAACGGCGTCAACGCGCGTTGACACGCTACTACCTCGCCGCGGGTGCGGGAGGGTTGGCTGTGGCGGTGCATACGACCCAGTTTGCCATTCGTGAACCGCGCATCGGGTTGTTGCGTCCGGTCCTTGAACTCGCCGCCGAAACCGCCCGTGCGGTGAGCGATGGTGCCGACGCGCCACTGCTCATCGCGGGTGTATGTGGCCGTACTCCGCAGGCGGTAGCGGAAGCAGAGCTAGCCGCCACCCTGCGCTACGACATGGTGCTGGTGCAACTGGGTTCCTTCCGTGGCGAGGACGAGACTGTCCTGATCGAACATTGTCGCCGCATCGCGGAGATTCGCCCCCTGTTCGGTTTCTACCTCCAACCTGCGGTCGGCGGGCAACGCCTGTCCTATGCGTTCTGGCGACGCTTCGCGGAGATACCTAACGTCGTAGGTATCAAAATCGCGCCGTTCAACCGCTATCAAACATTCGATGTCGTTCGCGCCGTGGCTGATGCCGGACGTGCTGACGACATCGCGTTATATACTGGCAATGACGACCATATTTTGCTCGATCTGCTGTCGGCCTACACCGTCCAGACCGACGCTGGACCGCGCACCGCTGCGCATGGTCGGCGGGTTGCTCGGTCATTGGGCAGTCTGGACGCGCAACGCCGTGCACCACCTGGCCGAGGTTCATGCTTTGACCGCGACCGACGCTCCCATACCGGCGCAGACGCTCGTTCTTGCCAACGAGATCACGGACGCGAACGCGGCGTTCTTCGATCCGGAGCATGATTTCACAGGCTCGATTGCGGGTATCCATGAAGTGCTGCGGCGACAGGGACTCCTCGCCGGACGCTGGTGCCTGGACCCACGGGAGGATCTATCGCCAGGTCAACTCGCGCAGATCGATCGCGTGTATGCGGCGTACCCGCACCTTAACGACGATACGTTCGTCGCGCAGCACCTCGACGCATGGCTCCGCTAGGATGGCGGACAGACGGCGATGGTATTCCATCCATCGGCGGCACGGCATCCGTACGCGCACGGGTACGATGCCGCTTGCCGCCGAGCTACCGAAATCAACGAACGTGCGCGCGGCCTGATTCATAGGCTACTCGTCATGGTCCCCGACCATATGCGCTGACGTAAACGGCTCGGGGACATGTGGTAATACTGCGTCACCAGACGGGAAAAGTGGAACGGTGACTGAAAGCCGACCTGCACGGCGATCTCCGCGATGGAAAGGCCGGTCGTGCTCAATATCTCCACGCCATGACGAGTTCGCAGTTGCCACAGATACCGCATGGGCGTCGTATGCAGGTGCTGCCGAAACAGGCGCGTGAGATGTTGCGGCGACATCGTGACAACATCCGCGAGCACGGAAAGCGTCAGCGGCTCCCCCAGATGAGCGTCCATGAATGCGAGCGCGCGATGCACCGCCGCCGGTTGCGTGGCGGGACACTGGACCTGTTCGGCCTCGAACATAAACGCCTGGAAGGTCATGATGCCAGCGGACCGGATCAGATCGTCGGTCGATCCAAACGAGATTGACGGGATCGATAGTCCGAACTCCACCGCTGTGAGCATACGCTCCGTGAGCGGTAAGCAGATCGTGCTGTCGCCGATCTTTTCCCGGATGACGGCAGGCAGATAGTGCGGCGCGAGCTCACAAAAGGTATGGTGGGTCGGATGCGAGCGGGTGAAATAGAACATTTCGCGCCGATGCGGCAGCAACAGGATTGCATGATGTTCGGGCACGAAGATCTCGTGGTCGTCCACTTCAATCGTCGCCTCCCCCGAATTCATCACCACTAATTGATAACGGCTCTGGATGCGTGGACCGAATTTTCCGCCAGGTGGATAGCGCACATCGCCGAAAGCAACCTCAGGTGAGGCACGCCAGCGGTTCATTATAGACATGTTTATGGTGTTCATAGTTATGTTCAGGCTCTATCCATGATGCTATGCTGTTCATCAGCAGCGAAATTCGTTCATAAAGGTACGGTGCCATGATAGCATCTGCGAGCCCCAGGTAAGTCGTTGACGACCGTCACATGTCAGGCGCATGATCGCGACACCGACAGCCAATCATTGCTCCTGGGTTTTTTTTCGCGTCCGGTTTATCGATAATCGATAGCGTCAGGTCGCCGAAGACCGCCTATGAACATTGCCATACAACCAACGTTATCTGCGATACATGCGCCCTCGCTCGTCGAGCACGTCTACCGAAACTACGTAGCCGTATTATTTCCGGATATCGTGGCGGGCGCACGGCTGGTCGAACTCGACGTAGCCGCGCAAATGCCCATCAGCCAGGGCTCGGCGCGCGAGGCACTGGGACGTCTCGAACGCGAGGTCTGGTCGAACGGCGCGAACGCCGAGGAACATTCGTCACCGAGATATCCCGCGACGAATGCGCGAGATTTTCGCGCTACGTGCCTGCTGTGGAACGATTCGCGGTTGATCGCATCGTGGGCTGATGCACGCTGGCAGACACAGCGAGCTAGAGGCGGTATGTTGAAGCATGCGTGAAGCGGCACAGCAGCGACAAATCGTATGCCTGTGTCGAGCACGATCACAGCTTCCATCAGTACATCGTCCAATGGGCGAATCACGCCACGTTGCTCCGCATCTGGCGACCGTTATCGGCGCAGATTCAACGCTTCATGCTGACGATCAGCCCTCGATGCCGTGGGAGATGGTGAATATTGTCCCGGCACACCAACACCTGATCGCAAGGTAATCCGTAGTGACGATGCCAAGCGTGCTGCCGCTCATTTCGAGCGGCATATCTTGCATGCGTGGAACGAATTTGAGCTCGCTTCGAACTGCTAGCAAAGCGATCTAACGTTCCGAGCATCGGCGTTAACCTGCTGGACAGCCTGTCATGCAAAACGTTTCAATTTTCCCACATCTCAAAGAGGAGGATTCCATGTCAACGACAGATGAATCACACATTTAGCCGTCGCTCATTTTTGCGTAACGCTCGCCGCCGCTGGCGGCGCGACCATGCGGCGCCGTCGGTGCTCCGCGGCATGTGGCCGCCGGCAGCCACCAGCAACCAGATGAAGTCGCGGCGACAGCCGTTCCTGGTGCCGCCAGCGCTGGTCCCATGAAACTCGAATTATGGACGTTCGTCAACACGCATGCCCGCTGGTTTCGCTCGATGGCAGAAGACTATAAGAAAAACGTCAATCCCGATTTCGACCTCACCGTCACCGAGATCGCCGGTGGTGAGATGTTCGACAAGCTCAAAATCTCGTTGCAATCCGGTGGTGTCGGCGCGCCCGATCTCGCCGACATCGAGCAAGGGGCATTCGGCGGCTTCCTGGTCGGCGGCAACCCCGGACTGGTCGACCTGGCCGAGCGCCTTAAGCCGTATAACGATAAACTCGTCGCCACTCGTCAGGCACTCTACAGCTTACGAAGGCAAAACCTACGGTATCGAGCATGCGCTCACGCCGGTCGTGTTGTACTATCGGAGCGATGTGTGGGAAGCAGCGGGCGTCGACCTCAACGTGATCGAGACCTGGGATGACTATATCGCTGGGGCCGCAAAGGTTGCTCAAGGCGATGTCAAAGCGCTCGCCTTCCCAGCCCACGAAGTGCTGCTTCGCCAGCGCGGTGCCGACTACTTCGACAAGGATGGCAAGGTCACGCTCGATTCAGACCTGTCGATCGAAACGATGAACTGGATTCTCGACCTGCGCGACAAGCATAACATCGCGGACCAGGCACCATCCGACGATCCGGCCTGGTGGGCGGCAGTCAAGGGCGGCAAATACGTATCCCAGGTTGGCGCGGACTGGTATGCCGGATTCTTCAAGGACAATGTCCCCGATCTTGAGGGCAAGTGGAAGGCGACCCAATTGCCAGCGTTCGAGAAAGGCGGACTCCGCACAAGTTGTTATGGCGGTACAGGCAAGCTGTATCGTCGCCACAAGCCCACATGTCGAGGAAGCCTGGAAATTCCAGGAATACACCATGTTGTCGGTGGAAGGTAACGTGCGGCGATACCTCGAAACCAGCTGTTATGGCCACCCTTCATCCCGGCGACGACCGATCCACGTCTGCATACACCGAATCGCCTATTTCGGCAATCAAGACCTTGGCGAACTGTTCGCGAAGGTCACGCCAAGCGTTCCCGCGCAATACCAGAGTCCGTATCGTGCCGAATGAATACCAAGTTGACGCCAATGTGGCAGGATATCTACGATGGCAAGCTGAAGCCCGCCGACGCATTCAAGCAGGTCGCGGAGGAAATCCGCACGTCGATGGCGCAAGCATAACGTCGGCAGTGTGTATGGCAGTGGGAATGGGTGATTGATGACTGTACAACCGTCAACGCTCGTCGTCTCCAGATTGACAATCCAGCGTTACCGCAACGGGAAACGAACAACGGAGGGCCGAGGATAGCACGCTATCGTCGGCCTTTGAAGGATAGCGTGGATGAATCAATTGGAAGCGCCGGATCGCTCCATATCTCTTTATCAGTCCCTTTTTCATCGGCTATGGGATCTTCTTCCTGTACCCGGTGCTTTGGGCGTTGTACCTGAGCTTCTTTCAGAAAAATGGAGTGATGGCTCCTGCGCCAATTCGTTGGATTCCGCAACTACATCGAGCCTTGCCGGCGATACGTTGTTTCTCGGGCGCTGGTCAATACGTCGTATTATGCCCTGGCGAGTATCTTTTTGATTGTTCCGGCAGCGATTATCCTGGCGTTGGTCCTGAACCGGCCGGTGCTGCATTTTCGCGAGTTCTTCCGCCTGGTCTTTTTCACGCCTAATCTCACCTCCGGCGTGGTCATCGCGATCATCTTCGGGCTCGTCTTTGAGGAGCAGTACGGTCTGCTCAACAATTATATTCTGGCACCGCTCGGCTTGCCCGAACATCCGTTGGCGACGTGACCCGATGTTCATCATGCCTGCCATTATTATCATGGGCCTATGGCATTACACCGGTGTCAACGCGCTTTATTTCCTCGCTGGCTTCCAGAATATTTCGCCAGAAGTGCGTGAAGCCGCACGCATGGATGGGGCGAATAGCTGGCAGTTGTTCCGATTCATAACGCTGCCGCTGTTGCGCCCGACCCTGATCTTCGTGCTGACGTTCGCCATTATCGGCTCCTACAATCTGTTTGGTGAGCCAACATTGCTGGTCGGGCGTCGAAGGTGGTCCGCGCAATTCCGGCCTATTCATGACCATGTATCTGTACCTGACCGGCTTTCGTCTGCTCAAACTGGGCTATGCCGCCGCTATCGGCTATGCACTCACGTTGATCATTATCCTGATTTCGGCAATCCAGCTTAAGCTGCTGGGTATCTTTCGAGAGGACTAGCATGACGATATCACCGGCAACAGTGCGTCCGACCGCAACTCGCACGCGCCGCTGGCAGGCCCAATATTGGGGCAAGCAGGTGCTTCTGTACGGATCACTCCTCGTAGGCGTGGTGCTGACCGGGATGCCGTTCTTGTACATGTTCACGGCGTCGTTTAAGGCGAACGCTGAAATCTTTGCGTATCCGCTGACGATCTTTCCCCGGCAACCGATTCTGACGAACTACCAGCGATTGTTGAGCGGCGAGAGCATCCCGTTTATTCGCCAGTTCGTCAACAGTCTGATCGTGTCGTTTGGGCAGGTGTTTCTGTCGCTGCTGGTCGCCTCGCTGGTGGGATGGGGCTTCGCCAAGTACGAGTTTCGCGGCAAGCAGGTGTTGTTTATGCTGCTCCTGGGGACGCTCATGGTTCCAGGGCAGGTAACGCTTGTGCCGCTGTTTCTCCTGATGCTCAACATCCACTGGCTCGATACCTACTGGGCGATCATTATCCCTGGAGCGGTGAACGCCTTTGGGGTCTTTTTTATGCGTCAGAATATGCTTTCAGTGTCCCGAACGAACTGCTGGATGCGGGACGGATGGATGGCGTTTCAGAGTTCGGCTTGTACTGGCGCATCGGCCTTCCGTTGACCCGTGGCGCGCTATCGATCCTGTCCGTGCTCACGTTCCTGGGGGCGTGGAATGATTATCTCTGGCCGTTGATTGTGCTGCGAAGTGCCGAGCGGTTCACCTATCCCCTCGGACTGGCAACATTGAACGGCCTGTACCGTGTCGAATACGGCATGATTCTGGCGGGGGCGACGATTGTGACGATTCCGGTGATTATCGTCTTTATCGCCGGACGTAAACACCTCGTTACTAGCCTGACGATTGGCGCGGTCAAGGGATGATTAACGAGCACCAGACGAACGCGATTGCACCATCAGTGTGCGACAACATTCGTTTGGTGCTCGTCACGATTGTGTCAGAACCTGGTGCACTTAAGTGAATACTGACAAATAAAGACGTGATCGGCTATTACCGCTGTTCAGCGCGGCGCTCGACGCACGCTACGGCTGGCTCGCGGTTGTCGTGATCCTGAATAGCGTGGTGTCGCTCGCCGTGTATCTCCGTATTATCGTCCCGCTCTACCGGCAGCCGCAGCAACCATACACGGCGTCAGGGACATCCTTTATCATCGTTTCCGGTCTCGCCCTGACGCTGACCCTCGTGATCGGCATCGCAGCGCAGTTCATTCTCAGCTACGTGACATAATGCAGGGTATCGGCACATCATCCGATGCACGTCGCCTGATGTTCGCCGGGTCGCCGAAGCCCGCTTAGCGAAACAACACGACCGGAATGCGGCAGGAGCGGAGCATAGCGCTGGTCGTGCTGCCGATGAACAAGGTACGAACCCGGGAATGTCCGTAGGCCCCCATAACGAGCAGACGAATGGCGTTGGCTTCGATATACGCCGTGATCACGTCGTCGGGGCGGCCCTGGGCGATGTGGGTCTGCACGGCGAAACCGCTGTGTTTCAAGGGAGCCGCTGCCGTCGCGAGCATGCTGCGCGTTTCCGCGCTGTCGTGGCCAATATGCAGCAGGTGGCAATCCAGCCCTTTGACGAGTGGTGACTGGACGATATAGTCGACCGCTTTGGCCGCGCTTGGCCCGCCGTCATAGGCAATCACAAAGCTGTTGATCGCTTTGAAGTCGCGCGCGCATACCAGCAGGGGACGGTGCGCCGCTCGCGCAACCCGCTCCAGGTTGGAGCCGAGATGCAGTTTGGCGAAGTCGGCATGCTCCCCGCGTTTGCCCAGCACGATCAGTTCGGTTGTGGGTTCCAGCTCCGCGATCGTTTCGACAAGTGAGCCACGTCGGTGCAACGTCTCGACCGAGGCATGATCTAGAGGCTGCGAGTTGCTCCTTCGCATGCTGCAGGATCACTTCGCCTTTCTGCTGATCGAGTTTTCCACGCGCTTCATCCACGAGCGAAAGTTTTTCGAGCAACCCACCGACTTCACCGATCCCGATCGAACCGCTGTAGTCCGCTGGTGCGTCCTGGCTGCCATGCGGTGTCTGGACATGGAGCAATCGAATCGGCGCGTCGACCTGTCGGCTTGCCCAGTCGGCATGCGCGCAGACACTCGCGGTGTATCCAGAACCATCGACGCAGGCAAGGATCGTCTTTGACCTGTAGTTGTCATGATCGACCTCAATGTTTCGTCATTAATTCAAGTGCCTCGGGCTTATCGAATGTGCCGAGCTGATCGACAATGGTGGCGCTTGCCTCGTTCATGCCCAGCAATTCAACGCTCGTTCCCTCGCGCCGGAACTTGAGCACGACTTTGTCCAGTGCGGCAACCGCTGATACATCCCAGAAATGCGCGTTGGTCAGGTCGATCGTGACGTGCTCGATCACCTCTTTGAAATCAAAGGCGGCGGCGAATCGATCCGCGGAGGCGAAAAAGACCTGCCCATAGACCGTATAGATGCGGTGATGCTCGTCCTTCCGCACGGTGTGATTCGACGGCGACCAGTCGCGACACTTTGTGGGCGAAAAACAGCGCGCTCATGAGCACGCCGACGAACACACCCTGGGCAAGATTGTGCGTGAACACGACAACGACCACGGTCACAATCATCACCAGGCTCGACGTTTTGGGTGTGGTCCGCAGGTTTTTGATGGACGACCAGCTAAACGTACCGATCGAGACCATGATCATGACCGCGACCAGCGCTGCCATGGGAATATGCCGGACCCAGTCGCCCAGCACCAGAATCAGGAACAGCAGGAAGCATCCGGCGAAGAAGGTCGACAGGCGACCACGGCCACCGGATTTTACATTGATCACCGATTGACCGATCATCGCACAGCCCGCCATGCCGCCGAAACATCCGGCCACGATATTGGCGACACCCTGCCCCCAGCATTCACGGTTCTTGTTGCTGGGCGTATCGGTCAGATCATCCACGATGACGGCGGTCATCAGCGATTCGAGCAAGCCGACCGCGACCAGCGTGACGGAGTAGGGCAGAATAATCGCAAGCGTTTCGAAGGTGAGCGGAACGTTGGGCAGCATAAACATCGGCAACGAGCCTGGTAGCTCACCCATATCTCCCACCGTGCGAATACCCAGGCCAGTCGCGACACTGAAGGTGGTGAGCACCACGATGCACACCAGCGGTGACGGCACGACTTTGGTCCATCGTGGCAGGAGATAAATAATCGCCAGTCCCACCGCGACCATCGCATACACCTGCCAGCCCGCGCCATAGAACTCCGGCAACTGCGCCATGAAAATCAGGATCGCCAGCGCGTTGACAAACCCGGTCGTCACCGAGCGGGAGACAAAGCGCAGGAGCGATCCAAGCTTCAACAGCCCGGCCACGATTTGCAGCATGCCCGTCAGCAGGGTTGCGGCAAACAGGTACTCCAGTCCATGAGACTTGACCAGTGTCACCATGACCAGCGCCATCGCGCCGGTCGCGGCAGAGATCATGCCCGGACGACCTCCCACGAACGAGATCACGACCGCGATACAGAACGAGGCATACAACCCAACTTTTGGATCGACGCCGGCGATGATGGAAAACGCGATCGCTTCTGGAATGAGCGCCAACGCGACGACCATCCCTGCCAGCAGATCGTTGCGGACGTTCCCGAACCATTCCAACCTTAATTGTGCAAGTGACATACAATTCCATTCTCGTGGTCTGCAAACGGAACGGTGGTAGACGCCGTCTGAGGCATGGCCGCCAGCCTCACACCGATAGCCGGCATCGTCGCAGACAGCATACGTACTGTGTCGCGAACGCCGCGTTTTTCGCTTGGCGTCGCGACACGAGCCTGAGGGCTCGATAATCCGTACAGTATACATGAATGTACGTGTACCAGGAATGAACACAAATGCCCCCGGCAGAGCGTGTGCTTCGTCCAGCCGAAATCAGCCAAACCTCGAACCTTGTCATGCTGAACCGCGGTTAAGCATGACAATCTCCAGCAATAGTGGTGCATGCAAGCGGAACGCCGTTCGTGACCTCAACGCGAGAGCCTTCGCTCCATTCAGGGTGATAACTCCATCAAAGGTGGTCCATGCATCGAACGTTTCAGAGCCAGTGCACTAGAGAGGGCTTGGGCATCGTCCAGCCGAAGCACCCACACCTCAAATCTTGTCATGCTGAGGTATAAAAAGATGCTTCACTGCGGTTCAGCATGACAATTCTCCGACATTGCACAAGGACTTGTGCTCGCCACCGGCTAAGAACTGGCAGACTTTGCGAGAGTTTGGTTAGCGACGACCATGCGGTATGCCTGGGTGGTCTACATAACCGCGAAGATCGAGCGGCGATGGCTGCGACAGGCGCGGCGTCTGCGTATCCGCGATATTCGGTACACTATGAGCGATAGAGGAGAGGGGCGCTATGGCTGGGGAGCAACACCAGGGGATCCAGGGAAAGTTGGGTGCGAGACTCCGCGAACTTCGTGTCGCGCGTAACCTCTCGCTCCGCACACTCGCCGCCCGAACGGGGTTCTCGCCGTCGTTCATTTCGCAGGTTGAAGGCGAGACGGTTTCACCTTCGCTGGCATCGCTCGAAAAGATCGCGGCTGAAGTCGGGGTATCGCTCGCGCAACTGTTTAGCTCATTGGAATCGCCGCCACGTACGGTCGTGCGTGGCGACGCGCGGACGGTCTATATGAGTGCCTGGTCGCAGAGCAGTATTGAAGCGTTGACGGACGGCGCGACCGGGCGCAAATTATCGGCGGTCCAGGTCACGTTCCAACCGGGCGGTGCGAGTGGCAAGCGTCCAGATCGCGCCCTTCACGACACATTTGCCCTGGTCGTCGCAGGAACAGTCGAGCTTTCGCTTGAGGATGAAACGCTCGTGCTCGGTGCCGGTGACGCGGTGTATGTTACCGAGCGCACGGCGCATGTCTGGGATAATCGCGGCGCTGAAGATGCGACGCTGCTCCTGGTGGGCGTGTCTGGTCGTCCCACAGCCCTGATAGGTCCCGCGCTCGATGACGAACAGAGCATCGCTGCGTCGTAGATTCAGCCCCGTCTGCTCATGGATATTGTCGCCCTCGGTGGAGCGAAGGGTCTCCCGTCGTGTTCAAGAACGTTGTTTCGCTCCACTCAACATGACAGACGTTCGACGTTTCCGCATCCCTGCCGTTGGACATGGTCCAATCTGACGCGACCATCCAGTGCCACAGACCGGGTGTGCACGGCTCCGAGTGACGTTCCAAACTGGTCATTCCGAGCCGGGGCTGCCTGTTAGGCCCAGGCATCTGTTTCATCTTCAGAGCAGAAACAGATGGTCGGGCTGCGACCTCCGATGACTGGAACGATCCGCGACCCCACTGAAGCGATGCGGGCCGTGAGCATAGTTCGTTGTCCGAGCGAGTCGCTTCGCTGCGGCGTCACTCTGTTTACATAGACCCTCCTGATAGCTGTCTGATGACTGGCGTTATCATTAAAATATTGTCAGGTTTCACATCCGCTGATTCAGGCTCCATTTAATCTCCACGCGGCATACTTACATTTCGTATTATCCGTACAGGCCGCGATGGTCCGGAACTGCGTCGATCCGCCATCGTTAGCGCCTGCTGCTTCGGCCTGTCGCCGCGGCTCTTGCCCTTCACAATGCCCACCGAGGCTTGATCAGGAAGTTTGATGCAGGCATCCAACGATCTTCGTCGTTACATTCCACTCATGTTGCACTGGGCATGGTTGCTCGCTCTTGCCGCTATCCTTTCCGGCACAGTTGCCTACCTTATTAGCATCAGGCAAACGCCGATCTACCAGGCTTCAACCACCATCTCGATCCAGGAAGCCCCTGGTACGAATGCCTCGGCGGAACTTCAGTCGATTATGCTCAGCCAGCAGCGCATCCAGACGTATGCGCAGTTGATGAAAGCACGTCCGCTGTTAGAAGCGGTGTCGAAGCAACTTGGTTGGCCACAGGCGATTGATGCGGATACCATTACGGTAGCACCCGTGCGTGATACCCAACTCATCCGTGTCAGCGTCAACGATGTCGATCCTGCCAGGGCGGCCCAGACCGCCAATACGCTCGTGAGTGTGTTCGCCGCGCAACGCCAGGCGATCCAGTCGTCGCGGTATGCGGCGTCGAAAGAAAGCCTCCAGCAGCAGCTGACCGTGCTAGGGAAGCAGGTCGAGCAGACGAGTGCGGCACTTGAGGCGCTTGGCGATGACACGGATCAGAATGGCGCGCGTGATCGGCTCCAGACATCCTTGACGCAGTACCAGCAGAGCTATGCGAACCTGCTGCAAAGCTTCGAGCAGGTTCGTCTCGCCGAGGCGGCGACCACGTCGAACGTTGTACTGGAAGAACCCGCGATTGCACCGACGCTCGCCATTTCGCCGCGCGTCAACCGTAATACCGCGCTCGCGGCGATTGTGGGTCTACTCCTGGCGGCAGGTCTCGTCGTGCTGCGGGAAAACCTCGACGATAAGGTCAAGGACCCAGATGCGCTGTCCGAACTCGTCGGCCTTCCGGTGCTGGGCCTCATCGCCCGTACGCGGCGTGGTGCTGATGCATCCGGCCCGATCGTTATCGCCGAGCCACGTTCACCGCTCACCGAAGCCTATCGTGCGCTCCGCACGAACATCGAGTTCGCCAGTGTCGATCAGCCGATTCGTACGATCCTGATCACCAGTCCTTCGCCCGACGACGGCAAGTCGACGGTCGCGGTCAACCTCGCCGCGGTACTGGCACAGGGCCAGCGCAACGTCGTCGTGGTCGATGCGGACCTGCGCCGTCCAACCGTTCACAAGCGGCTCGACCTGACCAACCGCAGCGGTCTTAGCGAACTGTTCGTGCAAGCGGACGCGCGTATGGCCGATGCGCTGCGACCAACACGCCAGGATAGCCTGCAGGTGCTTGCCGCCGGTCTCTTGCCGCCGAATCCTGCGGAATTGCTGGGCTCGCACAAGATGGAGGAGATCCTCGGCGAGATACGCGCGCACGTCGATATGGTCGTGATCGATACACCGCCGGTTACCGTCGTCACCGATGCCGTGGTGCTCGCGCCGCGCGTCGATGGGGTGCTGCTGGTCGTGCGTGCCGGAGCGACACGGCTGGGGAGCGCGCAACTGGCCGTCGAGCAATTGCGCCGCGTGGGAGCGAACATCATCGGCATCGTCGTCAACGATATTCCGCTCGGTCGTGCCGGATACGGGTACGCCTATCAAGGCTACTACAAGTATTACCGCGAGGATGGCGAGGATACGCGAGGGAACATCTTCCGACGCGTGTTGCGCCGTCGATCGAAGCCAGCGCCGGAAGTGACGGAGAAAGCGTGATGCCATCGGTCCTCTTCGTCTGTACCGCTAACGTTTGCCGTTCGCCGATGGCCGAGGGGCTCTTCCGGCACCGCCTCAGGCTGCTGGGGATCGAGAACGAGTGGCGCGTGGAATCGGCTGGCACGTGGGCTACCCCCGGCGCGGCGGCATCCCGCAGGGCGCAGATCGCGCTCCGTGCCTGGGCTGTCGATGTACACCAACACCGTTCGCGCTCGGTGTCCGCTGAACTGCTCGCGGCCTTCGACCTGGTTCTGGTCATGGAGCGCGGCCAGCAGGAAGCGCTTCGCGTCGAGTTTAAGGAGGTCGCCGCGCGCATCCACCGCTTGAGCGAAATGGCCGGGTTTGCCTTCGATATCCCCGATCCGATGGGCGGCACACAGGCCGACGTATCGGAGGTCGCCAATGAAATCCATGTGCTGCTGGCACACGGCTTCGAGCGCATAAGCGTGCTGGCGCAGCGGTTCAACCAAACACCAGAACAACATGTACAGACTGCCCCGGTCGTACACCGCGTCAACGGCATGCATCACAACGGTGACGAGCATGCCCTGTCGGTCGTGCCTGGGGGCATCTAGCGAGATGGAGGAGACGGATATGTCGAACTGGCCTGATAGCAAAACGTTCTGGCAGGGTAAGCGTGTCGTCGTGACAGGTGGGGCGGGTTTTCTCGGCTCGGCTGTGGTGCGGAAGCTCCAGGAACGCGGGGCGCACGATATCTTTGTGCCACGCAGCCGTGAGTATGACCTGCGAACCCAGGAGGGTGTGCGGTCGATGCTGGCCGACGCTCAGCCCGATCTGATCATCCATATCGCCGCGAAAGTCGGCGGCATCGGTGCGAATCGTGCGCATCCAAATGAGGAATCCGTGCTTTGCGAACGGTGTAAGGACAGAATTTCGGCAGGCTTACGGTGCCAAACTGCTCAATGTTCTGTACCAATTGGTATTACATGGTTAGGCCACCGTGAGAAATTAATCCAGAACGTTAAACTGGTGCTGAATACAACTTCTTTAAATGTCAGAGTTCGTAATAGCTTACGATCGACAACGATATCGGTGATAGTAACCCAGATAGGCGGCTTGGCTAGATCAAATTCATATTAGCAAGGCTATTATTGCCGTCGGATTATGGACTATTTGGAATAGCAATGGCAGTAGTAGCTGCATTGGCAAATACTACTAACATGGGGTTTGAGCTTTAGTTCTCGTCAATGATTTTGCAGACGAACTTGATGAGCAAATTTATGTAAACACTGTCTGGACAGCTGAACTTATTCGGAGATTTTTAGTATCATTGATACTACTGGCAGCAGTGCATCCTATAGTTCTCTTTATGGCGATCAGAAAAGCTTTATCCGATCCTTCTGATCATTGTATTTGTACCTGTTTTAGAGGGATTCAAAAATATCGGTTTAGTCTTGGCACGGAAGCACCTCGAATTTAGACCTATTTTAGTAGCCGATGTTACAACAGCTCTTGTGTCCACAGTTATTACAGTTTGTCTTGCCATCTGGCTTCTTAATGTTTGAGCATTAGTTTTTGGCCATATTCTAAACACTTGTTTCTCTGTCGCCTTTTCCTATTTATATCATCCTTATCGACCTCGCTTACGTTTTAAATACTCTGAATTTCTCAAATCATGGAATTTCAGTAAATACCTATTTATCATAAGTATAATGACATATATCACCACTACTAGTGATAATATATTTCTGGGGAAATGGAGCAGCCCGAGTATATTAGGGAGCTCAGCTGTTGCTTATAGCTTGGCAAATATCCCAACAGGATTCGTTATCTCTATCGCAAGCAGCGTGATGTTGCCGACGTATATCCATCTGCGATTGGAGCCATCCGATCACCGCGATAAGGCGTTGAAACGTGTCTTCGTCATCGTTATGTCTATTCTTACTATTATATATCTCCCGATAATGTTGTTTTCAGAAGATATTATTATGATTATGTATGGTATTAAGTGGATTGATGCATCTGTGTATTTACCTGTTTTGACCTTTGTTGGTAGATCAGAAGGCTTATTGAGATCCTTGCACCTGTTAGCTTGAGTGTTAAAAAGCCTTATAGAGAAGCAAGAGCTAAGATAATTGAATCAGTGATATTTCTAACTGACCTACTTTGCTAATACCGCGATATGGGGCAATGGGAGCAGCTTGGGCCGCAGTTGTCACATACTCTTTTGCCTTTATTGTACGCCTGTTCTTTGTTTACTCGATAGCACCTCGGGTAATAAGACAGGTTCCCCAGTTGTTGTTGGTCACGATGCTTGTCGGCATACTTGGTGGTGCTACGAGCGCATGGTTTGTATCGTTTCTAAATGATACTGTTATAAGCCTTATCGTTGGAACCTTTGCATCTGTAACCTTAGTTGGAGCCGCATTATATTGTGTCCATCCAATGCTTCGGCAAGAATATCAGATATTTTTCTCGAAAGTTCGGCGTTATACTCTATAGATGGAGAACAGTGGAATTACTATGAATATGTCTTCGTACTAAGTACTGGCCGATGCGGTTCAGAAACGTTTTATCGCGCATGTAGTCATATGACTAATTATACCGTCGCCCATGAAAGCAACCTTAGTTTAGCACAGCTAAACGTTACAATGCCTTATCAAAACATGTTATTTCCAGACAAACACATTGAAGTTGATAATAGACTTTCTTGGTTTTTAGGAAGTTTGGATAAACAGTATGGAGATGAAGCGTATTATGTTCATCTAAAACGAGATCCTCACGAAGTTGCGAGAAGTTATGCAAGGCGAGGTAAGTGGTCAATACTGTTCCATTTTGCAGCAGGCATACTTCAGTACCGTAGCACAGCACAGCAATTATCTGATGATCAGATGTTCAATATTGGACTACAATATTGTGAAACTGTAAACAACAATATCGACCTATTTCTAACAAGCACTACAATATATCCATGTGGATTAACGAGATTGATGATCCCTTTTATAAGTTCTGGCACGATATTCAGGCAAAAGGTGATTTCCAATCTGCTTTAGCTGAGTGGAATATCCATCATAACGCGACACACTATATTAACGAATCATTGTTCAAGCGCTATCTGATTCGGGCGGTTGGAAATACTCAATAGTAAGTAGCACATAATATATTTTTTTAGAAACGACCATGTAGACGGGTCGCTTCTGGCGCTATCCATGTATGATGGTTTAGATAATCAGACTGATTTTATAGGTTAACAGCATTGATGATCCTCACACAAACAGTACGACCACTACGTGTGAGTGTGATGAAGGAAGATCGTGAACAACTGGCCTGATAGCGAAACATTCTGGCAGGGTAAGCGTGTCGTCGTGACAGGTGGGGCGGGCTGCTCGGCTCGGCTGTGGTGCGGAAGCTCCAAGAACGCGGGGCGCACGATATCTTCGTGCCACGCAGCCGTGCGTATGACCTGCGAACCCAGGAGGGCGTACGTTCGATGCTGACCGCCGCTCACCCGAGCTGATCATCCATATCGCAGCGAAGGTAGGCGGCATCGGTGCGAATCGTGCACATCCAGCCGAGTTCTTTTACGAGAACCTGATGATGGGCGTGCAGTTGATGCAGAGTCGTGGCACGCAGGCATGGAGAAGTTCGTGGCGATCGGTACGGTATGCGCGTATCCCAAGTATACGCCGATCCCATTTCGTGAAGCGGACCTCTGGAACGGCTATCCGGAAGAGACCAACGCACCCTATGGCCTTGCCAAGAAGATGCTGCTTGTGCAGTCCGAAGCCTATCGCCAGGAGTATGGCTTCAATTCGATCTTCCTCCTGCCGGTGAACCTGTATGGTCCTGGCGACAACTTCGATCCGTCCAGTTCGCATGTCATCCCCGCGCTGATCAAGAAATGCGAGGATGCGAAGGAAAACGGCGACGCGTTCATCGAGGTCTGGGGTGATGGCAGCCCGACGCGAGAGTTCCTGTATGTGGACGACGCAGCAGAAGGCATCGTGTTGGCTTCCGAGCGGTACAACTCCAGTGATCCTGTCAATATCGGCAGTGCATTCGAGATCAGCATCAAGGATTTGGTGGAGACCATCGCGCGATTGACTGATTTCCAGGGCAAGATCGTGTGGAACACGAATCAGCCGAATGGGCAGCCACGACGGAAACTTGATACACATCGTGCTGAGGCAAGACTTTGGGTTCGTATCAAGACTCAATTTGAGAAGGTCTTCATAAGACCGTCGATTGGTATCGTACACAATCTGCCGATGTTAAGTCCGTACTATTATTGACATCAGAAGAGTGGCTTAACGGGGAAATAGTATTGGGAATGCATCAGTTCTTGGTAATAGAACCAATGCTGTTTTTCTGGTTGTTTCACTTTTTTGGCGCTCAATACCTACCATATCGCGTAGCAGAGGGGGAGGTTTTAGGAATGACTGAATGTCTATAAACTTTGTAGCAAACTCCGAACGTCGTCGACAAATTTGCCACTCTGGCTGCATCGTTGCTTCGAACAAGAGTTTTGGGATAAAACATGCGAAAAATTATTACACGTTCTCGGCCTCACTCACAAAATTTGTATGAAACATAATGAGATCCCGATGATACAGAATAGAGCCCTTGTTTCGATCATTATTCCTTGCTTCAACGCTGAGAGATGGGTCGCTGAATTATTCAGTCCTGCATTGATCAGACCTATAGCGATATTGAAGTGATAGTCATCGACGATGGTTCCACAGATAATAGCTTGGAGATTATTAAGAGTTTTGGAGATATGGTCAATGGGAGACAGGACCAAATCGAGGTGGTAACTATGCCAGAAACCGTGGCTTTGCCTTATCTAACGGCGCGTATATTCAGTACTTGGATGCTGATGACTACTTGCTGCCGGACACAATTGAACCACAAGTTGTCTTCCTACAAAAAACAGGTATCGATGTTGTGTATGGTGATTGGATACGAAGATTTCACGAGGCTGATGGCTCAAGCTACCTTGGTGAATTGGAGGTCGCCGGTTACAAAGAAGATATTCTGAAAGCGCTCCTTGGCCCGTGGTGGTCTACAACGTCTAGTCTAGTATTTACAAGGGCGATTGTTGCTAAAAGCGAAGGTTGGGATGAAGAATTAAAGGCTGGTCAAGATAAAGATTTCGTCATTGCTGTTGTATTGTCCGGCGCAAAATTTGGGTATCAGCCAGGGTTGACTTTCGTGTATAGAAGATATGGTAATACCACAGTTTCGACCAAGAATATTCCAGGCGTGTTAACAAATACTGAGGCTGTCTATGATAAGGTGCAAAATCGGCTTCAAGACGCAGGAATGCTGAGCGACGAATATCGATCGGCTCTTGCTTCATCGTATGTTACCGTAGCTCGGCACTGGTATGGCCTTGATAATACGATGTATGAAACTCTCTTGGACAAAACCATATCGGTTGCTCCATTATTTCGACATGGCACATCGAAAATACATAATGTGTTCAGCGCGATATTAGGATTTAAGCGAGCGGAGCGGCTGTTGTTTCCAGTCCTACATAGAGCAAGGAAAGTACGGTCGAGAGGCGCAAGGTTAGGCGGGGATGTGGAATATGGGTAATAAAGTGACAGAGCCATCAGTATCAGTCGGCTATTGCGGCACACACCGTGTTTTTCAAATTGCATTAGCAATCTATGAGGCTGGTCTACTCGACAAGCTTTATAGTTCTCTATTTAGTTCACCAGGATTTCGCACTCATTTGATATCGACGCTAGGATACTCAAATTTTGCAATCAGTAGAGGCGCACCGGGGCTTCCTCCAGACCTTGTCAAGAAAACATACTTCCATTGCTGGAGTACCTCGTTGATGCCAAACTGAGGGGCAATAAAGACTGGTTCAGAATGAGTGAGCGCTTCGATAGGTGGGTTGCCGGTCAAATAGAGCGCACTACGAGCCGTGTATTTGTAGGTGTTGAGACGTGCGCTCAGTACACTTTTGAGGCTGCAAAAAGACAAAAGATGACAACAGTTCTTGATTGTCATCAAGTTCATCCGGCTTTTCTTGAGCGATTCCTGATGGAGGCATCTGAGGATCTGGGTATTGCCCGCCCCAGTCCGATCGACACTCCTCAGATGGCGGCTGCAATGTGACAAATTCGACATGGCTGACTATATATTGGTGTTCTCGGAGGTTGAAAAGCGTAGCTATCGTGACCATGGATTTGATGAATCGCGCCTTGTTGTTGTCCCCGGAGGGGATTAATACGACAGTGTGGTATCCACCAATAACGCCGCTTTGACGACAGTGTGCCACTGAAGGCGCTTTTTGTAGGTAGTGTAGGACTTCGAAAGGGATTCGTATCTGCTTGAGGCACACTCGCAGTGTCGAGGAGATGTTGAATTAACCCTTGTTGGTCCTAACTCAGCTGAAACTGACGTTTTCCTGAGAAAATACGAGGGGAATTTTACCGATAAATCACCCCAGAGTAAGGCCCAATTGCGCGAAATGTTTTGGGAAGCCGACGTTCTGGTTTTGCCGTCTCTTGTGGAGACATTCGGCCTTGTAGCCGGAGGCAATGGCCTGTGGAATCCCAGTGATTGTTTCCGAAAATTGTGGGGTTCCGGTACCAGATAATAGTTGGCGAGTACCGATTATGAATGTCGAGGCAATCGCGGACCGCCTTGCACTGTACGCACGCGATCGAGAATTGTGTCGAGAACATGGTCGCCAGGCAGCAGAGTTCGCCAGGCAATGGACGCCTGAACGCC
>CAWAJS010000029.1:0-137272 GCA_963782315.1 uncultured Chloroflexia bacterium
GTGCCTGATCCTCCTGCTCCTTTCAGGTCTTGCACTGATCGTGTGGACGAACGTTCGTCCGCTGCAATGGCTCCACTGGGGCGCGATGCTCGTGCTGAGCGGTAGATCTGTGCTTTCATATGGCTTGGCGCATTCGGCGTACAATCCGCTCGACCGTTGCGGTACGGCGATGGATTGCCGCCAGCGCAGGCGTGATGCTGTGTGTCGGCGGAGTTTTGTGGACGACGCGCGTGATCGCCGGGCCAATCGATACTCAGACACGTCGCGTTGCACTCGCCCACGCGAGTTTGGGTGAGCGGGTGATGGCAGATGCGCGAAACTGTGCGTCGTGCCATTCCGATATCGCCGAACAATGGCGCATGTCGGCGCATAGCAAATCAGCGACCGACCAATATTACCAGGCACTAGCAGCGATGTTTATCCAGGAGCGTGGTATCGATGCTGGACGCTATTGCGCTACATGTCATAACCCGGTGGGGTTGATGCAAGGCGAGATCGGCGCGACAGTTGCAGCCCGGCCTACTGAAAATACAAATGCTAACGCCTACCAGTCGCGCGCGTTAGGCGTGTCGCTACCTATGAGCGAACGCGCCGCAGAAGGCGTGTCCTGCGTGATCTGCCATCTCGCTGCCGGGGCCGCGGCACAACCGACTAATGGTTCGCTCGACTTGTACGCTGCTGACTGGATTCTGCCCACCAACCCAGCCGCGCGGTTGGCGCTACGTGCGGCGCCCACAACACACCAGCGTGCACTGATGCCCGCCGCGATCGTGTCTGCTCAGATGTGCGGAAGTTGTCATAATCTCCAACTGCCTGACAACGGCATGAAGATCGAGCCGACCTTCGACGAATGGCTTGGTTCGCCCTATCCGGCACAGAACAAAACCTGTCAGAGTTGCCACATGCCCCAAGCCTCCGCTCGTGTCGTGGATTCGGGATTGACCGAACGCGTGGGAGCACATGGCGGAATCCCCGGTGCGCCAAGCACACTGCCTGGGGTCTCCGACGATCCGACGCTGCTGCACAACGCCGCAACCGTGTCGTTGACAGCAACCATCGCAGCAGACGCACAGATGCGCGTAACAGTCACCATCACAAACAGCGGGACTGGCCACGCCCTTCCCACCGGATCAGATGACCTTCGGCAAGTTTGGCTGGAAACCACGGTGCAAACGGCGGAAGGGGCGGTCGTCTGGCAGTCGGGTATATTCGACGAGTATGGAGACCTTCCACCCGACACAACGATGTTTCGCAAGGTGTTGGGAGACCAGGAAGGCAATCCAATCGACCTACACCGTTTCTGGGCTGCCACTCAAATTCTGGAAGATACGCGGCTACAACCAATGGAAACGCGGCACATTCCTTACGAAATGCGATTGCCGCGTGACATTGATCCCGCCACGCTCGTCGTCACTACACGCCTGTTATATCGCGATGTATCACAACGATTTGCCGAGTTCGCGTTCGATCGTCCGATGCCCGAATTGCCTGTGCAGGAGATGGCACAAGCAACCACCGATACCCGAATGCATTAACTGTCGCCGTTTAAACCCGATCGTTTCGTTTGTTGGTCGAAGGAGTACCTATGAAGTCGTTCCAGTGGAGCCAATGGGCAACCGTTGTCATCATCGTCGTATCCTCGTTCCTCGTTCCGGCTGCCACGCCGACGACCTCGGTCGCTGCACCAGTTGAAGCCCGTACCGACGCCGCGCTCCTGCTCGCCGACGCAACGACGCTCACGATAGGGGTGAACGGCTTTGCACCGCAGGTCTTAGAAGTCGAGGCTGGGCAATCCGTTACCTTTAAGAACGAAGATGCGCGCGCTCGAACGATTATCATCGCCGATCCTTCCTCGGGAACGCTGCCAACGCCAGTACCGACCGCGACCGCTTCGCCGACGACGCGTCCTGTTGTGACGCCAACGATGCCGTCCCATAAAAAAGTATTCGTTCCATTGGTTGTCAGTAGCGGTGGTCAGAATGTCGTGATACCTGCACTGAATGCGGTCGTTCCTCAAGCGGTACGCCCAGCGGCGGAAACCGTCACGATACGACCCGGCGAAAGCATTACACGCACCTTCACGACTATCGGGAACATTGTTGTCAGCGATGCCGAGAACGCGAGCGTCTCCGCGTCACTGGCTGTAGTTCCTGTCGCACTTAACAAATCGGGTAACGTGAGTGGTGTGGTCGTCGATTGGCAAACAAAGCAACCAATTGCAGGGGCTCGCATTAAAACGCTTGAAGCGACACTGGAAACCAGTAGCGATGCACAGGGACGCTATCGTTTGCCCTTACCTCCAGGCGAGTACACGCTGGTTGTATTCGCTAACGGGTACACCTTCGCAAACCGTAAGGTACTCATCCAGTCCTTCACACCGGAAGCGATTGAAACGCTTGAACTTGTGCCGCTCGATGCCAAAGTTGTGTCCGTAGGCCGTGGCGGCGGGACGGCCACTAATACGCAAGGTAACACCAACGTCGTGTTCGCGGGCGGAGCCGTGACCTCGACTAAAGCCATACGCCTGACGGACCTGCCCGTGGACGAGTTTAAGGGTGATTTTGCGGCGCTGCCCGGCCCGTTCACGGATGGCAAGATTCCACTCGGCTTCGTGATGTTCGAGCCGGATGGGACGCATTTCGACGCTCCTGCCGTGTGGACCATCGACTATGACGGCCCGCTGCCGGTTGGCACCGATGTACCGTGTTATTACTGGCTGGAAGATGAGGCGCGCTGGGGTGAGCCGGTTCCCGGAAAAGTCGTAGACCTTGGAAACGGTAAGAAAGGTTTACGCGCCACGCTGCCACACTTTAGTTCGTACGGCTTCGCCGCGCCGCCACCTCCCGAACCTCAGCCACCCGACCCACCCGCCGCGCCTGATCCTTCAGGACCACCGGACATCGACGATAACCCCAGCGCTCCCGACAGCGGCTGTCCTAAGGGTTCGCTTATTAACATGATGTCCGGTGAGCTATGTCAAACAATTGGTACGCTCCCACTTCCAGCCGCCGGCGGATCGCCGACGCAGGTCATCGCGCAGTATCGTTCGCTTGATCTCGCCGCAAGTGCAACGATCTCGACAACATTCCGGCAAAAACCCACATCGGCGACACCTGACGTGCAACGCTGGCGTTTCGAAATCGCCGGACGGGTATTCACGGGCAGTGGTTCCGATGTCAATGTTGTATGGGACGGCAAGGACAGCAATGGCGTCGCGTTGCCGCCGGGATCACACCGGGGTAAGTTAACGGCGATTTGGCAATTCAATGTGTCGAGCGGCATCGTTCGCTACGAAGTCCCGGTCGATTGGACCGTCGAACTCAAGCGGAGCGATATTTCACCCTGGGGCCGGGGATGGTTCAGCGGTCACGATACCCTGCTGATCGACCGGGGTTCATTGGTGACGATCATTCAGGGCGACGGTCGACAACTCAATTGGGTCCGTTCTGGCTCGACATACCAGGCTCCACGCGGTGAAGAAAGTACGCTCACCCGAGCCAATAATGTGTGGACGCGCACGTACCGCGATGGTACGACGTTAAGATTCAATGCCAATGGACGGTTGACGCGCATCGCCGATCGCTATGGCAACGCTCAGGTGCTCGTGTACGAAAGCTCCGGTCGAGTCATTCCTGCGGGGAGTTGGGGCCTTACAACACGTTTGCGGCGTATCACTGATACGAGTGGTAACAGTCTTGATTTCACTTATACCAACGGATGGCTTAGCTCAGTCTCCGACAATACTGGGCGCGTGTATCGCTATGAGCACGACGCTGGTGGATTCTTGACGGCGTTGACCGACCCGCTGGGACAGCGGCAAACCTTTACCTACGACGCACGCGGCATGATGACGAGTCATACGGACCGTCGCAAGTCTACAACGCGCTACACGTTGGATGATCGAGGACGTGTGCGGGACCGCACCTGGCCAGCGGGTACCGTGTTACGCATGACGTATGCGGCCAACCAGACGACCATGACGACCGACCTTGGGACGCCACTTCGCACCGTCATGGATGAGCAACACAATCCTGTGTTGCTCTACAACGGTGTCTACACCACGACCACTACCTACGACGATGACCTACGACCACAAACGACGGATCATCCTCCGCAGACCACGCTCTACGATCAGCACGGCAACGTGATCGCAGTTGCGGCGGCGATCAAGATGGAACTCGAACGCGCCGGACCATATGATCAAGTAACGCGTGCCCAGGGTAGCGATGGCACTGATACTCGCCAACGCTATGATGCGCAAGGCAACCTCGTGGAACGTACCGATGCGCTCGGTCAGCGTACAACGATGACCTATGATACCCATGGTCAAGTGGTGCGAATGACCGACGCCATGGGTCAATCGATTGTGTTCGTGCGCGACGCTCGTGGCCTCATTACCAAAATGACCGACGCGTTAGGGCGTTCCACGACGCTGGCGTACGACGCGCGGGGGAACGTGACCGAAACCCGCGATGCGTTGGGCCGAACCTCGACCGCACGTTATGATGTGCTTGACCGCATGACCGCGTTTGTGAACGCCCTCAACGGCACGACTTCCTATGGCTATAACGCCAACGGTAATATGACTGCGATCACGGATGCTAGCGGTAGAAAATTGGCGTTTGGCTACGATCCTTTAGGTAGGCTAAACCAGGTAACCTTCCCTGATAATGGTGTCGAACGTCGCGCATATGATGCTGACGGCAATCTCATCGGGATCACGGATGCCCTGGGTCGTACAACGCGACTGGACTACGACGGCGCACGTCGCGTGACGCGCAAACGTCCTGCTGGCGCCGCGGATGTTAACTATACGTACGATACCTACGACCAGTTGATCGCTGCCAATGACGGCACAATTTCGACAACCATGCGTTACCAGCCTGGCTCGATGGGGATGGTGCAATCCGAATCTCAAAGCACGCTCACCCTGCCCCTTACCGCTACTCTCGATTACGATTATGGCGATGGATTGCCGGTAAACGCTGGTGCGGCGACGAGCATCCAGGCAAAACCTGCCGCGGCCCGACCTGCCGCCCCGCAGCATGTCCCGACAGCGATGCCAGAAGGCTCGCTCCCGCCAGCGGAAGGACCAGAACCGACACCGCAACCTATTCAACGTGGTCTGCCCCCAATGCGCGACCGGGCAGTACAACCAAACACTCCCTTGGGCGAAACCGGCCGGAATGATTCAGGCAACCAGCCGTATGCCGCCGAACCAATGGGTTCGACGATCGTGGTTAACGGCACTATTGACCGTGCGACGACGTGGACGAGCGACAACGTGTACGTCATTCGCGGAGATCTGACCGTCGCGGCCGGAGCAATGCTAACGATCAAGCCAGGTACAGTCGTCAAGTTCAGCGGTGGCTACGATGACCTATTTGTTCTAGGAACGCTTGTCGCGCAGGGAACGACTGACCAACGCATCGTATTTACGAGCATTGCGGACGATACTTTCGGAGGCGACACAAACGGAGACGGGCCAAGCTCGGGCACGGCAGGCCAGTGGGGGCACATTGATTTTGCCACAGGTAGCGTCGGGCGTATCAGTGATGCGTATATTGGAAACGGTGGGTGGTACTACAGCGGATATTCGCTTGTTTCAACCTCTAGCGACAAAGTAACCTTCGAGCGCGTCACCTTCGAACGAAGCGAAGGATATGGATTGTCCGTCAACGGAACGACGACAACGGTCAAGAATAGCTCGTTTATTCAGAATGGTGTCTACGGTCTGTACGTCAACGGCCTCGGCACTTCGTCGTTGCTATCCATCACGGGCAATACATTCCGGGCAAACAAGAATTTTGCTATGCGCCTGATGTTGAACGTGGAGAGCGTTGCACAATTCAACATCGCGAGTAACACCGGAGGGGAAAACGGGCGCAATGGCGCCAGCGTTACGGGAACACTCAACCGCGACCTCGTGTGGAACAACGGGCTGCCGCTGGTTGTCGAGGGCGACTTAACGGTTGCCAAGGGTGCGACGCTCACGATGCAGCCTGGGACGACGATGAAGTTCGCGGGTGGATACGATGACCTGTTCGTCCAGGGCAAACTGCTGGCACAAGGCACGGCCACGAAGGGTGTTGCCTTTACCAGTCTGAGCGATGACGCGCATGGCGGTGATACGGACGGCAACGGCGTGAGCGAAGGCACGTCAAGTCAGTGGGGACACATCGACTTCGCAGCGGGGAGTACGGGGCGTTTCACGTACGCCTACATCGGACACGGGGGATGGTACTACAGCGGGAATACGCTTGTTTCCACCACCAGCGATGCGGTATCGTTCGACCAGTCGACGCTCGCTTCGAGCGGAGGCTATGGACTGTACGCGGCGAACGTCAACCCCGCTCTGACCCGTAGCACGTTCCAGGACAACACCTCGTACGGGCTTTACTACGATGGACTGAACGCAACGGCGCCATTAACGGCTACCAGCAACACGTTTACCCGTAATGGCTCGGCGGCGGCTCGCATACTGTTCACTTCCACACCCCGCACGCTTGCTATTTCAGGAAATACCGCGTCAGGAAACAGCCGCAATGGTTTCAGTGTAGCGGGCACGTTAGAACGTTCGCTCGATTGGACCAATAGCCTGGCATTAATTGTCGAGGGTGACTTAACGGTTGCCAAGGGTGCGACGTTGACGATGCAGCCTGGGACGACGATGAAGTTCGCAGGTGGATACGATGACCTGTTCGTCCAGGGCAAACTGCTGGCACAAGGCACGGCCACGAAGGGTGTTGCCTTTACCAGTCTGAGCGATGACGCGCATGGCGGTGATACGGACGGCAACGGCGTGAGCGAAGGCACGTCAAGTCAGTGGGGACACATCGACTTCGCAGCGGGGAGTACGGGACGTTTCACGTACGCCTACATCGGACATGGCGGATGGTACTACAGCGGGAATACGCTTGTTTCCACCACCAGCGATGCGGTATCGTTCGACCAGTCGACGCTCGCTTCGGGTGGAGGCTATGGACTATACGCGAACGGTGCCAATGCAACAATCACCAATAGCACCATCCAGAACAATGGGTCGTATGGATTGTACATGGATGGATTGAGTTCCCGGTCGGCTATGGTCGTGCGGGATAATTCGTTTGTGGGTAACGGTTCGTATGCCGCTCGTATCGTGTTCCGGGCGACCCCAACATCCTATACTTTCGCGGGCAACCGCGGCACGGGCAACGCTCGGAACGGTTTCAGCACAGCCGGTACGATTGCTGGAAATCTACGTTGGGATAATTCCCCAACTGTGCCTTTCGTAATCGAGGGCGATGTTACGGTTGCTCCTACCGCAACGCTCACGCTAACCCCCGGCACGGTGGTGAAGTTCGCAGGTGGATACGATGACCTGTTCGTCCAGGGCAAACTGCTGGCACAAGGCACGGCCACGAAGGGTGTTGCCTTTACCAGTCTGAGCGATGACGCGCATGGCGGTGATACGGACGGCAACGGCGTGAGCGAAGGCACGTCAAGTCAGTGGGGACACATCGACTTCGCAGCGGGGAGTACGGGACAATTCACGTACGCCTACATCGGACACGGGGGATGGTACTACAGCGGGAATACGTTAGTGTCGTCGAATAGCAGCGCAGTTACATTCGACCGCGTTACACTGACAGCAAGTGGAGGTTATGGCCTATACGCGGCCAATACGAACCCCGCCGTTACACGCAGCACCATTCAAAACAACGGCTCCTACGGTGTGTATTATGAAGGCCTCGCAGCCGGGAGCCCGTTGACGGTCACCGACAACCTCTTTACGGGTAACGGAGGGTTCGCTGGGCGTTTCGTGCTGAGTGAAAAACCCTCACGTTTTGTGATGGCGCGCAACGTCGCGTCAGGCAATCAGGGTAATGCTTTCAGCCTCGCAGGAACGCTCCGCCGTTCGCTCGATTGGGATAACACGCTGGCGTTGACGATTGCCGGCGACCTTACCGTTGCGCCCACTACGACATTAACACTTCGTCCGGGGACGGTCGTTAAGTTTGCAAGTGCATACGATGATCTTGTCGTCCAGGGCAAGCTATTAGCTCAAGGCACAACTACAAAGGGGATTGCGTTTACGAGCCTGAATGACGACACCTATGGTGGCGATACCAACGGGAATGGCGCGAGTATCGGCACAGCGGGTCAATGGGGAACCATGTCGTTCGGCGAGGGAAGCGTCGGACGTTTCACGAACACATTTATTGGGAATGGTGGCTGGTATTACAGCGGTAACGCGCTGCTCACGGTTGTAAAGGCTGATGTATCACTCAGCCGTGTGACGCTTGCGCGCAGTGACGGGTATAGCGTGTATACACGAGATGCCCTGGTGACGATTCACGACAGTAACTTAACCGCTCCTGGCGGCCTGTGGAATGAAACGCCAGCAACCGTCATCGATGCGACTAATAATTATTGGGGTGATGTGAGCGGCCCGCGCCACCCAAGTAATCGTGGTGGCGCGGGCAGTACAATCTCTGATGGTATCGCATACAAGCCCTGGAATCCCGCGCAGTTGCTTGCTTCCGGCGGGCGCCTCCAGGGAATGCAGCTACGCACACCAGCAAACCTGCCACAGATCGAGCGTTATAGCTACGATGCCATCGGACGTGTTACTTCGCTCGCATCTACCGGGTATAGCACCTACACACTCGGTTATGACTACGACACCGTTGATCGATTGGTTGGTCGCCGTCCCACTGAAGGCTCCGGCTTGACCAATCGCTTCACCTATGATGCGGTGGATCAGATCACCGAAGTGGCGATAAGCAATACTACGTCGCTCCTGGTGCGAGAGCGCTATCGGTACGACAGCGTTGGGAATCTCGTCGGTGTGACTTCAAGCCGCGATGGAGTGACGAACTACACATACGATGCATTGGATCGGCTTGCCAGCGTCAAGGGACCGGGCATCGACCAGCAGTATGCCTATGACGCTGCTGGCAACCGCACCCGCGCAGGCAACAACACCTACACCTATGACGCTGGTGGTCGTGTTACGGGTTCCTCGGATGGAACAAGCTTTAGCTATGATGCCGCCGGCCATCTGATACGACGCACGCACGCGGGTAAGTCGACCACCTATACCTGGGATGGGCAGGAACGGCTGACGCGCATCGATTATCCCGATGGGAAATGGAGCGGATACCGATATGACGACTGGGGTCGGCGGATCAGTAAACGGACACCCGACGGTGTAACGGTGTTCTATGTGTATGCTGGAGACAGGCTGTTGCAGGAACTCGATACTCGCGGGCGTATCCTGGCAAGCTATACCTACGATGGCATCGATCGGCCTATCAGCATGTGGCGAGATGGACGCACGTATTTCTATCTGTTAGATGCACTCGGCAGCGTAATCGGCGTAGCTAACACCAGCGGCAAGGTCGTGGCCACCTATCGGTACGACCCCTGGGGTAATCTGCTGGCTTCGACCGGCGCGATCCAGAATCCGTTGCGCTACACGGCACGGGAATATGATAGCGAAAGCGGATTGTATTTCTACCGTGCACGCTACTATGATCCTGCGGTTGGGCGTTTCATCAGCCGTGACCCGGCCGGCATTAAGGCGGGTTGAACCTTTATGCATACGTTGAGAACGCGCCAACAAACTATACGGATCCGAGTGGGTTATCTAAGAGGATGAATTCATTTCACGAGCCAAAGATCTTCGTGCTCATGCAGGAAGTATCGGAAGAAAGCTTCGAATAGAATGCGCGCCTGGACAGCCTCGCTGAACAATCAGCGCTGGAAACGCACCAACGGCGAAGAACCAGGTCACGTCGGAGAATCTTGGCAAACAAGATACCGCAGGAAAATAACCTGCCTAAACCGAATAATGGCGTGAAGCGACCAGGATTGCCCAAGCCGGGCGGTGGCGGTGGGATGCGATTAAGTGTTGCCGCGGGCGCGGTGTGTTTACTGCCGGAAGCATATGGCATGGCAAAAGCCGCTGTTAGTGCGCCTGATGGCGATTGGAGGAAAGCGATCGGCGAGTATCTTCGCCAGGAGATCAAGAATAGTATCGAATACAAGCTAATGGGGAGCCCGCCCTTAGCACGCGAAACCTATTAGCAGCAGCAAACCGGCTCAACATAAAATTGAGCCGGTTTGTTTTCTCATCACGCTTGTACTGTTGACGACAGCTTTCGTTAAGAACGGCTGTACTCGTACATCTCGGTCGTCCGGTACGACAAAACTATACAATGCTCAGCCTGAACCATTACACAGCCGGTCGGTTCTGGCGAATTACGGTGCGTCCGGTCACGGAGGTCCGTGTTTCGTAATTTGGGTTGGATGTGGACTTATCTCATCCCATGAGCAAGGCTTCTTCACGAGGTAAACAAGGCCGATTCGCTATACTCGACGGTGTAAGGATACGCGTTCCGTCGAGGTTTTGCACTACCATACATCGCGCCGTCGCACCCCAGCAAGCCAGGCTGGGGCTTCATTAGGAACGCGACCAGGGCGGGGTAACTGTATGTCTACATTGCGTCTCAAAACAGGGCACCCGTCGATTTCGATGCGGTCGCCGGAAGCACTCGCGCTGTGGTGGCGTTGGACGATCTGGATGACTGTAGGTGAACTCGTCGGATTCGCCGTCCCCGCGGTGGTGATGGCGGCGGGTACAGTTGGTGGTTGGAGCGACAGCGTTCAGGTCGGAGCGGCGGTTGCGATCGGTGCGGTCGAAGGAGCAGTGCTTGGTCTCGCCCAGTTGCAGGCGCTTCGCACATTCCTGCCGACGATCAATTGGCTGCATTGGGTTGGCGCCACAGCCATTGGTGCCATGATAGCCTATCTACTGGCTATGATTGGGGTAGCACTGGTTGGTGCTGTGATAAGTCCCATCTGGATCGTCGTTGCCTCTGTCCCAATCGGCGTCGGGTTTCTCCTATCGCTTGGAGTGCCACAGTGGATGGTGCTTCGGCGGCATCTGCCAAGGTCTGGATGGTGGATAATAGCGAATGCTGTAGCCTGGCCACTGGGCGTTGCCGTACCTTTCGTAGGATTGGCGCTGGTACCTAACGGCTCGCCCTTCTGGGTATGGGCGGGGGCTGGTATCGTGAGTGGCTTACTTATGGGAATCGTCGTTGGTGCGCTGACAGGCTTGGCCCTGATAAGGCTTTGGGTTGAACGGGAGCGCTCAGACTGGCATGTGGACTGAGAGTATTCCGCTAAGCTATCCCAATAGCGGACGCTTCCGAAGTCTAGCAGTTTCCATTCCGTTCTGGTGTACAGGTCCTAGGCATTGATGTGTCGGCACGCCGCTGTATCACAGGGCCGTAGTGTAGAGCGCTTCGGTATGACGCGCAGGCGCGTCATACGACTGCGGGTGAAATGGAATGGAGGATTTGGGTCGGTTCGACGGTCGCCGAGTTAATGTGCAACGACGATACGCTTGAGCTCCAAACGTCCGCATTCGCGTCATTCGCATCCTCAGCGTATAGTGTTGGCATGTTCGACATCATGGCAGTCATCGAGCGTCGCCGCACCGCGCTCAATCCGGCGCTGCGCGGGGCGCTGTTCTATTTTGCATACTGGGGCATCGTCGGTGTTTATGTGCCGTTCATCAACGTTTCGTTTGTGCGGCAAGGGCTGAGCGGGCGAGAAATCGGCATTCTCGCGACGCTGCTGCCATTGATGACGCTGCTCGTAACGCCTCCAGTCGCGATGGTCGCCGATCGACGGGCGCAGCGTGTTCGCTTCCTCACGTATGCCATCCTCAGCTTATCGGTTGTGCTGGTACTAACTGGTTTTGGTCGTTCTTTCGCTGCGCTGCTCCCATTGATGCTGTTGCTAGGGGCTGTGCGCGCGCCTATCGCGGCGATGGGTGACACCCTGGTTGTGCGCATGGCTGCGCGTTACCAACTTGATTATGGCCGATTACGCCTGTGGGGATCGTTGAGTTTCGCGCTCGTCGCGATCCTGAGCGGGTTGCTATGGCAGCGGGTCGGCTACGGTCCGATGTTTTTTGTGGCCGGTGCGCTTTTTCTGCCTGTGGCAGCCGCCGCCGCTTTGCTGGACGAGCCAGTGGTAGTCAAGGAACACACGCGCCTCAGTATGCGCCAATTCGCGGGTGATGGCGAACTCATCGCTATCCTGGGTGCCGCCGTCCTCGTAGGTGCCGCGATTGGGATGGATATTGTCTTCGCGGGCATCATAATGGAGGAGCTTGGGGGCAACGCAAGTATGATCGGTTTGCTCCTCGGCGTCGCGGCCTTTAGCGAACTTCCGGCGATGCACTACGGCATAAGCATCGCGCGGCGACTGGGCAGTCGCAGTGCGTTGTTGATTGCTTTTGCCGCCCTTGGCCTGGGTTTAGCTGGTTTCGCCCTGGCCTGGAGCCCATGGCAGTTGTTGCTCGTCAGCGTATTACGAGGCTTTGGATTCGGCGTGTTTTTTGTCGGCACCGTGCAGGGCGTGGATGAGCGGGTTCCTCCGCAATGGTCCGGGTCCGTTCAGGCAGTCTTGAACGCCGGGGTATGGGGATTTGCGCCGCTGGTCGCTGGTCCCATGAGCGGCGTGCTGTATGACGTGTGGGGCATAAAAGCGGTGTATGGTGCTGCCACGATCACGGTGGTGGTTGCAGCCGCTGTGCTGGTGGCGGCACCAGTAGTGCGGCAAATTAAGGCACGGCTGAATCGGCTTCGCGGGTTTTCATGAATGAGCGAATAGAACGCCGATTGTAGTACAGGCGCTGCGATGTATATCGGTATTCGTTCCTACAATCAGACCATAAACCACAATCACATTAACTGAGTTTGGATTTCATCGTCGGCTGGGAACTTCAAGGCGAATGGCATCCTCATAGCCGTACATCGCGTGCGTGACCAAACCAAAGCATGCGCGGGAGTGATAGAGCGCTCAGTACCCTCCGCCGGGAAGGTGTTGTAATCACGGGCGATACCTCTCGTCGACGAATCATCGCCGAGACCACCACTGACCGTAGTCGGCGCGACCGCTGGCGAGAGGAGCGACCTTACGGTGCATGGTGACTTTCCCGCTGATATACGTCACCGGACCTAGATTCCGTTTCCTTTGTACATTTCTGGAATAGATTACGAGGACGATTGAACCTCCCGAGCGCATGGCCATCCACTCGATGGATTCCAACTATGCAATCCGGAACCTGCGCAAGGGTATCGCGACACAGAAAGATAGATAAGTCGGTGCATCTTCAGTGTCCAGTAAATCCCAAAGATATCTAGGGTTGCATTGTGTGGAGAAGGGAGTAGAATGGACAAAACGTTATACAACGTCTACCTAAACGAATTGAATGCGTGTCGTTCCAGTGCATGACCTTGATTTCATACTGTTATGCGCACGAATTGAATAGCACGTATGGCTTCGCACAGATCTAATACTGCGCTCCACCCCGCTGTTTGAAGCCTCGCTCCACTGCATACATCCTATATGAAACGCGGGACCCCTGGGGGTCTGCGCTGTTCGATGGTACTCATTGTCGCGCCGCCGCGTGTTCATCGTCGCGCACGACAAAAGGAAGGCACGGAGTATGGCAATCACACCAACGTATCCAGGTGTCTATGTACAGGAGATTCCAAGCGGAGTTCGGACCATCGCCGGTGTCAGCACGTCGGTCGGTATGTTCATCGGACGCACGCGCAAAGGTCCGCTAAACACCGCGACACGGTTATTCTCGTACACAGACTTCGAGCGCACGTTTTCCAGTGACGCGACGCTCAGCACGATGGCGCACCACATGCGGCTGTTTTTCCTCAATGGCGGCACCGACTGTTATGTGATGCGGATCGCCAACGGCGCGACCTTCGCTCAAACGGTCCTCCTGGCGCAGGACGGCGCGACAGCGGTGCTGCGGCTGACCGCTAAATACCCTGGCGCGGTCGGCAACACCGTGCGAGCGGTCGTGAGCTATAACGGAGCCAGTCCCGAAACGACCTTCAATCTCGACCTGTTCCGCGAGGAGGTCGACGCTGGTGGGCGGGTCAGCATCGTGGAAAACGAAAGCTACCGCTCGCTGTCGATGAACCCCGACGCGCCACTCTATGGACCAGAGGTGATCACATCTGGCTCGTCGCTGGTGACGGCGGATGTCCCGGCGGCCTTGCCCGCGACGGCTCCCGGCTTCAGCGTCAGCGGGCAACCAGTCGTCTTTGATAGCGGCGACCTCACCACCCTGCGCGATATGTGGGCGAACCGACTGGGGACCGCATCAATCGGCGGCAATCGCTTCATGTTGAGCGTGGATGGTTCTCCCTCGATACCTGTCAACCTGAGTGGCGCGGACATAGCGGGGATCGGCGTGCCCACGGCGGCGAACATCGCCCAGGCCATCGAGGACGAAATCAACGATGCCCTCGCCGCGGCGGGTCTGGCGGGAACCACGGTTTCCGTTGCCCTGGACAACGCGAGCGATGTACCAGCGGTCGTGACCAACGCCGCGTTGGATGGCGGCATCGCCGGTGCGCCCGATAGCGCGTCGGTGCTCCGGATCACCTCGGACGCGGCCAGCGGTGCCAGCGTCGTGATTACGTCGAGCGCAGTCGAAAACGTCGCCGTGCCGTTGCGTTTGGGCGCGGCGCAGGGCGGCCTGGAGGTTTCGGCCTGGACATCGCTGCGCCCCGCTCCCAACGGCCTCAGTCTGCGAGCATCCGATCCGGTGGTGCTGCGCGACCTGGGCGACCTTCAGCACGACCAGATAACAGCGCTCCAGTTGAGCGCGTTCGATGCCAGTGGTGCGCCAGCGGTCGCGGTGGTTCCGGTCAATTTGCTGGCCGAAGGCGGAGCAGTAGCGGCGACACCGCTGTGGCTCAACAGCATGGGCGGGTTGCATGAAGTGCTGCGGCGGCTTGCCGATGCGGTGAATACCTTTCGCAACGCCAATCCGCTGACGTTCTTCTGGTCGGCCGTGGTCGTCGGCAATCGCCTGACCCTGACAACCTCGCGCGGAACCGCTAACTCCACCGCCACGACCTTCGCATCTGATCCGAACGCGCAGAACATCGCGGCGCACTTCACCACCAACACGCGCTACAGTAGCGTGGGCGAGGGCGCGCTGGTGACGACCTTCCAGACGCCAACCCCGGCAGTCGATACGGCAGGCGCGGCGGCGCCATCGGTGTCGGACGGCACCGCGCCGACGCTGACGAACTATATGGATGCGTTTCCACTGGTGGAACGGCAAACGGACCTGTTCAACCTCATGGTGTTGCCCGAAGATACCGATCCGGGCGCGGTCGCGCTGGATCTGGTATATGGACCGGCGAGCGTGTTTTGCCAGCAGCAACGTGCGTTTCTGGTGATGTCCGCGCCGCCAACCTGGAAAACAGCGCAGGATGCCAGCACCAAGGTCGCCGACACACGTGTCGGTCTGGTGCGCGACCATAGCGCGTTGTACTTCCCGCGTCTGCTGATCAGCGATGGCAAGAAAACCAAAGCCATCGGCGCGGCGGGTGCGGTCGCGGGTGTGTATGCCCGCATCGACAGTACGCGCGGCACATGGAAGGCACCTGCTGGTGTCGAAGCGGACGTGCGCGGCATTGTCGGCCTGGAACAACGATTCACCGACGCCGAGCATGGCGCGATGAATCCCGAAGGCGTGAATGTGCTGCGGGTGTTTCCCAACGGGATCGTCGTGTACGGGGCACGTACCAACGACGGAGCCGATGCGTTCGGCAGCGAGTATAAGTACATTCCGATTCGACGGCTGGCGTTGTACATCGAAGAAAGCCTGTATCGCGGCCTGAAATGGGTCGTGTTCGAGCCAAACGACGATCCGCTGTACGGTCAGATTCGGCTGAACGTCGGCGTGTTTATGCAGGATTTATACCGACGAGGCGCGTTCCAGGGGCCGAAGCCGAGCGATGCGTACTTCGTCAAATGTGACCGCGAAACGACGACACAAAGCGACCGCAACCTGGGCATCGTCAACATTGTGGTCGGATTCGCGCCACTTAAGCCCGCCGAATTCGTACTGATGTACCTCCAGCAAATGGCTGGTCAGCTTCAAGTCTAAGAAGGGGACACGCGTATGGCACCTTTTCCGGTCAACACACACCGCTTCGATCCCTACAAAAACTATATGTTCCGCGTGTGGTGGGACGGACGCGCTGTCGCCGGTATCAGCAAGGTCAGTGCGCTCAAACGCACGACCGAGGTTGTATCACACCGCGAAGGCGGCGACTTCAGTACGCCGCGTCATTCACCCGCTGGGTCGAAGTACGAGGCTGTGACGCTCGAACGTGGCGTGACCTGGGATCTCGAATTCGAGGCATGGTCGAACAAAGTCTATGACGTAACGGCGGGCGTTGTGTCGTCGCTCAAGGATTTCCGCAAAGACGTAACGATCCAACTTATGAACGAGGCCGGGCAGATCGTGATGGCGTATACGCTGTTTCGCTGCTGGGTTTCGGAGTATCAGGCCATGGCGGAACTCGACGGCAACGCCAACGCGGTGCTGATCCAGAGCATCGTGCTGCAAAACGAAGGCTGGCAGCGCGATGAAGCCGTAACCGAGCCACCCGAGCCATAAGCTATCGTAGCCCGACCGTGGGCGGAGGTACCAGCATTTTATGGGGGTCTGGGCTATTCCTGGCGGATGGGTGGAGTTCCGCGCACTCATCGGCAGCGATGAACGGAGCATCGAGGGAACCAGTATTTTCGATGTGCTTGCCCTGATCAATCGCCTGAACGTCGCCCGTCCCGGTATGCTGATCGCGGCGGGCAACGCGGCAGCGTTGTCGTCGGCGGCACGTGATCGCGCCTTAGCCGCGCTGTATCGCCAGATATATGGCAATGCCATCTTGTCCAGTCCAACCTGTAGGGCGTGCGACAAACGCTTCGATCTTTCCTTTGGCGTGTCCGACCTCCTTGAACGCTATCCGGTGGAGCCGTTGCCCCATGATGGCGTGTACCAGACGGCGACCGGGGTGCGCTTTCGCCTACCGACGGGCGTGGACGAACTTGCGGTCGCCGGACTGCAGCCGACCACCGCACGGCGCGAGTTACTGGACCGCTGCGCGTTGGGATCGGACACACCGCCGGAAGGCATCGAGGCCGCGATGGAGCAGGTCGCCCCGTTGCTCGCGATGGATCTGGAAGCGAACTGTCCCGAATGTGGCGCGACGCAAATGTTGGATTTCGACATGGGATTGTATCTTCTGCGTCGGCTCATCGGCGACAAGCAGCGTCTCCCCGGCGAAGTGCACATGCTGGCGATGGCGTATGGTTGGGGACATCAGGACATCCTCAGCCTGACGCGCACGGAGCGTAAAGCCTATATCGCCCTGATCGAGGCGAGCCTGGGGCAGAGCCGCACACGCGGCGTCGCCGGGTCACGGCGTAGGCGCATATAACGGGCTGAAACGTAGGAGGCATGTCCGCGTTGCGTGTACAGCGCGGGAAACCGAGAAGTCGGCGCGGGTCCATCGCCCGACCACATCCACAGGAGCGAACATCATGGCGAGTAGCTACCTTCAACGTATTGTCGGACGTATGGGAACGCTCCCGTTGCCAGCGGCACCGGCACTACCGCTGCCGGATGCGCTGCTGATGCCGCTGTTCGATCCCTTCGTGGAGGCCGAGCCACCCGATGACCTGCCAGCGCCAGCACCCGTCGCGCCCGCGTCCGTCGCCGTGCCGCCCCCACCACCGCCAGCGTACGACGCACAAACCGTCATTCCGCCCGCCGAACCGTCGTCGCGCACGATCATGGAGGTGCGTACGTCGCCGTCGCTGGAAGTCCATGTGCATGACGATCCGGTAGCGCCGCCCCCCGAGCACCCCGTGCATCCAGCCGAAGTCGCGTCGACGCCCGACGCTCCGCCAACCGTCGTCTGGCGCACGGAAACGTTCGAGCACGAAACCCAGGAGCAGATCAGCTACGTCGTGCCCGAGCCGCAGGAACGCGATCCAGACGTTGTGGAGCGTACGGTGTTCGTATCCGCGCCGCCCTTGCCCCCATCCTATCAACAACCGCCCCTCGATTTCGAGGCGATGACCGTGGACGCCGAGCCGCGGACGAACGCGCTGCAACCACCCGACGAACCCGACCCGCCTGTGGCGCCGCCGCTGGATGCGGGTCCGGCGCAGATCACCATCGGCGACATTGTGGTTGAGGTCGTCGCACGCCCCGAGCCCCCGCGCCAGATGGCAGCACCACAGCAAGCGCGCCGGGTCCAGCCGAGTGCTGTTCCCGCGACGCGCACAGGTGTGCGCTCCAAACGTGGGTTTGGCATCGACCAGATGTAAGGAAACGCGACTATGGCATTGCTCGATCTTTCGCTCGTGACCCAGACCCTGATCGAACTGCTCAGGAGTCACGTCACGAACTCTGCTGCGTGGAGTGCCGCGAATGTCCTTGCGGTCGAGCCGTCGCCGCCGGACAAACTGACCGGCGATAACACGCTTGGCCTGTATCTGTACCACGCGGTCGAAGATACGACGAGCAAGAACACCTATATCCCCGGCGTGAGCGATGTTCCGGTGCGCTATAACCCGCTGAGCCTCAACCTGTTTTATATGTTGACGGCGCACAGCGATGTCGAACCCGGCGGCGTGTACCGCGAACAACTGATGATGGGATTGGCGATGAAGGCACTGCACGACCATCCACAGGTCAACGATGACACCGCGATCAACGGTGCGCTTGTCATGCACCCGCAGTTACGTGGACGCGAAAATCAGTTCCGCGTCGCCATGATTCCGGTCAAAGTTGACGATGCCGTGAGCTATTGGATGGCCGGATCGAATCCGCAACGACTGGCGGCATACTATCACGTCGCTGTTCTCAAACTCGAACCGGACGAACCACTCACCCGCGCCGGACGTGTGCTCAATTACAACATCTTTGTGCTACCCAGTGACTCGCCGCGCGTGGATGCGACCGAGAACGTCATCACTTTCACGATTCCGGGCGAGGCCGACGCGCGGTCGCTGGAACTCCGACCTGCGCAGGTGACCTACGACCAGAGCTTTGCTGTCGTAGGCTCGGCGTTCGTCGGCGATACGGTGCAGTTGCTCGTCCGGCGCGCCGATAGCGCCGCACCGATTCCTGTCGATGCTGGCTGGAACGTCGCCGCCACGGCCACGCGCATCATGGCGACCGTCCGCGCCACCGTTGACGGCACGGACCTGCTGCCGGGATTGTACGCCGCTTCCGTGCGTGTGACACGCGCACGCACGGTGCCGAGCGGCACACGCCTGATCGATAGCACGAGCAACGAAACGCCGTTCGTGGTCGCGCCGCGCATCGACGGCATCACCGCGCCCGACGCACAGGGCGACTTCACGGTAACGGGCGCGATCTTCGCGCATCCCGACATCGATCCGGGCAATGTCAGCCTGTTCGTGGGCGGAGCGAAACTGACCCGTGTCGTTGGCGCGCCCGCTCCGGCGGAGTTCGCTATCACCAATGCGACGACGCTAGCGGTGCGGCTACCGGCGGGATTGACCCCGGGCGCTCCCGTCAGTCTGCGGCTGATCATCGACGGCGCGGAAAGCGCGCCCGCGTGGGTTACGCCATGAGCACTGCCGCGAACACCACCGCTGGCTTTGCCGTCCACGACGAACGTGGGATCCTCGATCTGGTGCTTCGGCGCGTCCGGTTGCTGGTGTGCAGACGGCTCCTATGGTTGGCGAGCGTGGCGCGCGATAGGGGCGACATCGCTGCGCTCCTCGACGATCTGGACGACCCCGCCATGGAGGCGCTGTGGCAAGGGGAGAACGGCGAGATCGTCGACGAACTCGCCACCGTCGAAGCGGCGTTGCGCGCGGACGATCGATCGCGGCTGGCACGGCTGGAACGCGTGTTCGCGCTGGACGACTTCGACCGCGATCTGCTGCATGTTTGTGTCGCTGCGGCAGTCGATCCGACCCTGGAACGATGGTTCGCCCCCTGCCATGATGGCGGGGCGCACCCTTATCCAACCCTCGCGCTGGTGGCGCGGCTGTGCGGCTATGGACGGTGGGCGGCGTGGCGCGGCACCAGTCCACTACGCCGCTGGCACATGGTTTCGGCGGTGTCGTATGGCGCGACCAACAACCAGTGGATGCCACTCGTGCTCGATCCGGCGATTCGTGACTGGCTTCACGGTGTTGACGATCCCGAACCGCTGTTGGTGGGACGTGTACGTGTCGTCGCGCCGCTCGAACCGTTGCCGGAATGGGATGTCGAGCGTGTGTCGACCTTCGTCGCCGACGCGCTGCGCGACGATCCCGCTCGTACCGTCGTGGTGCATGTGATCGCGCCGCCCGGTGGTGGACGCAAAACCTACGCGGCGTGTGTCGCGAGCACCCTGGAGGTGCCTTTGCTCGCCGTCAATGTCGACGTGATCCCGGATGACGAATGGGAAGCGACCTTCGTGTGTGTGCAACGCTATGCGTTCTTGCAAAGTTTTGCGCTGGCATGGAGCATCGGCGGCACGCGCGCGATGGGGCATTGGACCGAAAGCATCGCCCATTTTCCGATGCAATTCATCCTGCGTGACACCACGACACCAGCGCCCACGATCCCGCGCGCGGTCGAACTCCGCGTGGACCTGCCAATGCCGAGCGTCCAGACGCGCCAGGCGCTCTGGACGCGCTTCGCGCCGCAAGCAGCACAGGTCGCGCCGGGCGAGGTGGCGGAACTTGCGGGACGCTTCAATGCACGGCCGGGCGCGATCCGGACAGCGGCGGGCGTTCCGGGCGCGTCGGCGCAGGCGATGGCGCGGTCGCTGCGCGACACGCAGCGCGATCTGCTGGGCGGGCTAGCACAACCGCTTGAATGTCGTTTCACCGCGTCGGACCTGGTGGTGTCCGATACGTTGCGCGCGTCATTGGACGATTACGTTCACGAAGCGCGCGAACGTGCGCTGTTCTGGGAACAGCCGGAAGCACGCCGATTGTTCCCGCAGGGACGTGCCCTTGTGGCGCTGTTCACCGGAACGCCCGGCACCGGCAAAACGATGGGGGCGCAGGTCGTCGCGGCGCAACTTGAATTGGATCTGTTTCGGATCGACCTTTCGACCGTGGTCAGCAAATACGTTGGCGAAACATCGCAGAATCTGCAACGCATCCTATCCCGCGCGGCTGACATGGACGTGGTGCTGTTTTTCGACGAGGCCGACGCGCTGTTTGCACGTCGTACCGAGGTCAAAGACGCGCACGACCGCTTCGCCAATACCGATACCAACCATTTGTTGCAAGCAATCGAAGGCTATGGCGGCATCGCGATTCTGGCGACCAACCGCAAAGGCAACATCGACACGGCGTTCATCCGAAGATTGCGCTATGTGCTCGACTTCGCCCGCCCGGACGCCGCACAGCGTGCGCTGTTGTGGACGCGCCTGATCGATGCCCTGGCGGGTGATGCCGCAAGTCAGGGCATGTGTTCGCTGATCCACCGTCTGGCGGAGGAACTCGACCTGACCGGAGCGCAGATCAAGTACGCCGTGCTCAACGCTGTGTTCGCCGCACGACGTGAACATACCGCGCTTCGTGACGAGCATATTCTGCGCGGACTGGACCGCGAAATGGCGAAAGAAGGCCGCGCCCTCAGCGAGCGCGATCGGGCGAGGCTGCGATGAGCGACATTCGGATCGGCACCATCCGTGTGCGCGTGGACGACCTCACGCCAGCGCAGGGGCAGCAATTGGGCGAGAGTATCGCCGTATTGCTCGGGCAACGCCTTGCCGACGGCGGCGCGGCACCACGCGACGTTGGATTCATCCGCGCTCGCATGACGCGGCAGGGCGGCGAAACGGTCGAGCAGCTAGCGGTGCGCGTGGCGGGCGCTATCGTGGAGGCGATGTAACGATTCCCATGAAGCAGCAGGTGGCGCAACGACAAACGAAGTCTATGCCCCGACGAGTGGCGGCGACTGACACCCACGAACGTCAGGCGCGTGATGTCGCCGCGCGGATCATGCGCGGCGAACGGGACACGGCGCAACGCCTGACCTTCGCGCCCGCTGCTCCCCATGCCGGGGCTGTCGCGCGACGTGCGCGTGGCGCGCCGTTGCCGCCGCATGTGCGTGCGGTGCTGGAACCGGGCTTCCGTGCCGACCTCGCGGCCGTGCGTGTGTACCATGACACCGCCGCCGCTCGCGTCGCCTTCCACGAAGGTGCGCGCGCGTTCACCACCGGACGCGACATCTTTTTCGCCTGGGGCGCGTTCGAGCCGCATACGGCGGAAGGCATGGCGCTGATCGCCCATGAAACCGCGCATGTGCTGCAACAAACTGGTCGTGTCGCCGCTGACGGGCGCATGGTCGCCACCGCGCGGTATGGTAGCGGCGAGGCGCAACACTTCGACCCTCCGCCCGTACCTTTGGCGTCGATGCGCGATATGTACCGTGGGTGGGTCAGCGGCGAGGCGCAAACCGTGCGCGATTCGGTTGATGCGATGATCGGCGAACTGGAAGGGTTGCTCGGCGCGGGTGCGGTGCTGACGCAGACGCTTGGTGCGGGCACCACTGATGAGCACAACGTCAATCCCATGACGGCGTTCGAGCAGCGCGTTCGAGACGGCGATTTTGACGGCTACGAACGTATGGCACGCAGCCTTCTGTACGACGTGCTCAAGATGCTGTGGCGCTTCGACGGCGCGGCGCACCTCATAACCGTGGAACCGTTGCTCGAAAGTGCCGTACCTGTCGATAGTTTCCTCATGTACACCGTCGAAAGCGACACCTACGGTTTCAACTGGCATACCGCCATGTTCGCGCACCTGCCGGAGATCGGCAGGGTGTTTCCTGATCGCTTTTTGGAAGGCATCTACCGCTATCTGTTCAATCCGGCACGTGGCGCGATTGCGTCGGGCGATATGCGAGCCACCGTGCAGACGTTCAACGATAGCTACGAAACAGCCTTCCGAACGGCGTTTTTCAAGCCCAACGAGCGCGTGCGCGGTGCCTACGGCGCGCTTGAAAAGCTCAATGATGACCTCCAATCCATGCTGGAACGCCTGGACGCCGGACTGACCGGACGTCCGGCGGTGGAGCAGCGCTTGTTGGCCTCGCATGCGATGGTCGCGCTCGCCAATGGCTGGCAATCCAACCCACGGCAGGTATACCGTGATCTGAGCGCGCCCGCCGCCGCCATCGCCCGACGTGCGGTCGCGTACTGGACCGAAGCGGCGCGTATCTATCGTGCCATGGTGGGCGATTCCGACGTGATGTTCTGGGGTGGACGTGCCACCGCTCCGAGTATGCCCACGCCCGATCCTGCCGCGCCTGCCACGCCCGAAACGGTGGAGCAAAGCGCCCCCGCCTCGGTTCTCGTGCCTCAGGCACCACCGAGCGCCCTCGCTGACCCCGCGTTCGCGGCGTTCGTTTCCACGACGACCACGCAACTCAATGCCGTGCTGGCGCTGACCGACCAGACGCTGCCGCTCCCTTCAGCCTACGCGACAACGCTGCGGCAGCTACGGACGGCACTGGAGCGCGCCCGACGCACCATGGGCGAACGTGTGTACGCGGTGATGAGCCGTTCGCAACTCAGCGATGAAACTCCTCCCGATGCCGCGCTGTGGCTCGGCGTAGCGCAGGGCTACATCGGTGGATTGCTCCAGATCGTGGAGCAGTACGACGCCGCAGCCGACCAGCGCTTCGTGGACGACTTCCAGCGCGAAGACTTGCGGCTGTATCATCGGTATCGCATGGCGCAATTCGCCAGCATGCTGGCGCGTATGGTGGGCAACGCGGCACTCCTGGCACTCAGCGAAGCGATGCGAAATGGAGCCGACCTTGGGCGAAGCTATCTTGCGCTCGTCAGCGATTGGTACGAGGACACCACCCGCGCATCCGGCGGTCGCTACCTGAGCCGCGACTTCGATGCGGGCTATATGCTGCGCGGCGTCGGAATCACGGCATCGCAACTGGATCGCCTGTTGTACCTGACCAACCAGGATGCGCTCAATGCCATCCTGGGGTCACTGCTGCGTCGCGCCGACGAAACTGGCGACCTTTCGCCCGATTCGTACGGCATGATCCAGCGGGCATTGCGCCTCACACGCGAGCGCGCGCCCATGCCGAAACGCTGGAAGATGGACCAGTTCGCGGTCGTGTGGAATCCGGTGGATGCGTCGGTGGCGGAACGCGCCAACCTGGGCGCGATGATCACCGATCACCCGCGTTTCCAACAATTGCTGGACCTTGAGGATCATCGCAACAGCGACTACGCGGTGTCGCGGCGGCGCACCACTGATGTGTTTGTGTGGTTCATACCGGACCTCCAGCGTGTCGTCAGCTATCTTCTCAGTCTGCCGATCCTCGGGGAGATCCTCGAAAATGAACTTGGCGACACGCCCACGGCGGACAACATCCTGGGGATGCTCGACGAACTGTGGCGACGCGCGACCGCCGACGAACACACTGATGCCGACCGCGCGGCCTTCGATGCGGCGCTTGGGGACATCAACGCCGAGGTCGGGATCGACATCGGGTTGGCGCATCGGGAGCGTGAACGGCTGTATCGTGAAGCCACGACCCATGATCGGCGCGTCACCGCCCAACAAATCAACACGCTGCTCGAAACCTATGCCGACGACTGCAAGCGTGACCAACTATGTGATTCCGAACCGCGTGATCGACCTGATCGACCGATTCCAGAGCGACATCCCGATCCGAAGTTCGTCGCGGGATGAACAGGGCGTTCCGGTCGATAGCGTCGCCGAGGCTAATCGCACCCGCGACCTTGAGCATCGACGGCTCCAGATGATTATGCTCACGCTTGAGATCGCGCCCGCAATGCGGACTGGCGTTCGTGCGCGAAGGATCTTTGGGACGCGAAATCCAGGAACGACGCTTCGATATCATCACGTCGCTGTATGGGTACGTCAACCGCGCCCGCGAGTTCATCGGCGGCGACATTTCCGCCTTCCTCGATCCGCAGGCAGCGGCACAGGCGGCGACCGATGCGGCGACGGCGTTAGCTCCCATCACACATGCCAGCCAGAACGCCGCCACGCTGATCGCCGACGCGCGCGAGCCGCTCAATGTGCTGTTAGATAGCTTCAATCGGGTGATCGAGGACGTTCAGCGAAAGTCCGGCTTTGGCACCAATGAGGACGGGTCCGCGCTCGTGCGCGTGGGTTCGGGCCAGGAATGGCCCAACGAACGCACGTTCACCTTCCAGGGGTCGGAGATTCAGATTCGGACGATCCACACACCGTTCTTCTATCATCAGTCGTATGGACGGGGAACGGACGCGCATCACCCCGCAATCGTTACCCATCAGGACGGTAGTCCATTCGCCGATCCGCACCAGGCGCTCGTAACGTACGGCTTCATGGACAACGACGATACGGTGACGTTGTACGCCGATAGCGATGAAGCGACAATGGACGAGTTTTCCCGGCGCGTGCAAATGGTGCTGCTTGCCCTCGGACTTGGAAGAACTCGCCGACATGATCGAATACGCCGTCCAGACGGGCATGGACATCGCCCTGGCGTTTGTTCCGGGTGGTCCGGCGGCGCGACACCTTGATCGAGTTCGTTCATTTTCTCGCCGTCGAGATGCCCAACATTCAGGAACAATTGCTGGACGATCCGCTGGCAGTGGTGCACGAACTGACGCAATTTATCTCGCCCGAACTCCGCGACCAGGCGCTCGAAAACCTGTGGATGTGGGTGCTGCTGCGTGGCGATCTGCCGTTCGAGGAGCGGTTACGCCAGCGCGAACGGCGCACGCCTTCGTCGCCGCGCTCCACCACGACGCGGGCGCGCGGGAAATTTGGTCGTCTGGCGGCCTTCGCCCGTTCCGTGATCGGGCGTATCCTCACGGCATTTCTGAATCTGCGTGACCGTGTGCGATTGGGGATGGTGCGCGCGCATCGCATGGTCGTACGCCGCCCGATGCTCCAACGGGTGCTGGGGGCGCTTCCCACCTTGATCGACCTGGTGGATTCGTTGCCGGAAGGGACCGCCGACCGCCTTACCGAGGTCGTCGCGGGCGTAGCCGAAGGCGATCCCGCCGAGATGGTTCGGACGCACCTGCGCGAAGCGCTCGACGAACTGTTCGACGGACTGAACGGCCTTGAAGTGCCGACCGAAATTCTTCCATTCGAACTGCTGGTCGATGTGATCGTCGAAAAGTTCCTGGGCATGATCAAGGGCGTGCGTGGAACTGTCATCCGCACGTTCATGGACACCACCGGACTGCGCGCGCACTTTTCGGCGAAGATCGCGGAGTTGCTGGACGAGCAGGGTATCAACCCCAACCGACTGTGGGAAGGCGCGATCCGCGACAACATGCAGGGTATGCTGGAAGAATCGCGGGTGTCATTGATCGGAGGCATTAACAGCGTACTGCGGAGCGTGTTCGGCGATCAACTGGTGGTCGGGAGCGACGGCCTGGGCGATGTGCAGGTGACGTTCGACGCATCCGTACCCGACCTCGCTGCGATGCCGGATGAGGACGACGATGCTGCGGCGGGCGACGTGCAGCACAACGCCGCGCTTCATCCGTCGCGCCCCCTGCCGTCGATGATCGATCCAGCGGCGGGTGTGCCACTCGCCGCCACGACGCGAGCGCAGTACGAGCACCAGTTCGGTCACGATTTCGGCCATGTGCGGCTTCACACCGGACGACGTGCGTCGGACCTCAGCGCGTACTTCGGCGCGCGCGCCCTCACGAGTGGCAGCCATATCGTGCTTGGCAAAGATGTACCCGTCGCGAGCGCACAGGCCGACGTGGTGTTGCGGCACGAACTGGCGCATGTGCTGCAACAAACCGGTTCACGTCCGCTATCGCTGCCCCGGCACGACCTGACGCCGCGACTGGGAACGCCGCGCCGTGGCCTTGTCGTCGATGCACGGCGCGAAGCCGCCGCCGAGCGCATGGCGCGGCGTGCATTGCGCCGTACCGACGATCCGATCGAGGTGGAAGGTAGCGGCGGTGCGGGATGGTTCCCTTCGCTTTCGGCGACGGCCACGAAAGCTATGCTCAACGAGATCAGCGACGAGGACATCACCCTCAGCGTCGTCGATCAGATACAGTCGATTCCACGCTCCGCGCTGCGCTCCGCCGGACGTGGTTTCAGCGCCGCCACCGTCAAAGCACGAACGATCTGGAACGCCGTTCGTGTGTTCCTGCGACGCAGGGATGCGGCGGCGAACCATGGTCATACCAACGCCGAACCATTTGAAACCGCCGACGCGCTGGGCGCGATCAGCGCGTGGTTCGGGCGCAGTAACGACGTGGGCGAGCGTATCGAACGCATCGCCTATAGCAGCCGCCGCATCAGGGCCAACAACTCCGTCGAGTTGGATCGTCGGAAGTTCCTGACCAACCTGGAAGTGTATATCTACGGTTCGACGGGCGTAAACGTGCACATCGACCGTCCCGCCCTCACGATGTCAGATGATACGCCCTTCACGCCGCAGTTCGCCGTAGTCAACGACATCGACCTCGGCCTGGTCAACGCCAATTCCAACCTGTACACCATGATGAAAACGAACACCGACGCCCATATGGGCGCGCAGCGGTTTAGCCAGGAACACTGGTGGATCCTGCGTGAAGCCTTCAAGGACGACGACCAACCCGCGCGCATCTGGCACCATGCCGGGGCGGGCGGTCCCGCCGCCTACCGTCTGAACGATGCCTATACGACGGCAATGCGTACGTTTATCGCGGCGATAGGAACGGGCAATGTCGGACCATGGGCGGATTATCTGCAAACTGGCAGCCTGGGCCTCCCGACAGGCGGGTTACGCGTGGGGACCCACGGGCAGTTGACGGGCTCGGGCGCACGGCAGGGACGACAATCGCACCACGTTCCACAATTCCTGCTCGTGGAGTATTTCGAGAACATCAGCGACACACCCACATCGCGTGTCGGACGCCGCATGGAAGGACGGTGGTTGTATCCCGCTGGCATCGTGGCGAGCGGTGGCGAAGCTTCCGCGTTCCAGGGAACTACGGGCCGCATCGATTTCAAAACCCTCGACCAGACCAGCGGGCGCGGCGACGGTCTTCCGGCGGTGTCGCTGGCGGCGCGGACCCACCAACGCGGACGTTTGCACCTCAACGCCGCCAGCAGTTGGGGCGAGATCACCGCGGATGCTAATCGTGATGGTGTGCAGGAAGCGGTCGTACAGCCCGATTACAACGCCGTCGAATACACCGCCAACATGGCGCAGGGTATCAGAATGGACACGACCTTTTACGCCTTTTTGCGGCGACGTATGGCATCGGCAGGTATGACTGGACCGCATACGAGCGCGAATGCGTTGATTACCGAAAGCCTCAGCGCGCCGCAACGCTACACGGGCGCGACATACGAGGCTATCCGTGACACCTACCATTGGATATACGGCGGGATGATCGCGTCGATGCGCGTCGCGCTCAACAACGAGGACCTTGAAGCCGCCGAATATCGCAAGTCGGCATTGTTGAACGCCCAGGCGCGCAACGCTCAGGGCGAACTTACCGCGGCATACACACCACGGGTTACGGCACTCGCGGCGGTGGTCGCCGCCGTGGAAACCAAGAACCGCGAGGTCATGAGCCAGTGGCGACGCGGCTAGCACGAGTGAGAGGGAGCTAACGATGGGCAATGGATTTACCCGTACGCCGGTGTTACTCAAAGGTGCGTTGATCCGTTTCGACGCGCCGTTGATTCTACCGATCCCGAATATCATCATCTTTCAATACAACCCCGAAACGCTCTCGCGTTCGTTATCGCCCTACGAATCGCCGCGCGCGTCCGGCGACGGCGCCGCCGAGGAAGGCGCTGCCGCATCGTCGACATCGCGTACACAGCCCTACGACCCGCGTGAATCCTTCACGTTGCGTCTGATCGTGGACGCATCCGACGCGCTGGAACAACCCGAATGGCATCCCGTCGCCTTCGCGACAGGCGTCGCGGATCGGCTCGCCGCGTTGGAGATGCTGCTCTATCCGATCACCGAAGGCGTGAGTCTGCTTGGGTCGCTCAGCGGGTCGCTCGGCGGCGCGGTTGGAGGTGCGTCGGCTTCCATCGGTGGTTCTCTCGGCGGCAGTCCGTCCGGCGCTGAAATCCCGGCGCGCAACGTCCCGGTCACGCTGTTTATCTGGGGACCGGGGCGCATCGTGCCGGTGCGCGTGACAAGCTTTACCGTCGAGGAGCAGACCTTTTCACCGTTGCTCTACCCGCTACGCGCTACCGTGTCGCTGGGACTGACCGTACTTCAGCCGAGCGCTTTCCAGCGTTTTCAGGGAACTGGCGACAGTGCCACCGCGATCCCACTCAAGCCGGAGGAAGAACTGGCAGTTGGAGCCTACAAGTTCACGATGGTACAAAAGCAGGTTCTAGCGACAGCGAACCTGGCGAACTCGGTGGAATCGATCGTCAAGATGCTGCCGTTCTAGGAGCTATACGATGAATTTTGACGCAAAAAGCCGCTACCACACATCCGCGACGCTCAACGTCACCGACCGGCGCGGACGTACCGTTGTAGCCGTCGTCCCGCCCGACGCACCCAACCAGATGTTGCTCGGCTACCATGCGCGGCGGCAGGGTGAGAACCTGGACCACCTGGCGGCGCGATACCTGGACGATGCCGACGGCTACTGGCGTATCGCCGAGATCAACGATGTGCTCTGGGCCGAGCAACTCGCGGAAGCGGGCGAAATCGCGATTCCGGCGAAGGGAACCTGACATGGCCTGGGGTACCGTAATCGTGGCCGACGGCGCACGCGCCGACGACCTGATGGGCGTCATGCTGGCGGAAGTGCATGAGGAAGTCGGGCGACCGACGACCTTCTACCTGCGCTATCCCGTGGAGCGCGATGCCGACGGCGATCTTTATCCGCTTCAGGAACCGCGCCTCGGTCCTGGCGCTCCCATCGCGGTGTTTCAGCGTGGGGGTGGCTTCAACGATTGTCTGGTCAAAGGCCATGTGTTCAGCCAGCAGATCAATCTGGTGGACGGCGTGACTGGCTCGACCGTCGAGGTCGTCGGCGCGGATACGACGTTGGTGATGGACCGCGAGACGAAACTCGTCCAATGGGCGGACAACACCAGCGATAGCGATGCCGTGACGAGTGTCGTCGCGGGCTATGGGTTGTCGCCCGATGTCGAAAGCACGGACACGCGGCACATGGAAAACAAGCGCACGCTCATGCAGCACGGCACCGACCTGGATTTCGTGCGAATGCTGGCGCGTCGCAACGGCTATCTGTTCTGGGTACGTGCCGACGAGGCGTTGGTGGAAACGGCCTATTTCAAGCCGGTGGCGATGGATGCCGTCGCGGACGCGCCGCTGCTGCGCTTCGCCCTTGATCAGCCTAACCTTCGTTCGTTCAAGATCACCTGGGACGTGGAACGACCGACCAGCGTGATCGCGTCGGCCTACGATGGAGCCGCCAAAACCGTTATGGACGGCTCCGGTGTCGAACCACCGACGACCTTTCCCGGCGACATTCCGCTGGCTGAGATCGCACCCGAAACGCGCTCTACCAGCCTCGTCGCCGCCGTCGCGGACGCGGGCGATCTGCTTGCTCGCGCCACGGGCATCTTGCGTGACGCTGCCTGGTTCGTGCAGGCGACCTGTACGGTCAGTGTGCAGGAAGTCGGCGCGGTGATCCACGCGCATACGCTGGTCAACGTGGATGGCGTGGGCAAACGCTTCAGCGGATCGTATTTCGTCGCTGCCGCGCGACACACCATGACCGACGACGACCACGTGATCGCGCTCACGCTGTGGCGGAACGGATGGAAGGCATGAACGGTGTAACGCGGCACGCACGCTGTGGATGTGGAGCCTGCGATGCAGTCCGATAATCGCGATCTCGAGGCCGTACTCGCCTGGGTGCGTTCGCACTACTTCGGCAAGTATGCCGGACAGGTGATCGACACCAACGACGAACTCAAAAAAGGTCGCCTCAAGGTGGAGGTGCCGGATGTGTTCGGAGCGGGTGCTGCCGCGGCGGTGTGGGCGATGCCGTGCGTACCCTATGCTGGCGCTCAGGTTGGCTTTAAGTTCCTGCCGCCGGACAAGGCAAACGTGTGGATCGAGTTCGAGAAAGGCGACCCGGGCTATCCGGTGTGGACAGGCTTCTTCTGGGCTGACGGCGAGATGCCCGCGGAGGCTGGTGAGGCCGACAACATCAAGTTACTGAAAACCGGATCGTTCACCCTTACCATCGACGACGAAGCCGGAGAACTCGTCATCACCGCGACCGATGGCGCGAGCCTCACCATCAACAGCGACCTCAAAGCGGAGGCGGGCGGCGCGTCCGTCGTGGTGGCGACCGATGGCGTGACCGTGGACGGTGGCGGCAAAACCGTCGAAGCGACGCAGATCAGCGTCAAGATCAACGGTGGGGCATTCGAGGTGACATAACGGCGAGCTAGAACGTTCGTCATCGCGCTGCTGCCGCGCAGCGTCGGTGCTGGTGACGACGATGGAGTTGTAGGTATGGCAGGGTTGTTGTTGACGACACAATCGACGCTCCAATGTCCGCACGGTGGACAGGTGCAAGCCGTGAGCACGAACGCCAACACCAGCGCGGGCAGCGGAGCCTATGTGCTGCGAACTGGCGACACGTTTACCATCTCAGGTTGCCCGTTTCAGATACCGGCACCGTCCGGCACGGTGCCAAGTCCGTGCGTAACTGTGCAATGGACCGTGGGCGATGTGAAGGTAAAGGTGGACGGACAAGCGACGCTGAGCCAGGGTAGCGTGGGCCTGTGCATGAGCGCCATGCAAGTGCCCCAGGGCGCGGTCATCGTCGCCAACACGCAAACCAACGCAACGAGCACCTAGCCGCAGAAAGGACAACGCGATGCCAACCGAGCCGATCTCCAGCCTACGCTACCCGCTCAAGGTCGATACCGCCATGGGCAGGATCGCCGTGGAAACGGACTACGCGGAGCATGTCGAGCAGATGATCTTGCAGGTGTTGCTGACCAATCCCGGCGAGCGCCCCCATCGTCCCACGTTCGGTTGCGGATTGCGCCGGATGCTGTTCGCGCCCAACGATCCGACGGTCGCGACGCTGACGCAGGTGACGGTCTATCAGGCGTTGACGCGCTGGCTTGAATCCGTGATCGAAGTCGGGGCCGTTGAAGTCCACGCCTTCGAATCGACGCTGGAGGTCAGCGTGACATACGTTCTCAAAGCGCGTCAGGAACGCCGGATGCTCAATATCGAGGTGACACGATGACCACGCACGCCGAAGATCGCCTGGCACTCCTGCTTGCTCAGTCGTCGTTGACTGGCATCGATTTTGTGTACGTGTCCGAATCGCAGGATCGCCTCGACGTGTACTTTCTGCGCGCGCCTGAATCACTGGACGTGCCACTGCCGGGATCGATCCCGATCCGCGCCGTGCGCGTGACCAGCGTCCGCGACGAGCACCTGCCGCCCGTGGTCATCACCTCCCTGAACTGGGTGGTGGTGGATGGGCGAACGGTCATGCGCCTCGCCGTCGTGCGTCCCGCCTCGTTCACCGACCATCGGTTGGAACTCAACGATCCGCTCGCACCCGCTCGCATCGACCCGTTTTACCGAAGCGTGGTGTTCAGTTTTCAAGCCAACTGTCCCACCGGACTGGATTGTGCGCCCGACGCGCCCGCGCCGTTTCCGGAAACGTATGTCGATTTTCCGGTCGATTACTCCGCCCGTGACTTCCTTTCCTTTCGACGCGCGCTGCTCGACTTCGCCGCGCAACGCTATCCGCGCTGGGTTGACCAACTCGAAGCCGACGTGGGCGTGATGCTGGTGGAAGTGATGAGCGCGTTGGGCGACGAGATGGCGTACACCCAGGACCGCATAAGCCGCGAGGTCTACCTTGCGACGGCTTCGCAGCGCTTTTCGGTGCGGCAACTCGCACGTCTGGTCGATTATGATCTCTTTGACGGCGAGGCCGCCAGCGTGATGCTGGACCTGACCGCGACAGCGCCGGGTGTCGTGCCGGTGGGTACGCGCGTCAGCGATGCCGACGGGGTACATACCTTCGAGGTCGGCGCCGGACTATTTGACGACAGCGGCGGCTATGCGGTCGATCCGGCACGTAATCGGTTCCTGCCATACTTCTGGGACGAGGACGATGTGGAACTGCCCGTTGGTGCGACCGAACTTTTCGTGCTGGGCGCGGCAGGGGCGGCGTTCCCGCCCCTGACAGGTGGCTACCCGATCCTGGTGCAAACCAATCCGCTCGATCCCTCCGATCCCGCCATGCGCGTGTTCGTCCACCTGCTCGACGTGACGGAAAGCACCGACCCGCTGACAGGCGACGCGATCAGCCGATTGCGCTGGGACACGCCCACGCCCTATCCCATGGACAAAACGGCGCTCGAAGTGCGCGGCAACCTCCTACCGGCGACGGCGGGAGCGACCCAACCACGCTTCGCTTTCTCCATCGGCGCGTCGGCGGACCCCGCGGCACCGGCCACGCGAGCGGTCGTGCGGCGCGGCGCGAACGGCGTCCCGATCTACCGGGTGACCCTGCCAGGAAGCGAGGATGCCGCGCTCGCGTTCGTGCGTGATGCGTCGCGTGGTGGCTTGCGCGCCGAGGTCCGACTGCGCCTTGCCGAGAACATCGGCGGTGTGTGGGAGCCGGTCGTGACCGAAGAATGGGACTGGCGTGCATCCTTGCTGGGCGCGTCGTCCTCGACATCGTTCGACCCGCACTGGACGCTGGATGATGGGTCATGGGGGCGCGTCGTGGGCTTCCCGATCACGGGTGGCGAATGGGAACACGCGGATTACCGCTCAGGCACAGGCATGACGATCCGCTTCGGGGATGGCGAGTTCGGGATGCTGCCGCCGGACGGCGCGGTGTTCGTCGCGGATTACCGCCTGCACACGAGCCACAACCTGCCGCGATCGGTGCTGACACGGATCGATCCGGCGACGCCGCTCGCGTTCGTCAGCGCCGTGACCAATCCGGAAGCGACGGCGGGAGCGCTGCCTGCCGAAAGCCTTGACAGCGTGAAGGCCAACGCGCCCGAAGCGTTTCGGGCGCTCACCTACCGCGCCGTCAAGCCCGACGACTACGCCGAGGCCGTCGAGCGCCTCGCGTGGGTGCAAAACGCGGGTGCGTCGATGCGCTGGACAGGCAGTTGGCGTACGATCTTCGCCAGCGCTGACCCACGCGGCGCGGTCGCGTTGTCGCAACAACAACGGAGCGAAGCGACCCAGCAGATCGACCGTTTTCGTCAGGCCGGACAGGATGCCCGGCAGCGCCCGCCCCACTTCGCGAACCTCGACATTGAGATAGCCGTCTGTGCCGAGCCATCGTCATACGCGGGAGCGGTTAAGCAGGACGTATTCGATGCGCTGGTCGGTCCTGGCGGCTTCTTTGATCCCGATAACTTCACATTCGGGACGGTGCTGCATCGGGGCGCGCTGGAAGCGGCGGCAGGAGCGGTCGCGGGTGTGCTTGCCGTCGAAAGTATACGGTTTCGACGGCGTGGATTCTTTGATTGGCGCGAGTTCGGCTTCGTGGAAGCGTTCTACGCGCCCGGCATCGATACGATCCTGCGCGTGCGCAACGACCGTGCCTTTCCTGACCAGGGCACGGTTCGCGTGATCGTCAGGGGAGGCGCGTAATATGCTCGATTTGCTTTCAGCACAACCAGGCCGCCCGCACGAACCCGCGCTCCTTGCCATCGCGCCGGGGCTCGTGTCGCTCATCACCGCGCGGCAGATCGCGATCTTTCCGGCGTTTCGCGCGGCGATGCTCGAAGATGCCGGATACGAGCTAGCGTTGCGGGGCGCGAACTGGCTTGGGCGCGACCAGGACGATTTTGGTGTCATGCTCACCGAAATGTTCGCCTATGTCTGCGATGTGCTGGCTTTCTACGATGGCCTGACGGCCAACGAAGCGTATCTCAGGACGGCGCAGCGTCCCGAAGCGCTTCAACGTCTCGCCGCCCTGATCGGCTATATCCCGCGTCCGGCAGTTGCCGCCGAGGTCGATCTCGCGCTCACGCTTGAAGGTCGCTTGCCCGTCAGCGTTCCCAGCGGCACCGCCTTCCGTTCCGCGTCGTTCACGGGTTCCACAGGCGAGGAAAAGCCCCAGGTCTTTACCGCGCTGGATGCGGCGACGTTTCATCCCTTGCGGGCGAAATGGACGCTCGTCCCACAACCCGCCAGCGCGCTCGGTGGTTGGCTCCATTCGCTGGTCTGCCAGCGCGGATCGGTGACGCTCAAAGCGGGCGACGCCGCGCTGGTTCATGCCGGATTGGGGTATGCCGCTTCCCTGATTAGCGATGTAGAAAATGTGACCGACGAGGCAGGCAACGCTGTCACGCGTGCTCTGTTCACGACCACCGTCGTACTGCCCAATGCTACGTCGCTCGCGGACCTGACGCTTGAACGACCGACCGCGACGGCGTACATAAACGACGTGTGGTACAGCGGCGGTTCGTCAGGGATGATGGCTAAGTCGTCGCACGCAGGAAACGCATCGGTCGAAAGTGTGGCTGTGATGACGCAGCGCGTTCTGGTGCTGGATGCCTTGTATCGCGCGATCAAAGCGGACGACATCATCCTGCTGCGGAGGGGATCGTTTGTGCGCTGGTTCACCGTTGCCGTTGCGGATACGACAAACTGGACGGTACAGGCGGCGAAAACGATCACCTCCAAGATCGGCACCGACACGATGACAACCACGGTGCCAGCCGTGACCACGCCCGTGACGCGGCTAGAACTTAAGCAATCGCTGACCAGTTCGCAGCAACGCGCACCGGAAGATACCGCCTCGTGGGATTTCAACGACCCGAACGAACTCACGCTGTACTTTGGCATGAAGCGAGCGGGGGTTCCGGTTGGCGAGGCCGCCGCGACGATCAATCCCACCGATAGCCTGCGCGTGCGCGAGCGTGTGGAAACCGTCGCGCCGGACTACGAACCGGACCAGTTTATTCTGCGCGACCTGGACGAACAGGCGATCCTGATCGATGGCGCGCTCGCCGCCGATGGTACGCTCACGGTCGCCCCTGACGGCGCGTGGACAGTGCCGCTCACGCCGCCCGTTACGGCGTATGGGGCGTTGCTACGCGCCACACGCGGGGAGCGCGTCACCGCCGAGGTGCTGGGGTTGGGCGATGGCAGCGTTGCCAATCAGACCTTCACGCTCAAGAAAAAGCCGCTGACGTACTATTCCGACGCCACGAGCGCGTCCGGTGTGCGGAGTAGCCTCCTGCTCGATGTCGATGGCGTGCGCTGGCGCGAAGTGCCGAGCCTGTACGGACGACGCGCCGACGAGCGCGTTTACACGATCAGGCAGAACGAGGAGGGCGAGAGCCTGATCGCCTTTGGCGACGGCGTGCGTGGCGAGCGCCTCACCACGGGGTCGCGCGTCGTCGGTAGTTACTACCATGGCGCGGGAGAGGCTGTGCCGCCCGCGCTGACGATCACGCAGATGGTGCGGCCCGTCAAGGGCATCACCGCGACCATCAATCCCATCGGCGCGTTCGGCGGAGCGGACGCCGAGGATGCGTCGAATATCCGCGCCTACGCCCCGCGCTCGGCTCTGTCGTTTGGTCGTGCCGTTTCGCTGGTGGATTACGAGGCCGTCGCCGCGTCCGTGGCGGGTGTGCGAGTGGCGCTCGCTGAATGGCGCTGGAGCGGAGTGCAGCAGCGTCCGGTCGTCAAATTGTGGTTCATCGGCGTGGCTTCGCTCGGCGCGACAATCGCGGAACGCCTGCGCGGCGTGAGCGCCGAGGGTGTGCCGTTCGAGGTGGCCGCCGCGACGCCGATCCAGAAAACGCTGCATGTCGCGCTCGTGGTCGATCCCGACTACCTGCCCGATCCCATTATCGCGGCGGTCGTGGACGTGCTCCGTACCGCGCTCGCGCCCGAAGTGGTGGGAATCGGCGGCGCGGTGATCCGCAGCAAGGTGCTGGCACTGGTGGCGAGCGTGGAAGGGCGTGGCCGCGCCCATCAGCATGTTTATCGACGGCGCGCCCTATCTCAATCCCGGCTATCGCCCCGCCACCGGATACTACGCGGACCTTATCGAGATCACGGCGGGAGTTGACGCATGAGGCACGACCGCACGCAAAGGACGATACTATGACCAGCGCACCTGACACGCCCCTGATCGATGACGGCTATGTCGCGTATTACACCGAGAAAATCTGGGCGATGATCCCGGCGGTGTATCGACACGAGGACGGCATCGCCGCCAATCCGGGCGTGCTGCGCGCGTTTGTCGCGACCTGGGCGCGGCAGGCGGCGACGCTGCGCCGTTCGGAGGATCGTGCCTGGGAAGATGCGTTCGTCGAGTTGTGCAGCCAGTGGGCGGTGCCGTACGTCGGCGATCTGGTCGGGACGCGCTTGCTCGGTCCGGCGAATCCGCGTGGACAGCGCATCGACGTGGCGAAAACCGTGCATTATCGCCGCCGGGCCGGAACGCTGCGCGTGCTCGAAGAACTGATCGTGGACATTACTGCATGGGAAGGCGTAGTTGTCGAAGGCTTTAAGACGCTGACGCGCACGTTTCATAACCTCGACCTGCCGCTCGCACAGCGCGAACGCTCCACGCGCACACCGTTCAGCGGCACGCCCGATTTGCGCCGCACCGCTCCCATCGACGGCGTGGGGACGGCCTTCGACGAATTCTCATATACGCCGGACGTGCGCCGCGACCGTCCGTATGGCATCTCCAAGCTCATGTTTCACCTGTATCGCCTGGGTGCGGTGGAACTGCGTGATGTCGATCCCTTGCCGCACGCCACGCCGGATGGCATCGGCTATACGTTTGATCCCAGCGGACGCGACGTGCCGTTGTTCGCGCCGCGCACACGACCGGAGTTTGACGACAACTGGCGTAGCGCCCTGCCCTACGAACTGCCCGCGCCGATCGCGTGTAGCCTCCTGTCGGACGCTCCGTATCGCGTCGATCTGGAGGACGCACAGACGCTTGTCGATGAGGTCGGCCTGACCGCTGCTGCCGCCGATGACCTGCGCGGGATTGCCGGGACGCTGTTCGTGCGCGAGGGCGACCTTCGCATCCGGTTGACCATGTTACCTAACGCCGCCGAACTTGGGAGCGCGGGTGTGTACCCGCAGATTCTACGACTGGCTGAACTGCCCGATTGTGGCAAGACGGCGCTGCTGCCGAATGCGGCGAGCATCTGGCTCGACGGCCTGGGCGCGCCCCTGCCGCGACACGAGATTGCGGCGGCGAATCTGTCGATATGGGAAGCCCACCCGCTGCACAAGCGCGCGCTGATCGACCCGGAGCGTGGGCGGTTAATGGTGTACGATCCCGCACCCGACAGCATCCTGGTGCGCTACCATGCGGGCGTGTTCATGCCCGCGGGCGCGGGTGGGTGGGGGCGACGCTTCGCCACTGCTCCCGACACCACTGTTAGCGATGGCGGCGCGGTGGCTGCCATCCCATCGTCGGGCATCGTTCGCGTCGAGGACAGTCGCACCTACGGCCCCATCGTCGATATCGCGGGTGTGACCGATCTGGCGCTTGCCGCCGCAGACCAACAGCGCCCCTACCTGCGGATCGACGCCGATTGGACCATCGCGAGCGCGCCCCCCGCCACGTCCCAACCGGACGCCGTGTTGCTGCTCGAAGGGCTGTGGATCGGCGCAGCGGGCGATGCACGCGCCGTCGTTCTGACGGGCGACTACGAGCAGGTAACGCTCCGCTTTTGCACCTGCGATCCCGGTGGCCTGGACGTGGACGGCGCGGAAATACCGCCCGTCAGTCTGGTGATCGCCGGATACGTTGAGCGACTGGTGATCGAGTCGTGCGTCATGGGACCGATTCGGTTGGACACCGCGGGCGTGATCGAAACGCTGGTCGTCCGCGATAGCATCCTTCACGCGACCCGACTCGCCGACAGCGCACTCGAGATCGGCACCGGCATAGTTGATCTGGCACGCACCACCGTTCTCGACGGCGCTGTAGACGTACTGCGCCTGTACGCGACCGATTGCGTGTTCGCCGCTCCTGTCGATGTGACCGACACCCAGACGGGTTGCTTTCGCTTCAGTGCCGCGCCACCGGGGTCGCGGTTGCCACGTCCGTATGAATCCTTCGTCCTCGCGGCGGGTACGGCACGCGCGCTGTTCGTAAGCGATGCCTTCGGGCAACCGGGGTATGCCATGCTCGCCCAAAGCGCTCCCGCTGCGGTCGCGCGCGGCGGAGAAGATGGGTCCGAGATGGGCGTGTACAACCAGGTACACGCTCCGGCGAAACTTGATGGTCTGCGTACCAAAGTCGCCGAGTACGTGCCTTTTGGGTTGCTACCGATCTTCTTGATTGAAACATAACACCGTATGCCGTCGGGCTAGGCGCAAGGAGCATGCATGGGAACCAATCATATCTCGCGGTCGATGTTCGATCCGCGTAAACACTACACTGGCAAATGGACACTGCAAGGTCGGCTGATCACCGATGGCGATGAGAACGATCGCGAGTCGATTGGTACCGAGGAGCGCCGTCGGGCGCTGCTCGACATCATCGGAGCCTACGGCTCGCCCGACGACGGGTGGCGCATCGACAACGTGCGCAACGTCGGGGGAACGCTCGACTTCGACATTCTTGCCGGTTCGCTGTATCTGGGCGGCTTGCGCCTGGAACACGAAGCGGCGCAAACCTACCGCACGCAGCGCGATCACCTCGAAGCCGAAGCGATCGCTGCCGCGACTGACAATCAGCCGAATCGCCGCGATCTGGTGCTGTTGGAAGCGTATGAAGCGCCTGTGACGGCGGTGGAAGATGGCGAATTGCTCGATCCTGCCGTCGGCGTGGATACGAGCGCACGTTCCCGCCGCTTCCAGCGTGTGCATGTGATCGCGGATGTCGATGCCCGCAACTGCGACCAAGCGTGGCAGTTGATGCTGGACATCCTGACGGGCACGAATGGCGGCACAATCGGCGTGGATTGCCGTCAGGTCGTTGATACCCGACTGTCGGTGACGTACACCGAGGAAGGCATCGACGACGACCTGTGCGAGCCTCCGCTGGTGGGCGGCTATCTGGGCGCGGAGAACCAGGCGATTCGGGTGCAACTCGTCGCAGATGACCGCCTGACCTGGGGCTTCGACAACTCGGCTCCGTTGTACCGTGTGCAACTCTCGGCGGATCGTACCGTTGTCACGCTGATAACGCCGCCCCGCGATGCCTGGAACACCCCCATCGTCGGACAGGTCGTGGAACTGCTGCCGTGGGGCGCGGTCCTCAGCAACGGTGAGAAAACCGCCGCGCTCAGCGGTCATCTGACGAGCATCGTCGCGGTCGATCCCTCCGACCCCACGGCGGGCGGCGCGATGACGGTCACGCTGGCGGATGCCGTTCCCACCAACGGATTCACGGCCTGGGAAGCCCGCCCCGACGCTGACCAACTGCGCGGCGACGCGCCGTTTGTGTTCATGCACGTCTGGAATCGCGGCAGCGATATCACCTCCGCACCGGCGATTCCGTTTACCGTCGGCACGCCCCTGACGCTCGGCACGACCGGCATCCAGATCACGATCATCGGCGGCGACACGGTGCGCGACGATTACTGGGTCATCGCCGCACGACCCGAAACGCCGACGCGGGTGTTGCCCTGGGAACTGGAAGATGGCGCGTCACCGCTGGGCGTTCGCCGCTATGTAGCACCGCTGGCGCTGCTGCGCTGGAATACCGATGGCACGGTCGCGGTCACCGATTGCCGTCCCCCGTTCCGCCCACTCACGGCGATGGGCGGGTGTTGCTCGTTCAGCGTCGGCGATGGCAAAACCAGTGACGGCGACTATAACGATCTCAACCAGGCGATCCTGCGTCTTGGTGCTGACGGTGGCGAAATCTGTCTGCTTCCCGGCATCCACCGCGCCGATCTTCGGCTGAGCGAACGAGCCAATATCACGATTCGCGGGTGCGGTTCACGCTCCAAGCTCATTCCGTCAAAGGAGCAGAGCGCGGCGATAATCGAGTTGCGGGATTGCACGAACATCGGATTAGTCAACTTCGAGATCATAGCCGCCGCTGGCACTGGTGTCGCGGCGCGCCGTGTCGATGGGCTACACATCGAAGATATGCACATGCTCGCCTATCGCAACGGCATCGATGCCGACGACGGCGCGGACACGACCATCCGACGCTGTGTGATTCGGATGCTGGACAAAGCCGGTGGCGACGTGGGTATCTACGCGCAAGGTGACGCGATACGCATCGAAGGGTGCGACATTCAGATCGTCCCTGCTGGCTTTCTGCCACCCTTCCCCGACGACCAGAATGACGACACACCACCTGTTGATCCATCCGATCCATGCGTGGATGTCGAGGATTTTTACCTCAACCTCACCTACCTGGTCTTTTATGTCGGCCTTGTCTGGCGTTTGTCTTCGTTGTTCCTGGCTCCGCGCAACCCCTACCAGACGCTTGGTGGTGTGCAGATCGGCAGCGGATCGGAGGATGTGGTCGTCCGGAATAACACGATCATCGGTGGCGCGGGCAACGGCGTTACGCTCGGCAGCGACATCGGTGACATAGAGATCGAAGCAGCGCCGCCGGATGATGAACCAGTTGAGCCTGTACGCATCTCGCACGATTTCGATCTCGTGCGTGGCAAACTCCTCGTCAACGATACCACCATCGGCGGTATGACCATCGTCTTTGACGACGGCACAGGCGGCACCTATAGCGACGCCGTTGATCCTGACGGGTCCTTCAGCACCAAGATGCCCCCTGGCGAATACACCGTGGCCGTGTCCGATCCGGCCTACGTCGTGGTATCGGTCGAGCCACTGGGTGAGGGCGCGTATTACGTCTTCCTCAGGGAACGACCCGTCGCACCTGCTCAACCGGGCGGCGATGATCTGCTGGCATTCATCTATCGTGCGAACATCGAAGCCAACCACATCGCCAACATGGGTTTTTCCGGCATCGGCGCGCCGCGCTATGTCGCGTCGGACGAGGCTATCGGCGAACTCCGAGCGGTCATGAAAGGGCGCACGAACCTGCTGCTAATGCTCCAGGTCTACATGTTGACCGGAACGATCACGGGATTCGTGGTCGATCTGACGATCTATCGCAATCGTATCACGCGCTGCCTGCAAAACGCGCCGCTCGCTGACAGCGATGCTTTCGCGGTCGAGCGAGCACTGGGTGGCATTTCGCTGGCCTTGTGCGACGGCATCAACATCGAGGAGAACGTCGTCGAGGATTGTGGAAGCGGGGCGCAAACTCCCGTCTGCGGCATCTTTATCTCGTTCTCGATTGACGTAACAATCCGCGAAAACCATATCCTCAACAACGGGCAGGACCGACGCGCGGAACGGTCGATCGACGATTTCATTCTGAACGCGGGACCGGCTACGCCCCTATCCGACGCTTCGCCATCGTTAGGTCGCGTCGAAAGCGCCAATCCGCGCTACGCCGTCGAATACAACCGCTATCGTGTCGGAGCCGCTGCCGGAGCATTTACCACCAATGTTCCGACCATCGAGTTCGGGCGTGGTCCGCGCGCGGGCATCTTGTTGCCGATCTGTATGAGCACCAACATATTCGCAGGTGGGGCGGCCAAGGAAAGCGGCGGCGACCTCACCACGCAAGGGTTGACTGGCGTGGCGACCGGACGACACGCGGCGCGTATCGACGGAAACTATGTCGTGCAACCGTTCGGCAAGTCACTCTTTGTCGGTGCCGCCGGTTCATTGTCGCTGACCGATAACCAGTTGGTCAGCGACCAGGCGTTGCCACGCGAACTGGACGCGCTCGCTGGCGGCATCAGTGGTAGGCTCGCCGCGAACTTCGTGCTGGGCGAGGTGGATATGTTCGCATCGAACGTGATGGTCGTCGATATCTGTCCAGGCGCGTATCTGGTCAATCTGCTGGCAGCGCAGGGTATTGGCTCAACCAAGGTTGGGACCAGCGCGACCGCGATCCCGTTCGGCTTCGCGGATGGCAACGTCCTGTTCACGGGCAACCAGATCAAGCAGGGTAACGCCGGTGCGCGTCCCACGGTAGTCACGATCTTTTCGATGGATGACGTGAGTTTCGCCGATAATCAAATCGATGTACTCAACGCCACGAACATACGCACGACCTGCGTCGTGCTTGGCGTGACCGCCCGCACCAGCAACAACCGCATGAAGGAACCGCTCGTCCTGTCTCGTGGCGTGGACGGAGCCGCCAATCCATCCCTGCGTTTTTCGTTGCTGGAGATCGGTGTAGGGATGGGCGCGATGATCAACAACCAGGGACATTATTGTTTCAAACTGTTCAGCCAATCCCCGCAGGCTGTCGAGTTTGCGAATATGAGCCTCCTGCCACACCTGCTCGCCTGTAGCGATAGCAAAGTCGAACCGCTCCCCGAATCGGTCGCGCGGGTGATGGTCGTCCTGATGCGAGCCAGCGCCGTCTTCGCCCAAACCCTGAGCGGGATGCAGTGATTATGAAGAAAGGAAGCATATGAAATCGCGTACTGATCGCCTGCGCCTGGACGATGGCATCGAGCAACTCACGGACATGCAACGCACTGCCCAGACGTTGTTCGAGCGTGAAGCCGGACGGCTGGCACGGAAACATGGCATCGCCGATCCGCGAACGCAGCGTGTGCTCCGCGCGGCGGGCGGAGCGCGGCAAACGCTGGATGCCCTTGAAACGGCGTATGATGCCGCGCCGACGACCCACAAGGCCGCCGATGACCAGATTATTGTGTTTGGGCGTGTCGCGACGGACGACCTGCAGGCGACACCGAATCTGGAAGTGATGATCGAGGATACCGGCGGTCGGGTGATGCGCGCGGCGGGTAGCGCGACCACCGATGTTCGCGGACGCTATCGCATGACGATACCTGCGGGCGTCGCCGAGCGTCTCGCGGGCAGCGAGTACATTCTCACCGTGCGTGACGCTAAAGGGAACGTCATCCACCGCGCGCCTGACACGCTCAAACTTGAACTGGGCCAGGCTATCGAGGTCGATCTGGTGGTGGAGCAGGCGTCGCCAATCATGCGGCGTGTCGCGATCCCGCGTCGTCGCGCCGCTCAACCGAACGACGACACGTCACAGCCAGCGGACGGCACGACGGAGCGTCCAATCGACGCGCCACAAACGGATGCGCCTGTGGTTTATCGGTTGGAGGGCGAGGTGCGCGGAGCCAGAGATAGGCCGATTCCGAACATCCTGGTTCGCATTTTCGACGAAAATCAGGACACTGCTGTACTGCTTGGTGCCGCGCTCACGAATCGTGAGGGTACGTTCTCAGCCGAATATCGCTGGCAGGAGATCGCCGGCGACGATGCTCCACAACTCACGTTCGTAGTCAGCAACGCAAACGGTGAAGAACTGTTCAAGACCGAGCAAAAGGTGGTCTTTGATGCAAAGCGCGTCGCTCGTGTCACGCTGACGATCCCGCAGGGCGGCGGGCGCATCCCTACAAAATCCTGACCAACGACGAGTTGGAAGATATTGTAAAGTAGGTGCCTTCTTGCCGTACGTTTCGTAATGAGAAAACCTCACAACGATCATCAACGAAACCCGGACAACTCTGCTTCATGTTGCCTTCATGTTCGGTTGCTACACTTTGTGTACCGAGAACTCCTCACACGATGACCTCTACAGGTAAACGATACGACGTCTGGTGTAACACAGGAGGATGGTATCAGATGATTTATAGCAATTCTTCCGGCGGCTCGAACGCTCAGGCACAGGTGCTGGTAGCAGAAGAACTACAAAAATCGTATGGAGCACGACCTGCGCTTCGAGGCTTGTCATTCTCTTTGTGTGCCGGTCGTGTCCTCGGATTCCTGGGTCCCAATGGTGCGGGGAAGACAACCGCGATTCGCATCCTGACAACCATTCTCCAGCCTACGTCAGGTGATTTTTTTGTCGATGGCATCAGTGCCAAGTATCCTGAGAAAATTCGTCGCAAAATCGGTGTGCTTCCTGAATCCCTGGGGTTTTCCAAACAGTCGACGGCGATTGAATACTTGACATATTACGGACGATTGTACGGTCGTTCGGCCGCGGATGCCCGCGCGAACGGCATGACATTACTGAAAGAAGTGGGTCTGGAACAGCGGAGCAGATCGTTGATCGGAACCTACAGCCGTGGTATGCGGCAACGTGTCGGCATCGCACGCGCTCTGGTGAATGATCCCACTGTCGTTTTTCTCGACGAGCCGACTCTCGGCCTTGACCCACGAGGTCAACAAGACCTTCTGCAATTGATCAAACGAACAGCGCGCGACCGCAATGTGGGTATCGTGTTGTGCAGCCATGCTCTTTCAGAAATCGAAGATATTTGTGACGATGTCGTTATTCTCAGTTCCGGGCAGGTTGTCGCCGCAGGACCGGTTACCGACGTGATCGGACAATCGCAGGGAACTGGATCAGTGTTTCGTATTCATGTCGCCTCTGCGTCGGCCGTTGAAGCCCAACGCATCCTCGAAGCGTTGCCCATCGTCAGGCAAGCGATGCTAACTGGTGAAACAGCGGGTTGGCTACGGGTAGAACTGACGGAACAGGCGAGCGCAACTTCTATGGACGAAAACCATAGCAATAACATCCTGGATGTGCTCATTCGCGCCGGTGTTCCCATCCTGGGATTTGAAACTGCAGGCGGAAGGTTGCAAGACGTTTTCCTACACCTAACCGAAGGGACAATCAGATGAACGACAAACAACCAGTAACTCCGGTGGCACTGGGACCCCATATGCCGATCAGATCCGAGAACCGGATTGAAGCGGCAAGCTCTGCCATCACCCATATGGTGGGTTGTGTTTACCAAGGAACTCGCGGAACTGTGGATCGGCGGCAAAGCGATGATCTTGACGCTTATCTACACCATTTTGCTTGGACTGTGGGCGTATGTGCTGGCGAGTAACAGCGAGTTGAGCCTGCTCCCGCCAAAGGAAATGGTATTCGAGATGCTCAAGGCTGCGATTGCTGTCGGACTGTTCATTTGCCTGATCATCGGTGCAGACAGCATCAGCGGCGATCGGGAACGTGCAACCCTCGAAGGATTGCTCCTTACGCCGACAAGCCGCCGACAACTGGTCTTTGGTAAATATCTCGCCGCTATATCGCCATGGCCCGCGTGCTTCATTATCATCATCCCCTACTGGTATGTCATGTCACAAGGGGATGAAGTGTTTGCTCAAACAATATTCTGGGGCGGAATCATGGGGACGATTCTGGCCCTGGCATTGGCGGGCATCGGCATGATTGTGAGTTTTTGGTCCAACTCCAACCGGACAAGTATGTTCATCAGTCTGGGTTTGTATCTGTTCTTGTTTCTACCAACGCAACTGCCCGGTCGTGCTCAGACCGGATTCGCGGGGGCGTTGCTCCAGCAGGTGAACCCGTTGGCAGCGGCGACGCATTTCAACGCGAAAATGTTGGTGAATAATTCGACGTGGAGTGTCATGTGGCCCTGGTTCGTGTCGCCTCTCGCACTCGCCGCGCTGGTGGTCGGAATCCTCGTTGTGACGGCTGGCAGTCTTCAACTTGAGTCAAATGGCCTGCGCAGAATACGGTTGGGGCGCAGCAATGTGGTCGCCTTGGTGGTACTTGCTGGCCTGATGGCCTCGATGCTTGTTCATCCGCGGTTGACGTTCGCCATGGTGCAACCACAGGGGGCTCAGTCGTTGGAAGTCGCTATCGACGTGGATGCCAGGACGGTGAATGCGGGCGATCCGGTTCTGTACAATACGACGGTGACGAACAATGGTGCGGAAACATCTCCTCGTCTGACGCTCGCAATGAACATCATCAATCTTGATGCGAAGGGCGGCGTTGTGGACCCAGAAGATTGGTCGCCGGAGCGCACGCAATATCTCGAGCCACTCGCCCCTGGTGCGTCCAGCAGCCAAAGCTGGAGGGTCAACTCGATCCTGGATGGGGACTACATGGTTTATATGGTGCTCATCCCCGCTCCTAGCGCTGCGGATGCGACGACCCGACCCGTCGCAAGTCCGGGTATTCACCTGACGGTGATGCCGTTTCATCGGCTCAATCCTGGCGGTGTCTTGCCATATGTGATCGGTGGACCGCTGCTGATCGGGTTGACTATCTTGCTCGTCTACCGTCGGCGACAACAATCGATCGATACGGGCATCCGCGGCGAAACGACGGGGACCTACTGATCGATTTGTCGGGTTTGTGGCGCGTGGATGTCTGACGCGGTGTTGCTTCGCCGATGACATTATTGACACTGGTAAGCCGCGTCGTGTGTCGTGACACACGACGCGGCTTTGATCTCGAAACAGTATAATGCGTGTAGCCATCCAAAGGACATAACGTATGCGCGTGTTAATCGTCGAGGATCATCCCAGCGTCGCTACGTACGTCAAGCGTGCGTTGACGGAACAAGGATATGCCGTAGACCATGCACACACCGGACTGGAAGCCTTCGAATGGGCTGAAATCGTCAGCTTCGATCTGATCGTACTGGACATCATGCTGCCGGAGATGGATGGGATGACGGTCTGCCGTCGCTTACGGAGCGAGGGGAATCAGGCGGCGATTTTCATGTTAACGGCCCGCGATACCGTGGATGATCGTGTCGTTGGGTTGGATGCTGGCGCCGATGATTATCTGGTCAAGCCGTTCGACGTGAAAGAACTGCTGGCTCGGCTCCGTGCACTTGACCCGTCGGCACACAACCAAAACATCGACCTCCGAATTCGCAAATCTGAGCCTTGGATTCGCGCACCCGCGACGTGCGACGCGGCGATATGCGATATCAAGTTGAACGAGCAAAGAATATGCGATACTGGAATGTTTGATTCGTGAACCCAATCGCGTATTCACGCGTACCGAGATCGCCGAGTCGGTCTGGAATTATGATGCCTTCAATCAGTCGAATGTGGTCGATGTGTATATTCGCAATCTGCGGCGAAAGATCGACGATCCGTTTGATCTCAAACTGATTCACACGGTGCGAGGCGCTGGGTATCGTCTGTCGGATCAGGATGACGAGCAATGAAACGCCTGCGAACGCTTCGGATTCGGTTCGCGTTATGGACAGCCGGATTGTGTTGTCTGCCGGGTTCGTGCTGTTTGGAGCCTTTGTATACACCAATATGTCACGTTCGCTCGTCAGGGCTGTTGACGAGACCTTGCAACTCGCCGCGGTTGAACTTATGACGAAAATGATCATGCACGATGAGACGCTGGTGTTCGTTGAAAATCCTATCGGAAGCCCACCTTCGCCCATCTGCGTGAACAGGGTTCAGTATGCGGCTCATGGATATGAATGGAACAGTAATAGGTGAGGATGGACCATATCGTGCCTGGCCCCAGGATATGCTCTCAACCATACCTCGAATGAACCGAGTGCGTATACGACCGTAATCGACACCGAAAGTCCGGATCGGGTGCGCATGCTCACCACCGAAGTGATTGAAGCGCAAGAGATCGTCGGCACCTTACAAGTCGGGCAGAATCTAAATGATGTGCGTGCTACCCTGGGATTGCTGGTCGTAACGCTGCTGATCGGCGGACCGCTGATCGTGTTTATCGCCGGGTGCAGCGGGTATTTTTTGGCGGCGCGTGCGTTAGCTCCTATCGACAATATCACCCATACCGCGCGTGTGATTTCAGCAAATGATTTATCGGCGAGACTGAACCAACCCCCACCAATGATGAAGTGGGAAGACTGGTCGTCACGCTCAATGGCATGCTGGCCCGCCTGGACGATGCGTTCCGTCGTGAGCGACAGTTTACGGCTGACGCATCCCATGAGTTACGCACGCCCCTGTCTGCGATGCAAGCGATCATCGGCAGTACCCTCGCACGACGCCGACAGCCGATGGACTATGAGGAGGCTTTGGTTGATTTGAGCCATGAAGTCGAGCATATGCGAACATTGACCGAAGGATTGCTCCATCTCGCACGCAATGACATGACGCAGCAGACCGCGGCGTTTGAATGTGTCAATCTGGCGACCTTACTCCATGATGTCGTCGATTCGTTGCGTCCATTGGCGGAAGACAAAGGTGTAAACATCATCGAAGGTGTACAGGACGATCGCCTGATCATCATGTGCGATAGTGATGGGCTCGTCCGGCTGTTCGTAAATCTGCTGGACAATGCCATCAAGTACACGCAACGAGGATGTATCATGATTACGGCTACCTCGAAAGATGACACGTGTGTGGAAACAACCATCACCGATACAGGGATCGGCATCGCCCCTGACCATGTGCCGCATATCTTCGACCGATTTTATCGGTCAGATGCTTCTCGCCGCGAATCTGGTATCGGTCTAGGGTTAGCGATCGTCCAAACATCGTTCGTGCTCATAACGGCTCGATCGCCGTCGAAAGCACGCTCGGACGCGGCACCACCATCACTGTGCGACTACCAGCGTCGCTCCCTCAGTGATCGCACCTGCGTGATCACTGAGGGAGCGACGCCGAAACGAACGACGAGCGCCCCGAACAACTTCGTTAGGTGTATGCGATGGGATCAGCAATCTACGGAACATCTCGGAGGTGTCAGCAGAGGTCCGGTTATTCATCCATCTTTGTGCCAAGAATCGTTTTGCCCGACCAATACCGCCACCAGTTGAGTGGTTCAAGCTCTGCTACCTTCTGTTGGTACATATCGATGTTGGGATATTCGATCACGGGCCCAATCAAAGATTTCTTCGTCCGCCCAACACGAATCGCATACAATCTGCCACTTCGCACCTGCTCGTTCGTCGACGTGCTGCACGTCTGACCACAAGGTGTCCTGTTCCTCTTTAGTAAGCTGAAACCATGCTTCCCTTGGGCCTTTTCCAAGTATAAGGAGATAGATCGGCTTGGTCATGACATTCTCCTTAGGCGAGCGGAGAACAACACGGTACCTGAACTGTGCGTGTCTACAAGCATCGTTGCGCTGTTCGGCTTCGCACGGTGTTCGCGCCGCCGCATGCTTATTGCCGCGACAGCGGTTGCTCCTGCGGTCGAAGGGGCATCGCCAACATCAGGATCGCGTTGAGAGCGACCACGCCGACAGCGATCAACGTCTGCGTCCACCAACGTAGCAGGCACGTCGAAAACGCCCGCGTCCCGATACTCCTTGATGTTCAGCAAGATCATGCCGATCACGAGAATCGTCACAAAACGGATCAGGAGTTGCGACCAACCAAGCGGAACATCCACGTTCAACCGTTTCATCATAGCGCTTCCTTTCTGTACATTGCTTCGTCTACTGGTGGACGATGGCGCCACACCGCATGCGTGGCGGAGGTACAGCAGGTGAGACCATATTCAACCCGCAACGGTACGACCGTGACCTCATCACCCACGTGGACTGACATCAGTAGCGGGCGTGGGTTGGCTGTCAGAACTGACAGCCAACCCACGCCCCGCCTTCTTGTATTGACCCGCTGGCAGATAGTTGCCAGCGTCCGACATCGCGTGGGCGGGCCGCTTATGCGTCCGGAGCAGGCTCGATGGGCGCCGTCTGTCCATACACCTCTTTATCCAGTTCATACGCACGTTGCTCCATTTCCATGGCCTGCGCGTGCGCTTCCTCCATCTGCGCTGGCGTGAGTTTGACGATCTCGACCAGTTCGAGTGATTCTTTGGTCTTGTCCCCGCCACTGAACCCAACCAGCACAACGCCTACGCCTGGTGCGTAGTATTTGTGTTGGAAGCCTTGTTCTCCGAGCGCGGTTTCCTTAGTCACCACGACGTCCTTGTAGCAACCGGCGGCCACACATGTCTCCTGTCCCACCTGCTCCACCTGTGCACGATCAGTCCAACCAACCGCCGGTCCCAACCCTTGCGAGTAATCCGGCGTGCCGAGCTTTGGCTCAGCTTTCATTGTAATACCCGGTCGGGCTTCTTCGATACCAGCGATCCATGCGGGTGTTTCAACCAGTTCGCCGTTTTCGTAAACTTCCGGGTACTGCCCGAAGTGCCAGATGACGCCATCATCAGCCTGGGCGAAGAAAGCTATCTCGCTTTCTGCCAACTCGTTATCGCTGAAGTCTTGTTCCCAGATTACAACGTTTCGAACGTTTTCGATGACCTTGGTCAGGTCGGTTACGGTAAACACCACGCGGTGCGGAACCGCAGCACCAGAATCATCGATCGTGGTACCCGTGTAGACGTATTGCATGCCCGGTTGCATCGGGAGCCATTTGTTGTCGATAATCGTTGACCGGGTGAAAGAGTTGGGATCGAATTCTTCGAACCGAAGCTGCTGAGTCGTGGCCGCGACGGTTTCTTGGGTGGGGGGCAGAAGTGTGGGCGTCGCCTCAAGGGCGGGCGGTGCGTTAGCGACTACCGTCTGCACTGTGGCTGTGCCGGTCAATGCGGGGGATGCGGGTGCAGTGCCACAGGCTGAAACCGACAGAAGCAACAAGGCGATTGCCGCCAAATTGGATACGATCGTCGCATGTCAAGCTCCTTTTATCCAGTATTGGGAACCGTAGAAGGCGTATGCTCACTACGTATGACGCGGTATATCTAGCATACGGAATGAATATGAAGCTGGCATGAAGTGGAACAAGGGGTACATTGGCTCGTTCGACAGGGATCGACGATCGTGGTCAATGCTGTCGTGTGGGGGTAGCCGACGCTACCCCCATGTACACTGCCACTTACTGCGCGATTGCAGACGGTTGAGCGGAACTTGCCTGGCCTGCACCCTTCCCGAACCGCAAATACAGGACGGGAACGATGAACAGATTGACCCAGGTCGAGGTGATCAAGCCGCCCAGGATGACGAGCGCCATCGGATGCTCGATCTCATGTCCGGGAATATTGCCAGCAACCACCAGCGGCACCAGCGCGAGACCCGCGGTGAGCGCCGTCATCAGGATCGGGGCAACTCGTTCGCGTGCGCCACGCATCACCAGTTGCGTACCAAAAGCTTCACCTTCCTCGTGTTCGAGGTGCTGGTAGTGACTGATGAGCATGATACCGTTTCGTGCCGCGATCCCCAGGATCGTGAGAAAGCCGACGAGGGAACCGAGCGACAGGATACCGTTGCTCGCGAAATACGCCGCCAGGATGCCGCCGACCATTGCCACGGGGAGGCTCAAGAAGGACATCGTCGCCAATCGCCAACTTCCAAGTGAAACGCGCAAGATTGAGAAGATGATCAACATAGCGACCAGTCCGGCGATCAGGATGCGCTGCTGCGCTGCCTGACGCTCCTGGTATTCCCCGATCAATTCCGGATGGTACCCATGTGGAAACGCGATTTCGTCTAGCCGATGCTTCGACATCATGCACGACGGAACCCAGATCGCGGCCCTGCACTTCGGCATCGACGTTAATGCGTCGCGCGAGACCTTCACGGTTGATCGCGTTTGGTGTTGGCACGATGCGGACGGAAGCTACATCTGCCAATCGCACCTGCCCACCGTCAGGCGTATCGATCAACAATTCCTGTATATCAGTCAGGCTGTCGCGGTTTTCTGGTAAACTCCACACATTTACATCGAACGTCCGGTTGCCAGTGTGTAGGTCGCCCGCTTCCTCGCCCGCCACCAGATACGCTGCCGCCCGTCGAACATCACCCGGCAGCAATCCATGCTGATGTGCTTTCGCCAGGTCGACTTCGATTTCCACCTGTGGGATGTCCACCAGTAGTTCGACATGGACATCGGTCAAGCCTTCGATGCTCACGAGCATCGCCTCGACTTCTTTGGCCTTGGCGCGTAGCACATCAAGTTCCTGACCGTAAATACGCACGACGACGGGATGGCTCGATCCGGTCAACACTTCCCGGATACGCTCTTTGAGGTACGTTTGAACGTCACGCTGGATGCCGGGATAGCCATCGACGAGTTCTTGAACTTTCGCCAGCGTCGTATCATAATCGACCGCAGGATCGACGCTAATCCAGTTCTCACCGAAATAGATGCCATATACTTCATCCATCAACAGGGCTTGCCCAATGTGCGAACCACAGTTGCGAACCCCCGGAATAGTCCGTAGTTCTCGGCATGCCAGTGTCGAAATGCGCACCATCTCAGGGTGGGAAGTGCCGGGCTTGGTTAGCCAGTGCATCAGGAAATCCCGCTCCTTGAAGGATGGCAGTAACTCTTGTCCCAGCAGCGGCCATACGATGAGCCCGCTGATCATGATGCCGGTGAACGTCATATACGCAAAACGTGGCGCTCGGATGGTCCGAGCCAGGATGCGATCGTAACCCCAATGAAGGCGTGGCAGGATCGGGGATACACGGTCGTTGAGCTTTCCTTTCGATAAGAGAACCAGGATGAGCGCCGGTGTCACGGTCAGAGCGATCAATGGTGACACGAGCGCCGCCACGACATAGGCTTGAGCCAGTGGTCGGAAGAATGCCCCAGACAATCCTTCCATAAAGAAGATCGGCAACAATGCCGTCATCTCGATCAGCGAGGCGTAGATAATGGCACCGCGCACCTCCACTGAGGCTGTCAGGATGATGGTTTGAACCGGTAAGGTTGTGCCTTCGATGCGATATTGACGGAGCCGCCGTACAATGTTTTCGACGTCGACGATGGCATCGTCTACGACGGCACCGAGGGCAATTACAAGCCCCGCTAACACCATCACGTTGATGGTTACGTCCAGAAACGAGAGCACCAGCAGGGTGATCATCACAGTAAGTGGGATGATCGTGGCGCTGATGAGTGCGATCCGCCAATCCCAAAGAAAAAGGAGAAGGATCAGTACTACGAGCCCGGCACCGATGAGGAGCGACGAGAGCAGATTTTCGAGTGCCACCTCGATAAAGGTCGCCGGACGGAAGATCGTCGTATCGATGTCCACACCCGGGAGGCCGGGTCGCATATCATCGATCGCGCGTTCAACACCGTGGGTCACTTCCAGTGTATTGGCCCAGGGGAATTTCTCGACGATCAATAACAGGCCAGGTCCGTCATTGATCACGGCGTCGCCGATCATTGGCCAGGTATCCACGACGACATCTGCAACGTCACCCAGCAGCACCGGCGTGCCATCACTCTTGGTTTTGTTGGTGATGCTCACCTTGGCAAGGTCTTGCGGCGTGACGATAGGCTGGATGTGCTGAACGGGGAGCCGTTGGTCGGCGGTTTCAAGGTACCCACCGGTCCCGACTGTTGACCCGTCGGAATACTGCATCATCCCAGCGTCGAGTGTGTTCGATGTGGTCTCCAACACGTCATGCACCGTCACACCATTCGCTGACAAGCGTTTTGGATCGACGCGCACCTGGGGCATCTCGATGCGCTCACCCCAGATAGCGACATTTGCCACACCGGGGACTCGCAACAAGCGTCCTCTGATCTTCCAATAGGTCGTCATCGAAAGATCGATGACCGAGTGTTCCGTGGAGGAGATGCGCGATCTTCATAGTCCGGGCAGTCGACGATAACGGTGGCAGCATGAATGGCGGTGCTGCCCAGGTTGGTAGCGTTGGTGTAACGACTGCCAGACGCTCTGCCACGACCTGCCGTGCTTCCATGATGTCCGTGCCGGGCTCGAAGATCAGGATGATTGACGATAATTGTTCGACCGACTTGGACCGCATGACCGATAATCCCGGTGTCCCATTGAATACTTCCTCTAACGGGACTGTGACTAATTGCTCGACCTCAGTAGAGGAAAGTCCAAGGCAGGGGGTTTGAATTTCTACTCGTGGCGGCGCGAACTCAGGAAACACGTCTACTGGCATACCCTGTATTCGACCGACGCCAAATATCATCAGCGCAACGGCGGAAAATATGACCAGGAACCGTAATTTCAAGCTCGTCGCAACAATCCATTGCATCATAGCTTGTGATCTCCGTGTTTAGATCTACAACATGCGGACTGGTATGGGACGGTGAGGTGTCCGCGACGCGGACGCGTCCGCGGACACCTCAGTCATGGCGCTTGCGCCGATGCGGTAATTATTTACCGATGCCGGTATCCGCACCGTACAATTCGGCGACACCGACTGTGACGACTTCTGTGCCATTAGGAGGACCATTTTTCAGTGTCACCCGATCGCCATCGATGCGGTCAACCGTAATGAGATGTCGAACGTAGGTGAGGGGTTCAACACTGGTGTACACCCAGGTTTCTCCGTTCATGCCGTAGATAACAGCCCCGTATGGGATAATCGAACGTGCCACCCCGTTCACCTGCTCCTCAATCATCCGGCTTGTCTGGATGCCAAGTCGTTTAGCTGCTTTTTCGCTCAACACCACACGATTGAAATCACTTCCGGCCACCTGCTCGACAAGGGCTGGCTTGATTATGTCTGCCGTGACTGTCGGTACCTGACCGCACCCCGTCAGGTGCACACCGGCAACAACCAGCCCAGCAATCACGAGAACCCTTCGACTGTTGTGCAGCATTTTGCTACTCCTCACATATGTTATCGTTCGTTCGCCGGATGCCGAAGATGGTGTAGTGGAGCGATATCCTCCAACCTGCTACCATGTTGCGGTGCCGTGAACCGAGCGGTAAACAGTCTAATCCGCGGCTGCGCCTACAGCCTCGAAGTGCGTCCTCGCGGCGACAACGTCGCGGTTCGACCCAAATCGTAAGTAGAGCGCAGGCATAACAAATACAGAAAGCACTGTCGTGGTGACCAGACCACCCAGGATCACGACAGCCATCGGATGGATGATTTCCAGTCCGGGGATGGCGCCAAAGATGACGAACGGCAACAGGGCCAGTCCGGTCGCAAGCGCGGTCATCGCCATTGGCCCAAGACGCTCGCGTGCCCCCTGCAGGATAAGTTCCGGACCAAATGGGACGTTTTCCTCATACTGCAGGTGGTCATAATGGGAGATGAGGAGTACGCTGTTGCGGATCGCAAGACCGAGCAGCGCGAAGAATCCAAACAGTGAACCGAGCGACAGCATGCCGCCCGCGATCAAGGCTGCCAGTACACCGCCCGTCAAGGCTGTGGGGATGCTGACAAACGCAGCGGTCGCCATGCGCCAGCTCGAGAAGGCTGCTTGCAATAGCAGGAAGATTCCAACCATGACGATCGCGATTACGATGAGCATACGCTGCTGGGCAGCCAGCCGCGCCGTTGACGCGCCGAGCACCTCAGCATGAAACTCCATCGGGAAATCGATGGTCCGGAGGCGGCCTTCAATATCCGTCACGACGGAGTTGAGATTCCGGCCATTCACCGTCGCACCAACATCGATATAGCGGGAAACAGCATCCCGTTTGATCATAATCGGAGCAGGTACTGTACTGACATCGGCGACTTCGTTCAATCGTACATGACCGCCACTCGGCGTGTTGAGCAGGAAATTACGCAAGTCGTCCAGACTGTCACGAATTTCGGGTTTGCCCCACACCACTACGTCAAAGACCTTCTGATCCTCGAATAGACTTCCGACCTGCAACCCAGACAATAAGGTGGCGGATTCCCGACGAACATCGCCGGGCTTGATGCCAACACGTTCGGCTTTGGCAAGGTCCACCTTAATTTCGACTTGCGGCTCCATCGCCAGGGCATCCGCACGTGCGTCGACAATGCCGCTGACGGACCCAAGCATGGTTGCTACATCATTTGCCTTGGCCTGCAAGACGTCGAAGTCATGACCATAGACGCGCACAACAATATCATGGTCAGGCTTTGTCAATACTTCACCGATACGCTTTGGCAGGTAATTTTGCGCCGTGCGAAATACTGCTGGATAGCCTACCGTCGCCGCCTGGAGTGCGGCGGTAGTCGCCTCATAGTCGGCGGCGGGATCGAGGCTGATCCAGATCTGGCCGGAATTTATTCCGACGACTTGGTCGCCTGTTTCAGCGCGCCCAACCTGGGTTGCGATGTTGCGGACGCCTGGGATCGCGCGTATTTTCGCCCCGACATCCATCGCGATTCGGTTCATTTCGACAGGAGATGTGCCGGGCGGGGTTTCCCATTCGATCAGCAGGTCTGTCTGCTTAAGTGCTGGGAGCATCGACCGACCGAGGAATGGCAGAACGATGAGCCCCACCAGCATCAAGCCGACAATGGCAAGATACGCCGGGCGTGATGTACGGATCGCACGCGCCAGCGTTCTCGAATAACTCCGTTGCATCCACTCGACTATTGGGGATTCCCGGCGCGCGAGCGGCGCATCGGCCATCAATAACATGCTCAGTGCTGGCGTCACAATTAAAGCGACGGAGAAAGACACCACGAGCGCCAACACATACGAAACGGCCAGAGGATGAAGGAAGATGCCCGACAAACCTTGCATGAAGAAAAGCGGTGCCGCCATAAGCAGCATGATCAGTGTCGCGAAAACTAATGGGCTGCGCATCTCATTGGTCGCAGCGATGATTGTTTCCATCGCCGACACTCCGCTGTTTGTCATTCGCGCCTGACGCAACCGCCGCCCGATGTTCTCGACATCAACAACCACGTCGTCGATGATGATGGCAACCACTATCATTATCCCAGACAACACCATAATGTTAAAGGTTGCTCCACGAAGGTAGAGCACGAATGCAGCGCTGATGAGGGCCAGGCCGATTGCCAGTAGGCTTATCAACGTACTCCGCCATTCGAAGAAAAAGCCACCAAGTAGCAGTGCTACAAGTACGGCACCAATCGAGCAGCGCAAGCGACAGATTACTGGTGGACGTTCGATATAGTTTGCTGCACGGAAAATCGTGCTGTCGATCGTGATCCCTGTCAGTCCCGGAGCCAGCGTCGCAAGTGCTTCGGTCCACGGCCTTTGTCACTTCCAGCGTACTGGCACCAGGGAATTTTTCGATGACGAGCATGAGGCCGGGACCGTTGTTGACGATCGCGTCGCCAATCAGCGGTTGGTGATCTTCCACCAACGTGGCGACGTCGCCAAGGACCATGTCCTTGTGATTGACGACGCTAATTTTAGCCAGGTCTTCCGGTGTAACAATCGGAAGCACATGCCGGATGCCGAGGCGTTGATTCGGAGATATCGATCCAGCCCGCAGTGCCGGGTGACGACGATTCCAGATAGCTCAGCGGCGATACCCACAGGGCTTCTCCGGTTGTTTCGATTACCTCGCTTAGGGTGACGCCTTTGTCTTGCAAATGCTGAGGATCGACCTGTACCTGCAATTGCCGTTCGCGCTGCCCCCAGATGGATACATTTGCCACACCGGGGACGCCCATCAAGCGTGGTTTGATATTCCATCGTGCGAGGACGCCCATTTCGATTAGTGACTGATCTTGCGACGAAAGGCCGACGATGAGCACCCGACTGGTTGTCGAATGGGGCTGAAGCATAACCGGCGGTTTGGAAACGTTGGGCAACGCGTGTGCCTGGGTCAATCGTTCCTGCACCATTTGGCGGGCTTGGATGGGGTCGGTCCCGGGCTCGAAAACGAGCAGAATCGACGAAAGACCGGTAACCGACTCGGAGTAGATATGGCTCATCCACGCAACGCCATTGAGTAAATCCTGCTCCATCGGCGTTGTGATCAGCAACTCGACTTCGGCGGAGGAAAGGCCAAGGGCTTCAGTCTGAACTTCGACCAACGGTGGGTCGAATTCGGGGAACACATCCACAGGCATTGATCGCAGTTGCGAGCTGCCAAAGATCATGAGCACGGCAGCGAGAATAAGCACGACGAACCGAAGCTGCATACTCGATCCAACAATCCAACGCATCATAACGTGGAACCTCCTTAGTGAGCGTGTGACCAAGCAAGTTATAGAAGTGAGAATGGAACGTGGTATGACACTCAGGTTCACGACGACATGCGTCACGTGCCAGGTGTCATGTACATGGGGAGATGGTATGTATCTCCTCGTCTTTCACAAACGGCAAGGTGGAGTGGATAAAAGCAACGTAAGTTACTTGCACATCTCCTGATAGTGTTGGGCACCGTCTGCGCGATGAGCGTATCGGATACCGTATAAACGTCAGGAAGTGGAGAAGGACGTGGTACAAAGCGGAGGAGGGTGATGTGGTATTTTGTTCGTGACGTCCAACATCGTTCAGTCGATCGCCTGCGTCTTGTACGCAGGCTCAACCGAGATTAAGTATTCCACAGCTATCATTGGCAATCTCCATGGGTGGCAGAACCAATACGCTTGTATGAACCTGAATGCAGTCGACAGCAAAATATCCTGAACTCGCCATATGCCTCTAGATCGTTTGATACACCGTAGTTGCGCTCCCCGTCCTCTGACCTCGTCGGGATAGGCCTCCTTCCATATGGATGACCACATGCTTGCAATTAAGCTCCAACACTCATACAGGTGGTAAAACCGCATGCGTTTGACCAGTAGACCTCCTGGCAACTGTGCGTTGACCTATAGCTGAATCGATAACATGTATGTCTCGGGCTCGTCGTTTTAGCCTATGCAGAATGGATGCGTCCACAGCCGTTAATGCTTCGCCGTATGATGATGAAACCTAGTCAGGTACGCTCGCTCCATACAACCACGCTGATGATATGATCTCTATGTGCTCTGGTAGGCATGTGCTGAACCGGAGTACGATACGTAAAGGGATCGTACCCACTACTCGATCAGCAAGGATCGAGGGTCCACGGTATATAAATTAGGTCTTGCTAGATTGCATGGTCGAAGGGTACGTTGGGAACGAGGTTGTCAGTCGTCATTAATTAGGTGGATGAGCATGGGTGAGATGCCCTGACGACGTAACCTATCCGCTCGGGCTGACATGTGATACTACAATGATACTCGCTCTGCTTTGCTACCACATGGTATGTAGCAGCAGGATCTATAGGCAGAAATATGGGGTCTTCCCTTGGCTAGATTACACCTGAATAATCTGTACAATCGTGGCATACATTAGCCACATATCGTGGCTAATGTATGCCACAATCGATTGATGAGACCATGGGTAACGCATTCAATTTGATCGTTTCGTCAGACCATGACGATGGTCGAACACTACCAGTTCGAGGCGAGTTTGGACGCCGAGTTTGGCAAAAATTGAGGTGAGATGATGGCCTACGGTTGTTTGAGTGATCGAGAGGCGCGTGCTAATCTGCTTATTCTTGAGTCCTTCACTTACGAGCGCGAGGACTTCGTGCTCACGCTCAGTGAGCGTAGCAATGCGGGCTTCCTCCGCAGTGATCGCTTTCGTTTCTTCCGAGATTATCCCCGATAACACGCTTGCCAACATGCTACGTTCGAGCCAATATTCACCATGATAGACCTTCTCGATCGCCTTGAGTAACACTTCCGGTGCTTGCTCTTTGTGTACAAGGCCATGCACGCCCAAGCGAACGGCTCTGCGGTGAGTCTCACTATCAGATATGCCAGTCAGCACAAGGATACGCGCCTGAGGAGCCGAAGTCTGCAAATCGGGCAGCAAATCCAGCCCGTCCTTGCCACCGAGATCGAGGTCGAGCAGAATGATGTCAGGTTGTTCGCGTGCTGCGAGTATGAGGGCGTCGGTCTGATTGGCTGCATTGCCGACAACGATCAAGCCTGATCGTGTTTCAATCAATAGGCGAAGGCCCGCTTGGACCACGAGGTGGTCTTCGATCATCAGGATACGGATGGATTGTGTTGTCGCTGCTTTCATAATGTACACGTGTTCAGGCGATTCTCGGTCCCTAAAGTGGAATCTCGACAATCACCTGCGTAATCCCCTCCGAGGATTGTTCGACCTTGACTCGCCCGCCGAGTGCTACTGCACGCGCGGCAATCGAACGTGGCATGAAGGGCGTTGATTCCATGACATCCGCGCCATCGTTGCTGATACGTAATATAAACCAGTCATCCTGACGCGCAAGCCCAATGCTTGCGGACTGAGCATTGGTATGCCGGCGGATGTTGTTTAATCCTTCGACAATCATTTGGAAAACTTCGGTAGCGAGACGGTCGTTTATCGATAGGTCGGAGGCGGCTTCAACCTGTACGGCAATCTGGGCTGTTTTCGTAAAGGTTGCGATAAAGCGCCACACCGCCGCCAGTAGAACAGTTTCGCGTTTGCCATTCCCTGAAAGCCAGTGCATGTAGTGTCGCAACGCGACAATGCCCTGATCCGTCACCTCCATGAGCTTGGTGAGGTCGTCAACAATGTCGTTTGGACTGACACGCGCCTTTTGTATGATTGCGCCCAGGCCAATTTGGAATCCTATGTATGGTTGCACCACATTGTCGTGAATATCGTGGGCTAGTCTGTGTCGTTCCTCCTCGGCGGCACTGGAAGCGAGTTGATCGACGAGCCGGATACTCTCGATGACTGGGATCATCTGATCGATGACCTGGCGCAAGAAAGTCGCATCGGAGAACGAAAAGGCGCACCGACGTGTTGCGGTGAGATACAAGCGTCCTGTGACACGATAAGGGTCGGTAACGGGCACGCTGATAATTGATGACGCATCCAGCACCGTGATAAGAACCTCATTAGTTGATGAGGACGACTCAACACGCCAACCCCCCTGGTCATCGAAGGTGTAATAGCGCGCTGATTGGAGCCAACGCCACATGCCTGTCTTGCCGTGATAGAGCATTGTCTCGTCTGATGGCAGCGCAAGGAGCATCTGAGTTGTTTCGGGCGGGGTCGATCCTTTTGTGGTCACCCATTCACTACCATCTCGATCGACACGGCGCAACTGGTACGTGTTGTTGGTATCGGACACGATGAGCAGACACATCTCGGCATTGTAGAATCTCCGCAACCGTTTCAGAAAGCTGTTCACGGTGTGGTCGATGCCAAAGCGTGGATTTGATATAACCGTGATTTCTTTGAGTAACACAAGCCGACGACGCCCGGCGATTTCCCGTTCGCCCCATGCGGCAACCAGATAGCCGAATATGATCACATAGAGTGACGGCATTAAGATTTCAAGCAAAGCTAAATCTTGATTGAATCGCGTTTTCAGGAACCCGTTCAGGGTCAGGAGCAGTGCTACAATGAAAATCAGGCGCATTGTCGGCACAAAGCCCAACTGGAATGCTGCGACCATGACCGGGAAAAGGAAAAGAAAAGCGCTACTGGAGTCGTCGGCAAATGCCAACAAGAGCGTGCTCCAGAGGATATCTATCCAGAATGCCGACCGCACCAAAAGTGACGGTACTCGTTGCCTGATTGATATATAGATGACTGCCGCATAGACTATATAGAGGGCTGCAACGATCTGAAACGCATCAATATCGTTTACGGCAATCGGGTTAATGAGAAAGAGTAAGGCTGAGGATAACACTAATCGCATATTGGCGATCAGGCGATTGTCAAGCCCTCCTACAATCGGTGGCTTGCCGATCTCGTGCGCCCTCATTCGTTGCTCCGTGCCTAAGGCATCTACGACGAGTGTCCACGACACAGAATGACTTGAACGCATTGTTCCTTGTGCGGACACCATTGACACACCACCGCGATTTTCACGCCGGAATGGGAAACATGGCATCGTCCACTGTCAGGAGGAATAGTGTCTTTTTTGCGTCTGGACATGTACTTTTACCCCAATCTCACCTACCAATGTGTAGGAAGATATGGCGTCGTTGAAGGTGATAACTCACAAATTTACAGGATGAAGTAGAGCGATTCCCAAAGGTTTCGCAGCCGTGAGGTTTCGCACATAAATAGGACGCTTCCGGATCAGTATATCAGGAAGGAAACCTGAGTTTCAAGCGTGCTGCGCCCGTGGAAAAGGTAATCACGACGTATTGCAAGAGAATATATATATGGATGGTGAGAATGTTCCGCTGAAATGTGATTTATAACGCACAGTGCGAGGATGGGTTGGCTCCAAGGGATGACCATGACGGGCAACTTGCAAGGGCTTCATCGCATACTTCGAGGCTTATTGAATGTTCTCGCACATATTACGACGCGTCCCATACGATGCGTGGATTACACGCGATAACCTCCGTGGTGCTTTGCTATGACTTCGCTTCCTGTTTTTTATGGTGACGCGCCCTGACCTATCTGTTGGCGATGCCTATGCTCGTCGTGTTTGGGACCGATACTGGTAATGAAACTTGACGTAGATGTTATCGCTCAGGAGGTGTGAAGAAGGGTGGTTACTTGTCAGACAACGTGGTGGAAGGAATCTTCTCTGCTACGCTCGACGGGTGGGACACGTGCAGGAGATGTGTGGACATTACAGATGTACTCACCAGGGATATGTCGAAGTATCCCTGGTGAGTACATCTGTAAGCCTTTACATATTCTTCGGAGCGACCCGTCCGCAACTGATATCATCTGTGGCTGTTCACATGTCAGGCTACGTAAGGTACGTGGCCTGGCTACGCTCGCGGACGGCGAAAATCTTTGCTATGTGCATGAGATTGCGAGTAATCGAGCCAATCAGCGGCTGAGGGGTTACGATGTCCACCGTGGTGATAGTGGTTTTCGGCTCCCAATTGCACGCACCACGACCGCAACGAAAGTTATTGCACAAATGGCAGCCATCGCCCACGCCATGAGTGCCACCGATGGTACTGCGGCTTGTTTTACGGCAATGCCCACAAAGGCCCATATCGGTACAAGAATGAATACCGTATCAGCGTTCTTTAGACTGAGAGCGACCGAAATGATTGTCGCCACAACCAGCAGCGCGATGGTCCAACCTGCGGCACCGAGTCCGCCGTTCCATTGCACGGAATACAGCCAGACGCTGATATTGGCGATGGTCGCAACGGTAAGCCAGCCCAGGTATAGCGTAAATGGAGCATGAACCAACCAGCGTTCCGCAGCGGATACCACCGTTCGCCCTACTTCAAGCTTGAGGTAGATGCCGATGAGTGTGACCAACATTGACGGTGATAACCACGGCGCTCACCGCAAGTAGTTCAAAATGAAAGAGCACCAACCAGATACTATTCGCCGTCAGATTCACAAGAACCCATGGGCGAATCTTCGCGAGCCGTGGATTCATGCGTTGTGAAGGTAGTGCTTGAAACACCGCGTAGGCGATCAATCCGGCATAGATCAGACCCCAGATCGAAAAGACATACCCGGCGGGTACAAACAGCACAGGGTATTTGTCGGACACCTCACCAGTTTGTTGACCATTAAATGGGATGATGTTCGCAAGGGCGTTCATAATAATCGTTGCCAGCACAGCCGCCACAATCACGCCTTGCCAAATTTTCGCTTTCATATGTTCCATCCTTTCAACGACTTAACACAGTTGTTTAGTAATTCTGAAGATCGATCAGCGTCGTCGCGCCCCATCAAGGAGGACACGTAATACGCTTTCGAGCGCATCTGCCTGCGCCATATTCGCGCGACGTTCAAGTTCCCGCATCGCTTCGATCGATGTAATGAATGTTGCAGACAGGGTTGTCGCATGGGCGGGGTCGATCTCCATGCGTTCCGCTGCTGCTCCGACCACCTCCCGAATTGGGGCGATCAACGACTGATATGCCAGATAAGACAGACGTTCAGCGTCGGCTGTCGAGATTGCCGGCATATCGGAGTGATACATACGGTCGAAATTAATCGGAGGATTCGTGAGCAACCACTTCGCGATGGCACGTAGCTGAGCCTCAATTTGCGGCTCGGCAGCGGCTACCGTCTGGGTGATACCTGCGGCATGTCGCGACAGTCCACGTTCTGTAACGAGAATAAAGAGTTGCTCTTTACCTCCTGGGGCATGGTTATAAAGTGATGCAGGTTGCATGCCAAGCTCGTTCGCTATATCCCGCAACGTCACGCTTTTATAGCCGCGCTGGCTAAAAAGGCGCTCGGCTACATGTAACACCCGCTCCGTGGCCGTTACTGTGTGGCTCCTCAATTGCCACGTCACCTTCATGAAACGCCAATATATTGCCCCGTGGTAGGATACTAACTAATATTAGTTAGTATCCTACCACGGGGCGACGTTAAGCACAAGAGTGCAGGAATCACATCAGGCACACAAGAGTAAAGTGCGGCTCGTGCTGGTTTACCAACGTGTACACTGCTGTATGCTCTAGCGCTACTTCAAGGATCGGCGGTACGTCTATACTCCATGAAAAGGTAATACAATCATGGGTGGCTTGCTACAGCTGGCTAGTTCAGACCCTTCCACATTCGTCTCGGCAGTTGGTTGTGTGCACCAGCATCTATGTTGAAGCAGGGCGATGGCACGAGCCATGCTGTCAGCTAAGTACGCCCAATACAATTAACGTGCCTGCCAACGCCGCGTTGTCGGCGGCAACCCTGGTAGAGCAAGGAGGACGCAATGCCGCGTTTTGACACCCGACTGGCACCGACCGGTCGGTCCTCGCATGTTCTCGCTCCAATGTCTTCCTGTCTGACCAACGCCGATGCTACCAATGACCATGTGGACGTGTACACCGTTTGCAACGCGAGGAGAGTGTGATGACTGCCATTCGCCGTTCCGCATTCGTAACCACATTTATTGTGCTTGTCGTCGCTGTGGGAAGCGTATTCCCCGCCGCCGCCAGCACCACTCCCCAGGATGACGCAACGCTGACCCAATATGCTCGTGATACCTGGGCGTCCTTTGTCGCCATGACCGATGCTACGACCGGCCTGACCGCCGACAATATCTCCGAGACACGCACACCCAGCGCCTACACGTCGCCTACGAACATCGGCGCATATATGTGGAGTACGTTGACTGCTCGCGACCTCGGCTTCATCACCGCTGCCGAAGCAATCGAGCGCCTCGAACTCACGATTGCAACCCTGGAAACAATGGAGCGTTCAGTTGGTGGCATGTATTACAACTGGTACAACCCCGCGACTGGTGCAAAGCTCACGACGTGGCCTGTCGACGGTAATACCGTCTATCCTTTTCTGTCGAGCGTTGATAATGGCTGGTTGGCTGCTGGTCTGATGATGGTAAGTGCCGCGGTTCCCACGCTCGCGATCCGTGCAGGCGCATTGGTGGAAGGCATGAACTTTGGGTGCTATTACGATCCCCAGGTCGGGCAGATCAGAGGTGGCTTTTGGGATACATCGCCCCCGCCACCCTCCGATCAATTGCCGCGGGGCAACTATTGCCAAGACGGCGCGGACGTGTATTACACCGGGCATCACTATGGCACGTTCAACACCGAGCCGCGCATCGCTAGTTACATCGGCATCGCTGCGGGGGACATCCCACCAGAGCATTATTTTAAGACGTTCCGCACCTTCCCCGATACCTGCGATTGGGGTTGGCCAGAGATGAAGCCAGATGGTGCCATGCGTACCTACATGGGAGTGAACGTGTATGAAGGCCACTATACCTATCGTGGCATGAATATCGTGCCGACCTGGGGTGGTAGTATGTTTGAGGCACTGATGGTGCCACTGCTGGTTCCCGAAGAACTCTGGGGCCCTCACAGTTGGGGCATCAATCACCCGCTGTATGTGCGCGCTCAGATCGAGCATGGCATGGATGAAGCAGCCTACGGATACTGGGGGTTTTCACCCTCGAACGATCCCGCCGGGGGCTACCGCGAATACGGCGTGGATGCCATCGGCATGAATCCTGACGGCTACACGTCAAACGAGGAGCACACAAAGGTCGATTATGGTTTCGGTGAATGTCGTCCTGCCACCGACGATCCGCCAGCGTCAGCATATACGAACGGCGTCGTAACACCGCATGCATCGTTCATCGCCCTACCGTATGCTCAAGTTGCCGCCGAGGCTAATCTAGCGAACCTACGGAGCGATTTTGATGCCTATGGCTGGGGTGGCTTCTTCGACGCGATTAATGTCAGCACCGGGCAGGTGTCGAAGTATTACCTCGCGCTTGATCAGGGCATGATCATGGCGGCATTAGGTAATTCATTGCTTGACGACCGCATGCGAAGCTATTTCGCGCCCCAGATCGAGGCACAGATACGCCCGTTAATGGCGATGGAGCATTTCACGGCATCGGAAACATGCTCGACAGCCTGGAGCAGTCCATATGCCTGTTCACCCAACGCATTCAATCCTGGCGCGTACCTGCCACTCGTGATGCGCTGACAATAAGAGGATGCACATGATAATTCTATCGTTAGCGTTGACGATGAGCCGCATATGCCCTGGCGATAGAAAATATTCGCGCGCACAATAGCGATTCGGTGTCGAAAGAGACCAGGACGGAGGAAAAACCGCAGAGCATACGATTAACGTAAATCATCTGCTTTGCAGACTGTGGCCAGGGAGGTCGCGCACCTGCTTGCCGCGACCTCCCCATGTGCTCGGGTTACGTCACGGTGTCATGAGTTCTAGCACCACAATTGCCTTTGCTGGAACCACGATTTGTAGCCGATCGCCGTCGATGGATGCGCCGTCAAACGTGCGGGGCGAAACCAGCGATGGCTCATCGAACGTGTTATGTGCGGTCATTGCAGCGGACGTCAAAACGCGTCCTTGGAGCGCTGTAACCTGTAGGCCGCGCACCACGCAGCTGATTGCGACATCCTCATGGGGGTTGACGTTGCACAGCGACAGATGGACGACGCCTGCGGCGTTCCGCGACGCCGTTGCGCTGATGGCGGGCATGGTGAGCTCACCAAATGTGTAGTCTTCGCTGCGCACGTCAAGCGGTACATGGGTTGCGTCCTGATGCACCTTGTACATTTCGAACACATGATAGGTTGGGGTTAGCAACATACGGTTGCTGCCTTCCTCGGTCAGAATCAATGCCTGGAGCACGTTAATGGTCTGGGCGATATTCGACATCGTTACACGGTCGCAATGGCGGTGAAAGATGTGAAGTGTCAACGCCGCCACCAGCGCATCGCGCATTGTATTCTGCTGGTAGAGAAAGCCAGGATTCGTGCCGGGTTCGACCGCATACCACGTTCCCCATTCGTCCACGATCAGATCGACCTTGTGGTCGGGATCATATTGGTCCATAATCGCCGAGTGCCGGGTTATTAATTCGTCCATATATAGTGATGTTTTGAGAATATCGACCCATTCGTGTTCGCTGAACTGTGTTGCGCGTGCTGCCGACGGTAGGGACCATCCGGCGTGTAGTAGTGAAGACTCTGGGCGTCCATCACGAAGCGCCCATGGAGACTACGTGACCGCTTCATCATCGTCTCGGTCCAATCGTAGTCGTCGTTACGCGGACCACAGGCGATTTTATAGAGTTTGTTGTCACCATAGTTGCGGACATAGGTCTGGTAGCGTCTGTACTCGTCGGCGTAGTGTTCCGGGCGCATTCGTGCCACCACAGCCCCAATTTTCGTTGCCGACTCCCCAGAACCGGATACGCCACGGTTCCTCACGTCCGTTTGCTCTGCGCAGGTCTGCCATCGGACTCGTGCCATCGAATGTCAGATACTCAACCCACTGCTGCATTTCCTGAACTGTGCCGCTCCCGAGGTTGCCGCAGATGTACGGTTCGCATGCGAGTTGACTACATAAATCCATGAACTCATGGGTACCAAAGTGGTTGTTTTCGGTGACGCCGCCCCAATGTGTATTGATCATGGTAGGTCGCTGGTTGCGGGGCCCAATACCGTCACGCCAGTGATATTCGTCGGCGAAGCAGCCCCCTGGCCAGCGCAAGTTTGGAATCTGTATCGCACGTAGTGCGGCGACAACATCGTTGCGGATGCCCCGAGTATGGGGAATATCGCTGTCCTCACCAACCCAAAAGCCGCCATAGATGCAGCGCCCTAAGTGTTCGGCAAAATGCCCGTAGATATGTCGGCTAATGGTCTGAGTTCCCAGGTCTGCGTTGACCACGATTTGGTTCATAGATTCCTCCATTGGTATCTGTTCGGGGTAAGCATCACGCGTGCAACAGGGCATCCCGCCCAGGAGGCACAAACGGTGCGCAATGAGAGCCAGCATAGGATGCTGGAACGAGGATGCATCAACGGTCGGTGCAGCGTCGTTCACGCAAGTAGAATCAATCATGGGGTGCAAGCTGTCAAGTCAGATACTCGCATGCGAGCACGGCGAGCAGGAGATGCCTGAATGGACACCTGCCCAGTCGCTGCCAATCGTCATAGGTGCGCTTTTGATAGCCATGCACCTGCCCTCATCCATCTGGTTATCTGTTCTCCAACACGACCATATGCCTTCGGGAAGCATGTGGGCATGGCTCGTCCATTTGATGTGTAAATAGGAAGGTGACAGGTACACAGTTGAGTATGAGAAATTGTTGTCGCGTGCTATGAACACAGGATAATCGTCAGGTCAGGCCGTAGAAGAAAGTATAAGGTCACAGTCCTGCTTGCGAAAAAGTATGGACGAAGATCGTACCCGGATGGTAGGTGTGCAAAATCTTGCGTAACTGGTCAGCACAGAAGCGCACACCTCGCGAGGCGACTATGGGGATCGGTTCGGATGTTGTTCTCGATGTTGCAGTCGGTAACAGCCATTGACCTAGCGCCTACTGGCGCAATTTCCGCTCGCGCCCATAGATCGAGATCATGATCAGCAGGGTCGCGCCAAGCACCATTTGCCGGATGGATTCCGGCATCTGCATCGTGGTCAGTAGGCTCGTAAGTAGCGTCAGCACCAACGCGCCGGCCATCGTTCCGAAGTAGCTGCCCTTACCGCCTGTGAAAAGCGTACCGCCAACCGCGACCGCTGCAATCGACGGGAACAGGAAGGGGTCGCCGATCCGGATATGCACCACACCGGTATTGCCGACGACCAAAAAGCCACCCAACCCGGCCAGCATCCCGGCCACGGCATAGGTGCCGATAGCCATAGCGGTGACATTAACACCGGAGAGTCGTGAAGTCGTGCGATTGGTGCCGATCGCAAACAGCTGCTTACCAAAGCGGGTGCGTTGCAGCAGCAACCACATCAACGCGCCGAAAACGATCCAGATCAGGATCGCGCCAGGAATTCCTGCAACCGGTCGGGCGATCACCTGGTCATGATCGGGGCAATTGCCACCACTGACGTTGCCCTGCGTGATGACCAGGATCAGGCCGCTGACCACTCCCGCCATACCCAGCGTCATCACCAGCGGTGAGATACTAAGGAACGACATGCCCAGACCATTGATCAGACCGATCAGCGTACCGGCCAGCAGCGCAACCAGCAGTCCGGGCAGCACATTTGCGTTACTGCCGTTGACGATGGAGTAGGTCAGGATCGCGGACAACGTAACGACCGCACCGGCCGACAGGTCGATGCCCTCACTACCACTGATGATCACCAGAGTTTGTCCGGCAGCGACAATGCCCAGGAACACGGCCAGGCGCAGAATATTGAGTCGCCTGTGCACGAGCGATATCAAAGTCGCTGCCAAATCCATTCGGCAGTCAAACCGCTCAGCACAAACAGCACGATCGGCCAGCAGGACGGCTGCTATCGGATGGTGAAATCGCAAAGCGCTCTCATCTGTATCCTCCTTCGAAGCAGGCGGATCAAGCCGGGCATTGCCAGCGCCAGCACAATAATCGCGGCATTAACAAAGGTCTGCCACCAGGTCGCGATATTGGCGAACGAAACGATATTTCGGAACAATCCCAGTACGATCGCGCCGAGGATGGCACCACCGATGCCGCCTGTGCCGCCGCTGAGGGCAGTGTACCACCGATCACCACAGCGGTGATCGCTGAAAGCGTTAGCGCGTCGCCGATCTGTGCGTTCCCGAGCCAGTCAGCAGCGTCATTGCGATGCCGCCAAAGGCGGACAACAGTCCTGAGAGCACATAGGTACTGAACTGGATGCGCGTGACCGGCACACCGGTCTGAAACGCCGCATCGGCTTTGCCGCCAACCGCAAAAAGATAGCGTCCATAGCGCGCCTGCCGTATGCCATACCAGGTCGAGCATGATCAACGCGATCCGTACAACGCCAGGGGCAAGCCTAATGGCATCGTATCGCGATAGAATCCAGTAAACGAGGCAGGCATACCCCCGCCGGGACTCGGCAGGATCAACAGACGCCAGACCCACCGAACAGAAAACTGGTGGCGTAGGTTGTGATAATCGGCTGCAATCGCAAGATCGCGACAAAGAAGCCGTTGATCGCACCAACGGCCATCCCGACGATCAGAGAAAGCGCCATCATCAGCGCGGCCGTGCCAGGATCGCCCTGTGATCCCGATCCGCGTTGCCAGAAAGGCGTTGACAATCGAAACGATCGCGCCCGCTGAAATATCTATCCCGCCGCCCAGGATCACGATAGCCTGCCCGCCGCCACCAGGATCAGTGGCAACAACACACGAAGATTGCTGTTGATATTGCGATACGGCTGCAGAAAGTTCGGCTGCACAATGAAGGTTAACCAGCATTGCCACGATAAAGAGCCAGAGCACAAACGGCAAGCGGTTTTGAGCTGGTGATCGTACGCCAGCCGAATCGGCTCATGCATGCTCCTCCTGCGTTGCGCCAAGACTGGCGGTCGACAAGCTGGGATCCTGGTCAACGATGACGCCTGCTAGCTCCGCACCGAATTTTACCGTCGTGCATCACCAGGACGCGATCACACAATCCGATCAGCTCTTCGTCATCGCTGCTGTAGAGCACGTATTGATTTGCCCTCGCACACAGTCGAGCCAGGAGCTTGTAGAAACTCGGCTTTAGCTCCCACGTCGATGCCTTTGGTCGGATCGTCAAGCATCAAACATTTGAGGATCGCGCAGCAGCCACTTACCGATGACAACTTTCTGTGCGTTGCCTCCGGAAAGACTGCTCACCGGATCGTCCAAGCCACCCATCTTCAAGACCAAGACTTTTCGGCTATCGAGTTGCAGCTGGCGACGCGCTTTCTGGATGCGAAGTGGAAAGCCAAAGTCACGCCATGACGGGATCAGGAAGTTCTCCAGGATCGACCGATTCAGCAGAAGTCCTTCGCTTGGCACGCTCTCCTGGAACCAGCGCCAGCCGTGCTGCATCGCCTGACGGGGATGGGTAAAGTGAGCGCGTGTGACCGTCAAGCGTAACGTTGCCGGTGTAGGGCAATCGGCACCGAACAGGGCCAGCAAAACGTGATGTTGTCCTTGACCGCGCAGCCCGCCCAGACCCAGTAGCTCGCCCGCATGTAACTGAAAACTTACACCATGCACTGCCTCCGTGTCAGATCGGTGACTTCCATGATGGACATGTTCGGGCGGCAAGATTGTCGGCCGTTGGTCGGACACGAGCAGCGACATTCGTTGCGGTTGCACCCTGTACCATCAAGGCCACCAGATCATTGTCGCGTTGTATCCAGCCATCAGGACCTTCCCCGACCGTCGTCCGTTGCGTAGAACGCTATAGCGATCGGCGAGCTGGAAGATTTCCTCCATGCGTGTGAGATACAAGACGATGGCTTTGCCCTGCTGTTTCCATTGGGCTACCAGTTCGAACAGCCGCTGAACCTGGCGATAGTCCAGACTGGCCGTTGCTTCGTCCAGGATCAGCACACGTGGATCGACACTGATCGCTTTCAGAATCTCGATGATTTGCTTCTCATCTGGCGGGAGTGGTCCCACCTGGAGTATCAGGCTCCAAGTTGCGAGGAAAACATACCCGCGAACAGCGACAATGAGTTCTTCAGTCTTTCGCCGGAGCGTCGGCTTATCAACAAAGCCACCCCGACTGCAGTGGCTCACGGGTCAGCCAGATATTTTCTGCCACTGTCATCTGCGGCACCAGGCTAAGTTCCTGGAAAACCGTTGAGATGCCTAGGTTCTTAGCGGCGGATGGCGAGGGCAAACCTGGACCTCATGATCGTCAAGGCGTAGTTGCCCTCCATCGAGGACAACTACGCCATTGATGATCTTGCTGAGCGTGCTTTTTCCGCTGCCATTAGCGCCAATCAGCGCCAGCACCTCGCCGGAATGAACATCCAGACTGGCGTCGGCAAGTGCCACGACGCCTCCGTAGCGTTTGACGACATTGCGGGCGGAAAGCACAAGCGTCATGCGAGTTAGTTGTCCGAAGTACTGTTGAACTTCTTCGTCGCTCATGATGCCATCGAGGAGATACGTAGGCGGCTTATCCTTACAGGTGGTGTCATACACCTCGCGGAAGTTTTCCTTGGTCACAATTACCGGAATCGGCAGGACAAACGACAGACCGTTATTGCCGCCTAGCTTGCTCTTATCAACCTGCTTCCCCATCAGCATGTTGACAGCGATACGCAGACCTGTCGGCGATACTCCTGGTGGATTCGCGACGGCGATGCTTTCAAACTCCGGATCGGTCTTCAGACGCTCGTCCCATAGTTGCAGCGCCTGACAACGTGCCTCGAGCACTGCAATCGGGAACTTCGCTGGGTTCGCAGCCAGTACAGCCTGGAAGGCTCCAATCGCCATGCCGTCCTGCGTCCAGTAGCCGTCCATCGTCGGGAATGATGCCAGGAAATTGGACATGACTTGCTGACCAGTTGCTTCGTCCCACTTACCAGTATCCTTACCCAGCACCTTGATATCTGGATAGTTGGCAAGGACTTCATCCACACCGCTCATGCGCGCTTCGTTGGCGGGATGCCCAGGAAAGCCTTCGATCTCGACGATGTTTCCCGTGCCACCAAGTTTGTCGGCAAGCCACTGGGCCGACGTTTTCGCCCATTCCTTCTGGTCGATGCCGACATTGTACACGCCTGGCGTGTTGAGCTCCTGATCGACCGAGATCACCAGGATACCTTTCGCTAATGCTTCCTGGAGCGTGTCGTTCAAGCCGTTGACATCGCCTGGGTTGACCAGGATGGCATCGACATTCTTGCTCATCAGGTTTTGCAACTGCTGGATCTGACCTGCCACATCCGTGTCGGCGCTCTCGATCACCAGCTCGGTGGTCAACCCCTGATCCATGTATTCTTTGTTGGTGTCGAGTCAGTTCCTGGATCATCTGCGTGCGATATTCGCTGCTGATGAAGGGATTGGAGATGCCGATGGTAAACGGCTTCTCAGCAGTCATCGCCGCCAGTCGCGGTTTCAGCGGCGGGTGCCATGGTTTCGGCAACCGGTGCCATCGTTTCAGCGGCGGGTGCCATGGTTTCGGCAGCCGGTGCCATCGTTTCTGCAGGTAGCGCTGTTGGTTCCGCAGCCGCCGGTGCTTCGGTCGTCGGTTCGACTGCCGCGCTCTCGGTGGGGCTCGTGGCGGGGCTTGTGGAGGTAGTCGTACCTCCGCATGCGGCGAGCATCTGCATGAGCACGACTAGCAACACTAACCCGATAAACGGCTTCCTGTTCATGTGAACGTCCTCCTGATTTGCTCACTTCCGTGTGAGGCATATATCATCAATGGCTTCAGGGCCTTCGGTACTGGTGATAAGAGCTTGCGGAACGCTACCTCCTTTTTGTATATTCTGGATCGACACGACGTATACCAACCGACAGTAAGGATGCCAACGGCAACAACTCCCCATCCACTGGTCGGGAAAAATGGGATAACGCGAGCCGATGTCAGACACGTTGCATCACTATTTCTCCTGTAGAAGAATATATAGCATATCATGTCCATTATCTTTGGTCGATCATCGGGTAGCGGTTTAACAATCGGCACAACTTACATTCCATGTAAGAAAATGTGAGTATATCTCGCATAATTGGGCTCATGCGCAAACACCCCTTGTACACTGCTCGCTTTCTCCTTCCGTCACGAAAGCAGGTACATCAACACCAATCGATCCCTGGAATTTACTACCAGAGTAGGTTCATAGAATCGGGATGTCAAACCGCAGCGTTACCGCAACTATCTTGGAATTGATGTGCGGAATGGGCGCGAACAATGGCTTTGGAACGATGAGGACCGCTTGCTGGCCAGCAAATGGAGGTGGTTCACGCCAGGAGAGCGGCGTGAACCATATCGACGTCAATACGATGGATGATTATGATGCACGACACGTAGCGATCTGCTCGGTGGTCCCGGGCTATCACTATCGTCGCTTGCGTACTTTCCGAATAATTTAGACCCAGAACTGGAGCACCACAACTGTGCGAACCAGCATCGACGGAAACTTTTCAGCTGTCCTGGTTCTATTTCTGTCCGTGTGAGGCAAATAGTCCTACACCGAGGCCAATCATGGAGATCCTAAGCGCAGCATTCAAACTTCACACTGTACAGGAGCCGAACGGCTCCTGTACAGCTAATTTCTATGCATTCGCTTACGTCTGGGGCTCATTGCCTGGCTGTTCCCACATATTCACCACGTCCTTCGCACGCTCTGGAGGTGTGACGGTAAGCCGAACGAGCGCACCGTCGCGCACACTGCCTTCGACGGTCGTATTGTGTGGCGCGTAAAGCTTCCAATCGACATCCCAGGTACGAGGCCATGCCGGAAGCACATAGATCGCATCGCCGTTTGTTTGCATCAGCATCTCTTGGAGGCCAACCATACCCGAGCCACCACAGTTATGATCTGGCAGCCAATCATGACCGGGCCCCCAGTAGGCTGGAAAGCGGCAGTTGCCGTCCGCAAGTTTCAAGATGGTTATCTGCGCGGCTTCATCGGTCAGGCCAAGGCGTGCACAAAAGATCGCGTCCTGATGCCAACTGATATGGTCCTTTTGTTCCGGTATATCGGTACCGTAGCGCCAGGTGTTAATCGCGATGTCGATATCAGGCCGACCGATGCCATACTGTTCATAGGGAAACACCGGGTACAACTGGGGAATTTCCACGTTGATGATGCCCTTCCAATGTTCCGCTGGTGCGATAGTCGTGTGTCCCTCACGTTCGCGGAACGCCCATGGCGGAATACGATCCAGAAGTCCCGCGTAATACGAACGCTGTTCGTCGTCCAGCACTGCGGCGGGGAGGTCCAGCATCGCCCGTACTGTTGCATCGAGCGCTGCGATCAGATCGGTCGGATTCATCGCCAGTTTGTAGGTTTCACAGGCGGTCGATGGAAACAACACCAGTTTCCCGTTTCCGTCGAGCGACTTGAGTGCTTCGAGCCGGAATAGATACTGGTAATGCTCGTCGAAGAAGCGGATCGAGCTTTCGATGAAGGGCAGGTATGCCGCGATGGAAGCACCGCTATACAGGTGGTACTTCAGGATCATGTATGCCCATTCGAGTTGTGTGGTGTAGTAATACTTGATCCAGGGCGCAACTTGTTCGGTCGGGTCCATGAAGGGCGTACGGCGATGAACGAGGTCGGGGCTGTCGGGCCAACCCCAGGACCAACCAAGGGGTAAACCGAAGTTTTCGATTTGTTCAGTAAACGAACACCCCGCGTGTCCCCAGTACACCTCTGTTCGCAGTTCAGCGTTGCGGAGCGCACGCTGGTAGAACGTGAACTGCGGTTGCATCATATCCCAGTCGCCGCTGCGAATCATAGGCCAGTACACCAGACGTTGATTCTGCGCGGTAAAGCTACCGCCGCCCCATCTGCGAAAATCAGCGGTTTCTTCGCGCCAGCCGTCTTCGTTCAGCACATGCACTGGATCGCTGGTGAACAAACCACCATTGAACTTGGTCGGATACGCGCCATGCGCGTTACAGCCCAGCATATACCGGAACACCTGATAATTGCGTCCCACCTGCCACGGTTGCGGATCGTCGAGCTTTCGCTCAGGATCGACGGCAATGAAACTCCGATCCCAGAATGCGTTCCACCACTGCACAGCACGTTGGCGTGCGCCTTCTACATCCCTTAGCGCGGCATCTGATCGTTCCCTCATGTCGGCGAGCCAGTCATCGATAGTTGGCGTTTGTGCGGTGTGGAGCGCGATCGTGGCATGGTGATCAGTGGTAGGCTGGGTGCTTGCCAGCCGCCAGGCGTGGAAGCGCGTCCCAAGGTAGGTGCCATCGGCGGTTCCGGCGCGCTGCATAGCATCGCCGCGCATGATGCCGCCGAACGTACACTGATATTGGGGATTCCACAATTCGTCTTTAACTGCTGCCAACCCTTGCTGTGCTACCACAGCGTCAAAAATCAGGGCATCGTCACGATTCCGGTGGTGAAACGCAATGCCGTCACCGTCCCATCGCACATCGTCGGGATACGTGACAACTCGCCCTGGATAGCCGACTACGCTGGTGCTGGACATGCGGCGGTCATGCGGTATTTCGCGCTCAGCCATACGCCAATTTTCGTACTGAACGGTCATCGTCACCGCTTCGCTGGTGGTTGCCTCGATATGTATCACGGACTGGTCCGTTTCAAGCCATAGGTTCACCAAACCGTGCTGCCCGTTGGCGGTACGGCCCTCAATCTCCATGCGGCCTTCACGCAACAGCAGTTCCTGGCGAAACATAGTGCCGTCGGCAAACGGACTGGGATCGAAGGTGAGCCGCACACGGCCAAGCTTTAACATCTGGTTGTTTTCGTCAAAGCTCCCGCTGCGGTCGATGTAGAACAGGATATCGCCCTGCTCGACCCAGACATGCAGACCGGTGTCGTGTCCGCCTACCGGCATACCTTCACCCGAATGTGCGCTCTGCGTGTGCCATACGACGTTATACGTATCGAGATAATGCATCGGTCATCCTTGTGATGAGCGGACAATACAAAGAGCGCGACCGCGCAGTGCTGTGCGGTCGCGCTCTTTGTATTGTCACACTCGAACGTTACTTGACTGTTGAGCTATCGTAGGCGGCTTGCATGATTTCGAGATAGCGTGCGAGATTGTTTTGTTCCAACCCTTGCACGAAGGTTTCCCAATCCGAATCAAGATTCAAATCGCCTGTGATGAACTGCAACGAGTTCTGGTTCACATAATCGGTGATGTTGGTACGCAGCGTTGCGGCTTCATCGGCGATTGCTGGATCGATCCAGATCGCCCAATGCGGGAACGGCGTCTTGGGCTCCTTGCCGGCATACAGATCGGTCGCCTGCTGAAGACGGCGCTCGTAGCCAGTGGACGAGTAGATATCCGATCCCTGGACCCAGGCATCGCGGAAGCTCTTAGGCTGGTAGTACTGCGCCAGTGCGCCCCAACCCGAGTTGCGCGGTGGTGCTCCTGGCTCGCCGGGGATTGTCGCGAGGATTGGCTCGACGGCGCCGTTCGCCTCTTCGCCTGGCTCCGGCTTGCGCCAGTCAATGCCCTCTTCGCCGAAGTGCGAGCGGATCTGTCCCTCGGCGGTGAACATATAGTCGACCAACTTGATCGCCGCGACCTGCGCTTCTGGGCTGGCCTTGTTAGTCAGCAAGAAGGATGCGCCAGGAGCACTGGGATAGTTATACGAGGCGTATGCTGCCTTCGGTCCTTCTAGCGGTGGGACAGGCGCGTAGTCAGCACCATAGGGCGCATCCGTACCCGTGGTCACGAAGATCGCGGGATGCATACCAGCACCCGCGCCGAGCAACTGGGCATCGGCATTATCGCCGATCTTTTTGAAGGCGTCGGCGTTCTGGGTGAAGGCACCAGGGTCGATCAGGCCAGCCTCGTACATCGTCGTGGAGATATGCCAGACCTTCCTTCCATTCGGGCTTGGTTGCCGCCAGTTCGACCTTGCCGTCGTTGAGTTGCAGGAAGGTGCGGTCGTCATCATACGTGAAGCCGTTCATGATAGAATGGAATGATATGTACGCCGTAGTCCTCGGTCGAGCCGCTCAGTGGCACTTCGTCGGCCTTGCCGTTGCCGTTGGGGTCCTTGGTCTTGAAGGCTTCCAGTACGGCCTTGAACTCGTCGAGTGTCTTGGGCATCTCCAGGCCTAGCTTGTCAAGCCACTTGGTGTTGATCCACATCTTGTTTGGATACGAACAGTGGTAGCACTCGATCAACTGTGGCAGACCATAGATTTTGCCGTCAGGCGCGGTCGCCATCGCCTTGAAGTAAGGGTAGTTCTCCAGCGCGGCCTTGATGTTTGGCCCATGCTGATCGATCAGATCGTTGAGCGGCAGAAGCACGCCCTGCTGCCCATATTTGAGCAACTCAGTCTGCGAGAACTGATCGACCCATGGAATCAACATGTACAGGTCGGGATAATCACCGCTGGCCAGCGAAATCTGCCGTGCTTCACGGGCGGCGTTGCCGTCCATGGTCGTCGTCTGCCAGGTGAAGTCGATACCAAACTTCTGCTCGGCTTCCTTGGTGAAGGTGTTCTCGGCGAGAGATCGGTTTCTGGTCCCTGTGGACTGAAGATTGTGATCGGCACGGCATCGCCGGAAGGAGCGGCATCGGTGCTTGCCGTTGCAGACGTATCTGCTTCTGCAGCGGTTGCTTCTGCGGCAGGAGCTTCGGCTGTAGTTGGCTCTGCGGCAGGAGCCTCGGCTGTAGTTGGCTCTGCTGCAGGCTCGGCTGCGGTCGGCTCTGCCGCCGGTCTGCTGGCTGCGGTCGGCGCTGTTGTCGGTGCGGCTGCTTCGGGCTGCTGCCTGGCGTCGTGACCACCGCCACACGAGACGATCAGAATGCTCAGCATGAGCATCAACAAGAACTCTACGTACATTGTTCATGGAAGGCCATATCTCCCTATACTTATTGACAAACCGACGTACGCACTATCCAAGAATCCAGTGAGGTTCGATCCGGAATCAGCCGTCTTGATCCCCACCATCTCCGAGTCCTGTCACCTCCTCTTGCATACATCCATTTAGCCCTTGACCGAGCCGATCAACATACCCTTGACAAAATAGCGCTGGACGAACGGGTAAATAATCAACACTGGTAAACTTGCGACGACGATCAACGAATACTTCAGCAGATCGGCCAATTGCTGACGCTCGACCATCGCCGATGCTTCCATCGATCCTGTAGCGTGGTATTCAAAATCAGAATGATGCGCAGCACCAGCTGGAGCGGATGAAATTCAGGCGACTTCAAATACAGCAGTGCATCGAAATAGGCGTTCCACTGGCCTACCGCGTACATCAGCACCAGCACGGCCATGATCGGCTTGCTCAACGGCAGAACGATCGACCACAGAAAGCGCAGATCGCTGCAGCCATCCAGTTCGCTGGCCTCGACCAATTCATCCGGGATGCTGGCCTGGAAGAATGTGCGGGCGATAATGACCTGCCAGACAGCGACCGCCTGCGGGATCAACATCGCCCAGCGTGTATTGAGCAATCCCAAGGTTGCGACCACCAGATAGGTGGGGATCAGGCCACCCGAAAACAACATCGTGAAGACGATGAACATCATGATCGCGTTGCGGCCAAAGAACGAGCGGCGCGAAAGCGGATATGCCAGCAGCACGGTCAGCGTCATGCTGATCAGCGTGCCGAAAAAGGCATAGAACAGCGAATTCATATAGCCCGTCACGATCTGCGGATTGCCCAGCGCCACCTGGTAGCCGCGTAACGAGAAGTCGACCGGCCACAGCCAGACCCGCCCGGACGAAACCGCCTGTGGACTGCTCAAGCGACGAACTGACGATATAGACCAGCGGATACAGTACGATCAGCAGGACACAGGTCAGAAAGAAGTAGACGACGCCAGGAACACATAATCGCTGAACGATTCCTTGATGCGTGTACGTGAACGGTAGTTTGTTACCATTGCGACTCTTCCTTTCCTATACGCCGCATCTACCACAGGCTCGATCCGGCCAGCCGTTTCGCGAACGTGTTCACCATCACCAGCAGCACCATGTTGATCACCGAATTGAACAACCCAACAGCGGTTGCAAAGCTGAAATTGGCGTTCAACAGGCCGGTTTTGTACACATAGGTCGCGATAATCTCGGACTGGCTCAGATTGAGCGGGTTTTGCAACAGGAACGTCTTTTCAAAGCCGACCGCCATCAGGCTGCCGACGCTCAGGATCAGGATGATCAGCGCCGTGGGCATGATGCCCGGCAGGTCGATATAGAAAATCTTTTGTAGCCGCGATGCCCCATCGACTTTGGCGGCCTCGTACAGCGTGGGGTCGATGCCAGCCAGTGCAGCCAGATAGATGATCGCCGCGTAGCCCGCATTTTGCCACACATCCGACCAGACATAGATCGAGCGGAACAGATTCGGACGTCCCGAGGAAGTTGATCGTATGCGAAGCCCAGGCATCCAGCAAGCGATTGGCTACGCCCAGGCGCGGTGACAGCAGCAGAATGATCATGCTAACCATCACCACGGTCGAAATGAAGTAGGGGGCATAGGTCACAAGTTGCACGACGCGTTTGAAGCGGCGTTGCCGACCTCGTTGAGGCACAGTGCCAGAATGATCGGAATAGGAAACCCGACCGCCAGCGCATACAGACTGAGGTAAAAAGTGTTCTGTACCAGTCGCCAGAACACCGGGTTTTCGAAGAACAGCCGGAAATGCTTAAAGCCAGCCCATGGACTGCCCCAGATGCCGAGCACGACACTGTAATCCTTGAAGGCGATCACGGCGTTGACCATCGGAATATATTTGAAGACGAGGAAGTAGAGCAGTGGCGGGATGACGACGAGATAGAGTTGCCAATGCCTGCGAAAACTTTTCGCGGCCTGATGGCGCATAGTGAATTTCGATTTCCCGCTGTGCGTGAACGATTCCAGGCGGTTGTTTTTCCGGCAGCGATCATTGTTTTCAAACACTTCCCCTTCGCAGTGGCTTGTACAAGATGCTGCGCAGATATATCGGTTACGTGAGAGCGATCTAGAGGAATGCTTCTCACATGTGTGTCGTTGAAAAAATCTGTCGTTTCGTAGATCGTGCGTCATAGCAACGAGGCATACTCGTTTCGCGGCTGGACAGCCGATGCTGTCACCGTGGTTAGTGTCGATACAAGGAAACCCATCAGGTGATAGTGAGCGATTGTGTGCGTCATCCATCGTGCCGGACGTAGGAACCGGTAGTGTTTTACAGATGAAGAGTATATTCTTCTATGAACATCTCGTCAATCGTTGGCAATGTTCGACTGTTCACGTTCGACGTTTGACGACCAGAAGATGTTCACAGGCGAGCACCGTCTGTCCACGCTGGTTGTTGACCTCGATCCCTTCCACCACAATGCCATGGTCGGGTCGTTTCGGATAATCGCGTTTGTCACGGATCGTGACTTTGACCGTGATAGTGTCACCGATAAAAACAGGCTTGACGAAACGCAGGCGGTCGTAGCCATATGAAAACGCCAGGGGATTAATCGTACCCGCCGTCATACCGATACCAACGCTAAAAATCAGCGTGCCATGCGCGATCCGTTGCCCAAACTCCTGGGTTTTACACCACTCGGCATCCATATGGTGCGGGTAAAAGTCACCGGTCTGCCCAGCATGGATCACGACGTCGGTTTCAGTGATCGTGCGTCCTAGCGTCGAACGTCTTGTCCTACCGCATAGTTCTCCCAATAGTGTTCCTCGGTCATCTGGTACTCCTTTTCCATTGCGTTGCCACTGCCACACCCTGCACGGTGCGCTGGTGGGTTTTCCATCGATAGGTTTTTTCATGTCTGTTCCCGACTGAACCGCGCCTATCGAGATACACGTTATGCGGATTGTCAATCCACACGCCCCAGGCCAGCAGCATGAGTGATGTCACGGGCGCACTGGAGCAGTGACGATAGGAGGTCATCGTGTGGTGCTTCACCGCGTCGTGTCAGCATCGCAACCGCGAGGGCGGCCCGGACTGTTCCGTCAGGCGTGCCGATCAGAACGGCATAGTCATGGATCTCCTTCGTTGGTTTCGCTCCACGCTTCCTCATAGCCGCGCTCACGGATAGTATCCAGTTGCTGGCGAAATGTATGTTGATGCGTACGGTTGAGCGCGTTCCATCCCTGGTCGTCCCGCAGCAAGCCTTCAAGGACATCGTCGGGAAGATACGCTGCCAGCAAGCGGCCTGATGCAGTATGAATCAAAGGAAAGGTACTGCCAATTTCAACCGACAAACGCAGTGGGCGCGGGCTTTCTTCCTGAGCTAATACCAACAAGGCACCTCGCTGCAACACGCTCAGATGACATGATTCCAATAACGTTTCCGTCAGCCCTTGCATAGGGCGAACTGCCGCATGCAATAATTCCTCATAGGGCGAATGTGAACGGCTCAACTCATACAACCGCAACGTCAGTGCATATGCCCCCGACACAGGATCGCGCTGAATGTAGCCGCGCCCTCCAGGCACACCAGCATGCGAAATAACTCGTTTGGCCCACGCCCTAATGCACGAGCGAGTTGCGCCTGTGTGGCCGGCACTACCTTCGGCGGCAAGATATTCAAGAATATCCAGCCCTTTTTCAAGCGCAGGGACCTGATACGCAGGCGACGCCGCTACTGTTGCGCACCATTGACAAACCTTTCATTGAGAAATATACTATTTATCTGTAAATGAGGCTCTTACTAGCATTATAGCGAGCTCTTACACTATTTATCAACTCAGATGTCGCCAATACTCTACAGTCGATAGCACATCGTTCAACGGAGAAAACGTGCAAACACTGCCCGCCGTCGTGCAACAACCACTGCTGCCGCAGGTGCCCCGACCGATCGTCGTCGTCGGCGCGGGCGGTATCGTCCACGATGCACATTTGCCAGCCTACCGCAAAGCGGGTTTGCCAGTCGTTGGCATCTTCGACCTCGACCGACGAAAGCGACACACTCGCCACGAGTTTGGCATTCGAACTACGGTCTACGATTCGCTCGCAGCGGCGAGTTGAGGGAGCACCCGCCAATGTCGTCTACGATGTCGCCGTGCCTGCATCGGCAACCCTTGACATCCTGCTGGCGCTGCCCCCAGGCGGGCGTGCTGATCCAGAAGCCGATGGGCGAAGACCTGGCGGCGAGCACGGGCGATCCGCGATATTTGTCGCGCACAGCGGCTTTATAGCCGCGATCAATTTCCAATTGCGCTTCGCACCATATGTGCTGGCGGCACGCTCGTTGATCGAGCAGCAGGCATCATCGGCACAGATCCATGACATGGAGGTGCGCGTCAACGTCGAAACGCCGTGGCATTTGTGGTCGTTTTCTCGAAGGCATCCCGCGCCTCGAAATCCTGTATCACAGCATCCACTACGTCGACCTGTTGCGCTGCGTTTTTGGGCGATCCCCAGTGGTGTGTACGCCAAAACGGTGCGTTACCCCGGCCTCGACCGTCTTGCGGCAACGCGCACGACGATGGCACTGGACTACGGCGACTTCCTGCGAGCGACGATCACCACCAACCACCATCACGTATGGGGGGCGCGATCATCAGGAAAGCTATGTGAAGTGGGAAGGCACGACGGGCGCGATCAAGGCGACGCTCGGCTCGTTGATCGACTATCCGCACGGCATCCCCGATGTGTTCGAATACGCGACCCTGGAGGACGGCAACCCGGCCCGTGGCGTGCGATTCCGGTCGAAGGTTCGTGGTTTCCCGACGCCTTCATCGGCACCATGAGCAGCCTCCAACGTTATCCGAAGGCTCGGACACCGCGTTACCCACCTCCGTCGAGGACGCCTATCACACCATGGCGGTAGTGGAGGCTGCCTACCAATCGAGCGCACATGGGGCGACGACCTATACCCGCAGGAGTTTAGCTTGCCGCATTTGAGCGACAGCCAGCAACGCGGCTCATCATTCGACTGCACCTTATCGATAGGAATAGGAATACCCCGATGAGTGACACACCCATCAAACTGACTGGTATCACCTGGAACCACACACGCGGCTATCTGCCGATGGTTGCGACCGCGCAGCGATGGAGCGAGCGGCATCCCGACGTCGAAATCACCTGGCATAAACGCTCCCTTCAGGAGTTCGCCGATTATCCGATCGAACGCTTGGTCGAACGCTTCGACCTGCTGGTGATCGACCATCCTTTCGCGGGACAGGCCGCCCAAAAGGATGTGCTTGTTGCCGATCGACGCATACCTTCCTGCCGCGTTTCTGGAAGATCAGGCGCGCAATTCCGTCGGAGCGTCACATCCGAGCTACGCCTTCGGCGAGCACCAATGGGCGCTGGCTATTGATGCCGCGACGCCGGTCAGTTCATATCGTCCCGATCTCCTCGAACGCCACGGCGTCGCGGTGCCACAAACATGGTCCGCGTTGATCGAACTCGCGCGACCGGGCGGGTGGCACTCCCGGCGATTCCCATCGACAGTCTGATGAACTGGTACATGCTGTGTCTGGCGCTTCATGGCGAACTCTTCGCCGCAGGAAGGTCCGTCGTCGCCCGTGACATCGGCATCGCAGGCGCTCGAACACCTGCGCGAACTGGTCGGGCTGTGCGATCCGGCCTGCTTTCGCCGCAATCCGATCGCCACCTACGAGGCGATGACCACGAGCGACGACATCGTGTATTGTCCATTCGCATATGGCTACAGCAACTATGCCGCGACCGATTATACCGAGCGGACCGTTACGATTCGGTGGTCTGGTACGCTGGGACGAACGCCGTTGCGTTCGACGCTGGGCGGCACCGGACTGGCCGTATCGCGGCATACCAAACATCCGAACAGGCGATGGCCTATGCGGCATTTGTCGCGGACCCGCGACGCAGCGTGGCATCTTCACCACCAGCGGCGGGCAACCCGGCCATCGCGCCGCATGGACTGACCCAAACCAACGCGGCGTCCAACGATTACTTTCGTGCAACACTGCCAACCCTGGACGATGCCTACTTGCGCCCTCGCTACGCCGGATACCTCCATTTTCAGGACGAGGCCGGTCCGATAGTCCACCGCTTCTTCAAGCCGGTGGCGATGCGGGAACGGTTATCGATCAGCTTGACGCATTACGCCACCATCACCGCTAAGGAAACCCTTCATGGCTGAGCCTCTACCACTCGAAGGGCTGATCGTTCTCGATTTCAGCCAATTTCTTGCCGGACCTTCGTGCTGTTTGCGATTGGCGGATCTCGGCGCACGCGTGATCAAGATAGAGCGCCCGGTCGCGGGCGAACTCGGACGGCAACTCTATATCTCAAACCTCGAACTCGACGGCGAATAGACCTTGTTTCACTCGATCAACCGCAACAAGCAGAGTTTCGCCGCGAATCTCAAGGACCCGTCGACCTCGACCGCGTGCGTAAGCTCGATCAGTCGTGCCGATGTGCTGGTGCAGAATTTTCGTCCCGGCATCATGGAACGGCTGGGCCTAGGATACGCGGCAGTGCGCGAACTTAATCCGCGCCTGGTGTATGCCACGGTCAGCGGCTATGGTAACGAAGGCCCATGGCGCAACAAGCCCGGGCAAGATCTTGCTGGTGCAGTCGATGAGCGGCCTGACATGGCTCAACGGCGATGCTGGCGATGGTCCAACGCCGTTCGGGCTCGCCGCCGCCGATCTGATGGCGGGAGCGCATCTGGTGCAGGGGATTCTGGCCTGTCTGGTGCGGCGTGGCACAACCGGACGCGGTGGACTGATCGAGGTCAGTTTGCTCGAATCGATCCTCGATTACCAGTTCGAGGTGTTGACGACGCATCTCAACGATGGGGGCCAGCAACCGCACCGCAGCGCCATCAACAACGCCCATGCCTATCTGGGCGCTCCGTACGGCATCTACGAAACCGCCGATGGTTACCTGGCATTGGCGATGGGCTCGGTGCCGCGTCTGGGCGAGTTGCTCGGTCTGTCCGCCCTCGACGAGTACAGCGACCGGGCAACCTGGTTCACTCATCGCGACGAAATCAAAGCGTTGCTCGCCGCCCATCTTCGTACGGCGACGACGGCTGACTGGCTCGGGATTCTGGAACCTGCTGATATGTGGTGTGCGGATGTGCTGACATGGTCGCAATTGCTGCATCACGCTGGTTTCACGGCGCTGCACATGACGCAACAGGTGACTCGAACGAGCGGAGCTTCGTTCGTGACGACACGCTGCCCGATTCGCGTCGATGCAACACGGCTTACATCGGCACTAGGATCGCCCACGGTCGGCGAACATACCGCACAATTAATCGAGGAGTTCGACCTGGGCTGAGCCGCGCAGGATCGGCATGTGCAACTGCCAGGAGAAAACAGTGACTAGCAGCCTACGTGTGGCGGTACGACGGTTCGGACCGTTCGAGACCGCAATCGAAAAGATATGGCAAGACCTCAACGCGAGCATGACACTGGCCTGCGGCTGGATGCCGTCGCGCTCGACCTCAATCCGCTCCAGGCCGCGCTCTTTGAAGAAGATGGCTTAAGCGACGGCACCTGGGATGTTGTATTCGTCAACACCGACTGGATCGCCGAATTGGTCGAGCGCGAACTAGTGATCGACCTCGCGCCGATTGATGGCGCGTCATCCTGTCCCCGACTATCCTGAAGGTTGGGTCGCTTCGCTGCTCGCGGCGCAGCAATGGGATGACAACGTCTACGGGTTGCCCTTTCACGATGGCCCCGAATGTTGCGTCTATCGTCGTGACCTGTTCGAGGATGTGGGTGAACGGGCAGCGTTTCGCGTTCGGTATGGCTACGATCTCGCGCCACCGCGCACCTGGCAGCAGTTCGACGACATCGCGCATTTCTTCACGCGGCCCGAAGAGGGATTGTACGGCACGGTGTTCGCCGCTTTTCCCGACGGGCATAACGGCGTGTATGATTTTTGTCTCCATCTCTGGAGTCGTGGCGGCGAACTGACCGCTGACGATGGCAGCGTGACGCTCGATACGCCCGCCGCTATTGCCGCGCTCGACTTCTATCGCCGCATCGTAAATGATCCGCAGGCGCACCTATCCCGACGCCCACCAGATCGACTCGGTACGTGCTGGCGAAATCTTTGCCAACGGTGAGGCCGCTATGTCGATCAATTGGTTTGGCTTCGCCGCCGTCTGCGAACAGCCGGATTGCGCGGTCAAAGGCAAGGTCGCCATCAGCGAGATTCCGGTCGAGCGAGGGCATGCAAAGCGTGTCGCTCAGCGTGTACTGGATACTGGCGATTGCCGCCGGAAGCAAGCACAAGGAAGCGGCCTTTCAGTTGCTGCGCCATGCCGCCACACCCGCTATGGACAAACTCACGACCCTGGAAGGTGCGATCGGTTGCCGTCTTTCGACGTGGCAGGACGCCGAGGTCAATCGGCGATTCCCTTCTACCATCGACTCGCCGAACTCACACCGGGCGCCCGCACGCTGCCGCGCTCGCGGGCGTTTCCTGCGCTCGCGCAGATCATCGACGACATGGTGCAACAGGCGATCACCAGCGACACGTCAAGCGCCGAGATCGTGCGCCAGGCACAGGAGCAAGCCAGCGGACTGGTGCTATAGCGGTGCGGGGTTCTGTCAACGATCAGGAAGCGGATGCAACGGATTGCAGCCATGGTCGGTGGTTCATAATCAAAGGAGTGATACCTATGTCTCCATCGTCATTCGAGCCGCGTGAGCGTGCGCGGCTGCATCCCGTGGTCGCGGACCGTCCCACACCCAATTTCTTCTCAGGGGCGTTGCTGGGTAATGGTGGTCTGGGCGTACGCTCACCACCCGACCCGATGCAATCGTGTTGCATTTCGGTCATAACGACGTGTGGGATATTCGCGTCGCGGAGCAGCACAGCTGACGAGATCGGCACGTTCGAGGAGGTATTTCAGCGCGTTCAAGCAATCCCCGACAGCTATGATCGGCTGGACGAGGACGACTGGTATCGCGAGTATTGCGACATGACCGCCGACAATTATGACCAGCCCTATCCGCGCCCCTTTCCTTGTGGCTCGGTCGTGCTGGGCTTCGACCGCAACATCGTGCAAGTGCTGGGACACCGTCTCGACATCGCGGACGGTGTGTGTTCGGTTCGCCTGGAGATCGACCGCGCGCCAGCGACGCTCCAGTGCTTCGTGGAGCCGACAGCGGACAGAGTATGGTTGCGACTGGTGGATGCCACGGCACGCCGCGGTCCGCTCCCTGGGAGCGTGTGCGGCGTGTTGCCCGATCCCGAAGGGTTGACCGTCGATGGCGAGATCGCAAGCGACGATCCCTATGCATGGATTCCAAACGACCGCACGGTGGATGGCGCAGTCGAGGATACCGATGAGTGCGGACCGAGCAGCAAATCGGCTATGGACTTTATGCCCAAACCGCACTCGCCGACAGGTACGCTGTCGTTCCGGCAGGTGCTGCCGTTCGCGGTCGATGGTGCAACGCACGCGAAGGACGCGGCTTTCGCCTGTCCATGACACGTCAATGGCGACCTGAACGTGGCTCCCGTACCAACTGGCACGGCGTCGTGGAACAGATGCCGCTGTTGGAGCGGCGCTGGTCAGGCGAAGCATCGTTTCTGGGTGTCGTGACGCTCGATCACGGCCTGGCATCGGCGTTACCAAGCCCATGCACATATACACCGACGCCCGATGACTGGGCGACCGCGACCAGAGACCGCGATGACCCATTGGGAAGACTATTGGAGCCGATCAGGCGTGGCGCTGGACGACCAGACGTTCGAGCGCATGTGGTATCACAACCTCTATTTTCTCAACTGTGCCATGCGTGCGGGCGTGACCTGTCCCGGCCTGTTTGCGAATTGGAGCTATCGCACGATCGGCACGGCATGGCACGGCGATTACCACCTAAATTACAACACGCAGCAGCCGTTCTGGGTCACGTTTTCCACCAACCATGTCGATAAGCATCTCCCCTATGTCGATCTGGTCGATCATATCCTGCCGCTTAGCCAGCGTTGGGCGACGTGAATATTATGGGTCTTCGCGGCGCGTATTTTCCCCACTCGGCCTATCCAGTCGAAATGAACATCATGCCCTATCCTGTGCCGACCTGGGGCTGGGAGATTTGCGAAACGCCATGGACGGTGCAAAGCCTGTGGTGGCATTATCTGTACACGATGGATCGAGCGTTCCTCGAACAGCGGGCGTTTGGGCCGATCCGCGAAGCCGTGCTGTTCTTGGTCGACTATATGCGGCGTCCCGATCGCGCACGGGGCACACTGGAACGACGACCGCTACCATATCTTCCCAACGGTCGTTCCGGAACTGTATGGCTTGACGCCGGGATTAACCAAAAACTACGATTGTCTGGCTGATTTGACCCTGACCAAATTTATATTCCGCGCGTTTTTGGAAGGCAACGATCCTGCTTGGGCGCGACGAAGCCGAAGCGAACTGCGTGCTGCCGTCATCACGATCCTCGATCATTTCCCCAACTATGCCACCGCTCCATCACCTCAGGGCGATGTGTTCGTGACGGTTCCGGGGGAACGAGCGAAACGGTGTATAACGTTCCCGCTGCCGTTGATGACGGTTTTTCCCGGCGAGGAAGACGGCTTGCACAGTCCACCCGACGCCTTGCGATCGCTCGCAACACCTATCATAACCAGCGCATCGAGGGCGGCAACGAACTGGTGATGGCGAACCTACAAGGGCGCACGGCTGGGCATGCTCGATCTCGAACGCTTCAAGCGGGACGTGGTGCTACTGTCATGTTGCCCAATGGCACCGCTACCGATATGGTGCAGCAGGTCCACGGGCGCTACAGTGACACCACGCCATACGACTTTATGGGCGGCGATGGGCATCTGGCTCGAAAACTTCGCGCTTCCCGCAGTGATAAACGAATGTTTGCTCCAAAGCTATACGGCGAATTGCGGTTGTTTCCTAATTGGCCTGCGACAGCGGGAGCAGCCGAGTTTCACAGCCTCCGCGCTGTCGGTGCGTTCCTTGTAAGTGCCGCTGTTCGTGATGGCGTCGTCGAATGGATTGAAATCACCAGCGAACAGGGTGGCCCGTTGCGAGTTCACATCCCATGGTCGTCCGGCGCTCCTGCGCAACGTCAGGGCAGCATGAGCGTTGTCACTGATGCACTTGCAACGTGGGAAACCGTCGCGGGAGAAACGCTGTTGCTGATGCCAAACGACACCTAAGCAGTGGAGAAGCACATTGATACGATGGTGTAGAATTTAGACATGGTGCGACGTGCATCTCACGAATGTGCTGCTGCGTCGCACCGCTCAAACATGTTTATCAGTTCGACATTACAAGACCTGCGTAGGTGCCTCACGGGTGGGATAAGCCACTTTCACGGCGCTTTACGAGTTCTTGTTGAACCACTTCGAGGTGTCCCCGCGTCATCGTGTAACGCAACATTAGTAACCCCGATACGAGTAGTAGTAACGCTGGAAGCGCGCTGTAGATGACCCCAATGCGTTGCACGGTCAATGGTGATTGCACAGCTTGTCCGGGTTGCAATCCTGCGTACCAATCGATCAGAATACCAGAGACTAACAATGCGGCAGCTCCAGCCAACTGTTGTGCAAAATTGTACAGACCAAAGAAGGAACCTTCGCGACGTTTTCCTGTGACAAGCTCATCTTCATCGGTGATATCTGCCAACATAGATGACGGTATAAACCAGATCATACTCGTAAGGATACCGGCGATTGCTTGGCCGATGGCAAGAGCAAGGGTATTGCCTGTTCCGATGATATGGCCCTCGCCAACGAATAGCCCCGCGCACGCCATCAGCAAAGCGGTGCCGATTGATGCAATGAAAAAGATCTTGTGTTTTTGGATATAGCGTGAAAGAAACAGCCAAAAAAAGACACCGACGCACGACATAATGTATAAGATCGATTGTAGGAAGCTCAATGATGCGCTGCCAGTAATGCGAGCATAGTACGTCAAAAAGTATATCGACAGCGACGTATTGACGATAAGTCCAAGATAAAATAGAAATATAGCAAAGAAGAAGACAAGAAAAGATCGATTTTTCAAGCTTTGTTGTGCCGCTACCATAAATGAAGGGCGCTCTTGAGATGTATCGGTCTGTATAGTTGCGTAGGAACGGTGTCGAATGGTTCCAAATATGGAAAGCAACGCGGTGATGGTCATGACACCGCCAAACACGATGCCCATGGTCCCATATCCATTGTAATTAAGCTTAGGATCTGTACCTGAACCAGTATCAGGAAAAAAGAGTATAAATGATAGTCCTGCTGTGGCGATAGTGCCTAGTACGGCGACGATCCCGCGTATGGCATTAATTGAAGTACGCTCGTGATAATCCTGGCTAAACTCTGCGCCCAGTGCCGAATATGGTACTCCCCAAAGCGATGTTGATGTACGATAGATTATTAGCACCAGGATCAACCATCCTAGTATCATGAGATGCGAAACATGCTGTGGTGGGCTGAACAGCAGCCAGTAGCTTATACCCATCGTCAGCGCGCCCACAAGCATGAATGGATGCCGACGGCCATACCTGCTGCGCCAGTTATCGGAAAGGTGCCCTATATATGGGTCCATACATGCGTCCCACACACTCATTACTGCTGAACCGATACCAACTAAAGCAGCAGGCACTCCCATGACTGTCGAATAGAAGAATAGGACGAAGAGACCAAACGTAATCGTTTTAACCGCATTCGGTATTTCGCCAACACCGTATAAAATTTTTGTAGACCACCCTAAACGAGGAACTTCCTTTTCCTGTAGAGGTGTCTCAATGTGGACGTCGACAAGCATATTCAATCACTCCAAGTGTATGGCAAGGTAGGCGACGTTGATAACGTGCGTAATCATTGTTTATTGGGTGCGGCAAAGCTTCAAACCAGCAATACTCTAGGGTAGCCCATGCGAAGCCGTCATGCTACTGCACTGCCGTCCTGGTATGCAAATGATGGCAAGTGACAAACAACCATGTATGCAGAAACTTGCTAGCTATCGAACTTCCCTTCTCGATACCATATCTGTGCGAGTACGCGTTGTCGCTTGCCACTGGTCGTCCGGGGGAGCGTACTATGCGGGACGAACATGAGTGTGTCGGCAAGAAATCCAAAGGCGCGTTGGAGCGACTGCTGAATCTGCTTGTGCATTGCAGCTTGTTCCTCCGGCGATGCCCTCGTTTCAACAATTGCAATGACATCATCTGTTCCACGCTCGATATTACTGACGGCAAAGGCCACTGTGTAGCCTTTTCGCACACCTTCGTGCTGTTCGATAACCTCTTCGACATCGTCGGGTTGATAGTTTCGCCCATGCACGATAAGCAGTTCCTTGATCCGACCAAGCACATATAGTTCGCCGTCGACGAGATAGCCAAGATCACCAGTGTGAAACCAGTCTCCGCTTAGTGCCGCTGTCGTTGCTTCTGGATCATTGTAATATTCATTCATCAGCGACGTGCCCCGAACGCAGATCTCGCCAACGTGTCGGTCAAGCAGTTGCTGTCCGTCAGTGTCCTGGATGCACAGGTCTAGCCCTTGAGCAACGCATCCTGTACCGATAATCTCAATTGTATTCTGAGATGATCGTGACATACAACAGGTTTAGCATAGCGTTCGCGGCGGACGTGTTCCGCATCGATAACGTCGACCGACACAAATCCAAAGCGACGATTTGGAAACTCTCCTGCGGTGGGAAGCGTAGTCGCAAGCACCGTTTCTGCCATACCATAGCAGGGATACAGTGTGTGCTCTGAAAGACCATATGGCTGAAACGTCCGCCTGAAGTCTTCGAGCACGCGGTACGGTACGGTTTCCGCGCCAACAAAGGCCCGTCGCCATGAGCTAAGATCCAGAGTATGGCTTTGCTCTTGATCAAATTTTCGTACACACAGCGTATATGCAAAGGTCGGGGCGGCAGTTAGTGAAGCGCGGTATTGTTCAATCGCGTGTAACCATCCCAGAGGATTTCGTATAAAGCTGGAAGGCGTCATCAAGACTATCGTCGTCTGATAATAGATTGCCATAATCAACTGAATGAATCCCATATCGTGATACAGTGGCAACCAGGATAAACCTGTGTCAACATCAGGCGCAAGGTCAACCGCGCTCGCGATAGCTTGGATATTCGCAATCACTCTATCATGTGAAAGTACCACACCCTTGGGTTTATTCGTCGAGCCTGACGTCAACTGAATATGCATAGGGTCAGATCCACGCACACCTGGAAGTGAATCAGGTGATACCTGCCCGTCCTTCTGAAGGTCGTTAGGAATGACGATTGTCTCCGGGTCAAAAGCAGGATGTGTGGCAACAATTGACCGAATTGCTTCGGTTGTGACAATGAGCGTTGGCTGTAGCTTATCTCGGACGGGGATCAAATAGCGAAGGGTATCATGAACTCGAGCGCGCATGGTCGGCGTCGCTATGGTACAGGGGAGGGCGCCGAGGATAATTGCAGCACACACGACAACGACATATTCAGAAGATGTGGGGAGCAAAAGGAGCAGTCGATCGCCTTGCTTGACTCCGCGTCGCACGTAATCCGTTCGCTGTAATGCATGCCGACAATCCACAAATCAGAATAATGCAGTCGATCTTCGTTTCCCTTTGAATCAAGCAGGATAATCCCTGCACGAACTAAGAGGATTCACTGGCTTCTCAGCGACCAATCTCAACGCATCCGCTATCGACCTATTGCGTGGATCAGACTCATATTTCGACCTTTCAAAGGCCCTAACGGTATTTGCTCATGCACGTCTCCAGCACTCATACAGAATCTCCTTCCTTGTGCATTGCTAGCAGTCACTATCGAACACTCGCGGAAGGGCGCTTATTTTGGATAAACTGGATGACATTCCCCACCGTACTGAGTTCAAATGCCTGCTCCTCACTAACGGAAACGTTGAATGTTTCCTCAATCGCATACATCATTTCGACCGTTGCGAGTGAATCTAGCGGCAATTCGATCAATTCAGTGGCAGGTGTGATACTGTCCAGATCGATCGTCTCACGGTCCTGTTCATCTATGACTGTCCACACAATCTGCTTGAGACGTGCTAACATTGCTTCTTGGGTAATGTCGTGTGACATGATATGTTCCTCACGTATACTACTTTCGTCTGTCCACCGACCGCGATGGTGTCCTCTGACTTAATCCACCAACCTCGGATTTGCTCTGCCCAGTGAATGCATGGGTGCAGGACTGCACACTCGGGATCGCGTTCATCGTGCGGTGGTTTTCGAGGCACATTAATATGTCAGGTGTTCGCAGGCATGTCTGCGGAGTGCTAGATCGAGTGCGCGACAGCAATACAGACAATGAACATAGATGCGCAGTATGCGAAAAGCCGCATCTCAGGCCAGTTCGATGACCCTGCAATTCGTACCGGGCAAATGGCAATCGACACGCCTCGGCTCATCCGGGCGAGCATAGAATCCTGAAGGGCTCGGAATCTTCATCATATGAGAATACACGCCGTTGATTTCGTGTCATCATATGACGTCGATGCAAAACAACGAGTACGAACCACTCATCACTGCCCGCAGTCCAATCGCATATAAGGGCACTATGTAACCGTCGGCTTCTCGAAAGGGTGTTCCATATGAGGTTCTCCTAACGAGGTACAGCGTCTCGAATGAGAGATGCGCTTCCTGATGCAGTCGTCACAAGTGGCAAGAATATACGGTTTGGGGTCCGCTGCGGTGGCTGCGTCCGCCAGATTTGGAGCCCAAAGTAATCGTTGGCTGATCCTAGAAATAGACCAAAGGGTGTCGCCTCAAGGCTCCGTACGCCATAGCTAAGTTCATCACCGAAACCGGTTGTGGTAATTGGGAAGAAGTTAATTCCATCAAGTGAACGATACAGGTCAAAGCCCATATTCTGCCGTACCGTTGTAGGAAGATTCGGATCATCCCTCAAATTGGTCCTGTGATCGAAGGTTCCGACATAAAGCTCATCGTCGAAAACAGCCATGCGCCACATATGCAAGTTATAGGTGTCGCCAAACCCAGATTTCAAGCCGCTGAGGGGCGCTTTCCACCCACCCGGTGTCATCCGTGGATCGCCGACAACCACGTCCCATGTGTCATCACGATTAATTTTGACGAGTTCTGCAGGCTCGGGAACACCATTTGCTCCCAGATATAGCTGATTCTTGAAAACCTGCATGCTTAAAATTTCGTGGTTGACGTTAGTCGTCGCATACCCGCCGTGTTCAATCACTGGCGTGTATGTATATGGAAGGTTGCCAACCGCGTCGGTTTTCAGGACAGCATAACCGTTGGTATAGTCAGTTGTCCCAATGTATAAGGATCCGTTGAAAGGATAGGCAGCACTAACTCGTCGACCGGCAGGAGTCACATCACGAAAATTATTGTTGCCGCCTGCTGGCTTCGTTGCTTCTAACAGCACGCCATCGCCAAGGGCAGTGCCGCCTTGAATATACAGGCGGTCTTTATACGTGATCAAATTGCGAAAGCTCGTGAGCTTGAAATCGCCGAGAAATGTTCCTGGCTCCTGGGGAACTGGTTTAAACGTAAGACCATCTGTCGACCGCAGAATACGTGGGGGCACATCATATGTTAGCCAGCGTGGGCTGACACTGCCAACATACAGCGCCTCAGTTCCATCCGGTTCTTTGAAGACCGTCATGCCACGATACCCAATATCCCGTGCCATGAATTTTTGGGTCCCGGGTATGCGAAAGCTATTGGGTGCTTGGTAAACACGATCCCAGCTATCATTCTCAGGAGTCCATCGCCAAATCTCAGCCCGCAAAGGAAGGTCCGTTGCATCCGGTGTACATTCCACATCGCGGTCGGAAGGGGGATAGGGAAAAGTGTCGGGAAATGCGTTGTTTAACGCTGCGGCCCGAATGCAGCGATAGCTGCGATTAGTACCAACATAGAGATGTCCGCGCCACCACTGCATTGACCACGCCCAGCTATTCTGCCGATCTCCAAATCCCTGGGGTGCCGCCTGTTTGAATGGTATGGGTCATGCCGTGTGGCCCTGCGCCGGCACGACAAGAATGAGAAGGGCTATGAAACAGCCTTGCAGGAATAACGACCTTATGGCTCGATTCCCTGGCCTGCGTTGCGCAGAAGCAGTTTTCCGGGTTTCATATATCTGCATAAAGTCGCCTTTCGGTTTGTGACATACCCTGAACCTTCGTGGCAAGACGTATTCGTCACACGCCTTGCCACGAAGGTCAACGTAGGTTCAAACCTCCTATCGTATTACTAGCGGCACATAGACTTTGCTTGCTGCCGTCTGCAGCCTGGCGGTTGCGGTCAGCGGGAAATTGAAGTAGTTCTGAAACGTTATACCTATATTCGGCTGACGGCCTGTCAGGTAATAATTCTTGTACGTATACGTGAACATTTGATTTGGGTTGTTGACAAGAATGCCTGATTCACCATAACGTCCTGGCTCTCCCGTGGCTGGGTTCGGTTCCGCGGCAGCATCAGCATTGTCGACGAAAATCGAGTACTGTGCGCCCCCAGCGGACGTCAGATCGCCAACGTTCGCGATCGTCCCGGTATCGGTACTGATTTGCCACCATGGGCTCACAGGTGCCCGTGAAAAAGCATTATCTGGTACACCGTCGATCGGGACGCCAGCCGTCGGCGTGTTAAAACTGTAAAACGTTCCCCCGATCGCTGCTGCGTTATGATCGGCAACGTAACTGAGCGTCGTCGCTGCAATCGGTGCATTAACGCTAATAGACCATGCTGTCATTGACTGGTATGCCAAAACCTCGGTATTGACGGCATTACTTGATGCAGCACTTTCCAGCACGACCCTGACTGGACCATCTTTGACCAATTTTTGGGGTCCAAGTAGATTCGGATACTGTTCTGTTATGCACAATGTATTGATACATGCTCGTAGCTTTGGTGTGCGGTCCAGAATATCTGGTCCGTCTCCAAGTACGAGATAGTCAAACCACTGCTGTGTATCTGTGAAACCTAGTTTATATGTACTGCCAATAACACGATTGTTGGACGTTTTGAAAATGACATAATCTTGCGTAAAGGTTTGCTGCGCTCCAGGAGCTTGGACAATATACGCCCAACCGGTTTCACTGGCTTCAGTTGGGTCCGATACACGAATTCTATAATACGACCCCACGATCGGCCTTCCGTCTACCATTGGGATGACATCACCGGCATCGTCTCCTACATCACCAGCCATAAAGACGATCTCGTCATTTTCATCGAAGATGTTATCTTCAGTCGCAACCCTTCTCCCGGTGCTCCGTAGCTCGTCCACCTGGAACGGGATTTGCGTCCAAACACCTGCTTTATACACCACGACAAAGAGTGCATCCACCGATGCATTTAATAGTTTTGGGAGTTCAGCACCCGTTTGCACGGCTGGCTCAAATGAGCGGGTCGTGATCATGGCTACGTCTGTCGATGCTCCTGCATGCTGGTTCAGTAACAAACTGCCAAAAACAAGAACAAATAACAGTACGATTCGGCTATGAAGAAACAGTCGCATAGAATTGCCTCCTTGGCTTAAGATAAGTTCATGCGGTACGAAGGTACAGCTTGGCGGACTGAACGTGTAAGTAACTCTATTGTGGCCCAGAAAATTCGATCAGAACGATTTTTAGTTGTACGTCAGCGCGATCCGGGTCATTACTCGTATCTACACCCAATGTTCCGACCAGGAGTCGGCCATCTGGGCTATAATCTGCGGCCGCAACGAGAATACGCTGCCCCCAATATTCCCGGGCATTCGGGTCGTTGAAGTACGTTAACCGTTGTTTATTCTTTCCATTTAGATCCATCATCCAATAATCTCGTTCGACTGGCTGGGCGGCCCAATTAGCCTTATCAAAGTCGAGCTTGAGAGGCGAGTCAAGGTTCGTCATATAGGTGATATGACCACCCGGCGAAACAGTCGAACCCTCCTCCCAGACGTCTGGCGACGAGGTTAGATTTTCCGTTTGGCCTGTCGTGAGGTCAAACGTATATAGGTCCATGCCATACTCGTGTTGACCATCCAGGTTTCCGGCGAGCAGTAGGTGTTGGTTATCGTACATGCTCATGCAAGTGACATAATTTCCTTGTTCGGGAATGTACAATATCCGTTCATTGCTCAAGTGTGGCAGATTGTCTTCGATTGAGAAATCGGCTGCCTCGATTCGCCATTTCCCCCAGTTGTTATTGCCTCCATCTTCATAACGTTTAGTCCAGATGAGCATCGAGCCATCGGGCGAGAAAACGGGATTTACGACGGCTAAAGCGGGTGTTCGATCAAATATGGACCTTTTAATCGGTATGTCCGTTAGTTTTGTGAATACTTGCCCATCAATATCAGTCGCCCAAATATTTGAGAAAAGTCCGAGCCCTGGATCTCCGAGCCAGGTCATGCCCAGGCCAAAATGCTCCGTTTCTTCAGATAGAAAAATAATAAATTTGCCCGAAGGTTCAAAAATGGCATTTCCATTATTACGCTGATTGATGTTTGGGTTACCAGCAGTCAGGCTATGAAGATCATTTCCGTTCAAATCTGACGTATATACATCATAAAATTTATCACTCTTGCGGTCGAAAACAATGCGCTCGCCAGATGGGGAAAATCGGGGCCGAGCGCCGTCAGGCTGCACGATTCGAATGTTCGTAATCAAGGGGTTTTTTCCTGGGCATGCTACTCCCTTCTGGGCGCATGCAGGTGGCGTGTTGAGATCAGATTGGCTTACTGGCTGTGATGTGCTCTCTGTCGTTTGTCTAGATACACATGCAGTTAAGACCAAAAGAAATAGGAGGGATAATCGATTACAGCCGTTTGCAGGAAGCCTCAGTCGCATATGATGTGCGTCATGTTTTTGCATCAAACACACCAGTCCCGATGAGCCTATCGGTCACGCCCGGTAGCATTCTTGCCAGGTAGATGAGGGGTGTATACATCCAAGGTACGACAACTCTTCGACGTGGATGTTGGATCGCGTGAGCAATCGCATGTGCCACTGTATCTGGCCCGGGCATAGGTACACGTACGCCGCTCGTCATCGCAGTACGGATAATCCCTGGTTCGATAAGCACGACGTCGATATTATCGCGGCGAAGTCGCCCACGCAGAGAATCATTGAGACCACGGAGACCGAATTTCGTAGCTGAATACAGTCCGCTGGTCCCCACTTCACCAAACACCGAGCCAACATTGATAATCATGCCACGGCGCCGCTGCCGCATATGCGGCAAAACGGATTGAATACAGCGGGCCGGGGCAAGCAGGTTAACATCGACGATCTGTTGCATCGCTGCGTCATCGCTATCAGCTATGGCGCTCCCGATGCTCACACCTGCGTTATTAATAAACACATCGATCCGGCCATACATCTCGATCGTCTGTTTCACAAGACGATCGATGTCGCCGCGTCGCCCAACATCTGTCGGGATCGCATGAGTATGACCACCCTCGTGGTTGATCTCAGCCGCTAACGCTGCTAGCTCGTCGGCTCTGCGAGCGGCAAGTACTACTGTCGAACCCTGCTTGGCAAGGACACGAGCAGTTGCCGCTCCGATTCCACTCGACGCACCAGTGATCACGACAACAATCGCCTGCGGATCTAGGCGTTCTTTGTTTGGCTTCTTAGTGCCAATTTTCAAGAAAACCTGCCCCAGCTAACGTGAAGTTAGCTTCCCGTATCCTATGATCGATGAAATCAAATGTGCCTTTGACACGAATACTATTGATCCGTAATGCTCGGAGGCGTTTGGATGCCACTAACGCTTCCACGACCACCTGATCGGCATCTACTGCCATACTTTCAAGTTGCACGACTTTCAAATCGGCATCAAAACGTGCACGGTGCCATTCCATAATGGACGATGTACCGCTATAGACACCCATTGCAAAGTGAACTGTTGAATCTTCCCCAAAAAACTCCATACAACGAGCGACGTCACGTTGGGTAAATGCCTCCAGGTAGCTTTGTATTTGTGCGCTTAGGTCAATATCTGCCACGGTAGTTCTCCTGCTCACGTTGGTTGCCAAGATTTTCCGAGGGTCGAGCCTTCGGTAATCAGTGGGTCCTGATCTTTCCCTACAGCGTGCAGACGCTCGGCGATCCAACTTTCGAGGCTGGCTTCCAGTTCTGCAACAAGCTCGGGTCGGTCGTCAGCAATATTCGTGGTTTCACCCGGATCGACAGTTAAGTCATACAGTTCACGCGGTGGATTACCGAGTAAGTCAGGCTCGCGCGCCAAAATGAACTTGTGCTCTTTAGTACGCAAACTCCATTTCGCTTGCCAACTCGCCTCGACGCTGATAACCCGCTCATGTCCGCCGGTCGCACTGTCATCGGTCAAGAGTGGCCAGAAGCTATGACCGTCCATCTTCTTTGGAATAGTTAGTCCAGCGCCATCAATCAGCGTTGGCGCGATGTCGCTGATCTGAAGGAACTCCGGCATTCGAGCGCCGGATCGCAGTTTTCCTGGCCACCGTGCGACAAAAGGAACACGAATCGTACAATCGTAGAGCCCGAAGTGGTCGAAGAAAATGCCATGCTCGGTCATGCTTTCTCCGTGGTCCGCCATGAGGATGACAAGCGTGTTATCGCTAAGACCTAACTCATCAAGCGTGGTGAGCACTTCCCCAATGCCATCGTCCACATGACGAATTTCACGGTCATAGAGAGCGCGAACATAATCGGGGTCCGTAATCAATCCATTCGAGCTCCGAAGCCAGGTATCGCGCGCGATCGCCCCAAAGGGCTGGTTCCAAAACTCATCGAGCGCGTGATTGTCCGGGTCGGTTGGATTGCCGCCTTCATAAAACATGTTCCGATAACGCCGCGGAGGAAGATAAGGGGTGTGTGGATCCCAGTAGTGAATGAAGAGGAAAAAAGGTTCCTCGTGGTGCTGGCGTAGCCAAGGTAAGGCACGCGCGTTTAGTTCTTCACACGTGACTGCTTGCGAGTAGGTACGTTTGATCCCAGGATCGATATAGTATTCGTAGCCCCGACCTAGCCAGAGCCTTTCTCGCATTAGATTGTCGACGGCGCATGTTGTGTAGCCAGCCTGTAAAAACTGTGGCACAAGATGTGGCGCTTCTCGAGCAAGTTGTGCCTTCCCGCCGTAGCCGACAATACCGTGGGTTAGCGGGTATTGACCGGTATACAGCGTCGTAAATGATGGAAGAGTCGGGATGACCGGGCAAAACATTTTTTCGGCAAGTATACCTTGGGTAGCCAGCCGATCGATGTTCGGGCTTGTATCGTAGTGGTACCCATAGCATCCAAGGTGGTCGGCTCGCAATGTATCGACGGCAAGTATTACCACGTTCGGTCGTTCAGTCATTGCATACTCCAGAAAAGGTTACTACGTCTTCGAGCTATTGTTGTGAACTCATGACAAGCGGTAGGTACTGCTGATAACCGAAGAAGCCTTCAGGCTTCCCAAGCCAGATCTGTGTACCATGCCAGTTGTTCGCTGAGCCTACCACGAGGCCGTACGGTGTCACTTCTAACGATCGCACACCTAAACTGAAACGTTCCTCAAAAGTGCCCGCAGGATCGCCGAATCCATTTATCGTAACCGGAACAAAATCCGTTCCATTCACTGTTCGATACAGATCGAAGCCCATATATGGCCTGAGTAGTGGTCCTAATTGCGGGTCGTCTTTTCGCACCGTACTTGCATCCATCGTCCCAATATAGAGGTTGTTATCAAACACAGCCATGCGCCAGATGTGCTGATTAAAGAAATAGCCGAAGCCTGCTCCCAGACCACTGAGCGGTAGTTTTCTGCCGGAGGGAGTATCGCGAGGCTCGCCGACGATAACATCCCAACTATCGTCCGTATTGACACGGATTACTTCTGCCGGCTTAGCAGAGCCCAGCACACCGATTGCGACGCCGTTTCCGCCAACATATAAGTGATTCTTGAAAACCGCCATGCTTAATGTTTCCACGTTTGGCATGTCGGTAACATTAGCCCCGGGTGGTACAACCGTCGTATAGTTGAAGAATGGCGTTCCCGTTCCGTCAGTTCGTATAATTGAATATCCCTTGCCCAGATCGCGCGTACCCAGGTACAGTTGATCGTTGAACACCATTGCTGAACTTAACGTCAAACTACGCGGCGTGACTTCCCGAAAATTATTATTGCCACCAACAGGATTTTCCGCTTCGAGCAATACGCCGCTGCCCTGGATTGGACCGGCCATGATATAAAAGCGCCCGTTCCACGTAAATGGATTGCGGAAACCGTTGTCAGGCAGATCACCTAGCACCGTACCTGGCTCGCTTGGGAGTGGCGCGAAGTTCTCACCGTCTGTGGACCGTAGGATGCGGGGCAAGGCTGTTGTTCCGACGTAGCGCGATCCTACTCCGGCTACATATAAGGCTTCGGTCCCGTCCGGTTCGGTGAAGATTGTCATACCGCGGTATCCGGTATCGCGTGCGACAAACTTGTCAGGATTACTGGATAATGGCACATCGCGTGGTGACTTGTACACGCGTTTCCACTTGTTAGGCGGTGTCCAGCGCCATATTTCAGCCTGCAAGGATAAATTCTCCGGATTCGTCGGGCAAACCACATCGGGATCATCCGGAGGATACGGGAGCAAATCTGGTAAGGCACGATGCTGTAGCAGCGCTTCGCCACAGCGCCATTGGTAATTCGTGCCGACATACAGATGTCCTTTCCACCACTGCATGGACCATGCCCAATTATTATTACGATCACCGAATCCCTGCGGCGCGATCTGGGTGAACTCTGTACTGGTGAGTGGTGGCGCACCCTGGACGCCTGCTGGAACAACCGCTAAGCCGATCAGACAGCAAAACAGAATCCACATAGTCCAAACTCGGGCATGAGGTCGTGGACGGATGATATTTAGCATATACAGATTCCTTGTTGATGTATCAAGCAGCTTGCGATTGCTTGAGGGTGCCACATCGCACCGCTAATTCTTCCAACAATTCTGCGGCCCGTACTTGGCCGTGATACTGCCCCATTGTGGACGCGAGCTCTTGAGCACGTTGCCGAAAAGATGGTTCGTGTAGCACCCGTTCGACTGCGTGTCGAAGGCGGGCAGGAGTACAGTCTTGTGGTGCCACCCGTAGGCCAGCTCCGCTATAGACCACTCGCCGTGCATTCTCTGGCTTGTCCCACTCTGTGGGAACGATGACAAGGGGAACTCCGGCGCGAAGTGCTGTCATGATCGTTCCTGCTCCACCAGCAGCGACAACGACCGAGACCTGCGGCACGATGAGATTCTCTGGAATCCATCGCTCGATGCGGATGTTCGCGGCACGTGGACCAACATCCAATTCTTCTGGAGCACGTCGACCTCCACTGGTCATGATGACCTGGACAGGCAGATTCCCTAACCCTTGGGCTGCAGCATATAGTACAAGCGGCGCCTGATCATGAAGGGTGCCTTCGCTGACATAAATCCAGGGCTGATTTTGCGGAAGATCGCCTAGCCAATCTGGATCAGCTTCAAACTCATTTCTTGACCACAGGCACGGGCCAACATAATGCACATGAGATGGGAGATCACGCCTATTGTAGTCTAGTTCAGCTATTCCCGTCACAATGTAAAGCGGCAGACGACCAGCGAATTCTGTTATGGTCGTGTCGAGTGGGGACAGCCCATGGGTCCGCCTCACATGATTGGCAGCATGCAGAATATCTGATGTGAACACACGTACTGCGGCTCCTCCCAATGATGACAGCATTCGTGTCATCGCATTGCGGGCGGGTGGCAAGCCCAAACCAATGGGCGGGATATCCGTGCCGGGGAGCATACAGGCCAGCGTATGTGAGAACACTGCAATTGGTGTTGACTGCGTTTCGCTGAGGACGAGAATCGGTCCCCACATTGTCAGGTCACAGAAGATACCGTCAGGCTTCCAGGCCGCGATAACGTCATCAATGTCGGCCACCTGCGCCGGTACTGTTTCAAGCAACCATGCACGGTACAGGTCCTTCTGTTTAAGCGCACGCTTCCAGGCTGTAGGAGCACTATGATAGCCTGTCGCCAGCATGAGTTCTATCAACTCACCATCGACGCGTTGAAATGGGAACGCCATAAAGCCTTCTGTTTCTACGATCGTGCACGCAGCCTCACCTGTGTAAAAGGCGACCTCATGCCCGCGTGCCCGTAGCGCATGCGCGATAGCGATGCTTGGGAATAAGTGACCATAGACAGGCCACACAGTTATCAGAAACTTATACACGGCTTCCTCGCTCCCACAAACGATCGATGTTTATCATGAGCGGGTAATTCTCCGAATGAGCTCGCCAAAATACACACGCTCAAACAGCTTTGCTGGCACATAACCACGTACTGTTAAGATGAGTTGGGTACGGCGACCTACAACGTATCGAAGACGTGGTTTGGCTGTCGTCAGCGCCAGATATACTGCTTCTGCCACATCTGACACAGTAATCTTCGATGTTTGCATCGCACCGAGATACAGTTCTTCCGCCCGATTAACCCAGGCATAATACGGCCCCGTTGGATCTTGAGCCTGGCGTGCTAAACTCCGGTCGAAGGTCGTTTTTGCCGCCTTCGTGATTCCCGGCTCAATCAATGATACGTGGACACCGAGCGGTGCGAGTTCCTGCATCAACGATTCAGCGAAACCTTCCTGCGCAAACCGGCTAGCAGCATAGGCGCTTCCGGAGGGTGAAGCGATCCTACCCGCGACAGAACTGATGATGACAATTCTTCCCTGTCTTTGATTCCGTAAGTGTGGGATGAGCGCCCGTGTTACCCGCATCATGCCATACAGGTTGGTTTCGAAGACCGCACGTATTTCATCAGCGGAGAGGTCTTCGAAATAGCCGCGGATGAGGCGGAAGTCCGCATGAACGACGCCGACCAGGGTGCCGGGCGCTTCAAGTAGTACACGCACAGCCTCGTCAACCTGTTCCTGATTCGTAACGTCAAGTGGGATATACTGAACGCTGCCACCAGGTTTTGCGGTTGCATTACCTTGACTCTCATGACTATTACCAGGACGAACGCCCGCAAAAACATGTAGACCACGCCTGGCAAGACTTGCCACGACCTCTTGGCCATACATATTCGACGCGCCCGTTACCAGAATCTTATTTGTCATATAGTCCTCGTTGTATTGCAGGTTGTTCAGCTATCGGAACATACCGTGAGGCGGTTCATTTACTTTCCCTCCTCATACCCGCAGGAGAAGGCTTGATTGCTCGCGCCGCCATTGCATCGCTACGACCGAATCGCGCCATGCTCCAACTCAATGGGAAAAAGAGTCCTGCCATCATCGGATTCAGCGATAACGAATCGCTCCCTGCGTCGTTTTGACCCCGCTGCCGCAGCGCACGTAGGCTCCAACTGATCGCCTCAGGCGCAGGCACTCCGGTGACACTTGTGACGTTAAGCCCGGACGTGTCCAGTATGGCTCGCAGGGTGCGTGGCGTGAAATGATACAGGTGACGCGGGACCTCCAATGGAAACCAGTATTCGCCAAAAACCCTCGCCGTGGGTGATGCATAATTCGGTACCTCCAGCATCATGACGCCACCAGGCTTCAAGATACGGTAGATATGCGCCAAGATTTCGGCAGGGTTGTAAAGATGCTCTAGAACATGCCAGAGTGTGACGACATCGAAGTGCGCGTCGGGAAAGGTGGGTAGAACGTCTCCAGCGTCGCCGACCTGAACGTGAAGCCCAAACTCTGACCGTGCATATTCTGCAGCCTGCTCATCGATCTCGATCCCCTGAACACTCCATCCACGTTCGCGCTGCCCCTGTAGATAGAGCCCAAAATTACAGCCGATATCGAGGAGTTGTCCACCAGGAACGACCGGAGAGGAACGGCGACGACGTACGGCCTCCATTCCACGCCGCATGATCGGGTTGGACCAACCGGCATTCACCACTCGCAATAATTCAGCATGATATTCTTTTGGATAAAACGCCCCGATCTCCTCTTTAACTGGCCGCGGATTGAGATACACCAATGCACAGCGCGCACAACGGACGACATGAAAGGCATGACGCTCCCCGAAATGGAGAACGGATGCTGTTTGCACGTCCGTCGTTTCGGACGAGCCACATAAAGCGCAATCCACGCGCTCCACACGCACTTCAATCTGCTTGCTATCGTGCTTTGCGTGCGGTTCGTCTAGCGTACTGTGTAAATGGCGGTCCTGACCCATCCGAGATACTCCTCATGCACATGCTCAAATCCGACCTCGTTGAACAACGTCTTCCACGTCTCTCGCGGAAATAGATTCTGCTGGGAAAGGTTATGGAATAGCTGAATCTCCAGAAGTGCTCCGGGCTGCTTCCTGAGTTCCTCCGGTGTATGCCCAATCACTTCACAAACGATCAGTGGTATGCCAGGAAACGCTGATTTGAACGCACGCAGCATCGCAATGGTCATAGCCTTATCCGAATTTAGGAACTCATGGAGTACATACACACACGTCGCGGCCTGGATTCCCTGTATCTGATCGGTGAGTGCGCCGAGTTGGAGCACATCTCCGACGACCAGTTCAACGCGTCCGTCAAGATTCGCGCGTTCAAGGCGTCGGTTGCCATCGCTGATCGCTTCCGGTGAAAGGTCCAGACCATATGCAGTGAGGCGTTCATTACGCGTACATACATCAGCTAAGAACGTCGCATCGCCGCATCCGAGGTCGAGAATACGCTCATAGCCGTTTCGCTTGAGGACATCAGCCATGATGGGAAAGGCAAGTAACTTGCCTACCTCGCCACTGCCTTTCGCGACAAATTGGCTGCGACGTGTCACATCAATGCGGTAACTTTTTTCTTTGCGAATCAGCGATTCAAGGTGGTAAAAAAGTTCCTCGTACGCGTACATCGTATAAAAACCACCGCTAAGCTGGTCGGCGACGAGCTCACCGGACGTGTCAAGGGAATACATATCTCCATCGCGTTGGAGGAATTTCAACGAATAGAGATAGTCGCAAAGTGACTGTAGGATGCGTGGGTCAAGATTATGGCGGGTTGCGAAGTCTGTCAGACGCACCGTATGGTGAGACCTGAGTTCATCGACGAATCCGATGTTCAACAGCGCGATCAGTGATCGTGTCGTCATATATCCGCGGATCGTCTCGCGATTCAAGCGCTTACTTTGCATGCCTTTGAACGACTGACGGACACCAAGCACTTTGACCACTTTACCAAGGGAAAGCAGTGTCGCAATACCTGTTTGTATTGGTCCGCTGGCCTTGTTCGTTGGGACAAGGGTGGTGCTGGGGGCCACTTTTCGTCGGGGCCATATGTTGGTTACACGAGCCATCACTCCTCCAAAATATAGTTTCTCAAAGAGTTCTCCGGGTAGATAGCGCCGGAGTGCGATGACCAGTTTTGCTCTGCGACCGACGACATATCGCAATTGGGGGTGCGCGCTTGTTAGTGCTCTTGCAATCGTCGTTGCGACATCCAAAGGTACGATTGACGAGGTACGAACCAACGTATCCGCTAGCTGTTCCTGACGCTTAAACCATTCCGCGTAGAAGCTATCGTCATATTGCGCACGACGTGCGATCCCACGGTTCGTTGTCCAGCGTTCCGTGTTGACAATACCAGGCTCGACCAGGCTTACCCGAATCCCAAGCGGAGCAACTTCCAGCATCAACGATTCTGCAAACCCTTCCAGGCCAAACTTACTTGCACAATACGCCGTGCGTGCCATCGAGGCGATGCGTCCGCCAATAGAACTGATAAAGACGATGCGGCCATTCCGGGCCTGACGCATATGCGGTAACACTGCTTGCGTGACAGCCATTGCACCGAAAAGGTTGACATCAAGCGTACGGCGAATTTCGTCGTCGTCCGTATCCTCAAAGTATCCGCGAAGGCTAACCCCGGCACTATGCACCACCGCAGAAATCTCGCCACATTGCTCCATGATGATGTTCACCGCATTCTGAATACTTATGGAATCCAGGACATCGAGCGGAATCACATGAAGATGCAACCCACGCGCCTTCGCAGCCGATTCGACCTGGGCGCGTTGATGTAACTCTGGCACGGATGCATACACAGTCATTCCGAGAGATGCCAGATGGAGTGCTGATTCTAGTCCCAGGCCGTTTCCAGCCCCAGTAACGAGTACACTCGTTGTCATGGCAGGATCTCCGCAGGTCCGTTTGAAGAATCGCTCGGCTCGCCTACGAGAAAATCATGTATATAGCCGACCAAACGCTCCGGTTGCTCCAACGGACTAAAGTGGCGGTGCTTACTTGGTGGAAAAAGTACTGACGTACAATTCGTCAACGTGTCGCGCAATATATGGTACGTTCCCATGTACGGTGAGCCGCTGTCATAAATGATTTGTTTTGGGTGAGGAATGTGTGCAAGGCTCGCGAAAGTCATGCCATCTAAACGCTCATAATCTTCAACAAGCGTCGTGGTTTCGAGGAGTTTCAAGACTGGTTCTCGTTTCCTCGGCATCCCTCTGGCTGGACCAAACAGAATCGGAACGTCCATGCTCAAACGCACCATTTGTGCGAGATCCATACGCTGGCCCTGCGGAACCGGCGTCCCGGTAAATTCCTCAATCACTTGCGCCCAATAGCCCCAACCTTCCCATGTTTCATCCTTTCGTAGATGAACCAGAGCGGGGATGGCTGCTTCGATCAAGACAAGTTTTCGGACCCGTTCAGGATAGCGCAGCGCGAAGTGCAGACAGACATCGGCACCAATACTATGACCAACCAAATCGGCGCGCTCGATACCTAAGGCATCCATGACACCCAGAAGGTCGTCAGCCATGCTGCCGGTTGAGTAGCCCGTAGGTGGCATATCGCTACGTCCATGACCCCGCAGGTCGAATGTTGTAATATGGTAGTGTTCTCGAAGCAGCGAGGCCATCTTCAGATGCCATACCGCAAGGTTCCCCATCAGACCATGCAGCATGATCAGTTCTTGACCACTTCCCGTTTGGAGATAATGAAAGTTGATGCCGTTTGCCAGCACTTTAGGCATAATCCTCCTGATTCACTCGACGTATCCGAGTGCTTGCAATCGCCGCAACATGAGCGCTTCTTCTTCTTCACTCCATGTCGGTTCGATCGAATCGAGTGTTTCTTGCGTAGATTCTTCGGTCGCGACGTGCTCTATGCGGTGAGCCTTAAGAAAAAGCCGGCTCGATAACGTCGGTGTAGCCTTGACCTTCGAGGTCGTTGGGGATAGGGGCGCCGAGGCTGTAGAGCAGTAACGGCGCGACATCCAGAATCGAACGCTCCGCGATGCTTTCACCCTGGCGAATCCCGGGCCCGCTGGCGATGAAGATGCCTTCTGGACGGTGACTGCCGGTTGGCATCGGCCGTGGCTTAATCACCTCGTCAGACGCCATGATCGATACGAGGCCGCCGTCGTGTAGTTCAAGCGTGAGATCGGGAGCGAGATTGATATATGGGCCAGCAAAGATGTCGTCCCGTTTCCACACTGCGTCTACGACAGGTTCACCAGTGGCGGGATCGCGTACGGCACACAGTTCGGCGATCAGCCGCTCACGGAATGCCTCGAAGTCATCGTCAGCAATGGCGTTTGGATGGTCGGCGTCACGCCGCACGATGTGGATACCGTTGCCGCTTGGCATCGGAGCGTAGGCGCAGGTATGCTCCCAGTCCAGCAGGAAGGTATGCCGAGCAAGTTGTCCCATACCAGTTACCTGTCCATCAGTCGCCTGGGGACCCGCGCCATCAGTCCAGCGCAGGTATCCATGTTTTTCGAGCCAACTATTGACGAAGAACGTGCGAACTTGTGGACCGAAGCCGTGATCCGAGGTGATCACCGTTGTCGCTTCGGGCCCAGCTAGTTCGACTAGTTTTTCGATCAAGCCGTCGATACGACGGAAGTATTCGAGACATTGCTCGCGTACCTCTCGCTCCCATGGAGCCGTCAGGGTATCGGCGTAGTCTGGATCGATAAACCGCCAGCACAAATGCTGCAATTTATCGACGCCATCAAATAGAATTGCGGTCAATTCCGTTGGGTCGCGTTCCATAAGGTGGCGTGCGACGTTGAACCATTGCTCCTCACGCCGAATATGTAGTGAGATCCAGCCCTCGTATTCATCCTGCTGGCAGCCTTCCAGGGCTTTCTCTTCGTGGGTCATGTCCATCGCAAGTTCACGTGGGCTAAAGCCGGGCAATGCCTTGAGTCGATCGTACAGGTCCTGCGGATAGCAGCCCAGGCGCAGTTGGCGCCAGGGCATCCAGCCGCCCGCCACCACATAGCCATCAATATGTGGAGCCGGAAAGGTTAATGGGAAGTTAAGCACGGTGGAACGCATGTGGTCCCGGTTGAGCAGTGACCAGACGTTTTCGCTGCCAACATCCTGGGACGTCAGGAAGCGGATATTATGGCTTTGCTCGGCATCACGGCGGAAGAAGTCGAAAATGCCATGTGCACCAGGACTACGTCCGGTTGTCAACGACGTCCAGGCGGGTGGCGTAAGCGCTGGGATCGTCGAACGTAGCGGTGCTCGTGTGCCCGAAGCCGTGAGCGTCGCCAAATACGGCATCGTACCATTCGCCATCAACGGATCGAGGATTAAAAACGATGCTCCGTCAAGCCCGATTAAAAGCGTTCGTTTTGGCATGATTTTGGTCATTGTTTTCTCCAGCGGGTGTGACAGCGTTAAGATGGGTGTAGATAAAATCCGTCCATAATCCAACGGTAAGTTCGCTATCGTCTTGCTGTCCTAAGTCGGCGAAAAACTCCGAGAATGGAAATGTCCGACCGTATCTTTCCTGCGCGGCTGTCGATAGAATGACGACATCCAACGATTCCAAACCAAGGTCGGTAAAGATCGCGGTCTGTGGACCGATTGTTTCCTCATATTCCCAGTCGTCAGCCAACTGCTGTAGTTCTCGCAGGACATCTGCGAGGATATCTTCACGCCTATACAACAGATTCCTCCATGTTGCCATCGGCGCCATGAGCCGCCGTGGCCATTACGACATCACCATCACGCGAGGTGAACACGGTGACGATGCTACCTGGTTTTGTTCCAATCTGATGTGCGAGATTGTCCCCAAGACGTATCTGTACTGTGCCGCTCGCAGCATCCACAGTATGGAGTTCGAAAGCGTTTCGGTCGTCGACTACTTCACGCCCGATCGCCTTCGCGACCGCCTGTTTTGCGGCCTGGATTCGCGGCACCCAGGCCGCAACATCACCCTCAGCAAGTGACGTAAGCACGTGCATGTCGTCGTGGCTAAGTTCGGGTCGCATGTGGGCGTCTTCGGGACGATCGAGCACCATAGCATCGACACCCCCGATATCACTGGTTTGATGTTCGACCACCGCGACGATAGCATTGTTACTCACCATGACGCTAAGGGATAGTGGCGTGGGTAGACGTGGTCTCCAAGCACCGTCGGCGGTGAGGTTTCCAACAGCGTCAGTGACGATCTCAATGTCGGCAGGACATACCGATAGACTTTGGTGTATCCGCAGATATTCCCGCACCGCATCCTTGGCCGCTAACTGTTCGAGCAGGGACCGCACGCGGTGCGGCGGAGGCAACACTTCCTGCTCCCAGCGCTCGCGCTCGTCTGGCGTCAGTATCAGATGCACCAGGACCTGCTGCCAGATTCCGCTGTTGGCAATGAAGAACGCATCTGGAAAACCCCTGAGGTCCAGCGTGACAGCCACAGGTGATGTTGAGTGCATCCCGTCGCTGTCGGGAAGTGTCCAGGGTTTGCTTAGTGACGTATGTGCAGGATCGAGCAGGAACTGGAAGAATACGGATGGTACATCGAAGCGACGGTCCTCCCAGCCAACGAAGCGCGCCCAGATGTGTTCACCATCCACGATATCGAGGTCTGAGCACACACGCACCTCATCAATCGCTCGTACGCCCACAGTGGTATGAAGCGTGCGATTTTCGGGCAAGGGAGGTCTATACAGATGCAGTTCGGCGAGCGAAATTGGGAATATGACATAGCCTTGGTTCGTCTGTTCTGCCAGCCATAACGCCAACACCTGCCCAGGTTGATCAAGAAGTACCGGGTCGGTCAGGAGTGTGGGTTCGCTTTCCGCGAACATTCCGTCACGCGGGAGCGTTGTGAGCGTGGCTGTCGCGCCGTTCGCGCCAGAGCGTTGCATCGCGGTGACGCCGCGAAACATGGGACCATGGAACATACCATCTTGATAGAGGCGTTCGGGGTCCCAACGCGATGGCTGTTCATCGACCAGCACCCCTGGGACAGCGATTGGAGCGGGGGGATATGATCTGGCGAATACGACGGTACCCTCAAATCGTGGCAGCGTGAGCGATCGGTCGCCGTCTGGTATGTCACGCTGGTCGTAGATGCGAACATCGACGCGATCGGTATGGTCAACCTGACGTACAGCAGAGATGTCGAGCATGACACTATGGGCATCGACGGCAATCCAGCGCGAGGCGCGTACGTCACGGAAACCAACCACGACGTGATCGGGTACCAGAAGGTGTGCAACCTCGGCGATGATCTCCATGCTCATGGTAAAGGGCATGACAGGTAGGCCGGTCGCTTTTGCATCCAGCGTTGAGGTTTCGCGACCGAGTGAATGGTGACGCAGAAACGGATAGGCTGATGTGCTGATCTTACACTGCACCTCGGCTACTACTCCGTGTTCAAGTCTCGTCACCGCTACGACGAAAGGGGGCAGTGTGGGTCCTCCCACTTCTTGCTCACGCAATGGTGGCTCCCCATCATCTCCACTACCGACAGGGACACCTTGCTCATGGCTATTCGGTTCAGCCCGGTGAGTCGTGAGTTGATCGACGACTGCCTGCAATGTACGACATTTGGTAAGGTCGTCCATATGCTCAGTTAGTGACGTCGATGTTTCGCTCTGGAAAATAGTCAGAATTTCGATACGCTTGATGAAGTCGATGCCGAGGTCGGCTTCGAGGTCGAGGTCGAGGCTGAGCATCTCAGGCGGGTAGCCCGTGCGCTCGCTGACGATATGTAGCAACTGCTCGCCAATCGATTGGCGTGACGGAGCCACGGCGTTATCAGGCCCTGCTTGCGTCGATTTCTGCACAACCTCTGCCACGCTTGCCACCGACACTTCGACTGATTGTGGATTCGAATCGACTTGCACAGCCTGTACCGCCGTAACCGACATCGGCGGCGCGGACGCAGTAGGCGCTGGCTGAGCGGTGGTGGGCGTTGTCTGGGCAGCGGGCGTTGTCTGGGCAGCGGGCGTTGTCTGGGCAGTGGGCGCTGGCTGGGCAGCGGACGTCGACGCGGTGGGAGCAGTGGGTACACTATAGACTGGCGTAACGTTCGGCAAACCTGGTTGCCGCGTTAGATACGCTCGCATTACTTCCTGTTGTACGGTAAGAAATGTAGTCATCGTACGCAGGTAACTTTGCATAACGCTGTCCGTTTCTGTCGATGCAACAGACGGTGTAGAGGAATATGTGAGTGCTGCAGCCTGCGGAGCAGGCGCTGCGCTCGGTTCAGATGTCAACGCGGTGTCGCTTTGGTTGGCGACTGGCGCGCGCGGCATGTCCACGGACGATGGGACCGCTACGGGCGGTACCTCATGTCGACGAGCCGTTGGCTCGGTATCTGGCTGCGTCGTCTGGGCGATGTTCGCAGGCTGTCGCTCGGACCGAATCTGTTCGGCAGTATCCGCTGATATATACATAGGTGGCCATCCTGTAGCGAGTTTGACCGTGGCACGGGAGGTATGAATCGGCGTGGTGTCTTCAAAGTCCAGGGTGCGTGGACGGCGAGCCGCATACAGAGGTTCGAGGGTCATCGGAACCCCATGGGCGGCCAGCAACCCTACCAGGTGATTGAGTTGGGTGATGCCGGAGCGTCGTTGAATGTTTGATGGGATTGCGACATACTCCTGACCACGTAGAATATCGTCTACGAAGGCGGTCAGGTTGCCGCGTGGTCCTACTTCGACAAAAAGCCGCACACCATCGGCATGCATGTCCTGGATCGTTGTGTCAAACTCGACGGTTTGATTCCAATGCCGGAACGCGATGTCACGTACCTCATCGAGGTCGTCCGGAAACTGTTGTGCGGTTGTGCATGAGTTGACCGGCACGTCAGGCAGCGCCTTGATCCAGCGTGCCAGAAACGACCGTAATACTTCGGCATAGGGTGCGAATGATGGTGCATGGTAGGGGCGGTCGAATGGGAGCAGTTCGTACATCATTCCGTTTGCGCGCAGACGTTCCAGTGTTTGGTCGAGTGCGGAGCCGCTGATCGCCAGCACCACCTGATGCGAGCAATTGTGCATCGCGGGATACACATCATCGCTCGCTCCACCGACAACGGCGAGCACCTGCTCGCGATCGGCGCCGACCGCCACAAGATGCGCCTGCGGAATCGCATCCAATCCTGCTACGCCCTCGTATAGCCTGTTGAGTACGAGCAATTGCTCGGCAAATTGATGCTCCTCCCCGAGCATACCCGTAGCACGCATCGCCGAATATTCGCCTGTGCTGTGTCCCAGCATGACATCGGGACGAATCCCTAAATCGCTAAGGAGCACAAACAGTGCGTGATTCGCGGTCAATAAGGCTTCGATGGCGACATCCATTTGATACAGTTTCGCGTGCATCGTTTCCGCTTCTTCAGCACTGAAGGTGGGACGAGGGAAAATGAAGTCGCTTGGCACGTACCCACGTGCATGGTTGCGATATACGTGGTCGATCTCATCGAAGCATGCCCGCATCTTGGGAAAATGTTGGCATAGATCGGCAAGCATGTTGAGGTATTGCGATCCTTCGCCCGGAAACAGAAAAGCTAGCTTGCCGTGGCGCCCCAGCGGCTGCTCGAAAAAGTAGATGCCTGAGCGAGTCTTGATCTTATGCTCGGTCGGCTTGGCTAGGCGATCCATCGCCTGCGCCAGCTTTTCGCCCAGATCCTGCGGCGACGACGCTACAATCGCCAATGCCACACCGGGGGCCACCTCAGACGTTTGTTCACAGTTCAAGGTGTAGGCGATGTCTTTGAGCGGCGCATGTTCATGGCTTCGCAGGAATCCTTGTAACTGAGTCGCTTGTTCGATCAGCGTTGCACGCGACGGGGCACGCAAGATGCAGACTTCGGTTTCCCAGTCGAGCTTGTGGCTCGAAAAAACGTGTCCTTCTGGCGTCGCATATTCTTCCAAAATGGTATGCGCGTTGATGCCACCAAAGCCAAAGGCGTTAACGCCAGCGCGACGTGGCGTCAACGCATCGCCATGAATCCAGGGCCGTGTTTCGGTGTTGATATAGAATGGGCTATGCTCCAGCCCAAGCTGTGGGCTGGGTTGCTCGACATTGAGCGTTGGCGGCAGAACCTTATGGTGAAGTGCGAGCGCGGCCTTTATCACGCCTGCGACGCCCGCCGCTGGCATGGTGTGACCAATCATCGATTTGACCGTGCCGATCGCGCACCAGGGCAAACCACCATTGCGTTGGCCGAAGACGTTGGTCAGCGCTGAGATTTCGGCGGCATCGCCCACAACCGTTGCGGTGCCGTGCGCCTCGATCAGGCCAACCGTATGCGGGTCTACGTTCGCTTGTCGATACGCACGTTGTAACGCCAGCACTTCGCCTTCGACGCGTGGTGCCAGGACGCTCGCGCCGCGCCCGTCGCTGGCGACGCCCACGCCCTTAATCGTGGCATAGATGCGGTCGCCATCTCGTTCAGCGTCAACAAGGCGCTTCAGCACGACGATGCCGACGCCTTCGCCGAGAATCGTTCCATCGGCGTGGGTGTCGAAAGGCCTGATCTTCTCGCCAAGCGAAAGCCCCTTAAGCTGGCTGAACAGCGTCAGAATTGGAATCGGCGTCGTCACCTGTACGCCGCCCGCGAGTGCCATGCTGTACTCACCGTCGCGAAGCCCACGCACTGCCATGTCGATAGCAATCAGGGACGAAGCACATGCTGCATCGACGGTGTAGCTCGGACCCATCAGGTCAAGGCGGTTGGCGATGCGGCCCGCAACGATGTTCGGCACCATGCCTGCCGCTGTCTCGGTGTTAAACGTCGGTAATTGCCGTTTCAGGTCTTGCCGGATCACCTGTAACTGTGCATCGGTCAGATCAGGCTGCAGCACCTTGAGGTTGCGGAGCGTCTGATCAACCATCAGGCTATGCTGGACCATCGTCAGGTTGCCACGATTGATGTAGGTGCCTTTGCCCAGAATCACCGCTGTTTGTTCACGCTCGGTGGGTCCATCGGGATAGCCCGCATCGACCAGCGCGGCATGCGCGACTTGCAGGGCAAGCCATTGGTCGGGCTCGCCGCCTTCGAGTGCCCGAGGCATAACGCCATGTTCGAGCGGGTTGAAATAGGCTTGTTCACCCAGATAGCCGCCGCGCTTGCAGTAGACGCGGTCATTTTCGCTGGAAGAGGGATCGTAGAAAATGTCGGAATCCCATGCTTCCGGTGGTGGATCGGTGATCGCATCGACACTGGAAACGATGTTGTTCCAAAAGCTCGTTACGTTCGGAGCGCCTGGAAACATACAGCCCATGCCGATGATGGCGATATCGCGATTGGCTGCCGACGTCGAATTATTCAAGTCTTCTTTCATACCATCCATACTTAGAGTTGATCACCTCCGACGATGACCACTGCTTCACCTTTGCGACCCCGGCTGAGTTCCTCTACGAAGCGGCGACGCCCTTGTTCCGGTGGAACCATGGCCACGCCGCGTCGTGCGAACTCGCGTTCGAGTTCCGGTGTCACCATACCGTGTTTGGCCCATGGCCCCCAGTTGATCGTGACCACACGCGCAGGCCATCGCTCGTCGAGATAGATTGCGAGCTTATTGAGCACCTCGTTCGCCGACGCGTAATCCGCTTGTCCGGCGTTACCATACGTGCCTGCAACCGACCCAAATAGCACCAGGAACCGCAACGATTCTGGTTGCAGGTGACGTGCGAGTGTGAGGGCGCTCTCGACCTTGGTGCCAACGACCCGGTCAAACGATGCAACTGATTTGTTTTCGACGAGTTTGTCTTCGATGATGCCGGCGCCATGAATGACTCCGTCCAGGCGTCCGAAGCGGGCATAAATGTCCTCGATGCACCGTCCGAAGGCATGGTCGTCGCGTACATCGACTTGCATATACTCCACTCGCGCACCAGTCGCCTGCAGCAAGCTAAGGTTGTGGCGAATCTCACGCTCCTTGTGTAATCGTCGGAACGCTCTTTCTATCTCTTGCGGTGTCGCATCACGTCCCTCAGCCTTCCAGCGGGCAATCAACGCTGCCTTGAGTGGCTGTTTGCCTTCGATACCGGCGGTGTCTGGCGCTTCATGTTGGGATGGGAGCGGTGCCAAGCCGACGAGCACGAGCGTTGGTCGGTGCTTCTGCGCCAGTTCGAGGACGATATCTGCGGTTATGCCACGTGCGCCACCCGTGATCAGCACGACGGAATTGCTGTCCAACACCATTGATGTGTGGTCCCCGACAGGTGCGACCACAGGCCTCATGCCCCAACGTCGTCCCGCGCGGTAGCCGACCTCAGGGAGGTCGCCGCCGTTGAGGAGTTCTTGGAGCAGATTGGCCGAAACTGTTGGGATGCCTTCATCCGTCGCGAGATCCACGGAGGCGATGCGTACCTCAGGCCATTCCCTGGCAATCGATTTGCAGAATCCGGCGATCGCGCCCTGCCCTGGGAAGAACGTGTGTGTGGGCGTATGCGCGAGGCCGAAGTTTCCACCCATGGCGGTGGCAGCGACGATCGCAGCGCCGCCAGCCGAAGCGGCCTCCATGAGGTCAGCGCGCAATGCTTTCGCGAGGAGAAACAAGCTGCGCGTTTCCGCGCCGAGGCGCTCGTTCCATTCCTGGCTGCCCATACTCACAGTGGCTTCGTGCCGTGCGAGCGGGATCAGATGCAGCAACGCGCAGATAAAACCTTTTGTGCCGTGGATCGATTCGACCAGTGATGCCATCGCGTCAGGCGCGGTGAGGTCGATGCCGCCCTGTGCGGCGTGGAGGGGCAGAATGACGGTCGGGAATCCGTGTTCAGCAAGCTGATCGGCGACTGTATGCGCTATGCCTGTGCCGTCGTCGGTGATTACCACGACGCGCCCAGGGGCTAGGCAGGGACCGCCAGCGAGCGTCGGTCGCTCCTCGACGCGTAACAGGAATCGATCGATCGACTTCCTTGAACTGTTGTTCGCGACACCATTCGCATGTAGCGCTGCTCGCCGCCACGACATGCTTACCGTTCTGACGGGCGTGCTGGCTGGATGGGCTAGCACCGTCGATATGGTCGATGATCTGGCGTAGCGTGCGTGATTGCGAAAGGTCGTCCAGACGCACCTCATGGTTCGGAGGCAACAGTCGCGTCAGTTGCTCGACGATCTCAACGCGCTTGATCGAGTCGATGCCCAGGTGTGCTTCAAGATCTTGATCGACTTCGAGCATGTCGTCCGGATAGCCTGTACGGTCGGCGACGATGGTACGCAATTGTGCGGTCAATTGCTCGCGATTCAACGGTTCATCGGTACTCGGCGTCGGTTCGTTCTGCGCGTCGTCAACCGTTGGCCGTTCAAGCCGCGGCTCTATCGGCTCGACCTCTGGCTTGTTCGTCGTCGATTCGACATGACCATTAGTAGGTGAATGAACCATGCCATTATCTAAATGCACATTCACGGATTCTGTCACAACCACGTTTGGGTGTATTACCGGCGCAGGCGGCGTAATCTGTCGTGACGGTGGCGTGACGCTCCCCGGCGTCAACGCGCCATGGATATAGGTCATCATGACATTGCGCTGTGTGTCCAGAAATTGCCCCATCAGATTCTGAAACGCATCCATCACCAATCCACTTCCGGGTGCTGATTCACCCACCGGCGGGGTTTCGGAAGCCTGCTGCCACATGGGCTCATGCGGCGTGCCGTTGCTGACTACGTTATCGTGGCTTGTGGCATGCACGACGGCCGGTTGGGTAACGTGTTCGTCCGTATGGGATGCCTTGTTGTGCGATGCGGCGGTGGCCGTGGTGTCGCTCGCCGGACCAGAGCTAACGGATGATATGTCGCGCAGGTTTACAGGTTGGAACGGAACGTGCGCGACCTCGCGCAATGGTCGTGCCTGCCCACCGTTGATCATCCACGTCGTCGAAGCGAGCGGCTTCTTCGTGGTTTCCTCAACGAGACGATCCACGTTGAGCTTGCGAACCTGTCGTCCCTCGAATAGTCGCGTAAGGTTGACCGACACGCCGTGGGCAGCGAGTTGCGCCAAACCTCGCTGGAGTTGAGTGATCCCCGGCTTGTCGGGCGATCGAGGACGATTGCCATATGTGCCCGCTCGCCAAGGATGGCGCGCGCGAGCCCCGTGGTGACGTCGCGAGGTCCAACCTCGACGAATATCCGCGCCCCCTCGGCGTACATTGCCTCGATCTGCTCAACCCAACGTACTGGACGTACCAGGTGGTCGGCCAGCAGTTCTATCATCGCGCCTGGATCGACCGGATAGGTCGCCGCAGTTGTGTTGGAAAATACAGGGATGCGCGCGCTCGTTACGGTCGCGCTCTTGAGCGCAGATTGCAGCCGTTCGCGTGCGGGAGCGACAATCGGTGAGTGGAACGCCGCCGCAACCGGGATCGTGCGTGCGCTGAGACCGTGCATCTTAAGTCGTTCCACTGCTGCATCAATACTAACTCGCGTTCCAGAAATCATCGTCTGGCGGGGTGAATTTAGATTGGCAACCCATACACCGTCGATATCACCGATAATCGAAGTAATCACATCTGCTGTACTACCTACCGCTGCCATGGTGCCCAGATCATCCTGCGCTGCCTCGATGATCGAGCGACCACGAACCTCGGACAACTCCGCGAGTGTCGTTTGATCAATGGCTCCGGCTGCGTACAATGCGACATATTCGCCATAGCTGTGTCCACCCACCATATCGGGCCGCACATCCAAAGAGTTGAGCAGCGCATGAAGCGCCAGGCTGGTTGCTCCGAGGGCTGGCTGGGCGACGTTGGTTTGTGTCAACGCTTCCTGTTGCAACCGCTTGGTCGCGTCGTCGAAAGCGGACACTGGAAATACGTAGGTGCTGAGGGGTTGGGCGAAGCGTGACGCTAGGACCTGATCCACCTGCTCATACGATGCTCGTACCTCTGGGAATGCGAGCACGAGATCGCGCAGCATATTGGGATATTGCGAACCCTGACCGGGGAATAGGAAAGCGACCTTACCTTCGCGCGCCAACGGGTTTTCAGTGAAATACACGCCCTGTCCATCCGCGATCTCGGCACCTGTGCTAAGTGCGCTGAACGCCTTTGCGAGCTTGCCTTGGAGGTCAACAAGGGAATCGGCGACAATCGACAAGCACGCATTGGATGGCGTGACCTGCTCACGGTAGCGCGTGTATAGGCTCCAGGCGAGGTCGCGCAATCGCGGCTGTGCGCCCTGTTCGAGCTTGTGCTGAAGGCCCTGTATGGCTTCGGCAAGCTGCGTTCGTGACGGCATGGACCATAGCAGCAATTCGCTGGGCCAGGTATGAGTAGTTGCGTCCACTGGCATGAAGTTGCGTGTGTATTCTTCGAGCACGACATGGAAGTTCGTGCCGCCGAACCCAAACGCACTGACGCCTGCACGCCGTGGCGTTTCTTCAGGTTTGTTAAGCCAGGGGCGAGCGTCGGCATTGATATAGAAGGGGCTGTTCTCGAATCCAATCTTGGTGGACGGCTTCTCGACGCCAAGTGTCGCTGGAAGCACCTTGTGGTGTAGCGACATAGCAACTTTAATCAGACCCGCGACACCTGCCGCTGCCTTGGTATGACCGATCATCGACTTAACCGAGCCGATTGCGCACGATTGTTGCCCTGCTCCAGCGGGACCGAATACTTGTTTAAGCGTTTCTACCTCGGCCTTATCGCCGACTATAGTGCCGGTCCCATGGGCTTCGATCAGACTAACGGTCGCGGGCGAAAAGCCCGCCATGCGATACGCGCGATTGAGGGCGCGAGCCTGACCTTCTGGGCGAGGAGCAGTCAAACTGCGGTCACGTCCATCACTCGACCCGGCGACACCCTTGACCACGGCATAGATTCGGTCGCCATCGCGTTCAGCATCGGTCAGGCGCTTAAGTACGACGATGGCAACACCTTCGGCGATGGCGATGCCGTCTGCGCTGTCGTCGAAGGTGCGACACTGACCACGCGGGGATAGTGCGTGCGTTTTGCTGAAGGCCAGGAACGCGAACGGGTTTTGCACATTATCGACGCCGCCCGTAATCACCATGTCACTCGTGCCTGTTTGAAGCTCGCGTACAGCCTGATAGACGCTGGCGAGCGATGAAGCACATGCGGCATCGACCGTATAGTTTACGCCGCCGAGGTCGAAGCGATTAGATACGCGACCCGAGATTACATTTAATCAGAATTCCCCGGAAACAAGTCTTCAGTCCATTTTGGGAATTGATCTAGAAGCGCCTGAGGCACGTCGTCCATGATGTCAGGTAGCATCGCCCGGGTCGTATACTGCTGCCCCAGGTCACCGATGCCGCCACCTGCACCCAGGATCACCGACGTTTGTTCGCGTGGGAACGGACGATCGATATATCCTGCGTCTGTCAGTGCAGCGCGAACGACCTCAAGCGTGAGCAGTTGGATCGGCTCGATCGACCGTAGCGCGTTGGGTGGGATGCCATAGCTCATGGGATCGAATGGCACGTCGTCCAGGAACCCACCCCATCGCGAATAGATCTTGTCCTGCGCTGTGCGATCCTGGTCATAATGTCGCCGCCAATCCCACCGATTGGCAGGAACTTCCGTCACGGCGTTAACCTTATTGAGGATATTTTCCCAGTAGAGTTGTAAGTCAGGGGCTTTTGGCAGGAGACAGGCCATGCCGATAATCGCAACGTCACATAATGCTACTTTCTCATCTGCAGCACTGGTAGGAGCGGTCTCCACGCTAAGGAGATGCGCATTACCGTTATGCGAAACATCGTAGTGCAGTTCAGCGATCGTGCCGATGGTATCGCGCAGCGCCGCTACCTGTCCGAGCATATACATGCCCTGGTCACGTTGATTGGTTTCGTCGACTGTCATGTATTTCGCCGCTTCAGGATCAAGCCCGAAGCGCGGGTCACGTGCGATACCTTTGGATGCCACCCGTAGCCGCCCAACCGTGAGGTCTTCGAGGGCTAGCCGTTGAGCATCACGCGGCGAGCCTTCCTGAGCGAGTTTCTGCTTGGCGTGCGCGAAATGTTGTATGAATGCAGTAGGGGCGCAGCGAATCGCATGACCGGGTCCGCTTTCGATCAACCGGGTTTCGGTGCAGCGTATCGCTTCTTCCTGGAAGCCCGCGACGATTGCTTCCGAAGAAGTCGCTTCCTCCGTGAAGATATAAGACGTGCCCATGAGGACACCGATACGCATTCCGCGCTCGGCCAACGGTGCGGCGAGTGCCGCTACCATTGCGGACGAGCGAGCGTCATGGATCCCACCTGCAAACAGCACGTGAACCTGGGTCGCCGCGTCTGAGCTTACCTCGTTCAATAGAACATCGATCATCGTATTCCAGAGCACAAAACTCGAACGCGGCCCCACATGCCCGCCGCACTCGCGACCTTCGAAAATGAAGCGGCGTGAGCCGTCCTGGAGAAACATACGTAATAGCCCGGGCGAAGGAACATGCAGATAGGTCGGGATATTGTCCTGTTCAAGCACGTGAGCCTGGTCGGGGCGACCACCAGCGATGATCGCGACGGGAGGACGATATTGCCGAATCACTTCGATCTGCTCGCGCCGTAGTTCGGGGGAAACGAACCCCAGAATACCCACACCCCATGGACGGTCGCCAAGCATTTGCTTGGTTTGGTCGAGCAGTGCCTGAACTTCTGGCGCGGGCATCAACGCGAGGGCAAGAAACGGCAAGCCGCCCTGTTCCGCGACGCGTAAGGCGAACTCGGCCCGGTCGCTTACGCGTGTCATCGGACCCTGTGCGATGGGATAACGTATCCCATGCGATACCGCCAACGGAGCGTTTTCGCCCAAAGGCATATGTCGTTGGGCTTGTTCTACGTGTTCATAGACCGCTTCACGCATGGCCTGGATGATGCCGCCGACCGTGCCATACTGGCGCGCCAGTGACGCTGCGAACGCAATATCCTGCGCCAGCGGCACCAGACGGTCACCTGTTCCCGTAGTGGCATCCGCAATCAGTTCACGCCAGCGTTCCTGCTGCTCATGCGGCTCCAATGGTTGCGTCGTGAGTTTATCGTACCTTGCGTGCAGGTGAACAAGGGTTGAGGAGGAGGGACGTGCATAGCCGCGAAACTGCAAGCCAGTTTCCGCGCCAAACACTGTGGTTTCGCTGCCATCCATGACTGCGAGCATGGCGCGCATGGACTCAGGCACCGGTGATTCGCGGGTAAGTGCAAGTTGATCGTCGAGCACAATACCAGCAACACCTGCTACGTAGCAGGCTGCGGCGGTGTGTATACCGATACCTCCCCGTGCATACACCGGCAAGGTGGTATGTGTCATGAGTTGCTGAAGCAGAACAAACGTCGTCGTCTCGCCGACCCAGCCTCCAGCCTCATGACCTTTGGCGATCAGGCCATCCGCGCCGATCTGTTCGGCACTTAGCGCCTGTTCGACGTTGTGTACTTCAAGCAATACACGACAGCCTCGCGTTTGACAGGTTGTCACATATGACTTCGCAATATGCAGATTTTGGGCGGGAATGATGATCGTTCGGACCGCGTCGGGCAGGCTCGCAAGCAATTCGATGGCGGATGGCGTGCTGGCATCCTCGAACATCACGCCGAGTGCACTCGTCCCAAACTCACTCGCTCGAGCGAGCGCTGCACGCGCTCGCGCAATGTCAAATGACGACTCTAAATTTACAATCCCAATCCCACCTGCACGACTTGCTGCGATAGCAATCCCTGGATCGAGCGAGCGAGAAGGATTTATCGCCAGGATATCAAATGTCCTCATATAGGCAATCCTTTCCCGATCGAGCCTCATAAACTCATACGTATGACAAACTCTCAGCGGCATAGCACCAGAATCTTGTATATGAATGTGCATGCGTTCATACTGCTGCACGCCGTAAAATTGGATCAAACTTTAGGGCACGTTCATAGTTGCTTGCCTTAATAGGCGGATCGAGACCTTTCTGTACGCTCAAGTCGATTGTGGTACAGATACCAACAACCAACGTGGACATCCTGTCCGTTGGGATTTCCCGACAGGAAATGGATGGGCCCGTACAATCGTGCGATGAGTTCGTTAGCCACCGATGAGGGTGAAATTTGAAGGTAAAACGTTGCGGTTCAAGACCGAAACTTCAATGTTTCATATCTACCTTAGCACCGCTCTGGTCTTTGTACAATAGATCCTTGGATCTGCCTCTCCATGGATCTGGGTCGATATAAAGATCCGTATGTTGGGACGAGGGGACCAGGAAAAGATCGAGAGAAATTGATTGTTTCATGCTGCAAATTTTGATTCAAGAGTGACATCGATGCTACAAATTCTCCTGACCAGATTGATAGGCTAGGGATTAGTTTCCAATACAAGATGATTGGCATTTCTTTCGATCTGAATGGCACGCGCGGGCGGGTAGCCTTGTTCTATGGCGAAGCGGGCAGCCTCGCGCCGACTCACAACCCCAAGCTTTTCCAGGATGTTATGAACATGATGTTTGACCGTTCGGACCTCAATAAATAACGCTTCCGCAATCTCCTTATTACTGTAGTCATGCTTGATAAACTCCAGAACTTCCCATTCACGAGTGGTAAGGGAGGGGAGCAGGCACGGCGCTGGTTGTTGCGTTTGGCTAAGGGTGGCCAATCGAGTAAATATTCTTGATGCGACTTCTGGATGGCATTGAACACGATTATTTCGCATGGCAACTAACGCAGTGGCAATGTCCCGAGCTGAGGCACCTTTCAAGGTGTATCCATTGCCCCCTGCCTCGATACAACTAATGATGAGATCGATGTCATAATCGAGTTCACATATGAACACATGGCTTACCGACAAACTCCGCCAGTAATGAATACCTTCGAGCAATCCTTCGGGCTCACAGTTCCCATCGATGAGAACAACATGATCTAGCATTTTGGCTGGTGGCCTCGTACGCTGGTCAAGGGTCCAACTACCGACCTGCACGAGTTCATGTGCGGCGCGAGCATGCCAAGGAGGCCATCACGGATAAGCATGCTATTGCTGACAACACTGATACAGATACCATCGTGCGTGAGGTTGCGCTCGATGGAACTTGCAGAAGTCACCATATTTTGGTGCGGCATATCATCTGAGCAATGATGAATAGCCATAATACTCTCATCAACATTCATGAGGCTTTCTCCTTGCCTGAGCCTATATTAATTTTTCGGGATATTGGGCGTAATGAGCTAGAAAGTGGACGATTTGCTATGGAAATGTTTTACTGGCCCACAACTATCTTACACGAGAGACAGATTTTGTCTAGTGTTCATACACATTTATGTTAAGGTTAGGGTCTGTGGGATATGAAAAATCGCTGGGAAAATCGGATGATTGCAGGATCTCCGCGGTTCGCTGAAGCATCAGAAATTGACTGAATTCTGGCTAATGCGGCGTCCCAGTCGCTCTTGCCGGACCTCAGGCCACCGATGAGCGACGACAGGCGTCCGTCGATGGGTAGAAGAGGGCAGAGGCAATGCCCGGGATGCGCGACGACATGATGAAGTAATGTATATGTCTGACTGCAACGACGCGAGGGAAGTCCTATCCAGATCACCCTCAAGTATTGAGTACAAAGTCGCACGTCTATCATGCTGAACCACAGGGAAGGACCATTCCAAACGAGAATCATCGGCACCCGCTCAGCGTGACAATGTAGTCGTCTTGAACCGGACGTTGCCTCAGCCCAGGATGTAGCAAGAGGTGCGTCTGATTAGAAAACGAAGAATGGTATACTATCAATTTGCCTTGTGCAACATCTGTATTCGCATGGTATCGTTGTGCAAAGGCTCAGAGTCTGCTCGTTGCCGAGAGGCGCTGTATGGAGAACGGCACCGCACCCATGTCGCACCAGTCGCGCGAGCCTGAAACCTATGCTCCGATTCACAGCGGAGACACCCGCGACGCATACGTGCGCCGCTATTATTCTGAAAAGCTGCGCGAACCATCCCTGCTACAGTCCCATCCAAGTCCTGACGCGAAATACAATACTTTGTTGCTGGTTGCCGGGTTTGCGCTAATTATCTTGATTGGCACGGCCTTATTACGCCTACCATTTTCAGGTAGTGCTCGTCCCTTAACGTGGAGCGAAGCATTCTTTACCGCGACTAGCGCCACAACCGTAACAGGATTAACAGTCGTGCTGCCTGCCCTTGACTTATCCTTGTTTGGGCAGTTCGTCGTCCTGGGATTGATCGAGATCGGTGGAGTCGGCTTTGTCACATTTTCAGTCGTACTGTTTGCGCTGATCGGACGGCGCATCGGAATAGCACAGCGCTTGATGGTGCAGCAATCTCTTGGTGTTCTCCAAGCAGTCAATATCGCTCGTGTCGCTCGTATAGTGCTGACAACAACGATAGCGATTCAACTACTAGGTGCTTTCTTGCTCTGGTTACGCTGGTGGCCACAGCTCGGCGTTGGTCGAGCGGCCTATCTGGCGCTCTTTCATTCCGTCAGTGCCTTTTGTAATGCGGGGTTCGACCTGTTTACTGGCACAGGGACGGTCATGTTCGGTTTCGGGCGCGATCCGATCACGTTAAGTATTTTGATGGTGCTTATCATGATCAGTACGCTGGGCATCCTGGCGATTACCGACCTCCTCACCTTTCCCTGGACCAGGCGATTGATGGTGTATACGCGACTCGTTCTCTGGGTTTCAGCTACTGTGACGGTTGCTGGCGTCATCGTCATGTGGATATCCGAGGTGCTGGCAGGAACACCGTTGACAACACTATCACTGGGAGATCAGTTCTGGCTGATCCTCTTTAATATTGTCTCCGCTCGTACTGCTGGCTTTACCATCATGCCACTTGAAACACTTAGCCCCGCCAGCAATCTGATTCTGATGGTATCTATGTTCATTGGCGGGGCACCAGCGTCTATGGCTGGTGGTATTACCGTCAGCACACTGGGCGTTCTCGTCGTCGCGGTGCTTTCCACAGTGCGTGGTTCACCACAGGCCGTTGCATTCGGTCGGATGTTACCCTTCGAAACGATTGCCAAAGCGGTTGCGATCATGACGGTATCGACGCTGCTGTGCTTCGTTGTGACACTATTCTTGTTGATCCGACAAACGGATCTGCTGTTTCCGGTTGGTTTCGAGGTCGTGAGTGCGTTTTCGAACACAGGATACTCGTTGGGCACGTCTGACAAAACTGGACGACCCTGCACGCTTTGCCCTGGCTTTCACAATGTTCTGGGGACGCCTGGGACCTCTTACGCTGGTTGTACTGTTGGCACAGCGCGAGCACCCGACGATGGTACGGTATCCCGCCGAGCAAATCGTAATTGGATAAAGGAGATCGAAGGTCGTATGCGTCAATCATTTCGGAGGCTGCGGCACTCGCTTTCAGTCACACCAGACAAGAGAAAGTCCTCTGTGGATGCCGAGTTGCAAGGTGCAAAAAGCGCTAAAAAGCTTGTTCGACGGGAGTTCCTGGTTGTGGGGCTAGGCCGATTCGGGTCAAGCGTTGCGCATGGGTTACTGCGTGAGGGCCATGATGTTCTGGCACTAGACCTCGATATGCGGCGTGTCCAGGAACTGTCTAAAGAGCTACCCCATATCATCCAGCTTGACGCGACGAATCTTGAGGCATTGCGGGAAATCGGCGCGGAACATTTCGACACAGCGGTTGTCTGCATTGGGTATAACTTCGAGAGTAATCTGCTGGCGACTGTTTTACTTCACAAGCTTGGGCTGCGACGTATCATTACAAAAGCAGGGACGCGAACTCAACGCGACATTTTGTTGCAAGTAGGTGCCGACGAAGTGATTTTGCCAGAGCATGAAGCCGGAACCCGACTTGCCCAACGTATCTCGACTACGAATTTTGTTGATTACTTGCAACTTGGTCCGGAACTAGGGGTTGTCGAGATGCAAGCACCGGAACATCTGCATGGTCAAACGCTTGGGCAAGCTGACTTACGCAGTCGATATAATTTGACCGTTCTCGCAGTGGGTCGCGATGGCGAGTTCCACTTCAATCCTTCAGCTGAAACGATGATTGATGCTGGCGATGAGTTATTGGTACTCGGCAGGATGCACGATGCCGAGCGTCTCAGTGGCTGACGCTATGCGCCTGCTCCATACGAGATCCGTCATCTCGTAGCGGTGGCACCTCAACGACAATCGACGGATGGTGGAAGTGCGGGAGCCATAAACAATAGACACGAATTTGATTCGAGGCCTTGCTTAGCGCTAACATCTCGTTGGTCCGGCGTAAGCTATTTCTCATGAATCGATGTTCTATGCAGATGCCTACAGGTATGTAGGTTTGATATACCGTCAGCCACGTGACGCGTCCACGCGCCCTGGAGGTGGCACCGTGCCTGGAGGACGTTAGAACGACATCCAACCCCGGACGATCAACGGATAACACGCCATCAACGACGCAAGAATGTTCCGTGCACCAAGCTGCATGGTATCCACAGGACTTCGGAATGGCAATGCTACTGCTGCTCACCGAAGGTTAGCGACGGACGCCACGCCCCGAGCTATTGCATACCATGCTTTGTGTCCATGCCCGCTTTCCCTGTTTGACAGCGGTCGTCCACACGCTACCTTTGCTGATGTAGATACCCTCCCACTGTGCGTGTTTCACCCATTGTTGTCGCATGCTAACAACGCTGCTCGATGCCTCTCATCGCGGCCCAGGACGCTGAGTGCCTATGCATGACTGATGGCATATCTCTTGCACCCCATCTCATTCCGGTATGATGAGTAGGCTCCTTGACAATTCGGCTTGGTTGAATCTGGAAATAGTGTACATTCGCGCACATTTCTCGGCAGGTCTGGAGCAATCGCAGGCACCTAGTGTACATAACTTTACTGTGGTCGGATACGTTATAACGTCGGGTTGGGCTTGGTTGCATTAATCGCAGCAAGCCGCGCACAATCAATTTCGCCATAAGGCGGAGAGGACAGACCAATGCCATTCAATGATGGATCGCGCCTGGACCCATCCCAGGTCGATGACCGTCGCGGTCGCGGAGTCGGTACTACGGTGGCACTTGGTGGCGGGGGACTTAGCCTGGTGGTTTTGGTGGTGGCGCTACTGCTTGGCGTAAATCCAGCCGACCTTGGCGGCCTGACCCAGCAACCGGCAGCAGTACCAACGAGTAGCTCGAACACAACAAGTACGTTGGGAGAGGAATGCCAGACTGGCGCAGATGCCAATGCTAGCGAGGATTGCCGCATTGTAGGGTTCGTTAACAGTATCCAGTCGTACTGGACTGACGAGTTTGCGAGCCAGGGGGCCGCCTATTCTCCTGCCAAACTTGTACTCTTCACAGGTGCAACGCAAGCCGCCTGCGGCAATGCATCTGCGGCAGTCGGGCCGTTCTATTGCCCAAGAGATCAGCAAGTGTACCTCGACTTAAGCTTCTTCGACGAACTACGCACGCGTTTTGGCGCGCAAGGCGGTTCGTTTGCGCAGGCGTATGTCCTGGCGCACGAGTACGGTCACCATGTTCAGAATCTCACCGGCGCACTGGATGCGTCGGCTGGCTCGCGAGACACCGGACCAATGAGCGCCGCGGTGCATACTGAACTCCAGGCTGATTGTCTGGCAGGCGTCTGGGCATATCACGCCACCGAAACTGGTTATCTGTCCAAGGTAACGGATGAGGAGATTGCCCAGAGCATGGACGCCGCCGCGGCCGTAGGTGATGACCGTATTCAGCAACAGACCCAAGGCCAAGTATCGCCCGAATCATGGACACATGGGTCATCGGAGCAGCGTCAGATGGCACTCAAGGATGGGCTCCAGTCGGGCGATGTTAATAGTTGTAATACGCCCGGGACGCAGTAAGAACGTTTTTAGCTACCGAGCGACCGCATATTTGGCGCTTTCCTGTGCTGTTGCGCGGCCGAAACCCGCACGGGCCGATGTGATATCGCAATTCTCGGGAGGCAGGATCGCTTTGCCAAAGTGAGCTTGGAGTGACTTGTCTCCCGTATAATGTCCACCATTTTTGAAGAAGACAGCCCCGTCGTTGCGGTAACGACGGGGCTGTCTTCTTCAAAATATATCCGTTTGTGAACGTCCACATTTATTCGCTACGTGCCCGCGCTGATCTCTTCTGCGAACCCGTGGTAGGTGGCTACGTCGTACGATAAGAAGTCCGAGCCTACATCATAATGTGCGATCAACCGACGGCTGCTCGGCAAATGGTCTCGCGTGTTCCAGCAAAATCTCAGTACTCGGACGATCACTGGGAGACGTACCAATATATTTCCATCGGATGATTCCCTCCCGGTCGATAATATAGGCACTTGGCACGGCGATGCCACTTTCGAATATGTCATAGGCTACGGTAGCATCGACATTAACATCGGACAATACCGGGAAAGGTGCGTTCGTTTGTTCTGCCAACTGACGAGCCCGGCGGAGGCTATCGACGCTGACCATCAGTAGTACGAGCCCTGCATCACGGAAGCTTTGGTAATCATGAGCCAACTGGCTCATCTCCCGTTTACAATGTATTCACCACCAGCCCCGATAAAAGACTAACACAACTGGCTGTTTGCCTCGGAATTGTTCAAGGCTAACCACGGTGTCATCGATTGCATCAAGTCTAAAAATGGGAGCCAGTGTACCGACTGGTACGCCGCGCTCCGTTTTCGCTTCCGCCATTATTGCTTCTCCCGGTTATCATCTGGTTATGTCAGTCTGTGTCCTTGCGCTATGCGACACAGCCAACGGGAGCCGAGGCACGATGTATGCCAGGGGACGGCAGTCTCCGGTTCTACCAAGTAGAGTTGAATGTAGACGAAAGTCAGGCTAGCCACACTGTTCTGTGCCTCGGGATGAATGTTGCGGAGCATCGACAAGGGTAAAAGGGCGTAGCAGACGGTACACCAGGGAAATAGTCGCTACGAATCAGCCGAAAGGAGCACACCATGCGACGCGTTTGTGTTTTTGACGTAATCGAAACGATGCTCGATCTTCGGGAACTTGACCCGCATTTCCAGCGTGTCTTTGGTGATGTGGCGGCGCGTCAGGAATGGTTTCAACAGTTATTACAATCGGCTCTCGTTGTCACTGTGACGAACGCATACACAGGATTTGGCGAGATTGGCAAGGCGGCGTTGAACATGACCGCGGAACGACGCGGCGTGACCCTTGAGGACCACGAACGCCAGCAGATCCTGGGAGTTGTACGGCAGTTACCGCCGCACCCTGATGTACGACCGGGCCTCGAATTGCTACGCGATGCCGGGTATCGTCTCGCTGCTCTGACTAATTCGACCGCGGATGTTGCGGTTGCCCAACTCAGCCACGCCGGGCTATCGGACTATTTCGAGCAGATTCTTTCGGTGGACGCCATACGACATTTCAAGCCCGCCCCGCAAGTCTATCACATGGCGGCAGAGCGGTTAGACGTCCCAATCCAACACGTTCGGCTCATCGCTGCCCATGCCTGGGATGTCGCGGGCGCTCAGCGTGCGGGGTGTGCTGCGGCATTCGTTGCTCGACCAGGTAAAGTGCTTGATCCGCTTGCGGAACGCCCTGATGTGGTTGGCCCAGATGTGCAGACCGTCGCCCAACGTATCATCGAGATCGAAAGCAACACGCGCGAATAATCGAAGGGAGCATTGTGCTGCGTCCGAGCTTCGAGGGCCGAAATACTGTTCGTAACGATTGGGCTCGGCCCACGATCGTGGGAGGAGGTGAGACCAGCACGACCAGGCTCAATCGCTGTTCGGCGTGCGTGGTGTATGCGATGGCTGCGGGTCCATTACAGTGTTGCGATGTGTAACGCGCCTCCATTAACAGAAGTACTCCCGTATCTCGCTGAAATCATCAAAGATCTGTGACACGCCAATTGTTGAACCAATGATGATTAACGCAATAGCACCGCAGCAAAGTCCCGGCTTTTGCTCAAGCCAGCAACCTCGCTAATGCGACCGATTCATCGTCACGTGAATCGATTGCTGTGCGCGCGAACATCCAGAGGCGAACGCGAGTTGCATCGATCTCGAGGAGGTCAGCGAAGCGGCGAATTGTCGCAACGGGATCTTTCCTGAGCCGTTCCGGGCAGTTCAACAGATGTTGCGTCGCGTCATAGGCGGCATCGCCAACAAAGGGCTTTGGATCGATAACGAGCCACGGCTCTCGCTGTGCGCGTAATACATTGCCTGCGTGCAAATCAGTGGCTAACAATACATCGGTGGCTGACGTACGTGGCAGCATCTCAAATAACGTGAGGCCTTCTTGGACGAGCCCTGCATCAGGCCAACTGTCAGCGTCGGCTAACGTTTCCTGCGCCCAACATGCCGTCATCGTGGCAAGGGAACGGAAGGGATAGGACGCTGGGGGTATGCGCCAGAGTCGCCGGAGGAGCCCTGCGATAATGACATCCTGGTCTTGCTCAGGAAGATGACGCAACGGCGTTCCAGGTTCGCACCTTTCAAGGAGCATGGCGTTGAGGTTTTCATCTGCTTCGAGCAGGTGGACGGCAGCGTCACCATCCCAGAAGCGCAGCGCATGGATCTCGTGTTGCGCCTCCATGTGTGGCATTCCTAGTTTGAGCATAGCGTGTTTTCCATCGCTGCGCACGGCAGGAGCGACCCAGGAGCAACTCACCTCATTGCTATCGATAGGAGCCCCCAGAACCAGGGACCACCGATCTCGCGCCTCCCGAACAGCGCGTGGCAACTGCTCAAGCCATTCGCGGCGCTCTTGCGTCGCATGGCACGTTTCAATAAGGCGTTCTGGGATGGGTATTGTCATGTCCATGGATAATTCTCCAACGAGTGCCAGATAGGTAGTGGTGCTGCAACCGGGGATAGTTCAGCGATGCTTGAGGCCCGACCTGCATGTACACGTCAGACGTTCCGGCGCCATCATGTTGCTTGCGTCGTCCCGCGAACAAGGGATGCCGCAAGCAACGATGGCGGTACACTAGGTGGGCAGGGAACGCGGAATCGGACATCCATCCAGGCCACATACGCCGCTGGCGATCTCCTGCTCTTGCTCGTACTGTAACTGGTCACGCTGCCAATCCCAGTCGATAGTCGGGTAGAATCGCTCAGGGTATTTCACCGCCCAAATCTGCTTCCGAATAACGTAGTTTTGGGGGTCCAGTTCCAGAGCTTGCTTCCACTCTGCCAACGCTGCCTCTCGTTGGTCCTGTTCCAGCAACGCTGCTCCACGCCGAAATTGCGTCTCCACACGTTGTCGCTCGGCGGACGACAGCAGGTATGGAGCCTCGTCTGGAACTGCTGGATGCTGTTGGACCTCGCCATCGATCAATTGGAGGATCGCCTCACGATCCTGTGGTTGCTCAACGCTAAATCCACCGTATTTAGTGTAGCAGATGATCCCTTGCTCATTCACGAATACACCGTTCGGCACTGCCTTGAATCCAAGCATACGACCAAGGGCGTTGTGCTGATCCACCACGACCGGAAATGTCGCGTTCGCGCGCTCGACCCAGGGTCGTGCAGCGGCGGCTCCCTGTGTCTCCAGGGCGACCGCTACAAGTTCAAAGTTCTTGTTGTGGTTCTGCTCATAAAAGTGTTGCCACACGGGCAACTGTTCACGACAACCTCACCACGAGCCCCACATAAACAGGAGCACCCGCTTGCCTTGTAGTTTCTCCGAGGACAGTTCTGGTCCATCCAGGGTTGGCAACGACCATTGTGGAAATGCATCACCCACTGTCGGCAGTTTGTCCATGGCATTGCTCATAGCTCAAAATCTCCTTCTCTATATTGACATGTACACGCGATACGCTTCATTGTAACGGAAACAAGGTGCAACACCTAACGATATGCACAATGGCGCAGAAACCGCACGGACAGACACACCGTTCCTAATCAGCGCTCAATTGACGTAACGATTCAAGATCCAAAAGGATGATTTTGCCGCGCTTGAGCTCGATGAGGCCTTGCTCGCGCCATTCGTTTAATACCTTCGTGGCGGTCTCGCGGTGGGTGCCTACCATTTCGGCAAGCTGCTCGTGAGTAATACGAAATTCAGGTCGGTTCGCTCGTACTGGCCACACACTGAATCGGGATGAGTCACGCACAGCGCGTGTCACGAGCACGGTAGCTATGCGCTCGGGCAGCGACTTAAACGCGAAATCGGAGAGCCGACGCTCGGCCTCCAGGAGCCGACGTCCCATTGTTTCGGTGATCCGAAGTGCGATACGAACGTCGCCGAGCAACAAATGCTTCACATCATCACGGCTCATCAGGCAGAGAACACATGGCACCATCGATTCGGCATAGCTGTCGTGCATACCCTGTCCCAGGATTGCCATTTCGCCAAAGATCGTTCCGGCCTCAACGATCGCGATGGTCAGCGCCTTGCCGTCAGGAGAGAGGCGATAGATACGCACACGTCCTGCCTTCAGAATGAAAAGAACCTCGCTAGTGTCTTCCGGGGAATAGAAGATGGCACCTGCCGGGACCGTGCGCATCGGAGCGCGAACGCCGAGTGCGTCGACTTCGGCGGGCGCCAGATCTTGAAAGATATCGATATCGCGGAGATAGCCTTGCTTTTCAAGCTCGTTCTCGCTCGCTGTCATGGCATAACTCCGTTACTCGTTCCAGCAGTTCCTGATCGCTAGGATTCCCCATAAAGACGACCCGTTCGTTCCAGGTATAGATTGGTGTGCCGATGACGTTATGTGGAACATCCGCGTCCGGGGCTTCGACATCGATGACTGTTACTGGAAGCTCCGGACGCAGTGCCTGTAGCTGTTTCGCCCGCAGTATCGCGGTCTGACAAACCAGACAATGAGCGGATACATACACTCTTAGCATTCATTGTTCCCGTTCCATAATGCCTGTACTACAATTTCGGGGGTAGGTATCCATCGCCGCTGCAGGGTCGCTTGTTCTAGCGGCGCGGCGCTACCGATGCATGTACCAGACGTATCCGAGCCCGGTAATAAGACCATAAATCAGGTGGCCCATCAAGCTTAGCAGCATCGGCGTCGTAAACGCAGCACCGAACTGCAGTCCCATGCCCATCATGAGCGGCATCAATACGAGTGGTCCAAGAACCCACCAGATCGCGCCGTAGAGCAGACCCCATAGCATGCCCTGACCGAAGGTGTGACTCTGATTTCCAAGGGCATAGCCAAAGATCGCGCCAATGATGATGCTGTTGAACATGTGGTAGGCAAATCCAACCAGCGGGGACTGGCTGCCGACAACGCTCGCGACCATGGTAAGCATGCCCATCATACTCATCATCGCGCCAAAGACGAGGCCACCCGCGATTCCGCCGATAATCCCACCGATGATCCGTTGTTGGAGCGTTTGCTCCTGTCGTGCCATAGTTGTCATACGATGCCTCCTTGCATGTATACATTTCCGAGAGGTCCACGATACACTAGTGCGGGTGGTACGACTGTGAGCTACTGCACATAAGCCCATAGTGGCGGACTCCATGCTGCTCAATGCTGCGCTTTCCTCGCCGAGCGTTTATGACTTTCCCGCTTAAATACGTCGTATGACAACCCTAGGAACGATGAGACAGAGTCAACTGTATACGCTCGACCACCTCTTCAGGGCTGGCGGTTTTATGCAGGACGTCGATTGATTGTGCTACATCTTCGGGCAAACTGTCGATGGCCCCATGTCCCGTAAAAATGATGATTTTAGGGACGAGTGACAACGCACGACGCGCGACCTCCATGCCGTCCATCCCCGGCATTTTAAGGTCGAGGATGAGGAGATCGAAGCTATGCGTGTCGAGGAGTGCAAGCGCTGCTTCACCATCGTCCGCCGTTTCAACCATAAATCCCGATCGACGAAGCATAGCCGCAACGACTATCCGAATCGGTGCTTCATCGTCGACGACTAAGAGCCGAGGTCCATGACAACTCACGCTAGCTTCCTCTCATAACACGGGAAACGAACTCGGGTTAGCGGCTCGTAGGGAGTTGTGATGCGAAACGTCGTCCCACAAACCGGTGTGCTATTCACGCAGATATGGCCTCCATGTTGGGTGTTAGTTCCAGCGCTTGTTGATAAGCAACGCTTAGTTTCGGTCGATCTGATTTAACAGAATGGCTCGAACAGATGCTCCCGCACGTCGTCTGAAGAGTGGTTCCCCGTATTACCGGTTCCACAAAGACGCTAGGAGCACTGGAGGCGGCTCGGATCTTCAATGCACCGACTGGCATTCTTTCGGTGGCGGTAAGAATGTGGCTTAGAGAGACCTGCGGCAAATGGCCGGCGAGCAGAAACTCGATACTGTATCTGCTCATCTCCGTCCGGAGGGAGCCATACACATGCTTGACCTGAGTGGTAATGATACAGCCATACACATCGATGCTGCCCATGGCAGGAGACGCACGTTCAACCAGTGACCGAAACGTAGATGCAACGGCCAGAACTGACGATACCTGGATCGTCAATGCCGATGCATGATCGCCTCGCCTACTGTGCGTCCTCGTCTTCATAGCCTAACCTTGATGACACGCAACAAAGGAATGACAGATGGAGTTAACTTGCATGGGAGACAAAAATGAAGGTACGTTGACACATATAGATTACACTGTTCATTAGATTCAAGCAACCGGCAAAATGGTGGAGGGTGTAGTCAAACAGCGCATCGCCTTGAAGGGAGACAACATTGGGGCCGTTTCCAGGTTATGCCATGCGACGGTATAGGCGAGGTATGCGCTCTCGGAGAAATCGTACAGGGCACGCGTCGTTGCTCCGATCACCGCGAACGATTTGCCGTTTGGGTGTTGTCATCAAACCATAGTCGGGTCGGTCCAGTACCTTGCGCGGATAGCGAATGCGTTTACGCTAGTGACCCTGCATATCACAATGGAGAGCGTGGACTACTACGCGAGGGTACGTCATCCACCGTGAAATAGGAAGGGCGATGAGTGCCCGAGGCAGTGTGTACGAATGCAAAAAAGCGGCTCGGTGTATCCGACCGAGCCGCTTTTTTGCATTCGCTATCTGTTTAACGTGAGGATGCCGGGTCTTCGACGCTAGAGAATCCGAACACCGCATAGAGTGGACACCAGCGGAGCATACCCGTTACGATCAGCAGTCCCGCGACCGCAGCAAGGATAAGCGCAGCAGTACCGTAAACGATGCCAACGAGGCAGAATGCGCCCAGCAGGAGACCGACGAAGATGCGCGTTGATTGATCGCGTGATCCGATATTTGCTTTCATCGTACTCCTCCTATGGCTCTGA
>CAWAJS010000030.1:0-25516 GCA_963782315.1 uncultured Chloroflexia bacterium
GGGCAAGGACCAGCTTGACCTTTCAACTAAGGATAGCAAAGCCAACACACGGTAAAGGAAAGACTTCGTATCGCACGACGAAGGATTCTTCATAACACCCGCAGAAGTTACGCTGTATGTGCAACACGTTGTGGAATCTTCACCTGCAACGCTTAAGCGATCCCTATACTACACAGGCATAGTGCCGGAATACACTGGTACATCAAGAAACGCATATCCTATCGAAGTGCATGTCAGCATGACCATCTTTGGGGTTTGGCTGCTTTCGAATGGACGTTGCACCAACCCTGTATTTATCAATCGCAGCATACTCGAAAGACCTGGAGGCCCTATGCTATTCCGCCTACGAAGAAACTTGAGACGGATGCTTCCAATCCGCGGTATACCCGACGGTCCGAGGTACGGGCTACCTCCTGGGAAACGCCCCGGTTCCAACGCTGTGTGATCCTCAATAGCGAGACACTTGCCACAATGTGCCCATTAAAACAGGAGACGCTCATGAAGGTACTGGTATATGACACGCACTCGTATGACCGAACGGCGCTGGAAGCGGCGAACAACGGTCAGCACCACATCGACTATCTATCGGTTCAGCTTGACCTCCAGACTGCTGCCTTGGCACAGGGATATGATGCCGTATCGCTTTTTGTGAATGATTACGCCTCGGAAGATGTGCTGGAGCGCCTTGCGGCGAACGGTGTTCGGATGATCGCGCAGCGCTCGACTGGTTTCAATAATATTAATCTGGTTGCCGCGCACAAACATGCCATCACCGTGATGCGCGTCGATGCGTATTCTCCCTATTCGGTCGCCGAACACGCGGTCGCGATGCTGATGACATTGAACCGCAAAATTCACCGTGCCAGCAACCGAACACGGGAATTCAATTTTCGTCTGGCTGGCTTAATGGGGCGTGACATCCATGGCAGCAGTGTTGGCGTGATCGGCACAGGCAAGATCGGGACGGTGTTTGCTCGAATCATGCACGGATTCGGTTGTGAACTCCTGGGATACGATACGCACCCAAGCGCCACATGTATGGAACCTTGGGATGCAGTATGTTCCGATGGATGAACTCCTACGACGCTCTGATATCGTCAGTTTGCATGTGCCATTGACACCCGATACCCACCATCTGATCGATGTAAGCACGCTGCCGCTTATGAAGCAGGGTGCATTCCTCATTAACACCAGTCGTGGCGGATTGATCGACACACCAAAGCTGCTTGACACGATCCTCAGCGGACAACTTGCGGGGGTAGCACTCGATGTCTACGAGGATGAAGCAGGCAAGTTCTTCCGAGACCTTTCCGACCAGCCGATGAAAGACCAAACGCTCGCGCGTTTGATCACCTTCCCTAATGTGATCGTTACCGGGCACCAGGCCTTCTTCACGATCGAGGCGATGACAAAGATAGCAGAGACGACCATCCAGAACATCACTGACTTTGCGGACGGTACCATTAACGCGAACATCCTTCGCCCATCCTAGTCGCAACTGTTATCTCGGGTTGCATGCTAAAGCCGATGCCGCACGGTCGAGCAGTTGCTCGACCGTACGGCATCGGCTGTGGAACAGTCACTATGCTCACGACATCTCGTGCCCTAACTCATACCAGTGGCCGGGAGCATACTATTCCGCAGCCTCGACAGTGTGCTCCGGACGGACCACTAGCAAGGGACAGTGTATGCCACGCACAAGCTTATCCGCGACGCTGCCAATCAGGAGCCGTTTCAAACCACCCCAGCCATGCGTCGATATAGCGACAAGATCATACGAATTATCCTGCGCTTCTGACAGTATCGTGGAAGCAGATTGGTCAGCAAAGATAATGCGGATCTCGGTCTCTGCGCCTGCTGACTTAATACGCTTCGCGACCTGTTCCAGATACCGTTTGGCTTCCAGTTCCCTCATTTTTGTATCTTGATGGTCAAGATCAGGTGAGCTCATCGCCGTAACTGTGCTGAACTCCATGTGCGGCACCACGACACGCATTAACGTAATGCGGCAATCAGTTCCATGGACGAGGGCGAGGACAGGATCGATAGCCTGCTCGGCGAGAACCGAACCATCTAATGGCAATAATACTGATTGAAAGCTTGCATCTTTGGCGGGAATATGAACTTGCTCGTGCGGGCGGATGATCAATAGCGGTGTGGTTGTTCGGCGAATCATGCCATCTGTCACGCTACCGAGCCAGAAACGCACCAGCGGTCCACGACCATGGGTGCTCATTACCACGAGGTCGATGGCAGCCGTTGCCGCAAACGCGACAAGCATTTCAACGACCGGTCCTTCGAGGACTTCGGACGATGTGACGATGCCGTATTCCTCGGCGATACGCTGCCGATGTCCATCCAGATAGGCTGCTTCTAGCGTACGCTGTTGATTATCAATCTCCCACGAATTGAATACAGTGCCATTCACACCAACACCCGCGTAGGAGAACGAGAGCGGAACATGGACGTGTACGAGATGCAACGTTGCTTGCGTTCGTTTGGCAAGCGATGTTGCAAAGTGAAGTGCCTGCGCGCTCAACGCCGAGCCATCGAGAGGAACCATGATTGTTTGGACCAATGTAGCCTCCTTGCTTGCGCTCTGTTTTGTCAGTGATGGAGTATGGGGCGAACAGATAGCAATTGGGTATTGCGGGCGCACATGCGTCGATGCCATAATCGTCATGTACGACCTTCTACCATATCATCTATCAATTGGTATCGCAGGAAGAAGCGAAATGTTACTCCGTCGTAGTGATTCCGCTACGAGCGCCTGTTATGTTGCTCATGCCCGAAACGCGACGGTTACACATACACCAGTACACAGACAGTTGCGTGCGCAACGCCCTCCTGCAGTGCAAATAAACGCGCGTTCGAGAGCAAGGATGAAAGTCATACCTAGGACCTACGCCGAACCACGTCGCCGTCCGTTTGTGTGCAACGATTCATGTTAGGTGGTGGTATCACAACGTTGTGTAGGTCGCACACATTTATGCTGTTATGAGACCACCTGATATGGAGCGGTGGCGTCAAGATTGTCACCTGATCGTGGAGGAGTAGCATGCAGGACCACTCCTGTATACTGGTCAATCACCGAGCGGTCGAAAGCCCCATCACATGTATCCCAAGCCCGCTTACGCGCCTGGGTGACCGATTATGGTTGCGCTGTGTAAACCGGAACATGTTGTCTGACGCGGTGGTTCTACCCTGATGCAGGGTACGTCGAAACAGCGGAAGTTGTGGCGACACGTACGAGGCGCTGACGCGATGTAGCCAAGCGGTGACTTGCCCGCATCTCAGGCCACATGTGCGCTGGGACGACACAGACGCATACGAGCCGGAGCGCCTTAGTTCGCCCCGCTCACGTCGGTATCACCGCATCGTCGCATAATCAAGGATGCGCGTCCCTAGAACGATCGTCAATACCACCGACCGCTCCCGTATGGAACGGGATAGTCCAGCGAACCGGATGCGAAGGAGCGATCAATGTACGACATGATTATCGTGGGAGGTGGACCCGCTGCACTGTCCGCCACGTTGTACGCGCAGGGCAAAAAGCTGCGAAGTGTATTACTGTTTGAAGAACTTGGTGGAAAAGTTGGATGGTTGCACAGCCCTGAGGGACTAGGAGCAGATCAATACCTGCCCGGCAACGAGGTTGTCCAATTGCTGGTGACCAAGGCAACGCAGCAGGGTCGTGCCGTCATCAACGATCAAGCCCTACGCATAGCACGCAGCGCCCTAGGTTTTCGCGTCGAAACGCAGGATCATGGCGTACTCGAAAGCACTGCCGTACTCATTGCGACCGGAACGACGCCACTGGTGCTTCGCGTACCAGGTGCGGAACGCCTCGTCCAACACGGTCTTGCATACTCGATTACGACCTATGCACACCTTGTAGCCGGTATGCGGGTCGCGGTGGTTGGCGTATCAAAGCGGGCTTTGGTGGGAGCGATGGAGCTCGCGCATGGAGCCGCGCAACTCTACCTCATCGTTCCCGATCCTCGCATCCTTGACAATCCACTTGGTGCGAAGCTTCGCCAGTCTGCCAACGTCAAGGTATACGAAGGGTATGAGGTTACCGAAGTGCTGGGCACGACTGCTGTCGAGATGGTGCAGATTGGCTGTGGAAGCGAGCTACAAAATCTGCGTGTAGATCGTGCCTTTGCCGACCTGGGATTGCTGCCTCAGACCGATGCTGTATGCGGATTGGTCGAAACCGACGCGCGCGGGTTCATCGTCGTGAATGCTCGGCGCGAAACGACATTGGCTGGCGTTTTCGCAGCCGGTGACGTCACAACCGCACCCTGTGAGCAAGTGCTCGTTGCGATTGGAGATGGCGCACGAGCAGCGATGAGTGCCTATGAGTATATTCTTGTCCAGGGTCCTGACCGTACGACGCCTGACGCGCCGTGATGCATACGCACAGGGAGAACAGACGCGATACGGTTCCATACAGAAGGACAGACAATTTTATTGACATAAGACAAGGGGCCGTTGCGGCGCGTGCGAGAGGCAATGATACATGGCAGCACCAGCTGTCTGGGCTGTGCGCGGTTGTTTCAGGATTTGACGAGGGCGCAAGGGCAGCGCAGCATGACGATCTGCGCGATTAATCTCCAGGGACGAAGCGCTTCCATGCCATGTTTTAGGCCCAGGGTGCCACTGGGCGTATGGCTCATTACGTATGCAGGAAACGAAGAAAGCGATAGCAGCTGATGTGCCATGTGGAAAGAATATCGTGCCGCAGGATCGGATGTTAATAATACATTGCAAACACTTTCTGGCCTTTGTCATAAACGTATCGATATGGTATATTTCCGTAGTTCTTACGAAACTCTACCGAATATAGTTATAGCAGGTCGCTTTACACTTTAGTAGTCCAAAGCTCTCGCTCAATGGACTTCGACCCCCCGTCGTCCATCGAGTTTAGCTCCACAACTTCTTGCTTCTTTTTTGCTCGTGTAGCTAGGACGGTCTGAGAAATATGATTCGTGTGTCGCGTGTATCTGGTGCGTTGGTCGGTCTGTGTGTACTCCTCGTCGCCGTCACTGGCATGTTTTTCTGGCCCGCGCTTGGTGCGCGAGCAGAGGTCCAGGCAACCTGGCGCAACGCCCGCAATGTCGGATCGTATACCTTCACGGCGGAAGTCGTCCAAAAGGTCATTCCCCTGGCGTCCGCGACCAATGTTGGGCGCACGAGCCGCGAATACCATTACCACCTCGAAGGTAAGAATGACCTGCCCTCGCGTTCGCTTGAACTGACCCTCTGGGACAGCGGCGGAAACGTCGCCCAGGGAACCGGCGCATCCCACATGCGGATCGTGGATGGCGTAGCACAGATGCGGCGCGGACAGGGCGCATGGGAGCCAGTGGAAAACACCACCGGGAGCTTTGCTCCGGCGGGCGATTTCATGTCCTTCCTATCAGGAGCCAGCAACGTCGCGTTCGCAGGTATGGACACGCGCGACGGTTTGACCTTCTCGCGCTATTCGTTCGAGATCGATGGCCCCGCGTACGCAAGCTACATTCGCGATCAACTCGCGGCACAGATGTCGCAGCAGGGCAAACTGCCATACGGATCACAACTCGACTTGCCCGCGACCTATACGAATATGTCCGGCGACGGTGAACTGTGGGTGCGTAGCGATGGCTTGCCACTGCGGCAGACCATCAACGCTCGCTTTCCGTCCGAAAACGATTACGCGGTTGAAGCCCAGATCAACGTCGATTTCTCGGGGTACCCGGCAACCGCAGCCTCGTTCGCATCCTGGCACAACGCGAGCGCCTGGACCCTCCAATCGGCGATCAGGACCGGCACGACGATGCTTGGCGCAATCATACAGTCGATCCCGCTGCTGCCATTTTCCATGTTGGCAGTCATCGGGATGATGTGTGTGGTCGTCGTGCGCAGCGGACGCTCGCGCCCATTCTATGCCGCTGTGGTGTGTTCGTCGTCATCGCCATGGAAGCCAGTCCACTGTTGCAGGGACATGTCGCCACGGTCGCAGCCGCCGCACAAGCCGAAGTGAACACGCAGCAGCAGAAGCAGGAGACATTCGAGGACCAGCAGCAGAACGCGCAGCAAGCAGCCGTATGGAATCCGCAGCAGGACCCGCTTCGATCGCGCAGCTTGCGTGCGTCGGCGCGTCCCGCCACAGCAAGTGAGCACCGCTGCCCGCCACAGCCTGTACCAGCACCACTGACGGCGACCGCGACGGACTGAGCGATTGTGAAGAAACCAACCTGGGCACCGATCCGACACTTGCCGATACCGAGGCTGACGACCTGACCGACACACAGGAAGTGCGTGGATGGGCCTTCGGCAATAAACAATGGTATGCCGACCCGCTACATGCCAGTACCCTCGGCGACACGATTCCCGATGGCATGAAGTGTACGCCGACAGTCTGCTCGGACAGCGACAATGACGGTACGCCCGACCTGTTCGACCGTGACATCGACGCCGATAACGTTCCTAACGATCTGGACCAATCGCCATTTCGCAAAGAGCAGCGCACATTCAGCGCCGCCGCCCCGATGATGCTGGGGATCGACAATTATAAGGAAGGTAGCCCACTCTACGTCGATTTCCAGGTGCGCCCCACTAACCCCGACCACCTGGGCTACGCTTTCAACGTCCTGGATTGGCCAGATGGCGATCGCACCGGACAGGTACAGCGCGACGAAAACTCCACACGCAAAACGTTCTTCGACGTGTGTCTGCAGAAGCGGCAGAAGCGATTGCACCATGTCGCCTGACGCCAACGGCGATATCAAACTCGTCCCGATGCTCGAAATCGAAGGCAGGATGAACAAGTATCTGCCGCCCGCCGCCGACCTCGAAAAGTATGGCATCTTTACGAAGCCGACGGGCAATGGCGGCACGTATGCCTACGTGCCGCTGCAACTCGTTACCGACGACCGCACAGGAGCACGGGTCGCTTTCGCCGGCAAGATGGTCTACCAGCCCCAGTTCAAGCCAGGGACAGTCCATAAGGTTCGCCTGACCTGGGTCGTGCAGGCTTGGTGGACGTGTGCCAGGCGTCGACAGGTGCGCGTTGTGACAGCTACGTCAAGAATGGGGTCGATACACACAACCAGGTGCAAGTCGTTCAAACCTATTATGACGATTTCGCACTCACCAGCCTCAACATCCGCGAAAATCGCGGCACTGACTACGCCATCGCTATGAAGATCCAGCCGTTGATCCGACGCCAAATGTGGATGGCGCACTTGTTCCACTTGCGCTCGGACTTGAAAGTGCGTTCTTGACCGGACGTGACTGTGACACCGCCAGCACAAGCGGTGCCTGTATAGGCAATGGAAAGCCCGATCTGACAGTCAATGGACGAGGCGAAGGTGCACCCAAGCTGGCGGAGCGCTTCGACCGCACAAAGAACAGCGCAGCGACCGAGGAGCAACGCTGGGGCATCCCGAATATTCTGCGCGTCAACACGCGCACATATGCACACCGTGACGTAGCACTCACGAGCATCGGTTCGCGTTGAAGCCAAAGGTATCCTCGACACAAACTTCACCGCACGTTGGCAGGCCAGCGCACCGATCACGCCGACGCTCTTGTTCACCTACGAAGATACCTACCGTGCGATGAACAACTCGCCTGAAAGTGCGGCGAGCGATGGTATGCGTTGGTCGGGTCGGCAACTTAACGTCGATCTGAACGGCACCGTGGAACAAACGACCGCTGGCATGAACTGGTCACCCTATGCTTTCAATGGCTCGACCTGGACGCCTGTCGGAATCGAACCATATTTGAGTGAGCTCGACAGCCGCTATGCGCGAGCTCCGAGCCGGGGGATAGCGCACTGGTGACTGACGGCAAAACTGCCGCGATGAAAATACAGTACATGGGATTGTATAACGGGACAGAATGCGTTGCTACGTGCGGGCGCAGTTCCTATCGTTGACCCGAACTCAGTTTCGGACTGATAGCCTGGAGCGGCTACAAATCCAGACAGGCGTGGCAATTGGCGGTGGTCAACTCAAGTCCCTCGTCATCAAGCAACTTGATCTCGCATTTCGCGTTCAGTCCAAGAGCGTGTACGAATACCTGGGAGTACTTAGCCACAAGAAGGTTGGAGACTTCACGACGACCATTCCCGAGAAGTTGGTGAAGTTTAAGATCAGCCGTGCAGATGGTGGTGCGAACAGGCGCTTTGCGAAATCCGTTCTCGGAACGGTCGTGGTCAGCGCAGGCTCGATCTACGCGATGACGGGAGGAACGAGTCCGCAATGGATGCAGATCGGCACGAACAGTGTCCTCAGCGCGGCTTTCCTAACCCTCTCCGCATTGAGTATATACGATGTCTATTCGGTGACAAAAGCGATCACGAGAGCCGGCGAGTTAGGGCGTAGCGCTGCAGTGAAAACCGTCTTGAGTGGGAACTCGGAACTGCTGGGCGAAACGAAGCTTACCCGTGCGGCGGGATTGTTCTTTGCTGTTGGCTTGCCCTGGGGACTGGCGCTCTATGACATCCTCCACAACAAACTCGAACCCGGTAGCCTCGCCTTCAATACGGTCATTTCAGGCGCAATCGCTTCGACCATCGTCGCCGTGCTGTTGTTCGCGCTGAATTCAACAGTGATCGGTGTGTTGGTTAACGCCGCGCTCTCGTTCGTGGATGGCTTTCTGCAATTATTGTGTGTGGCGGGCGTCGGTGGTGCGTGTTTTGGCGTGATCGGTACCGTGACGCAGGAGATCGCGAAGGTTCTTTATAGCGGCGATTCGACCATCGACCTGACACATAAAGATGCTGCGGGGCGATCCGACCTCATGAATATCAACGGTCTCAAGTTCAAACTGGCTGATCCGAGCCTTGGACTGCGTGCGGGCAATGCACTGACCTACGAGGCGAACGTCGCGACCCGAATTTACCATAAGCTTCCATCCGGCACTGTCCGAAATTACTATCGCGATAGCTTCTTTTCCGCGAATGATCTGCGCTCATCGTCGTTTCACTATGCCCTGACCACGCATAAAGATGCGCCTGTTCCAGCCGCCGTTCGAGGCGACATGTCTAATGCCTGGACAGTAAACCGCAACAGCAGCCGCATCAACGATGACAACTATAACTACTTCAACGGCTCGAACTCGCAGACCGTACGCACCGAGCCAATCGTATTCCAAGCCGGGATCAACCGCCGCGCACCGCTGTACCTGAAGATGGCATATGGCGTGTTAGGTTACAGCTGCTGGCTCGGCGTCTGTACATCGACGACCGTCGGCAGTTCCAGCACCAATGACCTAGGCGACATCATCGCGTTCGACATTTTTCCCACGACACTCGACCGCTTCTATGCGATGGATTGGGGTGGTGGAGTCAGCCTGCCAATCTGTGTATTTGGAAGTTGTACGACCATCTCACAGGGTATGCAATTTCCCGCTCCTCTCGACTACGACGGTGACGGGTTGCTCCGCACCAACGATCCCAACGACCGCACGCCCGACGCTGACGGCGACGGCGTCACCGATGCTCGCGAACTGAGCCTCGGCACGCGCCAGACCGTGGCAGACAGCGACGGCGACGGTCTGAGCGATGGCGTTGAATGTCGCGCGGTACCGACCCGCTGACGAGCGATAGCGATGGCGACGGATTAACCGACGCCGCTGAACTGAACGGCGCGCTATACACTTACAATACCGGCAAGCAGACGCGCATATACACCGATCCGCGCAATGCCGACAGCGACGGCGACGGCATTTCAGATGGTGCCGAGCTCAAATTTGGCTACAATCCCCGTGCGACCGACACGAATCCCTTTGGGTTTGGGCTGAACATCGACGACGCTGACGGCATCGTGAAGCCCGGTGCATCTTTCCGATACAACGCCAAATTGACCTATACACGTCCACCTTCGCCCCGAATCCGCAGACCGTCATGGTCTATATCGACGGGACGTGGACGGCACGTCTGCCCGCACAGCTTGAATCGGTGAACGGTGGAACAGAGAAAGTCTCGTGGAGTTGTATTGAAACGGCGGGCGACACGGCTACCTACACCATGGCGCAACAGGTGCGCGTGTCGGGCGTTGCTCCTTCAGGGCCTCAGGCGATCACGAACAACGTCGAAGCCACGCTTACGGACGTGCAGGCCAACGCTACGCGGCCGATCGGCGCGGTGACCAACAGCCAGGATATGACCGTCATCGTGGACAATGACCACCCAACCGCATCGATCGGCAGTGGCACACCCCGCTTCGTGCAGGGCGGGCAGACACTGATCATCGGCGGCACCGCCACCGACCCGACCTCGTATCTGACGGGTGTGGAGGCGAGCGTCGACAACGGTCCGTTCCGCCCCGCTACTCTGGAAGCACCCGTGTCGGTGGAAGGTGCGACGCAAGGTTGGTCCTTCACGTTACAGGCACCGCAAGCAGAGGGCGCACTCATGGCGGTGCGAGTGCGGGCGACCGACGCCGTCGGCTGGGTTGGGGCGGCGTCCGCACCGTTTACGATTACCGTGGACAACACACCGCCAGCAGTGAGCGGAACACCCGGCGGCGTCCTGCGCGCCAGCGGCGAGCAAGATCAGTTGCTGGTGCCGATGGCGGGAACTGTGTCGGATGGAGCATCCGGGGTCGAAAAGATCGAAGTCTTGCTCGACATGCCCGGCTCTACCTGGCAAACTGCTGAGATCGCCGCCAGCGGTAACACGTGGAAGATCATCTATGCGTTGCCGGGATTTGGCATCGGCAACGAGGCCATCGTCGATCCGACGGGTCATCACAGCTTCATCGTGCGAGCCTCGGATCGCGTCGGCAACATGGCGACCAGCGCCCCTGTACCCCTTGACATTGACCAGTCCGCGCCCGTGACTACCCTCACCACCCCGGCGGATATCGCTAGCCGCACCGCAATCAGTCAGCCGATCACCATAGGCGGCGAGGTGGGCGAGGTGGGCGACGTTCGAAGCGGTATCGCGTCGGCGAACATCGCCTGGACGACGCGGGATCTCGTCAGCGCATTGGCGAACGCCACGTTGGTGCTTGGGCTCGACGATCCCGCTGGTGCGACCTCGTTCCGCGACGATTCTGGCGGTAGCCACAACCCGACCTGCGAGGCATGTCCGACCGCCAATATGCCAGGCTATGTCGCGCGGGCGGTCGCGTTCGACACGACGCGCGCGCAGACGCTAGTGGTCCCGGCGATGCCGGTGCCAGTCGCCAACGTGACCCTCAGCGAATGGTTCAAGACTACATGTACCGATTGTGGTCTGTCGTCCGTAGAGGCGTTCGACGGCACTACCCCTCGCATCGACCGGCAGGTGTATATGTCGGGTGGCAACGTCTGTGCGGTCGTCTGGAAGGCTGGAGCCGAAACGATTTGCTCAGCCTCCAAGAATTACGCCGACGGGCAATGGCATCACGTCGCCGATGTGCTTAACGGGGGTGCGCATTTGCTGTATGTTGACGGCAATCTGGTTGCCAGTGGCATCAAAGGAAGTTCGTCATCCGGCGCGCAAGGCACACTTCGTTTCGGTTTTGCACCCGCGGCTGCCACAGACTATTTCGATGGTTCGCTTGACCAGATCCAGATGTTCCAACAGGCGCTTTCTGCCGATCAGATACGTGGCCTGTACCTATCATGGACACCAGTCACCCTGGCTCACGCTGGTAGCGGTGTCAACGCAACCACATGGAGCGGAACGGTTCCCCGCGACATTGAGGGTACATACCAGATCGACCTCGCCGCCGTAGACATGCTCGGTAACCGTAATAACCAGCGTAGCACCTGGGGCGTGTGGCGCGGCGACATCGACACACGAGCACCGCGCGTCGGTATTTCATCAAGAACGTATTGGAATTGGGGAAACCCATATACAGAAATCAATGCCTGGGCGGAGGATTACAACCTTTCCACCGACGGCATCATCTTTCCGTGTAGCTTGAACAATTCCGCTGGCATCAAAAACACCATCACTTCTCAATATGCTGGTAGCGGAGGCCAGGGCATTCTAACCCGCGCGTATAACACGCTGACCAATCCCGATGATACACGCCAGCGGCTCAATCGCATTGAGGTGACGTGTGCCGTCAAAGAGGATTATTACAAGATTGCTAATAATGGGGGGCCAAACGTCCCTTCAACATATGTACCGGATGGCATCTCGATCAAGGCATGCGATACATCCGGGCGTTGCTCCTCGCAGATCCCCGGAACCCCGGCAACCATGTTCCTCGGCACCTCCAAATCGATTCAAAGCGCACAGGTGCCGAATAGAACACGCCGGACAATCATCAATGAAGGGACGACGGGTCCCCTGGTACTCGATACGGAACGCCGCACGTTGTACTGGCTGGCTGGCGATAAAGTCAGACGCGCAAATCTGGACGGTAGTAACATTGAGACGATCCTTACCGGGCTAGATAATCCGCGTGGATTGGACATTGACAGTCGTGCTGGGACCCTGTACTTCGCGGAGCGGACACGCATAGCGCGGGCGAACCTCAACGGAACAGGTGTGGCCACGGTATTGAGCGGTGGTTCATATACCAGAATCGCCATCGACCCTGCGCGTGGCAAAATGTACTGGGGTACGGATGATTGCTCTGGCCTCAGAAGCGCCAATATGGACGGCTCGAACGCTGCACTCGTAACAACATTCGCATCGCAAAAGTGCCTGGACAGCCTGACGGTTGACCGCTCGAACGGCGAGCTTTATTGGGTTGAAGCGTATCATGTCACTTCTCAGTGGCAGACACAGCTTTCGGACCGCTTTAACCTTGTGCACTACACGCCGTCGAATGGCGCAAAAGACGTGCTGCTACGACATGACGCGGTAGGTTATGGTGGTATCGCTGTTGAACCACAAAGCAAGAAAGTCTACTACGGATATCAAGGGCTTTTCTCTGGCACATATGGCATCAACCATCTCCGCAGCTACTACGTTGGGGGACAAAGATGGAGCGATGATGTGGTGTATGTGCTAGGGAATTACTATGACAAGGAGTATGTCAACGGAATAGCCCTGGATAGCTCATCATCTGCACCGATCACCACGCCTGACCTGACCCTGGCGCAGAGTGCGAGCAGGAGCATTCTTGCTCCCACTGATTCGCTCACATTCACACTTCGCATCATTAATGTCGGTCCCTCCAATGCAACGGGCGTCGTACTCACCGATACGTTGCCGTCGGGCGTGAGTTTCGTTTCCGCAACCACAAACCGAGGCGAAACCTGCACGGCACTTGCCGGGCCAACGGTGACCTGCGAACTTATGGACATACCGTTTAATACGCCGGTGAATGTCGATATTCGTGTTCGCGTCGATGGGGGAGCAAACGGTCAATTGACCAACATTGCACGCGTAACGATGGCTGACACCGATGAAACGCCCGCCAATAATACGGCGAGTCAGACTATCAGCATTGCACAGGCAACGCCGACGCCGACACACACGCCGACGAGGACACCGACGAGGACACCGACCAACACACCTACCTGGACGCCTACACCTACAAATACGGCGACACCTACAAATACGGCGACCAACACGCCGACCCTAACACCAACGAACTCACCGACTCGAACGGCGACCAACACACCGACGGTCACACCGACGCCAACCAACACATCGACGAATACGCCGACCCGCACGCCAATCAACACGTCGACGCCGACACACACGCCGACGAGTACATCCACGCCGACACCCACGCCGACGAGCACATCTACTCGTCTGCCCGTAACGGTAACACCAGCAGGGTTGATTAAAAGCCTGTACTGGACGAACGGTTCGAATACATGGGCTACCCTTCCCGACGGCACGAATCAACGCCTTGTCGTGACGCATGTGGATGCGAATCGAGAAAATATCGCCTTCGATACAATTCGCAGCAAAATCTATTGGACCGTCAGCAGCACAGGGCAAATCATCCGCGCGAATGTCGATGGCACGCAACAGGAAGTTGTCGCCAGCGGTCAGCGCATGCCATCACGTATTGTCATCGATGCCGCTGGCAATGCGATTTACTGGCGAGCAGCCGACACTTCAACAGTTGGAGGAGCGATCTGGAGTAAAGACCTGGCCAGTGGCATCGTTCGAGAGCTTGTCAAGACATCATCCTGGTGTTGTGGACTGACGCTCGACGCGGAACGCAGCAACCTGTACTTCGACGATCGGCAGGTGATCTATCGTATGCAGACTGATGTGTCGAACGTCGAACCTATTGTCACCGGGCGCGGAGACCGAGTGGGGTTTCTTGACGTAGCAATCGATCCCCAGCACGAGAAGTTATATTGGGCAGAGCGGGATGATGCCTCCGGCGTCATGCGCATCATGCGTGGCAACCCGTGGGGCGGCAGCGTCGAACAGATCACAACTGCACCGAGCCTTATCCGGTCGCTGCACGTAGATGCCGCTGGGAATCGGGTCTACTGGATAGACGAACAGTTCATCCGATACGCAGCCCTCAGCGCTGGCGCAACGCTGCAAAATCTTCTCCCAAGTGACGGTGGAGTGTCGGTGGCTGTTGTGTATGTGCCGACGCCGACACCTACGCCTACCAGCACGAAAACTGCGACCTCCACCAACACGTCGACCCCGACCGCAACCAGTACGCCGACCCCGACGCGCACGGCAACGGCAACGCCCACAGCCACCAACACTGCGACGCCTACGAGAGAACCGGCGACGGCGACGCCGCAAGGCGGCGTGACCAAGAACCTGTTCGTCACGCGCCGCTCCAGTGGCGAGATCGTCTCCTTTCAACCCGGCGTCTCGGTGAACATCATCGTCGATGCTGCCAACAACAGCACCGTTGGTGGTGCAGCGGTGGACGGTGCCAATAATCGCCTGTACTGGCTGGAAGGCACCAATGGGCGGCTGATGCGTGCGAACCTCGACGGATCGGCACAAACGATGGTCGTCGATGGCCTGGACACGACCGTACGAACTCTACTCCTCGATCTCACGACGCAAACGTTGTACTGGCGTAGCGGAACTGGTGCGCAATCCTACGCGCTCGGCACCAATACGTTGAGCGAGGTGCAGGTCGGCGGTGATGGCTCGTACGGTCTGGCGCTCGACGCGGAGCGTGGTCGTATTTATTGGAGCATGTCCGATACGATCAAATGGGCGAACCTCGTGGATACCGCACAATACAATCCCGCGAAATACAGCACTGTGGTATCAGGTATTGCGGGAGCCAGCGGCATCGCCATCGACGGACCAAACGACCTGATCTATTGGAGCGAAGACTCCGCAGTCAACGGCACCTATAATATCCGGCGTGCAAGTCTCCAGGGTACCAACCAGAACATTGTCGACGTTACAACGGGACAAGCCAGCGGCAGTGACGACGGTCAACTCTATGGCATTGCCCTCGATGCGGCGGGTAGCAACCTCTATTGGCTGCAGGCACAAGGCTTGTATCGGTCGAACCTCGCCCCAGGGTCGAACGGGGTAGGGCTACTCGGCGACTCGCAGGGACGCTATAGTAGCTCGCAGGTGACGATCGGGTACGTGCCGATCCCGCCGACGCCAACGCCGACCAACACGCCTACCGAAACGGTGACGCCTACCAAAACGGCGACGCCGACCAGGACACCAACGCCGACTAACACCGCGACGCCGACGATCACGCCGACGCCGTTGCCGGGAGCGCTGTACGTCAGTACAACCGCCGATCACAACGATGGCGCGTGTACAGTAGGAGATTGCACACTGCGGGAAGCTGTCATCATCGCGAACGGTAATCCCGGCCTCAACACAATCCTGTTCAACGCCTCCGTCACGGGAAGTATCGTCCTGACCGCAGGCGCGTTGACCGTCAGCGACGATCTGAATGTCGTCGGACCGGGCGCGGCGACCCTCGCGGTAAGCGGCAACGATGCCAGTGGCATTATGGTAGCCACCGGCAGCACGACCACGATTACCGGCATCTCCTTCCGCAACGGTACGTCCGACGCGGGCGGCGCACTCGTTATCGATAGCAGCGCGACTGTCAACCTCACGGACGTAGTGTTGCACCACAACGCATCGGCTCGATTCGGCGGCGCGATTAATAACCAGGGAACGCTGAAGATGCAGGGCGGCGCGGTGCATACCAACACCGCTTCTGCCAGTGGCCAAAGTGCCGCAGGTGGCGGTATCTACAGTGGTGGAGCGCTAACGCTGACGGATGTCGCGATCTATAGCAACACGGTCACCTCGACTAACAATGACGCTGAGGGCGGCGGTTTATACGTCGACACCGGTGCGAGCGCGACATTGAACAACGTGCGTGTGTATGGCAACGTCATTTCGTCTCCAGGTGGAACCTTCGCAACGATTGCGGGGGCAGGTATCTACCAACGCGGCGAGATGACGATCACGAACAGCGCGATCTATAGCAATGTGGCGACAGGCGGCAGCGGCGGCGGTATCCACCTGTTCCCCTATCCGGATAGCCCGGTTTCGATAGCCGCCACCTCGATTTACAGCAACACCGCAGCCCAGAGCGGCGGCGGTATCGTCGTCGGCATGGGCGAGGGTGGCGTACCGTTCCAGATTGAGAACAGCACGATATCAGGCAATCAAGCTAACGGCGACGGCGGCGGCGTGTACGCTGAGAATGGCACATTTGTGTTCCGTAACGTGACGATCGCGAACAACACTGCCGATGCCGACAACAACGGAAGCGGTGATGGTGGCGGTCTGGCTGGATATGCCTCGTTCGCGCTCGCCAACACCCTGATCGGCGCCAACAGCGACCGTTCGGGCGATGCACCGGATTGTTCGCTTGCGTTCGCCAACGTCACGAACAACGGATACAACCTCATCGGCAATGCCAGCGGCTGCGGCTGGAACGCAGCGACAGGCGATGTCATCGCGCCCGCAACACTCGGACTGGGTGATTTGCGTGCCAACGGTGGGACGACCTGGACCCATGCCCTGCTGGCGGGCAGCGCCGCGCTCGATGTCGGCAACCCTGCAACGGTCGGTACAGGCGGTACGAGTTGCACGGCAACTGACCAGCGCGGCATGGCACGACCGCAGGACGGCAACGCCGACAATATCGCACGCTGCGACATCGGCGCGTTCGAGCGCCAACCCACCAACACGACGAATTCGCTGGCAGCACCGCGTCGGGTTGGCGGTGCCATGTTCTACCGTGTCGCGCCCGTCCCATCGACGGATAATGCTCGTAGCCTTCTAGCAGCGCAGCCAGCGCCTGCGCTGCTAGAAGGCTATGTGCTGACGCCAACCGATCGCACAATCCTTACGGCACTGCGCCCGGTCCAGGTCAGCGGCGGCGCACTCAGCAACACACCGCTAAAATCCGTCACGGTCTATGCCAATGCCACGGTCATCTACAGGGCAACCTGGACTGAAAATCAGGCCGTCACCGAAGCACCCTGGACCGCAACATGGACACCTGCTCAGGACGGCGATTATCTGCTGATCGCCATTGCGGAAGCCTGGGATAGCAGCCTCGAAGCGAACACCTATCCAACGCAGGTGTTTGTCGCAAGCGCGGCACCTGCTATCGCGCTGGCTTCGACGGTCTTCACGTCAACACACGAAACACAGCCCGGTGTAGTGGCGCTGGGCGGCAATGCGACCGCAGGCGGCGACTGGCGCACGGAGGTTCGCACCAGCGCGAACGGTCCGTTCCGTGCGGCGACGGCGAACGGTAGCGGCTGGCAATACCGCTGGAACCTGGGGCAGCGTCCCGATGGGGTGAGCTATCCTGTCACAGCGCGTATCGTTGATGGGCAGGGACGGACCGCGACGACCACCACCGCCATAACCGTGGACCTCGTTCCGCCACGTCTTGACGCCGTGACGGTTTCGTACCGCGACGCTGCGGGTACCATCCATGTTGTTCAGCCGGGCGCTACGATTCGGGTGCCACGCCCAACTCTCCTGCTTGAATGGAACGCCGCAAGCGATGGCAGTGGTATCGCGGGCTACCGTGCTGGGTTTGCTACCAGCGCGACCGCTGCACCACAGGCATTGAAGCCGCTCGGTGCAAACGCCACGCGCCAGATCAGTTTCGCGCCGGGTGACGCCCAGGTGCTGTATGCGCACGTTGTCGTGGATGACGCCACTGGCAATCGCACGGTGCAGACGGTTGGTCCATTCTTCGTTGATGCCCCCGCAACGCCGGACCTCGTCGCAACGCCCGATGATATAGGCTGGATGGACAGCGGTGCATCGCTGGTTGGCGTCGATCAGGCACGGCAGCTTGTCGAGCCGCAAAGCGAAGCACAGCGGTTCTACACTTCCTGGAACAGCGACACGCTGCGGATGGCCTGGACGGGTGCGGATTGGAATGCTGACGGTGACCTGTTCGTATACCTCGATACGGCTTCTGGCGGCGCGACGGCACTCCATAACCCGTTCGGTGGGGCCACCAACGTACAGTTGCCGCCGCAGATGACCGCAGATTATCTGGTGTGGATTGCGGATGGGGGCAACGCATCGCTCCTCAAGTGGAATGGCAACGCGTGGGTGCGTCTGCGCCGTCTGGGGTCACCATACTATCTGTTCGACGCCAAGGGCGCATCGGAGCGCACCGATCTGTCGTTGCCATTCGCGATGCTTGGCCTCACGCCGCAATCTTCGCTCAAGGTCGTCGCGGTGGCGACCGAGGAGCAGAAGATGCGCCTATGGGCGTCCTTCCCGGATCGCAACCCGCTCAACAGCGCCCGTGTGACCGGTAGCAGCACCAGCCTTGACACGTTTGCGCTAACCCAGGCGTACACTTTCGCCACGCTGGGAAGCGGCGTGAAGCCGAACCGCAATATGGTTATTGGCGGGCGTATTGAAGCACAATTGGAGGGCGATCCGGGCGGCATCACGGCAGGTTTCCTCGCCAATGGCCTCAGCACGGCCCTGACTCCCGGAGCACGACTGGACGCGAACCTTGACGGTGTACCGGATGTACCGATGTCCAGTGGAGCCGAAGTCGTTCCAGTCGGCAACGGTCAACGTGTACGGTACACCCTCCGCTATGAAAATCGCGGCAGCGCGACCGCTCAAAGCGTGCGCGTCACGGCAAAAACGTGGGGAGCGTTGCGCTTCTCAAACGGCAGCGACACCGCGACCTTCAGTCTGGGTGATGTGACCTCCGGAACGACGGCGACCTTACGCGTCGACACCATCGTGAACACTGCGCTCAATGGGCGAGCGGGCGAACTCGATCTCACGCTGTCCGACGCACAGCACGGTGACTTCGACTGGTTGTGGTCATTGCATCCTGTTGATGCTGCTGCTCCGACCGGGCTCACGCTTGGTGGGCCCGACGGATACGCCCACCCCGGATTGACGAAATTCTATGGCTTCGTCAACGATCCAGCGGGTGTGGCCTCGGTCGCGCTGGACATCGACGGTCGACGGGTTGAGTGTCCAGTCGCCGCGCGCACCTCCGGCAGTTGGAGTTGCGATGTGGATCTCGGTTCTCTCGTGGGCATGAATCAGGTCAGCGTCCGGGCGCGCGCAAGCGATACCCACGGCAATCAAAGCGCCTGGACCACAGCCCTCGTGTTACCAGTGGACACGACACCGCCAACGGTTCAACTTGACACGCGGGTGCAAGAATTCCTTGCCGACGGCATTATCGGCGCATCGGAGTTGGAATGGAGCGGTCGCGTCGTGGACAACCGCGAGGCGCGATCGTTCATATTCTGCCCGGATGCCACGGCTATGGGGAATTGCTCTACCGTGGCTGTTACGCCAGCGGGGAGTGCACAGGGCCAGTGGCAGATTGCGCTGGGCGACCTGCTCGCCGGGGATAGCGTGACCAGAACGCTGACGCTCGACGGCATCGACGCCGCCGGAAACCACGCCGTGACACCGTTACGGCGCACCGTTCGGGTTGACACAGTTGCACCTGCGCTAGCGGCAACGCAACAGAGCGATCCCACCCGCTTTACAGGTCAGGTCAGTGATGGAGGGAACGTCCGTTCGTTGCGCGCACTCGTGGTGCTGCCTGATGGTTCGGCGCGGGTCGACGAGGTTACCTTCGAGCGCACGGTGGGAACGACTAGTACATGGTCGTATCAGATGACGGCGATGGCGAGCGGAACGTATTCTGTCATTATGATCGCGGAGGACGAGGCCGGAAATAGTGCCAGCACCGTTACGTTCCCGGTCGGAATACAAAGTACGCCGACCACAACGCCGACGGTCAGGCCGACGAATGCGCCAACCACGACACCAACGGTCAAAGCGACGAATACACCGATCATGACACCGACGGCCAAGCCGACGAATGCTCCGACTACGACCCCGACAGTCAGGCCGACAGCGGAGGCTATTCGCCATAAACTGTTCTTGCCGTTCGTGCGGGAATAGCTTGTACGCGTGTACGAACTATCAAGGACTAAAGGCCTGGATAGTTCGTGTACACACCTTTTTTGATCAACAGGCATGGTCGAGGTACAACGATACCACCTCGACCATGCCTGTCATGACACTCTTGCATATTCGTCCAGAGATTGGCAGCGGGGCAGCTATGACGACTACCTCAAACCCACTATCGGTAGAATCGTTTTACGAAACAATCCAACCGGAAGGCATGTATCACGCTGCGACATATGTACATGGGTTGCGTGCAGGGAACACGATCTATGTCGCCGGTCAGGTTGCGCGTGACGTGCATGGTGTGCTGGTCGCGCCAGGCGATGCTGCGGGTAAGGCGAAACAGGTCTTTGAGAATATAAGCACGATCCTCACTGCTAGTGGGGCTGACTGGAGCAATGTGGTCAAGGTAACCACCTACCTCATCGATCGGGACGACGCGCCGGTCGTGACCGCCGTGCGCCTGGAATTTGGCGACCATTGTCCACGCATACGGGACTGATCGTCGCCGGGCTTGGTGCCCCCGACGTGCGGCTTGAGGTTGAAGTGATTGTAGTTCTACCAGAATGAAGCACTCCGAATAGGAGGGTCATCTGCTAGACGTAATCTACGAAGCTGTTAGCTGTGGCACCGTGCGAACTGCCGCTCCGCACGCGGAGGGTTGGGGATTATTCGAGAGGAATATCTCAACCTTTGAGCAAAGCAGCGTGCGATACCCCGCATTCGTCCTGATCCAGAGGCGTGAGCGACCCTGGTGCTGGTCAATTTCTGCAACATGCGGGATGTTGGACTTCCATCGAATGGTCCTTCGTGCACCTCGTAATGCAATACGTCACGAAAGGCGATCACACGTGGCTCGTAGATACTCCGTTCCCAATCACTACATACTTGATTCCCATCAAAATATCATCGCTCACTGTTAGTTCGATCACCCGGCCAAGTTGGGCGTCGTGCAAATCCATGTCACTCATATCCATACTGCTCTGTCCCCTCCTGCTCCCCATAAGAACCTGTCCTCGTCACTATAACTCAGCATTATACACGAGACAGTGGAGTGCATCGTAGCATAATGCAGCCCAGAAAGTCTTGTGTTCAAGAACGTAAGCCACGTGGATAATGCGGTACATGGAGCAGATCCGACGCGCGGCGCTTGGCTTCCTCACCCCGACGAACGTAGCGAGTTGTAGTCTGCACGTTCGCGTGCCCGGCGAGACGCTGCACGGTCGAGATGTCCGCACCGGCATCTAGCAATTGGGAAATGAACGTGCGCCGCAAGTCATGCGGGGAAAAATGTGCAACACCGGCTTCCCTGGCACGCTTCTGTAGCGCCTCCATCAGACTTTGCGCCGTCATGCGCCGGATGATGATCTTCCCATTCTTGCAAACGGGACAGAACAGGGGACCGGGCGCACTGCCTCGCGCGCTGATCCAATCATCGAGCGTTAACACTGCGCTACTGCCCAGGTAGGTTTCGCGGTCCTTGCTTCCTTTGCCGTCACGGATACGCAGGCCGCGGGATGTCGGATCATAGTCGTTCATGTCCAACCCGACGACCTCGGAGCGTCGCAGGCCCGCACCCTGCATGATGATGACTGCCGCTGCGTCGGGAGCCCCAGACGGTAGTGGGTCCTCGGCACAGGCCCGCAGCAACGCACCGATTTCCCCAGGGGTGAGTGCACGCCCGCGCGGCAGCGTTGTTCCCTTAATCGCATCAAGGTCGGTGGCACGGTCGTGGGCTTCCGCTGTCATCTGGCCTTATGGTGCGGAAAGTAGGTCTGAGGCTATGGAGAGGCTTTTCAACGTGCCACTCCTTGTTGTTTGCGCTAGCGATTTGTTTGCTCGGCATGATGTGTGCAACGTCAATAGGTATGATTTTTTCCTCGTGGCACATGTCTTCTCACTGCTCCTCGACCTCATTGGACTCGGTCGTCAAACTGACCGTGGCAAGGATCTCGAAATCCTTCTCCTCCTTCAGCAACTTCAAATTCTCCGCCGGAAACAGCCGCATGCGCCGCGCATTTCCCGCTGGGAGAAACTCACCTTGGTCCTCCTCGCTCGAAACCTGACTGGGCTAACGACGAACGCACGGACCCACATCAGTCAGGTTGTGCTCCTGTTCAAGCCTGACACGCTGTTGAAGTGGCACCGGGAGCTTGTACGCCGGAAGTGGACCTTCAAAAAGAAGGTATCGTTCGGCCGACCTCCAATTTCCACTGAGGTCGAAGCACTGATCCTGCGTCTACAGCACTGGTCAATTAAAATGAGCTATGGCATACTGTCGACATGAGTTATTCTGTCGATCTTCGAGAACGTGCGCTCGCTGCAGTCGAACGTGGCATGCCACGCGCAGACATCTTGTCGACCTTTGCTATCAGCGCTGCCACCCTCAAACGCTGGCTCGCTCGCAAGCGTCAGGGCCTCGCGCTCCCCTCTCGCCCCCAGGCCCACCACCTACCATTACGCCAAACCTGTATCCTGACCTGCTCACACAACTCACCACCCATCAGGAAATACTTCTAAACCAATCCATTGCTTCCACGAACCTGACAAACAGATGAAGGTGGAGGAAATGCGCCTCCACCTCACTCTAGGAGTACACCTCTACTACCTCAGACTGATATCGTCTCAGTAATAGGATATCAGCACGATCGAGCTTGACGTGGGCAAGTCCCTTCAGGTCCTATACCAATTCCATCCTTGTCGTCCGCAGACATCCATGGAGCACGAAACGGATTATCGCCATATGCGACACCAATATCCCATTCGTTGCCCGCCCCAAAGACTACCAGCATACCAGGGTAGGTAGTTGGGAGCGTCGTTACTGCTCCCGTCGTTCGATTAAGGATATAAGCATCGTAGGGGTAGGTTGAGTTCGCACCAGTTGCAATGGCAACACCGTCTGGGCTAACCTTGTTTACGTCCTCAACCCATTGTGCGAGCGCGTAAATGGTTGCAACCTTCTCCCACTTTAGTGCCTTGAGATTGAGGAAAAGATTGTAGATCGGTTTGGCAAGCGCTCCACCGAAAAATTGGCGACCGCTGCCAGTACCCCTTGTACATTGTTCGCCACACCTTGCTGTTCTAAATAAAGTTCTCGTGCAAAGGCTTGAAGGTATTCGACAAACGCCGCAGCCTGATCATGCGACATGTAAACTGTATGACCAGTTGGATCGGTGTACTTGACAGGGTTATTCAATCCGTATTCTTTTTACCATCAAATATACCTGGTAGCAAGCGGTGTGAGCGACTTCAGTCTTGGTCATCGTTCAGACGCACGCCTTTATTCGCAACCACCTGCGATTCAACATAGCGCATGGGCATGGCGGGACTTTTCCAGCCGCCAGCGTCTTGCAAGCTCTTGAGATCGGTCCCTCCACGCGTGGCGCTCGTTGCCCAGTAGTGTCGGCAATCATGGGGCGATAATCCCATGAGGCCGATCTTCGCGCCAAGGAAACCAACCCGTTTATTGATGGCCCCTGCCGTCATGCCGCTTGAGCAGAGAACCATGCTCCGATCATTGACTACCGTCAGAGCGGCTCCTTTCGCTTCCCACCCTGCATCTTCTCATGACTGAGCACGCGGTTTTTTCGGCTGCCGGAAGCAGGTGGACCGGTCTTTGGCGCATCACTGTTAATTAATAGGTAGGAGGTCGCTGCTCGCAGGGTGTCCCTGGTCAACTCATGGGTTTGGACAAGGTCGACCTTCGGGCGGTAAAAGCGCATGGTTCCCTCCGCAAGGTTGAAGTCCTCGACCCTGAGCCCGGCCACCTCGCTCACCCGCAGGCCGTGGTCGAGCAGCAGACACATCAGCAGCGCGTCACGCCTGCCCTGCGCGGTATCGATCGGCTGCTGCTTGAGCTGCCGGGCCTGAGCGCCCGTGATCGAGACTGCCGTGGCCTTCTTGTGTCCAGCTCGCGTTGCCGTCCGGCTCTGGTCGATGTTGCGGCCTTCTTTGTGACTGTAGCCTGCGACGGCCTTGATACGAATGTAGGTTTCGTGGTCGAGCACCCCGGCATGCAGTGCGAGCTGGCAGTAGGTCTTGACGGTTGCCAGTCGAACGTTGACACTGCCGATGGCATAGCCTTGCTGGAGCTGCCACTGGACGAAGCCAGCCACAAGCCCCCAGGTCACTCCACGCCAGGCATTCGGCTCCATGTGCAACTCGCCGGTCATGACGCCGGCTTCCGCGAGATACGTCCGGAAGAGATGGAGGTCGGCGATGTGTCGTCGACGCGTGTGTGCCGCCTTGCGCGACTGGAAGGCTGCGAAGACACCATCTGCCGCTGCGCGATCGGCAACGTGTCCGGCAACCACCAATTGCGCCGGAGCGTGCACCACGATCTCGCCTTCCACCACGACATCACCAACCAGCATGTCCGCGTCCCCCATATACTCACCTCATATCAAGATGTATACATTACGTCAAGTTTAGCCGAGAAGAAATGGTGTTGATTTGTAGGTGAAATCACTACCTATTTCTCACGCCAGTATAGCATGCCTTGGGAGGCCGGCGAGAAGGATCATGGAGGATCAATCCCTTTCGTCAAGGCGCACCGGTGGACATGCAACCAACAAACGTGGTGGTTGTTCAGACGCGACGGAGAAGTGGAGTGAGCCACTGTGCGACAAGAGGTGTAGAATAGTGCACAGAGCGTCGTTCTTTCGCCTATGACCCAAAACTGGCGTACACATCCGAGCCGCATCTTCATTTTCAGGAGTATCGTATGCCAGCGACCGAGAAACCACCCGTCACCTATATTCTTCCCACGATTGCCTGGGCGTCACTCCTGGAGATCATTGCGAAGGATGCGCCCCTCGGTGCGGCCATCGAGGTGCATACCGCCGAGATGCAACGTGTGACCGAAGAGGCAGTCCAACGGCTTGAGCGAACCGATATCCTGGTTCGGTTTCGCCCCCCGAAGCGCAGCGGTGATGGTGGACGGCCTGGAGAACCATTCTTCCCGACGCGCGGTGTCGCCCGATGCGAGCCAGAAACCGTCAAAATGAGGGGGTCATCTCCTCTGGGTCGTGCGCGTTTCGTCCCTCCTGAGCCTTCCTACGAGGCCGTTTTTTACGACAAGTTCATTGTCGCTTCGTGTAGCATCCCGTTCCGCTCTTGAGTATGTCACATCACCGACGCTAAGTACGGTCGTACCCGCTCCTCCAGAGTGATGCGGGATTGCTTTCTGGAGGAGGGTTGGCCATAGCT
>CAWAJS010000031.1:0-199567 GCA_963782315.1 uncultured Chloroflexia bacterium
TCCGTCCGCAGCATGGGGCAATGTATGGCGATGGGTCAGGCGGTCGGCACGGCTGCGGGGATGATGGTCGCAAGTGGCGGCACGACGCTGCCCGTCACGGACCTGCAAGCCCGCCTTCGCGCCGACGGTGCGCTGTTCGGTGGCGCGAGGATGTGACTGACGGACGACCGACGACCGACGACGGACCACCGGAGAACGGAACACCGATGACAGAGCCATGGAGTACGCTCAGGAAGCGGAGCGAGCGAGTGGCGGCGGGATGCTAGAGTAGGTTGAGATGTGGGGCATGCCTTGCTGCGGTCCCGCCGATATGCTATCGAGTGGATGAATGTTTCGTTGAGCGGGGGTGCGTGACTGGTTGACCTGACGATCAATCATACATGAGGCCGTGAATAGGACGTGCTGGCGAACGAGCCGCGCCCCTGGATGACATCAGGCATTCGCTCGTACACCTGGTCCGAAGTATCGCCACCGTTTGTCATTCTGAGTGAAGCGGAGAATTTCTTCACAACTGGCAGATTTTTCGGCTGCGGCCTCAGGATGACCATACAAAACGACCGTCTTATGTGCGCAAAGCTGTACTAACGGTTCACTGGCTTATGGTTCATTCTGCGGTGGTCAGTAGTCGGTGGTCAGTAGTCGGTGGTCAGTGGTCAGTCGTCCGTCAATAATGAGGTCGTTCGATGAGTGAACAAGCCGATGATTATGGGCTGAGTGTGGTGCCTGACGCGGTGGAAGTCGCGGCACCGGACCTTGCGTATCTGCCGCGTGACCCGCAGGGTTACGCTCCGGCGATTGGGTTGGTGGGGTGTGGTGGTATCAGCGCCTACCACCTCGCGGCCTATCGGACGGCGGGCTACAACGTCGTGGCGCTGTGCGACCGCAACGACGACAAGGTGCGCAGTCGCCAGCGTGAGTTCTTCCCCGACGCGGCAGTCTATGCTGATTACCGTGACCTGTTGCGTCGCGATGACATCGAAGTAGTGGACCTGACGCCGCATCCTGACGAACGCGCTTCCATCATCGAAGCGGCGATCGCTGCCGGAAAGCACGTCCTCAGTCAAAAGCCCTTCGTGACCGGGCTCGATCAGGGCGAACGATTGGTCGAACTCGCCGACCGTCGCGGCGTTCGGCTGGCAATCAACCAGAACGGACGCTGGTCGCCCCACTGGTCGTATCTGCGCGAAGCCGTGCGGCAGGGCGTCATCGGTGATCTCACCAGCGCCTGCCTGACGGTGCATTGGGATCATGCGTGGATCGCCGACATTCCACTTTATAACGAGATGCATGACCTGGTGTTGTATGACTTCGCCGTTCATTGGTTCGACATCGTGCGCTGCTTCTTCGGCGACCGTTCGGCGCAGCGTGTGTTCGCGTCAACCGCCCGCACTGAGGGACAGCGCCCCACGCCGCCCATGCTGGCACATGCCCTGATCGACTACGACGGCGGGCAAGCGTCGCTGGTGTTCAATGCCACCGTCGTTTATGGGCAGGAGGACCGTACCTTCCTGGCGGGAACCAAGGGCAGCGCCGTCAGCACGGGGCCAAGCCTGTCAGAACAAAGCGTCACGCTCCATACGGCCCAGGGGTGGAGCGTGCCACGGCTCGAAGGCACATGGTTTGAGCAAGGCTTTCATGGCACGATGGCGGAACTTCTGTGCGCCATCGAGGAAGGCCGCGAGCCGCTAAACAGCGCCCGTGATAACCTCGCAACACTCGCGCTGGTGTTCGCTGCCATCAGGAGCGCCCACGATGGCGTAGCCTACAAGCCGGGCGAGGTGCGGAAGTTGTAGATAATGACCACCGACCACCGACCATCGACCACTGACCACCGGAGATCGGACCACCGAAATCTACAGGAGCGTAAGTGTTCCAGACGTGATGTGTTGACCATTCAGTATAGATTGGTGCCTTGCCGTTCGTCCGGCGGTGGTCAGGGGTCAGAGGTCTTTCTCCGGTGGTCGGTCGTCAGTCGTCCGTGGTCCGTTAACAAGGAGTGTTTTCAATGGCGAAATACAAGGTTGCCGGTATCAATTTCGATCATATGCACATGGGCGATAACCTGCGGATGGCGTTCGAGCATCCCGATGTCGAAATCGTGGGCGTGTGCGATGAGCAACCCGACCGCATGGAGGCAGTGATCGCCAACTTCGGTCTGCGTCCCGATCAGGTATATACCGACTATCGGCGCTGCCTGGAAGAAACCAGACCCGATCTGGTGCTGTTGTGTCCCGCAACCGCCGAACATGCCGATTGGACCGAACGGGTCGCGCCCTACGACGTGCATATTTTGATGGAAAAGCCCTTCGCCGCCACGCTCGCCGAGGCCGACCGCATGATCGCGGCGATGCAAGCGACAGGTAAATTGCTGGCGATCAACTGGCCGCTGGCGTGGTATCCGCCGCATGTGACCAGCAAGCGGCTGATCGACGAAGGTGTGATCGGCGATGTGATCGAAGTACATTACTACGACGGTAACCGTGGCCCGTTGTGGCATACCGCCGACAAGATCGAGCTACAGCCGACCGCAGCGCAAAAGGCCGCGAGTTGGTTCTACGATAAGGAACGGGGTGGCGGCTCGCTGCTGGATTACATGGGCTATGGAACGACGCTTGGCACCTGGTTTCACGGTGGCGCGAAGCCCATCGAAGTCACGGCGATGGTCGATCAACCTGCCGGACTGGACGTGGACGAGCACAGCATCACCGTCGCCCGCTACGAACGTGGTTTGTCGAAGTTTGAGACGCGCTGGGGAACCTTCACCGATCCCTGGACGCTGCAACCGCAGCCACAATGTGGCTTCGTGATCGTCGGCACGGAAGGCACGATCAGTTCATACGACTACCAACCGACGATCAAGGTGCAGACCCACGCGCATCCCGAAGGCGAGGTGCTGCCAGTCGATGTGTTGCAGCCACCCCACCAGAATCCGGTGCAGTACGTTATTCACTGTATCGAAACGGGTGAGGCGCTGGCGGGGCCGCTCTCGCCCGCTGTATCGCGGGTGGGACAACAGATCGTCGATACTGCTGTCCTGAGCGCCCAGGAGAAGCGCACGGTGGCACTGCTCTGACCACCGACCACGGACGACCGACCACCGGAGTACGGACGACCGCCCAGCGACCACCGGAACATGACGGGCTAGATGACTAACGACGGACCACCGACAACCGGAATATGGATCACCGTTCGACGGTGAGTGGCCTACGTAGATACGAACGCTGACCGGATGGACCAGGGTACTCATTCGTTGGTCGTTGGTCGTTGGTCGTTGGTCGTTGGTCGTTGGTCAGTATTTACATAATGGATGAATTGATGACTCAACCAGACACGCCGGACCTTGTTCCGGCTTTGGATTTTTTGGACGCGACCGATGCGCTAGTGCGTGCCATCAGGGAAACGCAACTCGAACCGATCGCCGCCGCCGCCAGGATTTGCACCGATTCCATCGCCAACGATGGCCTGGTGCATCTATTCGGCAGCGGTCACTCGCGTATACCTGTCGAGGAAATGTTCCCACGCCATGGCTCGTTCCCTGGCTTCAATCCCGATCGTGGAGCTTTCCCTCACCCACCATACGCAGGTGGTCGGTGCGAACGGGCAGCGTCAGGCGATGTTCCTGGAACGTATCGAAGGGTTTGGCGAGGTGATTCTGCGAAACTTCGTGTTCGGACCCCACGATAGCTTTATGGTGTTCTCGAACGGCGGCGTGAACGAAGTGGTGATCGATATGGCGCTGGGTGCGAAGCAGCGCGGTATGCCCGTGATCGCGGTCGTGTCGCGGGCGCATTGTGCCGCATCGACGCCGCGCCATAGTTCGGGGAAGCGTCTGACCGACGTTGCCGACATCACCATCGACAACTGCACGCCCGTCGGCGATGCCATGGTGACGGTTCCTGACTTGCCCTATCCGGTCGGTCCTGGCTCGACGATTGGCTACGCTGTCATCGTCAACATGCTCAAAGTGCTGGTCGCCGCCGACCTGACGCGGCGCGGCAAGCCGCCGCTGGTGCTGACGAGCGGCGCGGTGATCGGAGGCGCGGCATCGGCGGCGCTGTTCGACCGCACCTATGACGATTATCGTGCGCGGTTGGTGCGTGCGTATGGCGGCACGCCAGCGCCGGAAGCATGAGCGTGGACCACACCATGCGACGGTTGCACGACCGACAATTGATCGTAACGGGCGCGGCGGGCGGCATCGGACGCGCCGCCGCGCTGCGCCTGAGCGCCGAGGGTGCCACGGTCGCCCTGTTCGACCGCGATGAATCCGGCTTGCAGGAATCCGTTCGTGCCGTCGAAGCGCAGGGCGGCACGGCGTTGTCGGTCGTGGTCGATCTCACCGATGGCGCGGCGGTCCAGGCGGCGGTCGAGCAGGTCGGCGCGGCGTGGGGACGGCTCGACGGCGTGTTCAACGGCGCGGGCGCGAGCGGACGACGCCACGGCGATGGTCCTGTTGATGCGTGTAGCGAGGAAGGCTGGCAGTGGACGCTCGATGTGAACCTGACGAGCATCTTTTTGATGTGCAAGTATACGATGCCGTGGCTCCTGCGGTCGCGCGGTGCCGTGGTCAACCTGTCGTCGGTGCTGGGGATCGTGGGCGGCGACGAGGACTTCGCGACGCATGCCTACGCCGCCAGCAAAGCAGGCATCATCGGCTTGTCGCGCGCGATGGCATCCTATTACGCGCCACAGGGCGTGCGCGTCAACGTGGTCGCTCCTGGCCTGATCGCCACGCCGATGAGCCAGCGGGCGCAAAACGACCCACATATCCAGGCACGGTTAACACACCTGCAACCGTTGACCGGAACGATGGGAGCGCCTGAGGACATCGCCGCTGCTGTCGCCTTCCTGATTTCGGATGATGCCCGCTTTGTCACAGGCACGGTCCTGACCGTGGACGGTGGTTGGACGACGCGATGACGGGGACGGACCACGGACCACGGACGACCGGCGGCCGACCACTGACGATTGGTACGCTATGCGTGACATAATGAGGGTCGATTCATCCATGTCGTCTTGCTTCCTGTGTTCAATGCCTGGTTGTCTGATATCGTCCGTTCTCCGGTTGGTGTTCGATGATGCTCTATCGTCCGTTCTCCGTTGGTCAGTCGTCGGTGGTCGTCAGTTGGAGATCATCCGCTCTCTAGTATAGCTTTGCGCAACTAGGACAGTCGTTTTGTATTGTCATCCTGAGGCCGCAGCCGAAGGATCTGCCAGTCGTTCGTAAGAGATTCTTCGCTTCACTCAGAATGACAAACGGTGGCGATGCTTCGCCCCAAGTGTGCTAATGGTCGGTGGTCAGTGATTCGGTTAGCATCCGTTCTCCGGTCGTCAGTCGTCGGTGGTCGGTCGTCATATAAAAGGAGTTCCAATGTCTTTGCCAGTATTGCCCACCAGTGTGATCGGTTCGTATGCGTGGCCTGCGTGGTTGATGACCGCGCTGGACGCCGCGCAGGAGGGGCGCTACGGTCCCGACGATATGATCGAAGCCCAGGATGATGCCGTCGATACCGCGTTGCGCGATCAGGAAGACGCGGGAGTGGATATCGTCAGCGATGGCGAGATGCGCCGTGCGGGATTCTTCACCGCCGCGTTCTATGGACACCTGACGGGGTTGCGCGAACTGCCGCCGCGTCGGCGCGTCGGCGTCAGCGGACACGATCAGCGCGAAAGCTATGAAGCGGTCGAAGCCCTGGGTGCTCCCGATGGCCTGGGGCTGGTCGCTGAATATACGCTACGTGCGCGAGCGCACCGACCGGCCGATCAAAATGCCCTGCGCGGGAGCGTACACGCTGGCGGGACGCATCAAGCCCGGCAGCGTCTACAAGGACCGCATGGACGTGGCGTATGCGCTGGCGGGGATCGTCAACGCCGAACTCAAGGCACTGGTGGCGCAGGGCGTGGATTTTATCCAGCTTGACGAGCCATCCTACGCCGTCCATCCCGACGCGCCGCGCGAGTTTGTCGATCTGTTCAACGCGACGGTCGCGGGTGTCGATGCCAAGATCGGCTTACATCTGTGCTTCGGCAACTTCGTTGGTCGTCCGGTCGCCAAGCGCAGCTATCGTCCCCTATTCCCGCATATTCTCGACGTTCACGCCGACCAGTTCGCGCTAGAGTTTGCCAACCGCGAACTTGCCGAACTCGAACTATGGAAAGAGTTTCCGAGCGACAAGGAACTCGCCGCCGGATCTGATCGACGTGAAAAATTACTATGTCGAAACGCCGGAGGATGTTGCCGAGCGTATTCGGACGGCACTCAAATACGTCGCTCCCGACAAGCTATCGATCGTGCCGGACTGTGGCTTTAGCCAGACGGCACGTTGGGCGGCGCGCGCCAAACTAAAGGCGATGGTCGAAGGCACGAAGATCGTGCGCGGCGAGCTAGGGATGTGAACGGACCACCGACGGCTGACCACCGACCACCGGAGCGAGGAATCCGTGGGCTACATGACCGTTGAAAGACCGGTTCCTGGACCCGCATGCTGATACCTGCGGCTCGGAAAGACAAAGCTTGTAGAGCTTGCGGTTCTTCGGTGGTCGGTGATCAGATACATGTCTGTCGTCGGTGGTCAGTGGTCTGTCGTCGGTGGTCATTGAAAGGAGCATAGATGGGGAGTATCCGAACCGTGCTGGGCGATATCGCGGCATCCGTGCTAGGGGTATGCTATCCGCACGAACACCTGCTGACCGCGCCGCCAGCAGCGGCGGGCGATCCCGATTTCACGATGGACAGCGAGCGGGCGGCGATCGAGGAACTCGGGTCATTCCGCGCCGCCGGTGGTCGTGCCGTGATCGAGATGAGCCCGCGTGATTACGGGCGTAACGTCGCAGGATTGCGCCGCGTGTCACAGGCCAGCGGCGTGCATGTGCTGTGTACGACGGGCTGGCACAAAGCCAAATTTTCGGAAGCCTGGGTCGACGAACGGACGATTGATGACATCGCCGCCGAAATGGTGCGCGAGATCGAGCAAGGCATCGACGGCACGACGGTGCGAGCGGGACTGATTAAGGCCGCGTCGAGCCTGGACACGATCACGCTGAGCGAGGAACGCGTGTTTCGGGCGGCGGCGCGGGCGCAGCGGGCGACGGGCGTGGTGATCTCGACGCATACGGAGGCTGGCACGATGGGCCTGGAGCAAGTCGCGTTGCTCCAGTCGGAGGGCGTCGATCCGTCGCGAATTGTGATCGGCCACATCGACCGTCGTATGGACCTCGCGTATCAGCGCGATCTGTTGCGAACGGGCGTCACGATCATCTACGACCAACTGAGCAAGGAAAAGTATTACCCCGATGCGCTGCGCGTCGAGTTCATCCGAACGCTTGTCGCCGAAGGCTTCGGCAAGCAAATCATGCTATCGGGCGACCTCGCCCGCCGCTCGTACTGGCCAAGCTATGGCGGGTGGGGTGGTCCTGGCCTCACCTACATCCTGTGGCGCTTCGTCCCCTGGTTGCGTGAGGCGGGTGTGGACGACGCCGCGCTTGACGATATCCTGGTGCATACGCCAGCGCGGGTGTTCCAGATCGGAAAGGGATAAGGGGGCAGATGGGCGCAATCGACGCCCATCTGCAGTCAAACTAGCTGCATGCTTTGTGCTGGTTCGGCAAGCGTTCGCAAGTATCCGTCAACCGTCAGAAACTGGAACGTGTCGCGCTGCTGCATCAGGAACGTGAACATTTCCATCGTCATTTCATAGATCCTGTGTTCGTCCCGTTCCAACAGCAGGCGACGTGCGCGAATCCCCTGTGTTGGCATGGGCAGTAATAGCTTTGCACGCATCTTTGGTCTACGACGCACGAAGTTCGAAGAAGAAAACTCCTCAGGATGAGCCATATAGACCACGGGTTTCTTGCGCAAATACTTCGCTTCGCCGTGCAAGCACCGTGCAAACGTGCGCATGAATCGCACGCCGAGCGCCTGATACACCAGCGACGTATAGGGCAACACGAACGCTGTCATCGGAACCTCCCACAACCGCATCGTGCCGCGTCGGTAGGGGTCGGTGTACGAGGGATGGTAGGGGGTGCGCGGTGCCGTCAACCAGCCAATGTTGCTGACCTGACTGCTCAACACGCCCCAGCGTTGCGAATTGACCGACGCATCGGCCGTGTAGCCGACCTCTTCGAGGGCACACAAGGTCGTTGCCGACATAATAAACGCGGGGGCGCGAAAGGTCGTGATCTCGGTTCCAGTCGCCTCTTCGAGCAATAGCTTGGCCTGTCGCAGCGTCGAGATTTGTGTTTCTAACGGATCAGTGGCGAAATTTTCGGGTGGACGATGGAGCAGACCATGACAAGCGACCTGGTGTCCCTCGGCGACGATGTGCCGCAGAAGGTCCGCGCCGCATTCCTCGATCAGGTCGGCGGGAACGAAGAACGTCGTTGGGATCTGCGCGTTGGTTAGCACACGCACAGAATCGGCGATTCTTTGGCGTAAGTCTTTGAACTTTCTTTTCCGGCTGTGAACATCGAGCGTCATGAGAAACGGGATGGGAGTATGGGGCACGGAAAACCTCACGTTGCGACAATGACGATGTGCCGGCACAAGCGGCACGCCTACTCCACTATTCGATGACGAGGGTTCTGCGAACAGCGAATAGGTGTGACGTAAAGTCACACCTATTCGCGTCGAGTCGAACTCGGCACCGTATCATCGGGTGGAGCGATGTCGAACGGTGGTAATGCCGCCAAATATACCATAAGAACGGCGAACGACTATCGTGCTACCAGCGGTCGTGGACCAGCGGACGAATGCGGGCGTCATAGATCGCCTGTACCTGTTCCATTGTGCGGTCGTCCAGGGCCGGAAGATCGGCGGCATGCACGTTATCGGCGACCTGTTCGGGCGTTCTGCCACCGGGGATGGTGGTCGTGACCGCCGGAAATTGCAGAATCCAGCGCAACGCCATCTGCGCCATTGTCGCGCCCTGCGGCACCAGTGGGCGCAGTTCATCGACGGCCTGTAAGCCCGTGGCGTAATCGACGCCGCCGAAGGTTTCGCCCTGGTCGAAGGCTTCGCCGTGGCGGTTGTAGTTGCGATGATCGGATGGGGAGAACTGCGTGTCGGGGCGTAGCTTGCCCGTGAGCATGCCGCTGGCGAGCGGCACCCGCGCCAGGATTCCGACCTTGCGTTGTTGCGCTTCCGCAAAGAACTGCTCGGCAGGTTTCATGCGGAACATATTGAAGATGATCTGCACGCTCTGGACGTTGGGATAGGTGATGGCCTTGAGCGCCTCGTCCACGCGCTCGACGCTTACGCCATAGAAGCGCAGCATGCCCTCGTCCACCAGGCGATCCAGCGCCGCAAAGACTTCGGGCATGTCGTAGGCCGCCGATGGGTGGACAATGCAGTTGCAACAGATCGAGCGCGTCGGTTTCCAGGTTCTTCAGGCTGCGCTCGACAAAGCCGCGCAGGTTATCGTAGGTGTACGCTTCCGCGACGTGCGGGTTGAGTCGTCGTCCCGCCTTGGTCGCAACGATCAGTCGGCTCGGAGCGTTCGCGCTTGAGCCGTGCGATCAGGCGTTCCGAATGTCCATCGCCGTACACGTCGGCGGTGTCGATGAAGTTCACCCCTAGATCGACGGCGCGATGCAGCGTTTTCATCGATTGTTCGTCGTCGGTCTTGCCCCAGGCGTCGCCGCCAATCGCCCACGCTCCAAAGCCTACGGTGCTGATCTTCCAGCCCGTGCGTCCAAGTTCTCGATATTCCATCTCTATCTCTCCTTCGTAATGACCACCGACCACCGACGACTGACCACCGTAAACGAGCATCTCGCTTCCGGGTGCCAGCGTTGGCGCGTGTGCGCCCATGGTACGGGCGGGGTGGCGGTTCGGTCAAATTGTTATTGGCTAGCGTTCGAGCCTCAACGGCAGGGTGGCCTGAATGAAGGAGCGAGTAGCCTGTGCTGCATAGCCATTGTCGCTGGTCGGTCGTCGGTGGTCAGGGGACGCGCTCGTGCACGATGCGCCGTGCTTCCGCGAGCACAGTATCTTCAATGGTGGCGGGATCGTGGTCGGCGACACGAACGGGCGCGCCGAACGTGACGGTCACATCGACCTGCTGGTAGCGCCGCAGGAGTACCTGGAGCGTCGCCGCCAACCAGTCACGGTCGCGCCGACTGCGGCGTAGCCGCAGCAATGGGTTGCGTAGCGATGCCGCCGACACCACGCCATCGACGATCACCGGCACGATGGTGAGGTCCGGCACCAGACGCGCGAAGGGTTCGACGCGTCCGCGCCAGTGGTCCAGGCTGGCGACGGCAGCGCCAAAAAGCGCCGGGTCGGGCTCGATGTGTCCCGCTGGAAACGTCAGCAACGTACCGCCCGCGCGCAGGTGACGAGCGGCAGCACGTACCGCCGTCTGTCGGCTCGCCATGGTTTCGCCCATGATCAACAGGTAGGACATAGTATGGACGAGCGTCCGCAGAAACACGCGCTCGGCGGCGATGATCCGCACATCCGAACGCGGCAGGGCGGCGAACAGCGCCACCGTGTCGGTCAGGCCCGGATGATTCGACACTACCATCACCGGACCATTGGTGGGGATGTGCTCCAGGCCGTGGAACTGCACGCTGCGGGTCCATTGCGGCAGCAACAGGTTGCCCCCTGCTGCGAACCCACCACTGCCTACCGCCAGGTCGAAATGCATAATCTCGTGCGCGAAATAGGCGGCAGGGCGTAAGCACAGCCAGCGCAGCAATGGACGCGCTTTGCCCGGTCTGGCGATGCCAAAGGCGGTCAGCAGATCGTCGAATATTAAGTTCGATCAGTTGGCGAAAGCGCGATTCCTCGCTATCTATGCGCCACTGTTCTGCAACGTCGGCGGTCATGGTTAGGCCATGCGGCGCGTACGTAGTTGCGCCGCGATCAGGCGATCTTCCCATTCGATGTCGTCGGAGTTGGGGATCGTTCCGGCTTCCTCCATCGCCGCATACACGCGCTCATACCTTCGGCAGCGAAATGCGCGGCTGGTATTCGGGCACGTCACGGAACAAACGCTCGGCGCTGTAGTACAGGTTATAGGCGAAGCTATCGCGGCAGATGTCGGAGCCGGGAACCTTGTGCGCCACGATCGTTGCCAGCGGCACGCCGACAAGTTCGACCTCGCGCCCGAGCATCTGCATGGCGACGCGGTGATGGTCGGCCCAGGTGTAATAGCCGCGATTGACCAGGTTATAGGTCTGCCCCAGGCAATGCTGCTTGCCCAGCACACCCGCGAATCCTAGCGCGGCATCATCAATGTGGAGAAAGCCGTGGATCACATGCCCGTCGCCGCACACCGCGACCGGCTTGCCCTTCTTGATGCGGTCGAGCCAACTATAATCCCAGGCGACCTGCCGCAACAGCCCGATCTGCGGTCCATAGGTGGTCGAAGGTTTGATGATCGTGACGGGGAACTGCTCGTCGTACCACGCGCTCGAGGTAGGCTGCGTCGGCCTCGACCTTGCCCCGCCCGTAGTCGGAGATCGGACGCAAGGGGTGGTCCTCGGTCACGGGCAGATAGTCATAGTCGATGCCGTAGGTGTTGACGGTCGAACATTGCACGAAATGCCCGACACCACGAAACGCCCGGATGCTGCTGAGGGCATCTTCTTTGTCGAAGCAGATCATGTCGATGGCGGCATCGAAATTTTCGCGCTGCATGGCGGCTTCAAAGGCTGCCCGATCCTTGCGGTCGCCCGTGATCTGGCGCACGCCATCGGGAAGCGTGCCATGCTGCCCACGGTTGAAGCACGCTACGTCATGCCCCTGTTCCAGCAGCACTCGCACGATGCTTTCACTGATATTGCCAGTCCCACCGACGATGACGACTTTCATGATTGTTCCTTTCCTTCCGACAAACATTCAGCGGGGATGACGGCAACCGACCAACGACGAACGGGGCCAACCAAGCAAGATGCGCTCTATCTATCATACTGCGGATGTGCAAATGTTGATTGTGCATGTTCGCGCATCGCATCGACGCTGCTTCACCTGACGCTCGCATACCACCAACCGTGGTGACGGGCGCGAGCCGATCCCAGAGCATTGTCAGGGTCCGATCTCAGGTCGGTTGCCCCTGCCATCCGACGCCGCAGCGGAGGAATCTTTCGGAGCGATCAAGGGAAAAAGATGCTTTGCCCTGACGGCACCCGCGGCCTCAGCATGACAGGCCTGTCATTCCGACGCCGCAGCGTCGGACGTTGGCAGACCACCGTGTAATTCAGGGCCGTATACCGCCGAGCTGCGGGCGTGTATCATAGCGGCATAACAGAGAGGGGAACATGTGAATCGACTGATCATTGACACCGACCCGGGGTTGGACGACGCGCACGCGATTTTGATGGCGGCAGCACATGCCGATACCGAGATTGTGGCGATCACGACGGTGGGCGGCAACGTGCCATTGGAGCGTACCATCGCCAACGCCTGTACGGTGCTGGACATGGCCGGATGCGACGCGCCCATATATGCCGGATGTGCCGGGAGCGTTGATGCGCGAATCTGAACGCGCCGCGCACGTCCACGGCGACGACGGGTTGGGCAACAGCAACTACCCGCCATCGCACCGTGAGGTGTCGTCCAAGCACGCCGTCCAGGCGTTGATCGACCATGCGAACGCTGAACCGGGCGAATTGACGCTGGTGGCGATTGGACCGCTGACCAACATCGCGCTGGCGACGCGGCTCGACCCGGCCTTGCCGATGAAGTACAAACGATTGGTCATTATGGGTGGTACGATCAACGCCCGTGGCAACACGTCGAGCGTCGCGGCGGAGTTCAACATCTTCGCCGATCCTGAAGCCGCCGCCATTGTCATGGAATCGTGGCCGCTGCTCACGCTGGTGTCGTGGGAAACCACGATGGACCATGGCCTCCCATTTGCCGAGTGGCACACGATGCTGGCACGCGATACGCCCCGCGCCGAGTTTTTGCGCCGGATCATGTCACGCATCCTCGACTACGCCGAACACGTGGTCAAGCGCGATCTGATGTATTCCGCCGATCCGCTGGCGATGGCGGTCGTGCTGGAACCGGAGATCGTGAAGCGTGCCGAGCAACGCCGTGTCGAGGTTGAACTGACGGGGACACATACACGCGGGCAAACCGTGGTCGATTGGTATAACCGCACGGGCTTACCACCGAACGCCGAGATCATTCTGGAAGTTGATCGTGATCGCCATCGGGCATTGTTGGAACTGGCGATGCTTTAAGAGATTGTTTAATACGCAGTATTCCGTCCTTGTTTGTCATGCCGAGGCCGAAGTATCTTGTCTCCCTTTACGGACCGCGAAAGATTCCTCGGTTGCGCGGAATGACCCAAGTGACGCTCGTGCCGATCTTTAAACAGCCCTACGGGCCAACGGGACAAGTTCTAACCATGTGGCGTTTGTGGGCAAGCACCTGCTGGTCGTGAAACGCCGTTGGGGTACTGATGTTCAGGGCTCGCCAATGACGCACGTCTGTCATGTCGAGCCGCAGTGAAACATCTTTCCCCCAACGCATGGGAAAACCCTTCATTGCGGCTCGGGGATGATTTCATCTCGATGACCATGGTTGTGCCGGGACTGATGATTGACGACAGCACAAGAGATGCCACACTGTGATAGAGGGAACCTTCATCACTCACAACCTGTATGAGGCAGCCGAACCCACATGGTACAACAACGCAAGATTGAACGTATTAAGCGAAATTGGCAGGACTTCAAGGACAGCCAGCCAGGGCATCGTTTTTACGAGCGATATAAACGGCGGCAGCGGACATCTCGCGGTCGCTGGGACAAATACACGCTCCTCAATATCGGCCTCGGAATCGTCATCGCAGCAATAGGTGTAATTCTGATTCCCGCACCCGGTCCCGGTTGGCTCGTGACATTTGTGGGCCTCGGTCTCCTCGGCAGCGAGTTTGCACCGATCGCACGCGCCCTTGATTGGCTGGAACTCAAGGGTCGGGCGATCGCGGAATGGGGCGAACGGGTCTGGAATAACGCGTCAACGCTCGTGAAGTCGCTGGTCGTACTGTGCGGTGTGGCCATCGCCGCAACGCTGGCCTATGGGGCGTATGTATGGTTCATCGAAGGATAAGCCGAGGTACCTTGGACCGCAAATCGCCACACGCGATGATATTAGGTCGCTGGTCAGCGGCGCCCACTGGCGCGGAGCGTTCCAGCGGCTCCCAGCGGTGTCGTCGGCGCGACGGATCGCCCGCTAACCTACCTGGCTGGCCCGGAAGGGGCGCGGGGAGCGAGTGGCTTAGTAGGTCTCCTGATAGCATAGGCCAGAACGCAGTGGTGAACATGCGGTCGCGTATCTGCGGCAAGCCCTGCGGATTGGGCGTGAGCATGATGCAACAGGCAGATGGTAGCGTCACACGTCGGGCGCTACCATCTGCCTGTGCGGCCTATGATTTAGCCTTTCGCGTTCTTCTTGTCCACACGTTCGTTCCATGCCTCGACATCCCGAAATGGCATGTGCGTGCCTTCGACGTAGCGCGGCCACGGGTTGTATTCGTTCACCCCTGGCACGGTGGCGCCGCGCAGCGCGAACGCACTCGGCCATTGCTCATCGGTCAGAATACGTGTCGAGGTTGGTATGTAGCGGATGGTCAGGCCACGCCGCCAGCGTGGGGAGTGGTTGGCGTTCGAGCCATGGATGATGTTGGGATGGTGGATCGACACGTCGCCAGCATTCAAGATGATGTCCACGGCTTGCGATTCGTCAACCATGGCGGGGTCGATCTGGGCGCTGAGCACGTTCTCGACGCCGGTTTCGGCCTGCATGTCCTGCAAGTCGGTACTGTGACTGCCCGGAATGACGCGCATACAGCCGTTTTCCGGCGTGGTATCATCCGCCGCCAGCCACAGCGTCGAAACTTCCATAGGTTCGAGCGGCCAGAAGCTACCGTCCTGATGCCACAGCACCGGCTGTCCGTCGAAGGGTGGTTTGGCGATGTAGTGCGAGGCGAACAGGGCAATGTTGGGGCCGATGAACTGCTCGACCACATCGAGCAGACGGTCATCGCTTATCAGACGCACCCAGAACGGATCGTCGGTCATGAGCGTGTGTCCGAGTTGCTCGGCGCGCAGGTTGGGGTTCTTCGCACGCAACCAATCGACATGTTCGCGGACTTCGCGCACGAGCTCGGCGTCTACGACATTACGGACGATCACATAGCCGTCGCGCTCGTACTGCGAGCGTAGATTGAGCGGTTCTTGCTCCATTGCAGAACTCCTTGTGTATGGACCAAACGATGGGCTTTTGGTGCTGAACCCATTGGTGGGGCAGCCCACGTATAGCCGTGCTGATATTCCAGCACAAGTATAAACGCAAACATCGGCTTGCGTGTGTCTTTCGTTCGGGAACTGGTAGCGTAGCTGTCCGTTCAGTCTTCTACGAAGCGCCGTCTCCAACATCCTTGCTATGAGCGTTCGCCTCAATCCTGGCTAACCCTTCGTCCCACATCTGCTTGATCTGTTCATCAGTTAAGTGCGAAACGTCAGCCCCTTCGCGCAGGATGTTGCCCCGAAAATCTTCCTCATCGAATCCCATCGCCAACAGTAATCGAGCATGTGCGTCGGACCGATAGATTGGGAAGGAACTTGTTTTCCGAAAAATCGTCATGGCTGCGGTTCCTCTCGCCTGTACTACTTACGATTAAGATGATTCACCTACATAAATATGCTGCTGATTATTCTTCGCGCTCCACTTCAAAAGTAATCGACGTGCGCGATCGTGGTCGCCAGCGAAGTGCCGAGGTGGGATTACCCCACGCGCACCCGACGGGCACATGCGTACATAGGTCGAGGCCTGTCGGGGTCCGTGGGCGGTGGTCCGTCCCCAACTGGCACGGTACTTGCCTATATCGCAGCGCTCGTCTGAGCGAAAGACAGCCGGATGGTTGCGGGACATCCGGCTGTTGCTTTGTTCGGCGCTGGTTGTGGGTGGTTAGAGGCCACCTGACACTGTGCCTGTCTCTTGGGAACCAGGCGTCCACGAATCGGTAACGAATACCGTGGTTGTTCCCCATCCTCGCACACTTGCCGGATTGCGTACTCCCTCACATGGGTCACACGATACTGGAATACATGCCGAGCCTATTCGTGTATTCGTGCCGGAGTCGTGGATGGCTCGATCAAGCGCCTCTTAGACCTTCGTGTGCTTGAACTGCGGCAGGTAATCGACGTTCTTGGCGAACATGTCGTTGACCATGTGCTTGATCTCCTCCAGCGACAGCACCGACGCCGTCAGCGGATCGTGGGCGATGGCCTGGAACACCAGCCGCGCATCGCCGGTAATCGCCGCCTCGACGACCATCTCCTCGATCTGCGAGGTGAGGTTGGTCAGCACCGCCACCGACGGCGGCAACGCGCCGACATGCACCGCGCTCAGACCCTTCTTGCTGGCCCAGACCGGCACTTCGACGCAGGCATTTTGGCGGCAGGTTGGTGATCAGGTCCGGTGTTGGGGACGTTGCCGTTGAACTCGAACGGCTCGCCGCCCTGCAAGGCGTTGATGATGTAGGCGGCGTACTCATGGCCGCGCTCCAGCGAGATCGGCGTGTCCTTGGCGAACCACTGTCTTGGCCTCGTCGCGCCAGTTGTCGTCCCGCTCCTCGTAGTGCTTGACGATGTAGCCGTACTCGCCCGGATTCCAGCCGGTGCCGTGCGTGCAGTACTTCTCGATCAGGTCGGGACGCTTGCGGAACCACCAGTTGTATTCCGAGTTGTGGCCGCTCGATTCCGTCACGTAGTAATCGAGGTTCAGGAACATCTCGTTGCGAACCTGCTCCTCGTTGTAGACTTCGGGGCGCTCGGTGATCGCCTTGCGGATCAGCGGATAGGCGTCCTCGCCGTTCCACTCATACTTGAGATACCAGGCCATGTGGTTGATGCCGGCACAGGTGTAGGTGATCTCGTCCATCGGCGCGCCGATCCACCCCGCCAGCATTTCGGCGGTTCCCTGCACGCTGTGGCACAGGCCCGTCAGCTTGATGCTGGTTTCGCGCTGCAAGGCGCGGCAGAACAGCACCATCGGATTGGTGTAGTTGAGCATCGTCGCGTCGGGGCAGTAGCGTTCCATGTCGCGGGCGATATCCAGCATCACCGGGATCGTGCGCAGGGCGCGGAAAATGCCCGATGGGCCGCGCGTGTCGCCGATGTTGGTGTCGACACCATACTGCTTGGGGATTTCGATGTCGTGTCGCCAGATGTCCACGGGGCTAGCCAGGATCGTCACGCACACGACGTCGGCACCCTGCAAGGCTTCGGCACGATCCAGCGTCGCTTCGACCTTGGCGGGATAGTTGCCCATATCGACGATGCGCTGGATCGAGTTGTGCGCGAACTCCAGGCGCTCGGGATCGATGTCCATCAGGCTGATGCGTCGCGTCTTGCAGCAAGCGGAAACGTCAGAATGTCGCGAACTAGGCCACGGGTGAATCCCAGGCTACCCGCACCGATAAATGCGATTTTGGTCATACTGAAGCACTCCTTGAATCGACCAGCGGCGACCGCTCACCATGAGCGGTCGCCTCATCTTGCTTGTGATGCGCGGGCGTTAAGCCCACACGCACCTCGACGAACGCGACACGCGCGTTCACGCCGACAAACCTCCATCGACCATCAAGGTCGTTCCGGTCACATAGGAGGACTCCGAACACGCCAGGAACAGGATCGCGTGCGCGATCTCGCGTGGCTCCGCCTGACGCTTGAGCAGGGTGTGGGGCGAGCCCTCGGCCCGCAATGCCGCTTCCGCCGCGTCAAGGCCGATGCCCTCGGCGGCGGCGCGACGGCGCACATGATACGGCGTCAGCGTCGGACCAGGGCACACGGCGTTGACCCGTATGCCGTCGTCGGCGTGGGCGTGCGCCATGGCGCGGGTGAGCGACAGGAGCGCGCCCTTGGTGGCGTCGTACTGCGGCATATCAGGGCGTCCGATTACTCCATACACCGACGACACGTTGACGATTGTGCCCCCACCGCTGCGTGTGATGTGTGGGATGGCGTACCTGGCGCAATACGCCCCGGCCAGCAGGTTCACGCCGATGATGTGGTCCCACGATGCGGTGGTGGCCTCGGTTATGGGACCAAGCACCCGCACACCCGCGTTGTTGACCAGCACATCGAGGCGTCCCCACCGCGCGACGGTCGCTTCGACGGCGCGTGCGGCTCCCTGCTCGTCGTCGAGCGCCGCCCCGATGGCGCACACACGCTCGAAGGTGGGGTCGATGCTGCGTGCCGCCTGTTCGGCGGCGTCGGCATCAACATCCACCAGCGCGACCAGCGCGCCTTCTTCGGCGCACAGCCGTCCCGTCGCCGCGCCGATCCCGCCGCCGCCGCCTGTCACCAGCACTACCTTGTCTTGCAGACGTGTCCCCATGGCTTCACCTTGTTTCACCCACCGACGACTGACCAGCGAGGCAGGATGCTACAATCAATAGCGGCGTCCCGCACCGGTCGTATTATTGCACGAGTATGGAAGTGTGCAACAGCGCTGCGGGCGTGTATGGCGGCGTGCTGCTGATTAATGACGGTCGCTCACCATAACTCGCATTCGGAGGCGCATTGAGGAATCCACACTTGCCCATTGGGTGTATGGAAAGATTCCTCGCGGCGGCTCGGAATGACAATATTCAGGGGCGCTTGTTGTTCTTCGACGGGTTGTAGAAAGCGTTCGCCACCGATGGGTAGTATAAGGCGGTCGCTCACCACGACGGTCATTCCGAGGCGCGCCGAGGAATCCGTTGTCATTCGGAGGCGCACCGAGGCATCCGTACCTATCTGTTGGTGTTAAAAACGGATTCCTCTGCTGCGGCCTCGGAATGACACTATTCAGGGGTGCTTGCTCACCGTCGTCGTTGGTCGTTGGTCGTTGGTCGTTGGTCGTTGGTCGTTGGTCGTTGGTCGTTGGTCCGTCCCCGGTGGTCCGTCGTCGTCAAAAGGAGCACTCATGGAACTTGGCATCTTTGAAAAGATCTTTCAGCGTCGGTCGCTGATGGGAAAGCTGAACGCTGTGCAGGGCTACGGCCTGAGCGCGGTGCAATTCCATATGTCGTCGGCGGGATTGCCGGACATGCCCGACGAGATCACCACCGCACAGGCACAGGCGATCAGGGCGGACCTCGCCGCGCGGCGCATCACGATGGCGGCGGTGTCGGGTACGTTCAACATCATCGACCCCGACGCGCAGGAGGACGGTATGCGCCGTCTGCGCGTGCTTGCCGCTGCCTGTCCGCTGCTTGGCACGTCGGTGATTACGCTTTCGACGGGTACGCGCAACCCGACGAACATGTGGCTTTCCCACCCCGATAACAGCACGCCCGAAGCCTGGGACGAGATGACGCGGGCGATGGCACAGATCGCCGCTATTGGGGAGGAATACAGCGTGACGATGGCCTTCGAGCCGGAGGTTAACAATATCGTCGATAGCGCCCGCAACGCACGGCGCCTGTTGGATGATTTGCAATCGCCGTGGGTTAAAGGTGGTGATGGACGGCGCGAACATCTTCCACACGGGCGAACTGGCGCACATGCACGCGATCCTGGACGAAGCCTTCGCGCTGTTGGGCGACGACATCGCCCTGGCGCATGCCAAAGACCTGGACCACGACGGCGACGCCGGACACCTTCCGGCGGGACAGGGCGTACTCGATTACGACCGCTACCTCGACCTGCTCCACCAGTCCGCCTACACGGGACCGTTGATCCTGCACGGACTGGCGGAACAGGATGTCGATGGCTGCGTCACGTTCCTGCGCAGCAAGGGTGCGTGACACAGCGGCGTGACACCCCGGCTAGATGCCGTCCCATTCGCGCCAGATATCGGTCATGCACTCCCAATGCACATTGTCGTGATCGACATGGAACACACGGAAGTAGATCGCATACCGGATGTGCGGCGAGGCGTTTCCGGAGATGCCATGGGCCAGTTGATAATGGCACAATACCGCGTCACCAGCCTTGCCGGTGATCTGCTGCGGGGCGGGCATGGGAACCTGTGGCATGCCTTCGAGCAACGATTCGGGGCCGCGTTCGCGGAACCAGGCTTCAAAGGTGTGATGGGTCCCCGGCCAGAGCGCCAGGTTTCCGGCGTTCGGGTCGGGAAGATCGCTCAGCATCACGCCGACCAGCGCGGTGAAGTTGCGAATCGTGCCTTTTGGCACGCCATTGGTGGGCGTGTACATGCCGTCGAGGTGCGGGTGTGGCTCATGTGCAGGCTGCATCGACGGAAAGCGCAGCGCGATCTGACCGCTGTTGACTGGCTGGACCTTGCCCTTGCCAATCGCGCTTTCCACGGCCTGCCACAGCGGGGTCGCCATCAGCAGATCCACAATAGCGGGGTCGCTTTGGAGTTCGGGAGCATACGAGCGCGACCGGAATGTGGTCAATTGCGCGGGGTCGATGCCCTGCTCGCCCAGTGACGCATTGATTGCCCGCAACGCCGCGCGCACGCGTTCTTGCGGGACGATCCCCGGCAATTTTACGAATCCATGCTCGCGAAACGCGGCACGTTGCTCTGATGTTAATTCCACTATGCTATCTCCTTGTAGGATGACGAACGACGAATGACGAACGACCAACGACGAATGACGAACGACGAACGGACAGCGGATAATGTAGTGCTCCGTCAAAGTCCCGTTCACGACGACTAATGCATGTGTCACGCTGAGTGGAGCGAAGAGTTTGCCTTTCGTTCGGAAAGGTCCTTCACTGCGCTTCAGGATGACAGACTTCACGACGTTGACGAACCCTGCGGATACTGAACTACCGATCAATGCGAATCTGCAAGTGGTTCCGCCCTGGTCATGGCGCGCCGCCGCGAGGAATACGTCCTGATCCGTCGGTTGGGGTACGGATTCCTCTGCTGCGGCCTCGAAATGACAGGGCTTTAGCACGATCCCTAACCATTGTCTGCTCGTGTTTGTTCGTCAGTCCGGCCTCCATTGGTCGTTCGTCGTTGGTCGTTCGTCGTTCCGGCGACACTATGCACCGCATCGCCGCGCACGTCAACCGCGTGATACGATCGCGGATTTCATCCCTCTTCTACCAAAAGTGCCCAAAGAGCGAAAAAAAATGCAGAAATTTGTATCTGTATAAGTATGCTCGTGCATAATCGCTGTGGGGCAGTGTGAGGACAGGATGGAAACACTTTCCAGGCAACAACAGGCGCTTGTCACCTACGGTGGTGATCGGCACCTCATGGTGAAGGCCGCCCCTGGCAGTGGCAAGACCCGCACGATTGCCGAACGCATTGCATACCTTATCGATGGGCGCAAGCTGCGCCCCGAGCAGACACTGGTGATGACGTTCTCGAATCAGGCCGCTGCCGCGCTCCGTCGTCGGGTCGATGAGCGCCTCAGTAGTCGCGCCGCGACCATACAAATTGGCACGTTTCATAGCCTGTGTGAACGGTGGTTGCGCGATGAAGGCGATGCTATTGGGATCGCGTCGTCGTTCGTGCGGCTCGACGCTGCCCAACAGCAGCGATACCTTGTGCGTGCCATCCAGCAAACGGCGAACCGCGCTAATGTGCGCGATAACCCGAGATATCTGTACGAGATTGCCGACCGCATCAGCGAACGGAAGCGGCAACCGGAACGGTTGGATGGGGGCGTGCCTGCCGATGACAGTGGCGTGGTTGAACGCATCGACACGCGCTATCACGAACTCTTGCGGGCGAATAACGCCCTCGACTTCGACGACCTGATCCTCAATATGATCGCGCTATTGCGGGACGATCAGGCCGTGGCGACGCGCCTGCGGCGGCGTTTCACGCACCTGTTCCTGGACGAATACCACGATGTATCACCCGAACAGTATCGGCTGATTTCGCTGCTCGCCCCCACCAGCGAGGACGAGCACCGCTTGATGGTTCTCGCCGATGCCTGCCAGTCGATCTACGGGTGGCGTTGGGCCAACGCGACCGAGATGCTGCGTCAGATCGAACGCGATTACCGACCACAGCCGTACTACCTCAACATAAATTACCGTTCGGACGGACATATCGTGCGTGCCGCCGAGGCAATGATTGGACTCGGCACGCGCACAGTAGCGGTCGAGTCATACCATGCCACTACCTTTCCTGTGTTCGAGAAACCCTGTGCCGACGAACACGCCGAAGCCGCCTGGATCGTTGGGCAAATCCGGCGCATGACGTCCAGCAACACCTATACGTTCGCGGACATCGCCGTGCTGTATCGCACGCACCGACGCGCCGATACGCTCGAAACCGCGCTACTGATGCACGGGATCGCGGTCGAACGCATCGAGGACGGGCGCTTCTTCGACGATCCCGACGTGCAAGGCACCCTGCGCTATCTCGCCCTGGTGGCGGCGCTGCATGACGATACGTTCGTCCCTGCCCTCAACTGGCCTCGCGTGCTGGTGGATGAGTTAAGCATGGTGCAACTGCGCCGCACCGCCGACGCAGCGGGCCTGTCGCTGGCGGACCTTGCACGCGACATCGACCGCTGGGACGCCGCGATCAGTCCGCTGACGCGCGCCGCCGTTCGTGGGTTCATGCGGACCATCGGCGACGAACTGCTGAGCGTCGCCGATCAGCCAATCGACGTGGTGGTGACGCGACTGTTGGCGATGCTCGAACATCGGCAGCACGCCTGGGTGCAGGAGGATCGCGAAGCCTTGCAGGGTTTCCTTGTGGTGCTGGGGCGACCGCTTGGGGCGGCGGTCGATACTCTGTGGGCGGCGATTTCGGCGCGGCGTCCGGTCGCGCTGGTTCACGATGGCTCGGTCGATGCCGTCGCCGCTGCCGTGCTACTGGCGCATGTGCTCCAACACTACTGGCAGCAAACGGCGCTGGTGATGGATGGGCAATCGTCAATCCCACCGGAGTGCTTCACGATAGTGCTTGGCACGGCACAAGGAGCCACGCCGGACGGCTTCGGGTTGGCGCTGCGTCCGGCAGGATCGACGAGCTACAGCATCAGCACGCAGGCATGGCGCGTCGGACAACTGGTGCTGATGCGTGCGGAACGCGGTGGCGATACTCCGTTCGTGGTGTTTGATCTGGAAACCACCAGCCTGCAAACCCATGCAGCCGAGATCCTGGAGGTCGGCGCGATACGTGTGCGCGACGGTGTGGAAGGCGACACGACGTTTCATAGCCTGGCGAAGCCACGCCACCCCATCCCCGAAGACGTGTTACAGGTGCATGGTATTCGTGATCGCGACGTGCAACACGCTCCCGATGTTGCCAATGTCGTCGCCGATCTACTGCGCTACATCGGCGACGATATCGTGGTCGGACACAACATCGAGCAGTACGACCTGCCGGTGTTACGTCGTGTCGCCGCCGAAAACGGCCTCGTTCTGCACACTCATCCATACGTCGATACGTTGCACCTGGCGCGTCGGCTGTTGCCGGGACGCTCGCATCGTCTGCAAGACCTGGCGGCGGAGTGGAACGTGCAGGTGGAATGCTCCCATCGCGCGCTGGACGACGTGCGGACCACTGCCAACGTGTTCCGGTGCTTGCTCGACCGCCTGGACGCCGAAAAGGAACTCGACGCGCTCCAGGAGGTGTTGCCGCTGGTCGCGATTGGCATCGTGGCGGCAGGTGTGCCGACCGACGGCGAGAACGCGGTGCTGCTTCATAGCGGGTCGCGCAAACTGGGCGACGTCAGCACGGATGGATTGATGCAACAGATTGCGGACACGGTTCACGACTGGCCGTGCTTCGAGCGTGCCTACGATACGGTCGCAGCGTATCCGCGCCGATCCTGCGAGGATGACGAACGCTGGCAACGCCTCAGGACGCAGTGGCAGGAGCAACTTCGGCAGTATGCCGCGACAGGCAGCGACCAGAGCCTCACCGCGTTTCTGCGCTATGCGGCGCTGGCGCAATCGCTCGACCAGTCGCCGAGTGTTGAGGGGCGGGTTTCGATGATGACCATTCATGCCAGCAAGGGATTGGAATGGCCTGTGGTGTTTCTGGTGGGGGCCGAAAAAGGGTTGCTGCCGATGAACCAGCGCACCGTGTCGGCGTCGGACGAGGAACGACGGCTGATGTACGTCGCGATGACCCGCGCCCAGCACCATCTATGCATCACCTGGGCGGCGGAGCGCGACGGGCGCAGGCAAAAGCCCAGTCCGTTCCTGGACGCGATCCCCGCCGAACATCTGGATAGACCGGTCGAACGGAAAACGTCGTGATATGGTGTTAACAGATTTACCCACGCTGCGATAGGTTCGCGGGTGGTCAGCGCAAAGGAGTGGCAGGATGGAACAACCGCGTCCAACTGATGCATGGCAATATATCAATGAGTTTCGCGCCCACGCACGCTATCGTGCGGCATGGACGGATTTTTTCACAGGCCGACGACTGGCGCGTGGCGTGACCGAAGAAGAAATGCGTATGGTCTTTGAAGCCAGCGAAATTGCGCGCCTGGCGCTGATCGCGTTCGCCGAGGAAACCGAACCACTGACCTACGATCCGGCAACATTTGGCGGGGCGGCGGACGCGCTCGATCGATATATCGAACATGTTCGGTACATGAAACAGCGTATGATGGAAAACCCTGATCGCCAGGAGATCGCGGAACTCGACCGTGTGCGTTCGTTTCTTCACATGCGCGCCGCGGAAGCGATGATGGAACATGGCGATGTTGTTACGCTCAAACTTGGTCGTACACTAGCGCGTCTGGTGCTGGTCAGTCTTGGTATCGAAACATTCCGAGATGCACGCCGGATGGGGTAGCGGGTCTTCGGCCACCGATCTGTGGAGTGTATCCGCGTCATTCCTGCACTCCTGGGATGGATCGGTGCCTCCTTGCGGCTATGCTGGCCGCACGCGACGACGTGGAGCCCGTGGGTCGAAGCTAGGTGCCATCGTGAGCTACACGACGTTGACGCGCCCTTCCGTCGATACTGTACGTCTTGTTTGCCCTTTACAGGTGTGTTGTATCCTCGCTCGGTGTTGATACCGCTGTGGGGTTTGCCCTCCGATTGCTCCGTCCCTACCCATGACAGCCGGATAGTGTCTCATTCTGTCGCCGGAATAACGTCGATGCCTGACCGTCTTCCTTTACCAATCGGGCGAGCTATGTCCGCACGCGGGTATTTCCCTTGATATGACTTGTTCAATGCGCGTGGTATTCGTCCGTGGTTTGTGGCCGATCCGTGCGTTTCCAGGGGTCGTTGGTCGTTCGTGTCCGTTATAATGGCCCCGGCGAAGAGTGGGTTACTAATAATTGGGTACCAACGTTCATGGACGGCACAACGCTCCAACTTTTACGGCTCAGGCTTTTCAGTCTGATAGGTGGTAAACGACGGACCCGCTCAAGCGCCGAGGTTAATACACGATTGTTGTATTGGGATATCGCCTGGTTCGGTATCTTCAATGCTGTCGCGGCGAACTTCTTGACGGTTTTTGTGGCGCGTTTAGGCGCGTCACCCCTCATCCTCAGTGCGGTCACATCTGGTCCCGCGCTGATGAATATATTGACGCAACTGCCCATCGTGCGGGTGGTGGAGCGCGTTAACAATCCGCAGCTCCTCACATTTTGGGCTGGAATCGCGCACCGCCTCGGGTTTTTCCTGATCGCACTGTTTCCGCTGTTCCTGCCCCACGACTGGCAAGCGTATGCGATCATTGCGATCGTGTTGCTGCAGGGCATTCCTGTGTCGATGATCGGCGTGGCGTTTTCGTCGATGTTCGCCGATCTGGTGCCGCGCGAACGAATGGCGCACGTCGTTGGCACCCGCAACATCATTCTGGGCATTACGAGCACATTGATGATCGTCGTGTGTGGATTCATCCTGACGATCTTTCCGTTTCCACTGGGCTATCAACAACTATTTCTGCTGGCGTTCGCGGGTTCGATGGGGAGTGCCTGGTGCGTGCAGCGCCTGGAAGTGCCGAAGGTGACGCAAGGCACGCCGAACACGCCGGGTAGTGCGGCATCGGCGTCGAGTTCAATGAGCAAGGACACCAACTTCCGGCGTTTCGCGATCAGTTCGGCGGCGCTACACCTGGGCATGTTCATGAGCGCACCGCTGTTCCCACTGTACTGGGTCGGAACGCTGCACCTCAGCGATGCCTGGATCAGTGCGTTCGCCACGATTGTGACGATGGCGAGCATTTTGGGCGCGTATGGGCTGCGAAAAGTTGTGCATCGTTGGGATGTGCGCCGCTTGCTGGCGGTGTCGAATCTGATGTTCGCGTTCTACCCGATCCTGACAAGCCTGGTGGCTCATCCGATCCTGTTGGCGTTTATCATCGCGTATGGTGGTGTATGGGCGGGTTCGATCGGCGTCTTGCTCTTCAGCGCCCTGACCGAAGTATGCCCGCCGCATCTGCGTCCCCGCTACATCGGTGTGTACTCATGGCTCATGAATATCGCGATCTTCGTGGCTCCGTTGATCGGCGCTGGGCTAGCGAATCAGATCGGCATTCATGCCGCGTTGTTGTGCGTCGGCGCGGTGCGGTTGGTGGCGACTGTGCTGTACTTCCGATTGCCCTTCGCCGCCTGGGACAAAGTGTATGGCGTGACGACCTCCTAGCATAGCTATACCACGTAGGCGACGCGTAGAACGCACGTCGCTGGCATTGACCGAGCGCACGGGCTTGTTCTTCAGCGATTGAGGAATGGCCGCGCGAACTCCAGGGCGTTGCGCCGCACACGCCCTGGACCGATCTCATATGGGCGCTCTCGGGCGTTAGACGGTCTATTCGTCTAGTCCGCGGTACGCTTAACTCTCCCTCTGGCAATAGCGACGAGCGTCCAACCGGTGATGCGTTGGGTAATGCGATGGTAGTACGGCAGATTTAGGACAACGTTCAGGCAGCGAGCAACGCATCGAAGGCTGCACAGACCCGTTCGTATTCGGCCTCGAAGTGTGCGAGTAGTGCAGTCGTGCCGGCAGTTCCACCTGCACGGCCGATCAGTTCCAGCCGTCCCGCAATTTCGGCGAGCCCCTCCGCTCCCAGGTTGGCGCTGCTTCCTTTGAGGGTGTGGGCGGCCTGTCGCAGCGCCGTCGCGTCGCCGGACGTTATGGCATCGCGCATGGCGTCGATCAGTGATGGCACATCGGCACGATAGATCTCCACCAGTTCGCTGAGGAGGTCGGACCCACCTTCCTCCTGGATGTCGCGTAGGCTTTGAATAATTTCCATATCAAGAGCGGTGGCGTGTGTAGAAGTGGACTGATTCATACCTGTAGATTGCTCCTCGATAGATGTACCCTCTGTTGGAGTATACACCGGTACATCGTTGGATAGGTAGGACTTTGAACTGGCAGTCGGCATATGACCGTATCCGGTCCAGCGTTCCAGCATCATTCGCAGCCGTCCAAGATTGACCGGCTTGCTCATGAAATCATCCATACCTGCTTCCATGCACGCCTTTTGATGCTCCGGCAGCGCGTTAGCGGTCAACGCAACAATCGGCAGATGGCGGGCCAGCGTTTTGGGCGCTTTCGTGCCTGACACATACTCGGAACCCTGCAGGATACGTTCGTTTTCATTGGCACGGATCGTCATGGTGGCGGCGAAGCCATCCATCACTGGCATATGACAGTCCATGAGTACCAAATCGAAGCGGCGGTCCCGTAGCGCATGAACAGCCTCCTCGCCATTGAACACGGCGGTGACGTTACAGCCAAGCTTTTGCAATTGCCGCCGTGCTACCTGCTGGTTGACCGGATTATCTTCGACCAACAAGATCGACGTGCTGCGTGGTGCTGGCGGTGTAACGCTGTGTAGCGTGGGCGGCACATCCACCGCGATGGGAGGCGACGGTATGGTTGGAACGTGTGCCGGAGGTTTGGCGACGACAGCATGTGCCTGAGTCAAGGGCAAGGTGAACCAGAACGTACTGCCCTGCCCTTCGACACTTTCGACGCCAATAGTGCCGTCCATGAGTTCCACCAGGCGTTTGGAGATCGCTAGACCCAGACCTGTGCCACCATAGCGTCGTGTCCACGAGCCATCGGCTTGCACGAAGGGCTGGAACAGCAAACCACGGATGGAATTTGACATGCCGATGCCGGTATCCCGGACGTTGAAACGTAGGAAAGGAGCGCTGGTAGCCTCATTCGCGGACACCGACACACGCAGCGTTACACTACCGTGTTCCGTGAACTTGACGGCGTTGCTCAGTAGATTGAGGAGCACCTGCCGGATACGGTCGGAATCCCCGCGTATAAAGGCGGGAACATCTGCGTCGATGGTCGCCGTGAGCGCGATACCCTTGTTCTGTGCTTGCATGCGTAGCAGCGTGAGGATGCTGTCGATCATTGTGCGTAGGCAAAAATCGTCATCGACGAGCCGCAATTTATCGGCTTCGACCTTCGAAAAGTCGAGGATGTCGTTGATGATCGTCAGCAGACTGTATGCCGAATCGCGCACGATAGTGGCGAATTCGTGCTGCTCGTTGGTCATGGGCGTGTCGAGCAGCAGGTCGGTCATGCCGATGACGCCGTTCATGGGTGTCCTGATCTCATGGCTCATCGTCGCCAGGAACTCGCTTTTGAGCCGTGATGTCTGGACTGCCGCTTCGCGTGCCTGAACCAGTTCATTGATAATATCCGTCACCATCACCGCGCCGCCGATCTCGCCCGTGCTGGTGATACCAGGGCGTCATCGCCCAACGGACATAGATAACCGAACCGTCGGCACGCTGGAATATTTCTTCGGGGTGCGCGTATGTACTGCCAGCCAGTACATCCTCATACACCTGCTTCCAGTGCTTGGGCAAGTCGGGAAACACCTCGTAGTGGGAGCGACCGATGAGGTTTTGCCCATTCAGCTTGTTTGAGACCAGCCACTTGTCACTGTACGCGACATACTTCATGTTTCGGTCGAAAAGTGCCATCGATACGGGAGCGGTTACGATCACCTGTTGCAATCGCTGGCGTTCATCCTCCAGGGATACCTCGACACGACGCCGTTCGGCGATTTCACGTTGCGATGCCGCATGGAGCATGGCATTGTCGAGCGCGATCGAGGCAAGCTGCGCGAAACTTGTCATCCGTTCGATATACGCTTGATCGAAGGTGCGCCCGTCGTTGTCGTGGCCTAACCCCAACACGCCGATCACATTCGGCCCCGACTTGAGCGGCACGCTCACGATCGACACTTTACGCCCATAAAAGAAATGCGGAGCGCGGCCTGGCCAGTTGTCGTAATCCTCGACGACGATTGCTTCTCCTGTCTCCAGAACGTGTCCCGCCGCACCCATGCCGCGTTTCAGGCGCATGCCCTCGGTGCCACCGAAGATACCCAGGGTTACCCTGACTTCGAGCTGTTCGCGATCGTCCGACACGATGTACATGTACGCGTTGGGCGTATCAGCCACCGTTCCCGCACGCAGCGCGATGGTGTACAGGAGTTCTGCCAGGTCCAGACGATTCATCAGGCCGAGCGTCGTTTCGTGGAGCGCGGCGAGGTATTCGTTTTGCTGGAGCAACGCACGTTCGGCCAGGGTTTGCTCGGTCACATCGCGGGCGTTAATCAGCACGCCCATGATGGTGTCGTCGAGCAGGTTTGTCATACTGGTTTCGAGGAATCGTTCGGAACCATCGATGTGCCTGGCACGCAGGAGCATCGGCCCGACGACGCTCGTGGTGGTAAGGCTTTGCTCAAGCATCTGCTCGACGAGCGGTTGGTCTTCGGGGACGAAGAGCGTCATCGCCGTTCCTTCATAGACCTGCTCGGCGAAGCATCCCAGAACCCGTTCGACCGATGGACTGATATATTGCACGCTGCTATCTGGCCTACATACAACGATGATATCCAGAGCATGTTGCACGAGCGAGCGAAATCGCTCCTGGTTGACCCGTAACGCTTCCTCAGCGGCACGGCGCTCGCTGATGTTGCGAACGTCTGCAACGATGATCGTACGTTGGAGCGTGACATACGATGTGAACTGGATTTCGACCGGATACACGCTACCGTCTTTGCGACGATGGACAGTTTCCAGTGTAAAGCACCGCTTGCCTTGATTACGCTGCGTTAACAGCGCACGCAGCCCAAATTCGGTGGCTTCGTGCATGAAGTGAAGCGGTGACATCGCCAGCATTTCGGCGGTGCTATAGCCGAGTTGTGTGGCGATACGCCCGTTGGCGTACAGAATACGCAACGTTCCAGCATCGAAGGCATAGCCTTCGTATGTCGAAAGTGCGATCGTGCGAAAGATACGCCCGTGGAACGACCGTCTGGCGCACCGACGCATGACACGCTGTGTTCGTGGTGTATGAGAGGGGGGCGTTCTCAGATTCATTTCGCGCATAATTTTTCTAACTCGCTGGTTTCCGTTCACTATCCCATATATTCGAAGGCTTGTCTTGACCAACATACCCAAATATCGAACACCGAAAGTCCTAGCCATACCGGACTTGTGGCACATGTTTCGCTATGGCGGCCAACGTGGACTGGGCAGAGTGAAACGTCCGATAGTACTTCTGTCCCATCGGTGACTGATCCGGCTACACCAAACGCTCGGAATACCAATGGGAAATCGTGTCATTTATGAACATGTAGACAGGTTTGCAACTGACATAAAGAGGCGTGTGGCGACGACGTAGGGTATACGGCGAGTATGGCGCGAGTAGCACAATCTGATAACCTGATTATAAAATGACGAAATGCCAATTTCGATCATTTCCTATATTGACATCAGCAGGTGGTCGTATGTATACTTAGTACTCAAGTCCCCCCTTTGACTTTCCTATAGTCCTATTTATTCCTTGATCGCAATTATGCGGCTCTGGAGGGTTTCGTGTATCGTTTGTTTCATTTCAGCACGTCTCGGCGGCGTGGAGGTGCGTTCACGCGCATGTTCCTGCCAGTAGGTCTACTTCTGGTTTTGATCGGGGGACAATTCTCCACCGCACGCGTCGACGCGGCAAGCGGACCTTCCCTTCGGGTCGCTGCTCCCAAACGCGTCGAGGTCGGACAACCTATCACGCTTACCTTACAGATTCGTGACGCGGTAGACATCGCGGGCTATGAAACGAATCTGATGTATGACACCTCTGCCGCCGAGTTCGACGGCCTCGGACAACGCGAGAACGACCTGCGCACGTTCGGTCGGGACGTATCCCCACTGGGACCCGTCGAGTTGGACCATGGCGTGGCGTTTGGCTTGTCATCGTGTCCGGTCGCCAACTGCACGCGGCGCGATGGTGGACGACAGAACGCTGGCGGTCGCGGGCAGTTCAAACTTGCGACGCTTTCCGTGATCCCAACCCGCGCTGGTGTCTTGCAACTCAGCTTCGCCGGAACCAAATTTGTCGATGCAGTCGGGCGTCCGGTTGCCGTGGCAGGAGCCGAGCAGAGCATCGTTGTACGCGTCGGTACAGGCACCGCACGCTTTGCGGCATCGGCGGCTCCCTGGAAACTCACCGCACAGCAGCCGCTAGCTCGCGTGCAGGACCTGACCGGCGACGGACTGATTACCAATGCCGATGCTATGGAAGTGGCACTGGCCTGGACTACCGCCCGCGAACGCGGCGCGGCGTGTGGGCGCACGATTGACCGTTCACGCGACCTCAACCGTGACGGCTGCGTCGACGTGTCGGATTTCCAGCGAATGGTCAGCGCCTACAGCAGCGCCAGCGCTCAGCCACAGCAACCTGCGTCGGGGGCGAGCCGACCCGGTGGTGCCACGACCAACGCCGCGACACCTCTGACCATCGTCGTCAATTCGACGGGCGATGCCGTGGATGCCGACTACAACGATGGTATCTGCGCGACGGCGACCGGCGAATGTACGCTGCGTGCCGCGATTCTGACGGCAAACCGCCATGTTGGATTCGATACGATCAACTTCGCGATTCCCGGCGATGGCGTGCAGACGATCACGATCGCTTCGACGCTTCCAACGATCAATGATGCGTCGGGCGGCACGACTATCGACGGTTATACCCAACTGGGCGCAACACCGAACACTGATCCGCTGGCAAGCAATGCCGTGATCAAGGTGCAGATTGCAGGACCGAAGTACAACTCGTTCGACGCCATGATGATCACGTCATCGCGCAATGTCATTCGTGGTCTGGCCATGTTCAAGTTTGGCAACACGATTCGTATCTTCGGATCGGGCGCGTATGAAAACAAGGTTGTCGGCAACTTCATCGGCACGGATGTGACGGCGACCCAGGTTGCGCCCGGTCGTGTCGATGGCAGCGGCGTACAGTTGCACCAGGGCGCGGCGCGGAATTATGTTGGCACTACCGACATCGCTGACCGCAATGTGGTGTCGGGCAACGGCTTGCACGGTATCGTCACATCCAACGAATACACCAACTACAACTATTTTTATAACAACATTATCGGCCTTGATCCGACCGGCACGCGCCGCGTGCAGAACTGGCGCAACGGCATCGACATCAATGCACGTTCGTCGAGCAACTACATCGGCGGTTCCGGTCCGAACGAGCGCAACGTGGTGTCGGGCAACGGCTACGAAGGTATCGAGCTATCGCATGATACACGTACGGTGTCGAACCGTGTGGTGGGCAACTACGTCGGCACGACTCTGACCGGCACCAGTTCGTTTCCCTACACGATCAACGAGCAGCACGGCATCCATATCGAGGACGGCGTGCAGAACAACATCGTGACCGAGAATGTCGTCGGCAACAGCGGTCAGGGTGGTATCTACTTCGATGGCTACTACACCTACGACAATCAGGTGTATAACAACCTGGTCGGTATCTCGGTCGATGGCACGGCGATCCCGAACTTCTTCTACGGCGTCCAGGTGGGCTACCACGCTGCCCGTAACAAGATCGGTCCCAACAATGTCATCGCGAACAACCCGATCGGTGTCGTCATCGCCAACGCCGATAACCTGTATAACACGATTACGCGCAACAGTATCTACGGCAATACCGGACTGGGTATCGACCTCGGACCGCTCGGCACAACCAATCCCAATGATGTCGGCGACGTGGACACCGGACCGAACGATGGCTTGAACTTTCCGGTCATTACCGATGCGACTCTGACCGAAGTGCGTGGCACGGCATGCGCCGGTTGCACGGTCGAAATCTTCGTGGCGACGGGCGGTGCGAATGCCTACGGGCAGGGCAAGACCTTCGTGGGCGCTGTTACGGTTGCCAGCGATGGCTCATTCGTGGCTCCGATCAGTGGACTTGCGGTCGGCGACTTCGTAACATCGACCACGACCGACGCGATGGGCAACACGTCGGAGTTCGGGCTGAATTACCAGGTGACAGCGCAACGCACGCCGCTGGTTGCGGATACGTTTACGCGCACCACCACGTCGGGGTGGGGTTCGGCGGAAACGGGCGGCGCGTATACGACCTCCGGCACCGCCGCCGACCTGAGCGTCGACGGCAGCGCTGGCTTGATGAAGGTCAACGCCGGTCAGTCGCGTGGCGCGCTTGTGCAAAACGCTTCCGCGCTCGACACAGACCATATCTTCAGCGTCAAGACTGATAAGGTTGCGACAGGTGGCAGCATCTTCGTCTACTCGGTGGCGCGCCGCGTCAACTCAACCAGCGAGTACGAAGGCCGCATGCGCTTCGACCCATCGGGGCGCGTGTACCTGTGGGCATCGACGATGGTCAACAACGTCATTACCGACCTGAGCACGCCCGTGCAGGTGCAAGGTCTGACGCACACCGCTAACACCAAGTTCTACATGCGGATGCAGGTGTCGGGCATCAACCCGACCACGATCGCGCTTCGCGTGTGGACCGAGGGGCAGACTGAGCCGACGACCTGGCAGTACACGATCACGGATTCACGTCCGGCGTTGCAAAAGGTCGGTAGCGTTGGTATCCGAACCTACGGCGGCAGCGCCCTGTCCAATGGTCCGATTACCTTCACGTTCGACGATTATCAGGTGACTAACCTGCAACCGTAGGCAGAAGTTCAGCGCAGCAGAGGCCGGAGCGATATCGCTCCGGCCTCTGCTGCGTTAAGGTGGTGTGAAACGTTGCCTAACGCCAACCGCATACGGGCACGACAACCCTTTGTGCAACGTGGCGGGGTAATCTGGGGGTGGAGGGATGCATATGGCTACCAGCCAGCGGGTGGTCGTCGGTCGTCGCTGGTCAGGGCGCAAGAAAACCGTTTTGGGTTAACACAGCCTTCCCTTCGTCGCTCAGCACGTAGGCGATGAAGCGCTCTGCGAGTTCTGGGTTATCACTGGTCCCCAGGGGGGCGATTGGATAGGATGCAATGGTGTTGAGCGCATCGGGGATCTCCAGACGTCCTACCTGATCCGCGGTTTGCTGTGCAAGATCGGACGAATACACGATTCCGGCGTCAGCCTCGCCCAGTTTGATCTTGGTCAGCACGGCACGAACGTTTTCTTCATACGAAACGATGTTCGCCAGCACCGCATCTTTGTACGCCTGTCCATAGGCGGGGTCCGCGACGGCTTTATCGAGCACGTCGAGGCTGTACCGTCCCACGGGGACTTCTTTTCCCGCGAAATCGAGTTTCACGCCGGGATTGGCGAGGTCCGCCAGCGTCGCGATACCTGCCGGATTGTCGGGTGGGAATACGACGACCAGACGGTTGCGCGCGAATGTTTGCTGCGTTTCGGTAACAATGTTGCCGTTTGCGATCACGCCGTTCATCTGCGATGTGTTCGCCGATGCGAACACGTCGGCGGGTGCGCCGTTAGCGATCTGTTGCGCCAATTGCTGCGATCCGGCGAAGTTGAACGTGATGGTTGTGCCGGGATTGGTCGCCATGAAACCTTTGCCAATCTCGCTAAAGGCATCCGTCAGCGAAGCCGCCGCAAAGACGGTCAGCGAACCGCCAACGCGAGCGGCGTCGGTGGCTGTGGGTTCCAGCGCCGGCGCGGTGTGTCCCAGGGCTATTGTTGGCGCGGCGGTGACGGCTTCGAGTGTGTCTGTGGTCGCAACTGGCGTCGCCGCGTCGTGCGCCGCCGCCGTCATGTCAGGAGCGCTGGTCGGTTGCGTGGTGGTCGTCGAACCACACGCCGCGAGTACCACGAACGCGCAGCAAGCGAGTACACGCACCATCCGTAGCATACAATAACCCTGTTCCCTTCGTCACAATCATTCAGCGCACGTATACCCACCGAACGTATATTCAGCAGATGAGTATACCTATGATTATGGTGGCGGTTCGCTGGGCTGTCAATGGCCTTTGACTAACGAGCGAAAGCTAACGAGGCATGATCCTGGAGCAGTGGATGCAGCAAGCGTGCTCCCGTTGTTGGTATGCCATGTCACCGATCGACAACTGCGGGGTGAGCAGAGGCCACAACGGTTGTCATCCCAGACCGATGCGAGGAATCCACTTCGGCGTGTACGGCTACGCATGGAGATCATGGTCGCGGTGGAAGCATCGCGTGGTCTGTGGCAGTGGTTGTCCGTGCTAGCGTCCCCATACAAGGGCTTGTGCATACAGGACTGTCATGCTGAGTGGAGCGAGGTGACAACCTTTGCGTTTCGGCTGCTTTCGGCGGAACGTTGCACACGCCTTGCACCCTGCCCAGGGCTTCGTCAAAGTCCATTGTTCTGTCATTCCGAGCCGCCGCGAGGAATCCGCCCAAGCTAGAAAGGGAACGGATTCGTCGGCTGCGACCTCCTACGAAAATGAATTCCTACGAAAATGAATTTTTATTCGCTCTGGCGAGCCGTAAGGCTCATGAGTTGCTCAGAATGACAATTTGGAACAACGATCTTCCGTAGAAATTCGACGTTGACGGAACCCTGCCCCGTAGCCAGGACCACTGACAGGATCGCGCTTTGGTGTTAGGATACATACACAATGATACGCGCTCCCCGCGCGCTACGCGCATAGGAACCTATATGGTCAATCGCAGGTTTACGCTCTTTTCCTGGACGGTCCTTGCCTACAACATTGGCATCATTCTGTGGGGCGCGTTCGTGCGTGCTTCTGGGTCTGGTGCTGGCTGTGGTTCGCACTGGCCTTTGTGTAACGGGGTGGCGATCCCGCGCTCGCCGAGCATCGAAACATTGATCGAATATTCGCATCGCCTGACGAGCGGCGGTGCGTTGATACTGGTGGTCGCGCTGGCGGTGCTTGCTTTCCGCACCTTTCCCAAACGGCATATCGTGCGGCGTGCAGCAGCGGTATCAGTGCTTTTTATCATCACCGAAGCGCTGGTCGGGGCCGGCCTGGTGTTATTCTCGCTGGTTGCCGATAATGCCAGCATCGCCCGTGCGATGTTCGTGTCAGTGCATCTCGCCAACACCTTCCTGCTGGTCGCCGCGCTCACGCTGACCGCTTGGTGGTCGATGGGCAAGGCTCCCATGAGATTCCGCAAACAGGGCGCGATCCTGTGGTTGCTCGCGGTTGGCTGTGTCGCGACGTTGATGCTCGGAGTCAGCGGTGCGGTGACAGCGCTTGGCGACACGCTGTTTCCGTCCGGCTCATTGGCGGAAGGGTTGAGCGCCGACTTTTCCTCCACCGCGCACTTCCTGATTCGGCTACGAATCTTGCACCCGACCATGGCCTTTGCTATCGGCGTCTATCTGATCGTACTTGGGTCGCTCGCACGGCTCGCCCGCCCCAGCCTCGACACACGCCGCTACAGCCGTGCGCTGGTGGCGTTGTTCGTGCTGCAACTTGGTGTCGGTTCGCTGAACGTGATATTGCTCGCGCCCATCCCGATGCAGATCATCCATCTGTTGCTGGCGGACATCGTGTGGATCACGTTGATCTTGCTGACGGCCTCCACGCTTGCCGAGCAACCTGCAACCGCTGCCGTGCGCGTTCCGACGACAGCGCCAATCGTCGGCAACGAACAAACCGCAGGTTAGTGTCGCCCATGGTCGTTTAACGTCGTCGCAGGGAGCGCCCACCCATGCAAGACAACGATACCCAACAGTACGAGTGGACAGCAGGCCACGATGAAACGAGGAATGTTTCATCGTGGCCTGCTGTCCACGCTGGTATATTTCACGTCCCCGTGCCTCACATATTCGTTGGTCGTTGGTTCGTTGGTCAGTTGGTCGTTGGTCGTTGGCTGTTCGTTCGTTGTCCGGTCGTCAGTGGTCTGTCGTCGGTCGTCGGCTCTCCGGTTGTCAGTGGTCCGTGGTTGGTCGTCGGCCCTCCGTTGGTCGTTGGTCGTTGGTCGTTGGTCCGTCCGCATGACCACGCCGACGCCGACGCGAACCGTCCATGACGCGCTGGGCTACGAGCGTACGACGCTTGACGCCTTCTTCGCGCCACGCACGGTCGCCTTGATCGGTGCGACCGAGCAAGAGGGCAGCGTTGGACTGGCGGTGCTGCGTAATCTGCGCGGCGGACGCGCGGAGGTATACGCGGTCAATCCGCATCACGCGCAGATCGACGGCATGACTGCCTATCCTGATATCACATCAGTTCCGGCGGCGGTGGACCTGGCGGTGATCGTCACGCCCGCCGAAACGGTGCCGGAGATCGTCGGGGCGTGCGCCGCCGCCAACGTCAAAGCCGCCATCGTGATCTCGGCTGGCTTCCGGGAGCGCGGCGAGGCCGGAGCAGACCTGGAGGCTGCGACGTTGGCACAGGCACGGCGTGGACGGTTGCGTGTGCTGGGTCCCAACTGTCTGGGTATCATTCGTCCTCGCAGTAGTCTCAACACCACCTTTTTGACGACCGCAGTTCGTTCGGGCTCGCTCGGCCTGATCAGTCAGAGTGGAGCGTTGGGCGCGGCGATCCTGGATTGGGGCGCGCAGGAAAACATCGGCTTCAGCGCCTTCATTTCGGTCGGCTCGATGATGGATATCGATTGGGGCGACCTGATCGATTACCTGGGCGACGACCCGGCGACCCAAACCATCGTGATCGCCATGGAATCCATCGGCGACGCCCGCTCGTTTCTCTCGGCGGCGCGCGAGGTCGCGCTCACCAAGCCGATCATCGTCATCAAGGCGGGACGTACGCCGGAAGCGGCACGCGCCGCCGCCGCGCATGTCGGCGTGGACGTTGGCAGCGATGCCGTGCTCGACGCCGCGTTCCGGCGCTGTGGCGTGCTGCGAATCGAAACGCTGGGGCATCTGTTCTGCATGGTCGATGTGCTGGCGAAGCAGCCACGCCCACAGGGACCGCGGCTGACGATCATAACCAACGCCGGAGGGCTGGGCGTGCTGGCGACCGATACGCTGATCGAGCGACGGCGGCGAGCTTGCTCAGCTTGTCACCGCAAACGCTGGCGGACCTCGACGCGGTGTTGCCCGCGCATTGGAGCCGTGCCAATCCGATCGACCTGCTGGGCGACGCCGACCCCGAACGTTGGGGTCAGGCGCTGCGCGTCGTCGCCCGCGACCATGCCAGCGATGGGACATTGGTGATCTTTTCGCCACAGGGGACGGTATCGCCGCGAGGTCGTGGCGCAGCAAGTGATCGCGCATCACGACCAGCGCAAGCCATTGCTGACGACGTGGATGGGTGGCGAGCAGATTGCCGCCGCCGAACACATGCTCAATCAGGCGAACATTCCCACGTTGCCGTATCCCGACACCGCCGCCCGTATGTTCGGCAACATGTGGCGCTATACCGATAATCTGCGCTTGTTGTATGAAACCCCTACCCTTGCCGACCAACCGCAGGATGTCGCCGACGCGCACGCGGCGAGCGAGCAGATACTGCGTCGCGTTGCTGACGAAGGAGGCACGCGCCTGGACGGCGGCGAGGTCGCGTTCCTGCTGGCGGCATATGGCATCACCACGGCGCTTGATGGTCCGACTGGCGATGGGTTAAGTGTCGCGATACATGCGGACATCGATCCGCAATTCGGTCCGGTGCTGCGCTGCGGCGCGGGCGGGGCGCTCAAGCATGTGTTCGACGATGTGGCCGTGGCGCTGCCACCACTGAACACGACGCTGACACGGCGCATGTTGGAACGTACCCGTGTGTACGCCGCCTTTGATCCGGCGTTGTTGGAGGACGTGCTGGTGCGTTTCAGCCGCCTGGTGGTGGAACAACGGCGCGTGCGTCAAATCGTCCTCGATCCGGTGGTCGTACGCGGCGACCGTGTGGTGGTGGAGCGAGCCGAAGTACATCTGCACGACCAGAGCATCGCCGATGCCGACCTGCCACGCACGGCGATACGCCCGTATCCGGTGCAGTACAGTGCTCCGGGGACGCTCAAGGATGGCACGCCGATCACGATACGACCAATTCGGGCTGAGGATGAACCGCTGATGGTGGCGTTTCACCACACGTTGTCCGAAAGCACGGTGTATACCCGCTACTTCCATCAGCTTCAATTGGATCTACGCATCGCCCACGAGCGCCTGACACGTATCTGTTTCATCGACTACGACCGCGAGATGGCGCTGGTCGCCGAACGGGACGATCCGGTACGTGGCCGTGCGATCCTGGGGGTAGGGCGACTGAGTAAACTACGGGGCACCACCGAGGCGGAGTTCGCGATCTTGATCGCTGGATCAGTACCAGCAGCAGGGACTTGGTACGGAGTTATTGCGGCGTCTGGTGGCGATTGGGCGCGATGAACAGCTTACCGCCATCGTCGCGGACATGTTGCAGGAAAACAGCGGTATGCAGCACGTGGTGCGGCGGCTCGGATTTCAGACGCGCTTCGACTGGTCGGAGGGCATAATGAAAGCGCGCCTCACCCTTTGAAGCGCGCCACAGGTTCCCGCCTGTGGCCTGTCCGCTCGATTACTTTTGGCGAGGCTCGGGTTGGGCGATACACCCGACAGTCGATCGAATCTTCTGGAGTAAGCGCTCGAAATCGACGGGTTTGGTTTCGTAGTCGTTGCAGCCCGCCGCGATGCAGCGTTCGCGGTCCTCCTGCATGGTCGAATGCAGTCAGGGCGATAATCGGGATGGTGCGCGTCATCGGCATGGAGCGGATGCGTTGGGTTGCCTGCCAGCCGTTGAGCTTGGGGAGGCCGATGTCCATGATGATCAGGTTGGGCAAGTTCGGTCCGCGCACGTCGCACGCCTTCTTCGCCGTCCTCGGCAAGCACAACTTCATGTCCTGCGAGCGACAACCGCCGCGACATGAGATGCCGGATCATTCGGTCATCCTCGACAATCAATATTTTCATCTCGATCCCTTCATGGCGTGCGCGAGATCGTGCACGTTGTTGCTAGGTCCAGCATATTATGCCCAGATTGATGCGGCAGCGACGCCAGGCGTTGTTGCGTCGCTGCTTGTAACACCGTCGATAAGCTGATGGTGGATCGATCGGCTTTGCCAGATAATCGGTCGCGCCCTGCGCCATAGCCTGGTCTTTGGCATCGGCCACTGACAACACGACGACCGGAATAGATGCCGTTTCCGCATCTGCCTTTGAGCGCACGCAATACATGCCACCCGTCGAAATCCGGCATTTGCACGTCGAGGATGATGATGTCAGGGTGTATCTTCCGCGCGATATCCAGCCCTTTTTCCCCTGTTCTCACAACCTCGACGGTGAAGCCTTCGGATGTAAGATAGGCGTCATGACGTCGCCGACCGCGGGATCATCGTCGATGACCAGCACAATGCTACCGAACCACGTTTGTTCTGTCAAAGGCGTGGGTGTGTGCAACGTCCTGGCGGACGGATGCGAACTCGTCGTGAGAGCTCCGGCGCGATGGTCCCAGCCTCGACTGGCAGCGTCACCGTAAAGGTCGACCCATGACCGAACGTGCTTTCGACGGTAATATCGCCGCCCAGCAAGTGGGCAAGATGGCGACTGAGCGCCAGGCCCAGTCCCGTGCCGCCATACTTGCGCGTGGTGGAAGGATCAGCCTGACTGAACGCCTGGAAGAGATTCGCCATCTGTTCGGGCGTGATGCCAATGCCGGTATCCCGCGAGTGCACAACGCAACCACGTCTGTTGATTCTCCGTGAAGGGTTCAACCGTGAGCGTGATCGTGCCATCCTTGGTGAACTTACACGCGTTACTCAACAGATTGAGCAGAATCTGGCGCGTCTTGGTGATGTCCGAATAAACGCTGCCGGTAAAGCCGTGTCTATATGTATCGTGTTGCTATTCTGGTCACAGCTTGGCTGAATGGTGTCGACGACTTCATGGACCAGTGGCTCGAAATCGAAATGCGTCAGGTCAAGTTCCATCTTGCCCGCTTCGATCTTGGAAAGGTCCAGGATATCGTTGATCAGCGCTTGGAGATGGCTTCCCGCGCGCCGGATGCTTTCCACGAAATCGGGCGGTACTTCCTCGCCTTCGTCCATCTGCCACTGGATCAGATCGCTGTAGCCGATGATCGCAGTCAGGGGCGTACGTAGTTCGTGGCTCATGTTCGCCAGGAACTGACTCTTGGCGACGTTTGCGTCTTCCGCCGCGATGCGCGCCCGTACATTGTTGCTGTGCGAGATCTTGATCTCCTCGGTCATGCGATTGAAGGATTCCGCCAGCGCGCCGATCTCATCGTTCGACGTGATGTTGATCGTGGTGTCGAGGTCGCCGCTCCGCAACCTTTCGCGTGCCGTCCACCAGCGCTGTGATCGGGCGCACCAGCCGTGAGCTAAACACGACCACGCCGATGACGGCAAGAATGAAAAAGAATGCGATGGCGGCACTGGTCAACCACATCGTGTTGGAGGTACCGGCCTCGAATCGCGTTGATAACCGTCTGTGATTGGGCGGTGATCTCGGCGACAGGAGCCACGACCACCAGACGCCAGTCTACATCGTCGAGTTTCGTCGACGTGATGAACATTTGCTGCCCGTTGATCGTTGCCGTTTCGATGCCGGACCCTCCAGCGGTGACGAAGCGGCGGATGTTCTCGTTGATCAGTGATAGATCCAATGGGAGTCGTTCGCTCGTCCGGCGCCGGCAGCGGTATCGTGTCGAAGCCTGTCAGCGACTTGATGATCTGCGGTGGGCCAACAAAGAGGTTGCCGTCGGCATCCGTAAGGAACGCGAAGGTATTGCGCGTCAACTTCAGGGTGTTCATGTGGGCGATCAGATCGGTGAGCGTCACGTCAATACAAAACACGCCGTCAAACGTTTCACCAACATAGACAGGTGAGCAGGTCGTGGTCATCAGACCGTTGCCCGCGACATCCAGGTACAACGGCGACCATATCGCCTTTCGCTCCGGATTCTGTTCCGGTGCGGTCGGTGCGTACCATGGCTCGTTCGTCACATTGATATCAGCAGGGGTAATGCCTTCGAGTGTACCGCTTGGGTAAAAGCGTGTGATCGGTCGGGGGCTAACGTAATAGGCCGCGATCGCCTGCTTGTTGCGGGCCATGATGCTTGGCACAAGGTCGTCCAGTGCCGCTGAAGCGCGTACATCCTGAAGCGTCGCAGGATCGTCCGCCGCGACGAAGTTAGGAATGAACAGATCGCTGCGCCGTCCATCACGACTGTCGTAGACATGCCCATCGTCAGCGCGGGTCAGTGGTTGCGATGCGGTTGCCGGTGCATCCGGGTTTTGTTTTATCGAACCAAGATATTGCGCGGCGACCGTTGCGGCATCGGAAGATAAGCGTATATAGTTTGAGGTGATTTGTGCCTCGCGGTCAACCAGTTCGCGCAACGCGCTGCGCCCCTGTGCGTCCAACCCCGCGACGCTCTGATCCGCCGCGTTGTGTTGCGTAGCGTTGAATCCCAGCAGTACGAGCCCCAACATCGCGACCGCCAGCAGGCCGAGAAATCCCAGGGTAGGGATAAGCAATTTTGTTTTGAGGCTCAGATGGGATTGACGCATGACCGATCCTTATGTTGCAGAATGCACCATACCCCAGTTTCATAAAATACGCTATAGCTAACGGTACTGCATGATGTGCATGACGGTAGCTACCGTGCTTTCTTTGACTGGCCTATCAGCGGGCCGTCGTGCGTACAATTGCTATCAATATCTCATCCTCGGCATGCTCGATGATGCGTGTAGCATACCTTATTCTTGCATGCCATGTAATGAAGCGATCCGCCCCAGGGTCGTGAGTGTTGGGCAGCATATATACGTTGTGTCGAATGGCGTATCACCACGGCATATGGACGAGCCCAGCGCTGCTATGGACGGAGTGCAAGATTTGGTTGATCCACGGCGCGAATCCAGTCCTCCTGTGCGGTTCCCATGAATTATGACGATGCCCACGTCCCACCGCAAACGACCCACGATCGCTGATGACCACGCGGTTGTCGCCGTCTTTACCTCGCTGTACATTCCATGGAAGGTGGATTTGGGAATGCTCCAGCGCCATGTTATAGCTCGTAGGATGCATCTTCGATAGTATAGCGAGGCGAGGCATCGTCGCTCCATAACCGTTGCCGCGATGGTGAGTGCGGAGTAATACGATTGTTGATGGAGGTCACGCCCTGCTCAGGCAGTGACGTGTATGCTCGGGAAAGTATATACACCCATGAGAGTGTCATCAAATCGCGCACTATGCGCTCCAGCGCCCGTCAACGTCCGATTCAAGACGACTACATTGTCGATATTGCCACGCTGGGCGGTTGCCCGCTGGGCCCAAGAGTCTGTTTCTCGTTCAGAAAGATCCTTGATTGCGGTTCAGGATGACAGATCGCACGACGTTGACGGTACCCTGCTATGTGCTCTAACGTCCCTGTATGTTCGCGTATGGGCATGGTAGATCATGGAATTGTAAGCAATTTCTCATCTTCATCCTGTGAGAACGCTGTTAATTCGCTGAGCCGTCCGCTATAATGCCAGTGATAATGAAGCAATCGTGCCGGTTGTTTATCTCGTACGAATTAATGTAGCGTTTCGCGGATAGGTCATCCTGTGCTTTCGTCGGTCGTGTTCGTCTAAATCTTGACGAGCCACGTTGCGGTGGTAAGGCGTTTGGGTGGCATCCACGAGATTCGACACTTCTCCAGAAGGAGTTTCTATGCCCCTACCCTTACGTCTGCTTATCATTGTGTGCCTGCTTGTTAGTGCGTTACTCCCGGGTATGGCGGCGCATGCGAACGTAGCAGTTGTCAATAGTGTCGATAAAAGTCAGCCTTTTGCGATTTCCGCGACGCTTGGCAACCGCGTGCGTGACGATGAACAGAATACGGCGGTTTCGTTGATGCAGGAAGCCGGTGTGCAGTGGGCGCGGGAAGAAATCTTCTGGCATCAGGTGCAATCGCGCAAAGGTGGTCCATATCGCTGGACCGGCGCGAACGGCTTTTATAATTATGATGCGTCGGTCGCGCGGCTCAAGAGCGGCGGTATGAACGTGCTGGGCCTGCTGGATTACAGCCCCGCCTGGACCGCTGGAACAACGGCGACGATGAACGACTGGCTACCGGACTGGGGCGACTTCGTGTATAACACCGTGTTGCGCTATGGCAAGCAGCGTGGTCAGATCAAGTATTGGGAGATCTGGAACGAGCCGAACCTGCGACGCTACGGGTATGGGAACGGCATCCACAGCATCGCCGATTATGTACGCTTGTTGGACGTATCGCGGGCCGCCGCCAAAGCCGCCGATCCCCAGGCGGTGATCGTGCTGGGTGGAATTACCAGTATCTGGAGCGATATTCCTACCCCCGAAGACTATGATATGGCGACCTATCTGCAACTGCTGTACGAAGCGGGCGGCTGGAACTCCTTTGACGTTCTGGCGATCCATCCGTACCGTCCAGGCGCGCCCGAAGCCGCGTCGTTGCGCCGTGACACCACCCAGGACTTCGAGGCCGAACTCAAGGTCGTCGATGCGCTGCTGGACCAGTTCGGGCACAAGCGCGTCTGGATCACCGAGGTGTCGTGGTCGGCCTACGACGGATTCTATGGTGTGTCCGAAACCGATCAGGCGGCATATCTGGTACGCATGTATATGCTGGCGCTGAGCCACCCGTGGGTGGAGCGTATCTTCTGGTACAACCTGCGCGACGATACAGCGCCCAACGCGCTGTATACGCAGCCGATCTATGACCGACAGGAACCGGAGTTTCACTGGGGTCTGATGCGGCGGACGTATCCGCTGGACGCCGACCGGGGCGACCTGCGAAAGCCCGCATTTGTGGCATACCGCACGATGACCGAGGTGCTGGATGGCATGCTCCCTGAAACGCAGATCGCCAACGGCTACAACGAAACGATGCCGGGAACCTTCGCCTACAAGTACAGCGGCGGCGGGCGTAGCGCGATCGTGGCGTGGCGCATCGACGGCAACCAGTCACCCGTGCTCAAGATCGAGTGTGCCTGTAAAGATGCACGCGTGCGACAATGGGACGGCAAACTGCTGGGGGTGCTCCAAACCGAGGGGAACTTGCTGGTGCGCCTCGATTATGTCGGCGTACCGATCTACATCGAATGGGGCAACGACCGCAACACCGGAGGACAATACTTCGGTGTGACGGGGCATCGTGTCGGCGGGTCGTTCCTGCAATACTGGAACGCGAATGGCGGCCTCAAGCAGTTTGGCTATCCGATTACATCCGAAATCACCGAACCAGAATTCGGCAGCGGACGCCCGCGCACGGTGCAATACTTCGAGCGCAACCGCTTCGAGTATTTTGGTGAGAACGCCGATCCGAAGTATCGCGTGCAGCTTGGACGCCTGGGCGACGACCTGCTGAAAACCATGGGCATCGACTGGCGCACGCTTCCGGTGCAACGCGATACCAACGACGCATGTTTGACCTTCGAGCAAACCGGACGCCATCTGTGTCCGCCTTTCCGCGCCTACTGGGAAAATAATGGCGGCTTGAGCCTGTACGGCTTGCCCCTCACCGAAGCTTTCAACGAAAATGGCATGTTGGTGCAGTACTTCGAACGGAATCGCTTCGAGCACCATCCCGAACAGGCAGGCACGCCGTTTGAGATCGCGCTGGGTCTGCTTGGTCGCGACATGTTTAGTCGATGGGGGATATGGCCGTAGCGAAGGACCACCGACGACGAATATGAAACCCGTTCGGTCGTGTTTTGGCTAGTCGCACGCTTCACGTAGAAACGTGGTCAAGCCTCTCGGAAAGTTTTGGAGCGACGGGATAGCCGACCAACGCTGATGTCGTTCCCGGACAGGTTCACCCGAAGTTTCCCGGCGTCTATGAACAGGGGCGTATGGCTCGCGCATCGCGAGCCATACGCCCCTGTTCATATCCAAATTTGTAACGGTTTTTGTAACGCTTTTCCCCCCTCCGCCCCTTTCTTTTTTCGGAAAAATACGGTTTAATATGCTCAATCCCATTTACCCAGTCCCACGAATGCGTTCACGCATCCGAATTCCGATACACCTGTGACCGAATGCTAGCGTTGGAGCCGTCATGACTACGTTACCTCATTCCACCCTTTCTGAAACGCAGCCTGCACCAGCAAAGCTGCGGCGTGTTGGCATCAGTCGTTCGGACCCACGACTGATCCAGATCATCCTCCTTGCCACGTTTAACCTGCTTGGACAAACCGTCCTGCAGTTTCCGGTAACACCTGCCCAAATCATCGTTGGCGTTGTCGTAGCCTGCGCCACGGAAATGATCTTCGCACTCCGCAAGCGAACGCTGTTATTCCCGGCAAGCGCGATGATCTCCGCGCTCAGCCTGGGACTTCTGCTTCGTCCCGGTTATTACGAGGTGGTCGGAGCGCATCGCACCTTTATTCTTGATCCAAATAACCTGTGGCTTCATGCGCTCGCGGGCTTTCTCGCCATCGCGTCCAAGCAATGGATCACGGTGCGCGGCAAACATATCTTCAACCCGACCAACCTTGCCATTGTGGTGTCGGTGCTGATGCTTCCGGGACAGGCGACGATCACGCCCGGCCAATGGGGCGCGGCGATTGTGTTGTTGTTTGTGGTCAGCAACCTTGGCTATCTCATGACCTACCGTGTGCGCCGCTTTCATCTGATCGGCGCGTTCTGGGGGTCGTATGCGATCTTCCATGCCGCCGTGTTGCTGATCCAGCACAAACCGCTGTATCTCTGGTGGGGTGGTGTCACATCGGGTGCCGTCCTGCTGTTTACCTTTTTCATGCTCACCGACCCGCGTACCTCGCCCAACAGCGTGCGTGGCCGTGTGGTGTATGGGGTGCTGTGTAGCTTCTTCTATGCGGTATTGGCGCTGCTGTCAGCACCTATGCCGCTCATGCTCGCACTTATTTTTGCCTGTCTGCTGGTCCCCCTGATCAATCGGCGGCTGGGTGGCGAGGATCAAACGTGGCAGGTGCTTGCGCGGCGCAATGTCGCCTACCATCGCACACCGTTCCGTTTGCCCTTTGGGGTTTCGCAACGACAGCAGCGCCTCGTGAGCAGCGGCTTGCTGGTAGCGCTTGTCGGCGGAATTTTCCCAACGCGTCCGGTCCAGATGGCGCTTGAGAAAGCGAGTTTTCCGCCATCGCCGATGATGAACCGCATAGCAGCGCCAATTCGTCCGCTTGTGCGTGCGCTTGCTCCGGCTGAGGCGCATGCGGCGGACGTGGTCGGCACCACCGTCGAGATCACCGACGATGGCTTCGTGTCGCCGGTCATTACTGTTACCGTTGGCACGGCCGTCAACTGGATCAATGCGACGAATCGGGTGCGCCGTGTCGTGGGTGATAACGGTAATGGGGTGAATTTCTCGGTCTATCTGCCCCAGATTTCGCGGCAAACACCATCGAATGGTGTGGCGGGCAGTGTCCCGGCGGCAACGCAGAGCGGGGCTAGCCGGACGACGCAACCCCAGGCAACCGGGCAGGCAGCCTTTGACTCCGGCGACCTCACCCCAGCCGAAGCATTTCAATACCTGTTTACCAGGCCAGGAACATTCTCGTACGCCGACCCGAATGTTCCGGGTCAGCGTGGGGAAGTTCGCGTCTTTAGCGGGCGTACCACAGTACGTGGACGCATCCAAACCAGCGAACGTGTGCCGATGGCGGGCATCAAGGTGTTTATCGCGCTCGATGCCGCGAATGAAATCTCGGCCATTACCGACGCCAATGGAGCCTATGAACTCGCGGGCGTGCCAACGGGACGCCAGGACATCAGCGTGCAACCACCCCGCGGTGCGTATACCGACGGCAAGCGCTATCCGTTCTATAACTTCTTCCGGCTGATCCCGCCTGGTCCCGTGCATGTGATCGAGCGTCCAACGTACTTACCGCCGGTGATGACGCATCCGGTCCCTGTGCCTGCCGGAAAGGTGGTCGAAGTAACCAACCCTAGCCTTATCGACACGGTACTGGTCGCTAACGGCGATACCATCGAGTGGCCGATGGGGACGCGAGAGCAGGATAAGGTGCTCAGCATCGATCCGGTTCCGGTTGATCGTGCACCATCGACCCTTCCGACGTTCATGCGCCCCGCCATGTTGATCACGGTCCAACCGGCGGGTATGCGTTTCACACGTCCCGCGCCGATCACGTTCCCGAACCGTGATCGTTTGCCACCGGGAACCAAGACCGATCTATGGTCGATGAATCACGCGACGGGCATGTTCGAGTCGCTCGGTACGATGACCGTCAGCGATGACGGGCTCACGCTCAGTACCGATCCCGGCGTCGGATTGCAAGGCTCATCCTGGCACACCACGATTCCGGTAATCGAAGGTATCGATACCGATACGACCAAGGACTGCTCGTGCCAAAGTCCTACGAACTCTGCCACTGCGCTGCGTACGGGCGCAAATTACGTCGACCATGAACTCGCGCCCTATACGTCGCTCGATCAGCGACGAGCGGTGACGTTGCTGTACGATTCGGACACGCTGGGCGTCCGCAAAGCGAACACCCCGAACGCGCCCCTGGTTCAGCAGCGCGTGATCAGTGCACGTATCAAGATGGGTTCGCGTGTGGTGCGAGGGGCCGTCGTCAACGCTGGTACGCCGCCTACGGTTCGCTCGACCTTTTTCCTGGCTGGCAAGGAAGTGAAATCACACGCCTATACTGGCGTTTCAGGGTGGGGCGCGGTTGGTGGCACCATCGACATGGTGGATGCTCAGGGTCTGCCGCTGCCGACTGGCGTGTACTCGACGAATCTGCATATCGATTATTCCTTCAACGGCACCACGGTCTCTGCCGATATTCCTGGCGAAGCGACGGCGCGGAACGAAGCGGGAAGCCCCTTCGGAGCGGGGTGGTCGCTGAAGGGATTGCAGCGCATGACCTTCTCGCCGGGTTCGTACGCGGCGATCAGCGAAGCGGGGGGACTGCCGCAAGTCTTCCGCTTCCGAGCGGGCGACACAGGCTTTACCTCACCCGCGGGTGATTTCACAGTCCTGACGCGGGGTGCCGACGGGCGTTTCTCGCGCGTCTATCCTGATGGGCGGCAGGTCACCTTTGATGTCGCTGGACGCATGACGAGCGACAGCGACCGGAATGGCAACACCACGGCCTATAGCTATGACAGTAGCGGTCGTCTGACCCAGATCGTCGATCCGATGGGACTTGTGACGAAGCTAACGTACAGTGCTGCCGGACGTGTGCAGACGATAACGGACCCCGCGTCGCGCGTGACGCGCTTTACGCATGACGCAGCCGGTAATCTCTTGAGCATTACCGATCCAGACCGGGGCGTGACGACCTACACCTACGACACAAATCAGCGTTTGCTGACGCAACGCCACCCCAAGACGAACACGACGACCTACACTTATGACGCGGCAGGTCGCGTGCGCTCGGTGGTGTTCGCCAACGGTGAACAACGCCAGTTCCGCCCCGGCGAGGCCGCGAACCTGGCGGAAAACTTGCCGAACATGGCTCCCGTGCCATCGGTTCTCAAAAGCTCGGATGTCATTACCGACGAGCGCGGCTTCAAGACCGAGATGGTGACGGATCGCTTTGGCTATGTGATCCAGACGCGCGACCCGTTGGGACGCACGTTCGATTATGCGCGTACAACCGACGGTTTGCTGGCGTCCACGCGCTACCCCGATGGCACCACCTTCTCGTATACCTACGACAGCCGCGGCAATCTCCTGTCGCTGGCAAGTAGTCGCCTGGGCGCGATCCGCGTCACGCGGGATGCTACGCTGGGGACAGATCACAAGTTTCACCGATCGACTTGGTCGGACGACCAGGATCGAACTCGATAACCGCGGGCAACCCGTGAAAGTCACCGATCCTGCGAACAATGTCGTCACGATGACACGCAACGCACGCGGACAAATCACGTCGATCACCGATCCGCTCAAGCGCGTGACAACGTTCACCTATGATGCCCTGGGTAATGCCGCGACGATGACGGACCCGTTGGGCCGTGTTCAGCGCATCCAGCGTGACGCGGCAGGGAACGTGACTTCGTTCACGGACGCGGCGGCACGGGTGTGGGCGATGGCGTTCGATCAAATGAATCGGCTGACGTCCGTCACAGATCCGAATGGTGGAGGCGCGACCAGCACCTATGATCCTAACGGCTACCTGACGAAGTGGACTGATCCCGAAAATCACGAAACCAGTTTCACCTATGATGCGATGAACCGGCTGACAAGCCTAACGGATGCTCTTGGGAAACAAACGACCTACGCCTACGACAAGGCGGGCAACCTGACCTCCATGACCGACCCACGGGGCACGACGACGGCGGTGACCTATGACCAGATCGGGACGGCCACTGACGCTTTCGGCTCCGGGCGTGGCGGTCAATGCGACCTACAACAGCCTCGACAAGCCCACCACGCTCACGGGCAATGGGCTTAACATGACGATGAGCTACGACGGTAATTTCTGGCAGGAGCCGAGCCGACTATCCTGGAGGGCAACCGATGGGCGACCGTTGAACGGCTCTGTGTCCTACGACTACCGGGCGGGCGCGAGTGCCGGAGCGAGCGCGAGGGAGCAAACGCAAGGTGCGCCATCATCCCTGGCCTTGGATTCGGAACCAGGTTTCCACGGTCGCAAAGCCCGCCGACCTTGCGCCGGACGCCGTCGCACCGCGTCCAGGCGACCTTGCGCCGGACGCCGTCGCACCGCGTCCAGGCGAACCCGCGCACGCGGGCGCGGATGAACTGGTTACCCCACAGGATGCGACTGGCTGTGGCGACATTTCCGGGACAGTCACGTGGTCGGGCAATGTTGCGTTGACCTGCAATGTGACCGTTCTGCCCGGCGCGACCCTGACGATTCAGCCGGGTACCGTGATCGATGCGTCACGTTTCACACGCGTGTACGTCAAGGGAACGCTGAACGCGACGGGCACCGCTGCCAACCGGATTACGTGGCGTCTGCAAAGTGGACAATCGTACGCGTGGGACGGCATCCGCTTCTACGGTGGCTCGGTCGGCACGGTGGCGTACAACACGCTCTCGGGTTCGACCTATGGCATCGAGGCCGGACGAGACAGCGGCGCGGCGGCGCTGACGGTAGATGTAACCAACACGCAGATCGACACCGATACACAGTTCACGGGCGAACGCATCGGCGTGTACGTTTGGTATACGGCGCTGCGCACGTTTACAGGCAACACGATCACCTCGCGCGGTCGTCCAGTATATTTGCTTGACGGCATTGCCGCGACCACGCCGCTGGCGGGCAATCAGTTGCCGGACGGTGGTCGCATCCATCTCGGCGGCAGCGACAGCGCTGGCATAGCAGGCAATGTGACGCTGCCCGCTTATACCTATGTCCTCGAAGGCGACCTCACCGTTCCGACAGGCAAGTCGCTCACGGTGCAACCCGGCGCGATCGTTGAGGCCATGCGCTTCACACGCGTGTATGTCAGGGGAACGCTCAACGCGACGGGCACCGCTGCCAACCGGATTACGTGGCGTCTGCGAAGCGGACAATCGTACGCATGGGACGGCATCCGCTTCTATGGTGGCTCTACTGGCACGGTGGCGTATAACACGATCTCGGGTTCGACGTATGGCATCGAGGCCGGACGAGACAGCGGCGCGGCGGCGCTGACGGTGGATGTGACTAACACGCAGATCGACACCGACACGCAGTTCTCGGGCGAACGCATCGGCGTGTACGTGTGGAATACGGCGCTGCGCACGTTTACGGGCAACACGATCACCTCGCGTGGTCGTCCGGTGTATCTGGTGGATGGTGTGGCGCTGACCACGCCGCTGGCGGGCAATCAGTTACCGGATGGTGGTCGCATCCATCTTGGCGGCAGCAACAGCGGTGGCATCGTGGCTAATGTGACGTTGCCCGCGTATACCTATGTCCTCGAAGGCGACCTCACCGTTCCGACAGGCAGGACGCTCACGGTGCAACCGGGCGCAATCGTCGATGCGATGCGCTTCACACGCGTGTACGTCAAGGGGACGCTCAACGCGACCGGTCTGGCAGCAAACCGGATTACCTGGCGCTTGCTGAAGGGTCAGACAACGCATGGGACGGCATCCGCTTCTATGGTGGCTCTGCTGGCACGGTGGCGTATAACACGCTCTCGGGTTCGACGTATGGCATCGAGGCAGGACGAGACAGCGGCGCGGCGGCGCTGACGGTGGACGTGACTAACACGCAGATCACACCGACACGCAGTACTCAGGCGAACGCATCGGCGTGTACGTGTGGAACACGGCGCTGCGCACGTTTACGGCCAATACGATCACTGCGCGCGGTCGTCCCGTGTACCTTGTGGATGGTATGGCGGCGACCACGCCGCTGGCGGGGAACCAGTTGCCGGACGGCGGTCGCATCCATCTCGGCGGCAGCGACAGCGGTGGCATCGCGGGCAATGTGACGCTGCCCGCTTATACCTATGTCCTCGAAGGCGACCTCACCGTTCCGACAGGCAAAACGCTCACGGTGCAACCTGGCGCAATCGTTGATGCCATGCGCTTCACACGCGTGTACGTCAGGGGAACGCTGAACGCGACCGGCACCGCTGCCAATCGCATTATCTGGCGCTTGCTGAAGGGTCAGACCAACGCATGGGACGGCATCCGCTTCTATGGTGGCTCGACGTGGCACGGTGGCGTATAACACAATCTCGGGTTCGACCTATGGCATCGAAGCCGGACGAGACAGCGGTGCGGCGGCGCTGACAGTGGATGTGACCAACACGCAGATCGACACCGACACGCAGTACTCGGGCGAACGCACCGGCGTGTACGTGTGGAACACGGCGCTGCGCACGTTTACGGGCAACACGATCACCTCGCGTGGTCGTCCAGTCTATCTGCTGGATGGCATCGCCTCGACCACGCCGCTGGCGGGCAATCAGTTTCCTGGCGGTGGTCGGGTTCACCTTGGTGGCGGAACCTCGCGGACAACGTTACGCTCTTAGCCATGTATCCACATCTTCTGGAAGGTAATTTGACGATACCGCAGGGCAAAACGCTCACGGTACAACCTGGCATGGATTTGTCGTTAGGACGTTCTGCGGCTATCAACGTTGCCGGAACGCTGCGAGCATCGGGCGACATGCGCCGTCCGAATCTGTTCCACCGTGATGCGGCGAGCACCGATCGTTGGTACGGCCTCACACAATCGGCGGGCGTCATCACGCTCGCGTATGTCGCCATCGACGGCGCGGACATCGGCGTGAATCATAACGGCGGAGCCTTGACGCTCGATCATGTTGTCGTACGGAGTGGCGATATTGGCATTCGGCATAGTAAAGGCAGCACGACGCTCACGAATGTGGGCATTGAAGGGAATCAACGCTGGGGCATCCAGAACATTTCGGGTGTGAGCCTGGACGCACGCAATATCTGGTGGGGTAGCGCATCCGGGCCGCTCCATACCCTCAACCCTTCGGGCAATGGCGACAAAGCAAGCGATGATATCCAATACTCGACGTGGAATCGTGAGGCCGTCGTGTTCCAGAATTTCTCTGGAGCGCCGTGGAGTGTCCAGATTGCGACCAACGGCAATGATGCTCAGCAGATCGCGTATACCTATGACACCCTTGATCGGTTGAGTTCCCTGCGCTCGGATGGCGCGGCGAAGTACAGCCTCGATTTCACCTACGACGCGGCGAGCCAGTTGACCGCTCTGACACCTGTCGGCAGTGGTGTCGCGTCGAAGTTTGAATATGACCTGGGAGGACAACTCACACGGTTGACCCAGCGTAGCCCGGATGGCGCGGCCACATTCGCCGATACCATCTATGCCTATGATAAGCAGGGGAACGTCCTGAAGGCGACGGCGGCTGAAGGTGCGACCAGCTATACCTATGACGCACGGAAACAACTGGTGAGCGTCACGCGCCCGGGCGCGAGCGCGGAAAGTTATACCTACGACAAAGCGGGCAACCGCAAGACACGCACCACAGGCGGTACGACGACCAGGTATAGCTATGACGCGGCGAATCAACTCGTGTCGAGTACTGACGGCTGGAGCTATACCTACGACGCAGCCGGAAACCTTCTGACACGCACGAAGGGCGGCCAAACGGATACATTTGTCTGGGACGGCCTGAGCCGCTTGACACGGATCACCTACGCTGATGGCACATACAGCGCGTACACCTATGACCATTACGGGCGGCGATTGTCGAAGCGCGACCGAACGGGGACGCTGCGCTACTACGTCTACGATGGGCCAAATCTCGTTCAAGAATTGGATGGAGCGGGTAAGCTTGTCGCCAGTTACGTCCATGGACGAACTGTTGACCACCCGTTTAGCATGACCCGCAACGGCGTGACATATTCCTATGTGTATGACCGAATTGGCACCGTCATCGCCTTGACCGATGGTGCCGGTACAGTCGTCACACGCTACACGTATGACGCCTGGGGCAATCACACAACCAGCGGCGCGGCGATCGAACAGCCTTTCGGCTTCACCGGTCGGGAGTGGGACGCGGATAGTGGCCTCTACTTCTACCGCGCGCGCTACTATGACCCTGGCGTTGGCCGTTTCATCAGTCGTGACCCTGTCGGGCTTACTGGTGGACCGAATCTGTATATGTATGCGGCCAACAATCCGGTCAGCAACGTTGATCCGACCGGAAACTTCGTACTGGTGTTGGTCGCGGTTGGCGTTGGTATCGCTGTCGTCTATATCGCCGTATCGCCGATGATCGACGCTGCGGAAAAACGTAGGCAGGCTATGGATAACTGGGATCCAGAGGACGAAAACAGCACCCAGCGCTTGCGGGATGCCAATAACGCGCTCGATTGCGCCGGACAGGCGACATCGCAAGGGCTGAATACCGTCGGTATGACCGGCACATCGCCTGGCCCGATGGGACCAACCGAATCCACGATCTGGACGGCGGCGAGCGAGGCATGGAGCAAAGTCGATAACTTGATGCACGGCTCCAATAGTACGGCCTACCAGGGGCAATAGACAACGGGTTCGTATACGGACATGACGAGGGGTACGCACGCGCGTACCCTTCGTCATGTATTCTGCGGTATGGAAGACAGCCGTCAGGCAGCGGCGGGTGAACTCAAACGTCGCCTGGGGGTCCGCCGCCGACTGACGACCACCCGCGACCATGACATAGCGCAGGATAAAGCCGCCTACCAGGACCAGCAGCGCCGATGCGCGGCTGATAGCGTGCGACGGGCGTTGACGCCCCCACGCGACGCTACTTTGTAGCACCAACGGCAGCACGATGCCGCCCAGAATGCCGCCCTGTGACAGCCGCCCGATTAGTCCCTCGCGCAACGGACGCCCGATGACACGCCCCGACCGCAGGTGCAACGCGGTCACCAGAGCGAGTTCGCTGGAAAGCGTGAGCGAGTCCAGTTGTTCGAGCCGCCGCATCGTGTGGTGGCTGGTGCCGGGAATGAAGGTCATAATGAGCGTGATCGCCGAAGTCGCCGTGGATAGCGCCGACGCCAGGAACAGTGGTCCGAGCAACAGATAATTTTTCGCCCACAACGGCACGGCGGTGATCGCCAGCAAAATGCCAGTGTAGCCACCTACGAAGAAGCCGAACACGCTGCCGGTCGCATTGATCGCACGTCCCGGCATGCGCGCCAGGAGCAGCGCCAGCGGTCCGAGCCATGTGAGCAGACCGTCCTGCGCCGCCTGTTTGACGGCGCTCAGGCCACAGAAGCCACCAAATAAGGTCAATCCCCATGTGCCGACCGACATCGGCGAACGCAGTTTGACCACCCGCAACATGTAGAAGAAGCGTTCAGGGCGGCCCAGGTCGAGAATCAGCAGCACCGGACACGGCAGCAGTGTCGCCAGCGAGAGGTAGCGCCCGACCCGCGCGACCTGGTGGTCCGTTTTGCGCCCGAACAGATCGACGATGGTCGCAATGATGAAACTGCCAGCCGAAATGCCGCCCAGGAAAAAATAGATGACGATCATCCAGTTCCAGTGTGCGGCATGGATCACGGGAAGTCCATAGTAACTTTGCTTGTTTTCCTCCGCATCGCGCCGCTTTCGGCGCGCTTCACGTCGCGCTTCCCAGCGTCGGATATAGGGCATGCCCGCAATCCATTCCGACGGTGCTGATGCGTTGGGGTGCTCGTGTGATTCCTCGGACATGGATGCTCCTTGTTTGACCAATGACCTGTATCGACCGAGCGCGGAACGACGAAGTATCGCTACCATGGCACGCAAGCGCCTTGCTCGTTATCATTCCGAATCGGCGAGGAATCCGTACCCGGTGTGTATAGACCTGGGACCGATTCCTCGGCTGCATCGTCGCCGTGTTCTCTATTCTACTGCCGATTGCCGGTTACGACTCCCGTTCCTTTCCAGTAGCGCGAACCATTGGGCGTACGTTCGAGCAGGAAGTGGTTAAACAACTCGCGGCGAAGTGTCACGAAGTCGTTGGCTTCGCACCATTGTTGCAGGGTGTCGTTGACCTCCCGCTCTGTGTAATCGCGTCCATCCTCGAACTTCGCCGCGACGTAGTGGTAAACCTTTTCCTGATCGTAGCGCTTGGGAGGCCACATCACGATCCGTCCGGTAGCGTCCAGGTACCGTCGTAGGTCGGGGAAATCGTCGCGCACGTCGGGCATTGGATTCACCGTAACGGGTGGTTCAGTCAGCGCCTGAGTGAGTGAGCGGAACGTCCATTCGACCGTCGCCGGGTTGTACTCATACCGTTTGTTCGCCCCCGTCCCGCGCCGTTCCAGCACATAACCGCTGCCGGTTAATTGCTTCAAGTGCCGCGATAAACTCGGTTGGCTTAGCTCAAAATGTGCCAGCAATTCCTGGGCGAGCATCGGTCCCCGTTGCGCCAGCACTTCCAGAATCTGGAGGCGCGTGTCGTCCGCTAACGCAGCGAGCGGTCCGACAAGTTCCGAACGCTTGGCCGGAGGTCGTGTGGTGGTACGTTTCGCCGTGTTTGGCTGTACGAATAACCACAGCGTCGTCGGGCTACCAAAGCGCATGGTCAAGGGTCCGGCGTGCGGCGACGGCGCGATCACGAGTTGTTCGACACCATCTAATTGTACGCGAATGGCTTCCGGCACTGCCTCGTCCAGCGCCCGTCGCAGCGCGTCCAGCGCGGGTGCTGTCCCGATGCGGGCGCTGAGCGTTCGCACTTCCCTGGCGAGCGACGCCTGTTGTCGCCGCCATTCTGGAGCCACATGCTCCCACATCGCGCGCAGGTGTGCGACGATCACATCGTGCATCGCATCTGGATCGTTGAGCAACGTGTGAACGTCGTCGAATAGCGCCGCGTCGAAGCGCTCCGCACCGTAGGCGCGTGCGACCTGTGCGGCAAATGCGTTCCTGTCGGCGAGCAACGCTGCCGGACGCACCGTGCTGCCAGGGATCGTGGCGAAGCGTTCGGTCACGCGGTCACGCACAATACGGGGGTCGGTGGCGGCGAGTGCGGCGAGGTACGCGTCGAAGTCGCGTGCCTCGTCGGTGGGCGCGATAGCTTCGCCCAGTCCCTCGAACACGATTCGGTGACGGTGGCGCTCGGCGGCTGTCAGGGTTTTCGCGGTTTGGGCCAGCCAGCCACTGGTCGTACGGGTCGCATCGCCAAGCAGCATGATCGTCAGTAAGATGTTATGGACCGGCGCGAGTTCTACCACCACAGTGGGATCACGCGGCTCGGTCATTTGAAACGGCGCTCGATACATCATTATCTCCTATCAATTATGCGATTATATGAATAATTGATAGAACCATACTAAAACATGGGTGAGCCTGTGTCAAGAGGGCAAAATGTTTGATAAATCACAGCGAGGATGCCGCCTGAACGGAGAGCCTATGCAATGTTCAGCCGACGGCTGTCAAACTTCAAAAATTGACATGCCAAGAGAAGCGAAGCACCTTTTGAACCTGGACAGATGCTTCGCCCCATTCTCAATAACCGTTCGCCGACGTTGCATAAGCCTTGCACCCGGGCATCGTCCGCGCTGAGCATCCGTGTCGTGATGTCAGTGTGGGTAGTGCAATCCGTGGACAGAACCTACGAGTGCTCGTCGGTGATTCAGCGTCACTGGTCGGTATCTGGACGGATCGGTTGCGGGTGTTGTAGGGGCGGCGTTCCTCCAAGTGTTTCAAGTTGCTCATCGAGACACTCGTACAGTTCTTCGAGTGTGGCAAACTGACAGACTGCGTTCGTGGACGTGCTATGGAGCGAACCGCGCCAGGGTTCGTCGGTCTTTCCACGCCAAACACGCAAAAGAAACGACTGGTAATCGGGATGGTCCAGGTCCATTAGGTTTACTTCAATAGCCAATCATAACCCCCTCGCCGCATCGGACAGCACATGTCAGCCAAAAATATCTTTGCAGGAATGTCGATACAACAAGCATACTGATGCCGCGTGATCGATGCGTTACACCAAATTGGTACTGGAGTATACTTAATGTACGTCGCCGCCCACGCCCTACACCTATTTTCCGCAATGGAGGCATATGAAACTCGCGTTAGCGTTGTTAGGACCGATGCACGTTGCGTGGAATGGTGAGGATGTCACGGTCGTAAGTACGACCAGTCGTGCGTTACTCGCGTATCTGGCTATCGAAGCGGGACGTCCTCATGCTCGCGAACGTCTCGCCTCATTGTTGTGGCCTGACAGTTCGCAATCAGCCGCGTATGCCAGCCTGCGCCAAACGCTGGCGCGGACTCGCCAGGTGCTACCAGAAGCCGCACGCACGACCGTCCTGAGTATCGCACAGCACAGTGTTGGACTCAACGAGGATACCTTTTCTGTCGATGTGGCACAGTTCAAGGCGCTGCTTGCACAATGCGACACGCACCTTCATGCCGATGTCATCGCGTGTGGGGAATGCCTGGCACGCATGGAAAGCGCCGCGACGTTATACCGTGGCAAATTACTCGAAGGAATCGTGCTGGAGAATAGCCCGACCTGGGAAGCATGGTTGTTTTTCAAGTGTGAAGGCTTGCACCGGCAAGCCTTGAACCTGCTCTACACGCTCACTCGTGCCGCCGAAGCCCACGGCGCATATCTGACGATGCGCCAGTACGCGCAGCGTCAGATTACGCTCGAACCGTGGCGCGAGGAAGCACACCGCCAGGTGATGCGAGCGCTGGCGTTGGGCGGCGAGCATGTGGCGGCATTGGCGGCATTCGAAACTTGCCGCCGTATGTTGCGGGAAGAACTGGGCGTCGAACCCGCCGCAGAAACCGTCGAACTGTTCCGGCAGATCAAAAGCGGCGAGTTGCGACCGCTACAGGTTCAGGCTCCATCACAGAGCGCCCCTGATTCGGTGCGCGTACGCTCACACCTCCCCGTACCGCTCACGAACCTGCTCGGGCGCGAACGGGAACTTGAGGAGATCGCGAACATCTTGCGCGATCCCGCGTGCCGTTGCGTGACCCTGGTGGGGACTGGTGGCGTTGGAAAGACGCATCTCGCATCGCAGATCGCCGCTAACATGCGCGATGCCTATGCCGATGGCGTTTTCTTTGTGGCTCTGACGACTGTACGAGACGGGCACATGGTCATTCCGGCGATTGCACGGGTGTTAATGTGCCACAGTCCGGTATCCTGCCCCTCGTTGATGTCGGTTAAGGATGCGCTGCGGTCGCGCCATATATTGTTAGTGTTAGATAATTTCGAGCATGTCGCGGACGCCGCTCCCGTCGTAGCCGACTTGCTGGCCGCCGCCCCAGGCCTCAACGTCCTTGTCACCAGCCGCATCGCCTTGCATCTGCGCGAAGAAAACGAGTTCATGGTCGCGCCGCTTGCGATTGCCGAGCCACATGCGTCCCTTACGCCGGAAGCGTTGGAGCATCTGCCCAGTGTTCAACTGTTCGCCGAGCGTGCCCGGGCCATACAACCATCGTTCCGCCTGACACCGCAGAACGTGGTAGATATCGCGCCGATCTGTGCTGTGCTGGATGGTTTGCCGCTGGCTATCGAACTTGCCGCCGCTCGTATCAAGATTATGAAGCCGAACGAGTTGCTGCGACGGCTCCGCGCGGCGCGACTGCCAATCCTGACGCAGGGCGCGCGTGATCTGTCGCAGCGTCATCAGACCTTGCGCGATGCTATCGGTTGGAGCTATCGCCTGCTCGATCCGGCGCAGCAACGTATGTTCGCGCTGCTCAGTGTGTTCGCGGGGAGTTGGACGGTGTCGGCGGCACACGCTATCTGTGAGCATGATCAGGACCCGAACGATACCTTTGACCGCGTGCGAGCGTTGCTCGATCATAGCCTGATAACACGAGCGACTGATTGGACGACACACACAGAAAACGACGAGCAACGCTTCACCATGCTCAAAACGATCGGCGAATATGCCCGGGAATGCATCGCGGAACATGCGGAGCAGTGTGTAGTCGAGGCACGGCATGCAGCGTTCTTTCTGCACCTGGCGAAAGATGCTGAACGCGTGCTGGGAACGCATGAGCAGAGCCCATGGCTCCCACGGCTGGACAGCGATCACAATAACCTGCTCAAGGCATTGACCTGGTTTCTTGACGGCAATGATGCGGCGTCCGGCTTGCGGATGGCGCAAGCCTTGATTCAATATTGGGCGCGCCGTGCGCCTGTATACGGAAGGGCGCTATTGGCTCGAACTGGCGCTGGCGCGCACCGAGGCTGCCGCGCCTGATAGCGACAACGTGCGCTCAACCGCGTTATATGGCGCGGGTTGGTTGGCATCGCTGCAGGGCGAAAACGCACACGCCATGGAGCTATACGAGGAAAGTATCACCGCTGTACGCGACGGTAACGACCCCGCACGTCCCGCCGTCTTGCGTGTGTACCAGGCGCGTACGCTACGCTTGCAAGGCAAGTACGAACGCGCGGCGATGCTTGAGCAGGAAAGCCTGACGCTTTTTCGTGCGGTAGGCGCCACGAAAAATATTGCCTTCGCCTTGCTTAGCCTGGGGGATGTTGCCTACGATCTGGGAGATTTGTCCCGGGCGGAATGGTCGTTCGCAGAAGCCCTGCGCCTGTACGAATCAATTGGTAACATCGAGGATACGGGCTGGGTACTGAAGTGCCTTGGCGAAGTCGCCCACATGCAAGGACAGTTGGAGTGCGCGACTGCGCGGCTCCAGCAATCGCTCGCGATTTTTCGCGATGTGTATGAAATGACGGGCGTAGCACAGGTGCAACTGGTGCTGGGGCAGGTGGCACACACACGCGGCGATTACGGCGAGGCGTTACGACTGTATCACGACAGCCTGCGATTGTTGTTCGAGTATGGCGTGAAGATCGACGTGGCGTATATTCTGGAGGCGTTGCCTGCCGTCACAGCCCTGTCAGCGCTTGATGCCACGATGCTGCTCGGTGCGGCAGCCGCGATGCGTGTGGAATCTGACCTACCACGTCCACCGATTTTGTCGGACACCTACGAACGTGCCATGGCGCGGCTGCGCTCGCAGCTTTCGCCGCGCGCATTCGACACCGCCTGGGCGCGGGGCGAGACGATGCCGTTGGAGCGTGTCGTGGCGTTTGCGTTATCACACCCTGCCGTCCGGGAGCGATAACGGAGACGGCAACCGACTACTGATCCGTAACCACCGATGCTTGACGTGTGTCTGTACGTGATCTCCCGGCGACCTGACTATCTGCGTCCGTTGACCCTGTTTTGCTCTATCCCGTGGCGTGAGCGCCGATCGCGGTCGCGTCCGTAACGTGTGCCACGCCCACGAAGTGCCCACCCTGGTGCCCTGACACTCGTTGCAGTTCAGCCACCTTAGGCTGCACGTTGCACAAGCCCTGGCCCCAAATGGTGACCGCCGCGTGACACAAGCGGTCGTTTCGTCATTTATATGATCGTATACGCATTGTGCTCAGTAGCACGTAGTAAGGATAGGAAACATGCAACATCTCGCGCGACGTTTGATTTCATTGCTCGGACTGATAGCGGTCGTCATGTTTTGTGGTATGACGACAAACAGCGAAGCTGCCCCGGCGGTAAAGCCAACGGCACAAACGGCGGTCGCTACTCCGTTTGACCTGACCGTATCGTTGGAATGGACCCCGGGAAGCGGCGATAAGCTCAGCACAGACTTGCTGGCATCAGGCTGTGGGCCGTCGAGCGGCTCGGCAAGTTATCTCAACGACGTCGTTGCGGGGTTGCGTGCGACATCGGCCTATCTGTACGAGCTAAGCGATGGACAGATGGCGATCCGCGACGTGACGATTTACACGGGTGGCACGAACTGGCAGACCGCCGATATACGGATTCTTGCCAGTAATTCGACACGTCCGGCGGCGTTCCCTGGCGGCATCGTGGATACGATTACGCCCTATACAGCCGCGAACGGGAAGTCGGGGATGTTCTACCCCGGTACGATCTTCCTTGGGCGCTTCTGGGATGGCACTGGTTCGCGCTGTGGACGCTGGTCGTTGCCCGCCGGATCGCGCACGATCGGCCATGAGTGGGCGCACTACGCACTGTATCTGTACGACGAGTACATTGACCAGGGAACCGCGGAGGAGAAATATTGCACGAACGTCGGACCCGGCATCAATGGGAAGGGCATCCTCACCGCTGACCCGTCCAAAACACACTATTCGGCGATGGCCTACCAATATACGTCATCCGAAATCTGGGACCCCACCGTTGCCGACACGGGTGCGTGCAAAGCGACGCCACAATGGACCGTGCATGGCGAGGCGGATTGGGAAACGGTGACGCGCTTCTATCCGGCGACGCGGATGCCGGTGAACTTCGGAGCGAGCAACACCTTTGAAGGCACCGACGCGGCGGCAATGTTCAATCCGCAGATCGAACTCCCCGTCGGTTCACCGTCCGATACCTCGGCGCTCGCACGCACCGCGCCGATGGCGCGGGCGGGCATGGTCGGCGAAGCCTACATGATTCGCCCGGCTCTCGACCAGAACAAGCGCCCGATCCCCGGCAGACCGGCGCAGATCATCGGGCAGGGTCAGATCGCGGCGGAGGGCGGCTTCGGATTGCCATACTGGGGAACCATCGCCACATCCTTCGACCGGGCGGCAGTCATAACACAGAACTGGTCCAACAACGCCAAACGCTGGTCGTTTCCGTTGAACTACACCACGGTATCTCCCCTGAGCCTGACAGCGGCGAACACTGTTACGCCGCAAGCCAGTCCCTGGCAACCGAGCGTGTCGATCTCGCCGACGCTGACGACGAAAACCGTGAAACTCTCGACGGGCGCGATGCAGCGGCAATCGGAAGTGACCGGCATCACCGTGCGGGTCAACGACTGTCTGCTCGCGTCGCAACCGCGCATGGAGTTCTATCTCTGTCCGGCTGGCGGGTCAATGCGGGTCGCCTGTCTTGCCGCCGATCATAAACGGAGCGCGACAGTGGACCTTCACGTTCCCGTTCGATGGGATTCTCGATCCGCCCGCGTCGTATGGCTATGTCTATATCCGGGTGATCGGGTCGGGCAACGAAACGATGGCGTGGTATCAGCTTGCGGGCGCGGTCGGTCCGGCGTCAATTGAAGGTCATGCGCCGTTGCTCGACGGCATGATGAATGTCGACCTGCCGCCCAACCAGCAGCCTCCGAACAATGCCGCATCGATGGTCATGTTCCATCCGGCGCAGACTTGTGGTGGCGTTTTACCGGCTGGAATTCTGGGGATCGTGGGGACGCCGCTCAAGGTAAACGTCGCCGTTGCCAACCGCGCCGCGCCGTGGGGCAGCGTGGCTGGCGATCCGAAACTGCGCGTGCGCCTGGCTTACAACCAGGAATTGGTGACACGCATGGAACTCGACGAAAAGCGCTTCGTGATCTTGCGCTACGTTCCCAACACCAATGATGGGGTGATGTGGCGGGTCGAAACGACGGCGGGACGCAGTACGACGCTGGACTGGTTGGCAACGCTGCCACGCACGTTTAGCCCTCAGGGTGAAATCTTCGCGATCGGGTATCGCTAAACCCTGCGAGCTACTGATCGTCGCCGATCAGCAAAGGCCAGATCGGAATGGTCATATCGGCGTATTGATGATACGTGTCCGTCGTGGTGTTTTCAGTACCAGCGCGGACACGAACTTCATGATACACCCGTGTAGCTGAGCTATCATCCATCATGTCCTGTAAACGATGGTAGCTCAGATCAACGATGAACCAACGGTGAGCGAAAACCGGAATCGTCGTGCTGACGGTCCGTTCGTCGGCGAGTAGCAGTCCGACAGAGCTCCACACCAGGGCGGTGAGAACGACGGCGCTGCCTCCAATCCAAAATCGCGAGCTGCGTAGCCGCACCTTAGACCTTCTTTTAACGAGTGATGATGCTACCAGTATAACGTCCCAGGGAACGTTTGCCTTGCCTCTGAAACTGATAATCTGGTGGTACGGTTGCGCTGTGTCGCATAGTGTACGACCGCTGCACGTCGTTGATGGCTTCAGCGGTGCCTGGATGTGTTCGCCGTGCTGCGTCAATTCAATGGCTGGTGTCTCACCTGACGACACGCAGCCATATCGTTGTCGCCTCTGGCGTTTCGGTCAAGCGGATACGTTCAAGCCGGATGTTCTTCCCACCAGGATAGTCGAACAAACGAACACCATCGCCGAGCAGCACGGGGGCAATGCACACCAGAATCTCGTCTACTTCGCCCGCTTCGAGGCACTGTCGCGCAACCTCGGCTCCGAGTATGTTGACATATGCACCTCCGGCAGCGGCCTTCGCAGCCGCAAGACCTTTATCTAGCGTATCGACGAAAGTAATATCAGGCACGGTTGTATCGGGCGGATGATGCGTAAGCACAAACTGAGGGCCGTTCCATCCCCCGTCGAAGGCTTTGCCTTCTTGTTCCGTGCCTTTGTGGGGATCATCGCCGTGGAAGGTACGATTTCCAACGAGCAGCGCGCCGATCATGGGAGTGAGGTCGTCTATGGTCGGGTTCGGCCCGATGTGCCGGGTTAGCCACGACATATCGCCTCCCGGGCCAGCAATGAAGCCATCCAGCGACATGGAAACCGAGTAGAGCACTTTTCCCATAATCCACCTCTCGCGACGGCGTTTGCCCAGGGATATTCCCCCGGGTTGCACCAAAGCCCCATCAAGACGACAAACTTGTCGATAGTGGCACGCTGACCGGGTTCCCACTTGATCCAAGAATCTGTCTCTCGTTCGGAAAAATCCTTCACTGCGGTTCAGGATGACAGACGTGCGACTTTGACGGAGCCCTGGGATATTTCCTTCCTGGCCCGTGAAGGAACGGCTCGGCTATGCTATCCTTTGCGGTATGCAGTATACACTTGACCGTTTTGAAGAACAGATCCACGCCGCGATTGGCGCGACCGGACTGGTGCCAGCAGAGGCCATCGTCCTCGAAGCGCCCAAAGCCAACGTGGATGCCGACCTGGCGATGCCGTGCTTTCGTGCCGCCAAGCAACTTGGTATCGCCCCGCCTGAGCTTGCACGACAACTGGCGTCGGCAATCGCCATACCGGAGCAGAGCCTGATCGGATCGATCAACGCCGCCGGACCCTTCCTGAATGTTTCGCTCGACCGTGCCGCCGCTGCGCGCTCGGTGTTGAACGAAGTAACGACAATGGGAGCACGCTACGGCAGCGACGACGCTGGCGCGGGGCAAACCATCGTCATCGACTACTCGGCTCCCAATATCGCCAAACGGATGCACGTCGGGCATATCCGCTCCACGATCATCGGGCAAGCGCTCAACAACATCTTTACGTTTAGCGGCTATCGTACCATCGCCGACAACCACCTGGGCGACTACGGGAAGCAGTTCGGCGTGCTGATCGCCGCGATCAAGCGTTTCGGGCGACCGTCCGGCGAAGGCGAGGAAGCACTCGCCAATGTCGAAGCGACCTATAGCCGTTACAACACCATGATCGGCAGCGCCAATCCCGACCCGGACGCCGAACCCGACGTGCTGGACGACGACGCACGCGCCTGGTCGCTCAAGTTGGAACAGAACGACCCCGAAGCCCACGAGTTATGGCAGTGGATGGTCGATATGACGTTGCGCTCGAACCAGCGGAGCTATGACCGACTCCATGTGCGCTTCGACCTGCAACATGGCGAGAGTTTCTACGCACCAATGTGTCCCACGATCCTCGATGAAGTCGCGCAACAGCCGTTCGCCGAACGCGAGGAAGGCGGGGCATTGGTGGTGCGCGGCATCACCGACGCCAACGGCAAGGAGCTACCCACGTTTCTGCTGCAACGCTCGGACGGCGCGACGCTGTACAGCACCCGCGACGTGGCGACGGTGCGATACCGTGAGGAACAGTTCGCGCCCGAGCGCATCATGTATGTGGTGGAGCAAAAGCAGGAATTGCATTTCCGGCAGGTGTTCGCGCTGGCGCGGGCGATGGACTATGCCGGGGATGCCGCGCTCGTTCATATCACGTTCGGGACGGTCTTTGGTGCCAACGGCGAGCCGCTTTCGACGCGCCGTGGCAACATGATTCACCTCGAAACGCTGTTGAACGACGCCCATGCGCGCGCTGCCGCCGTGATCGAGCAGAAGATCGTCGAAGGCAAGACGGAGTTCACGCCTGAGCAGGTCGATGAACTGGCGGAGATGATCGGGGTGGGCGCGGTGATCTACAACGATCTGTATCAGGACCCTAAACGGAGTATCACCCTGGATTGGGACCGGATGCTTGCGCTGGAAGGCAACAGCGCGCCGTACATCCAGTACACGCACGCCCGTTGCCGCTCGATTCTGCGCGATGGCGGCGACCTCAACCAGAACGCCGATGTCGCGCTGCTCGAAAGCGATGAGGAATACGCGGTCATCAAGCAACTGGCGAAGTTGCCCGATGTTGTGCGTGGCGCTGGCGAGGCCTACGCGCCTTACCAGATCGCCGAATGGTTGTACCAGACATCACGCGAGTTCGCACGGTTCTACCGCGAACGTAGCGTCCTCAACGCTGCAACGCCGGAACTGCGCGATGCCCGCCTGCTGCTGGTGAGCGTGACCGCCCAGGCGTTGAAGAACGGCCTCGGGTTGCTTGGCCTTCGCGCACCCGAGAGGATGTAGGCGGACGACGGACGACGGACCACCGACGACTGACCACGGACCACAGGAGATGAATTACGCAGAAGCGACACCTGACCGACGAAGGCCAGGTGCCGCTTTCTCCGATGGTCGGTGTTCATCTTTCCGTGGTTGTCCTCCGGTGTTCGTCCTCCGGTGGTCGGTGGTCGGTTGTCCGTCGTCGTTTACCGATATCCCTCGGCCTGTAGGTTGAACAGGTGGGCGTAGGTGCCGTCGAGCGTCAGGAGTTCGGCGTGCGTACCGAGTTCGGTCATACGACCACCATCCAGCACGGCGATGCGATCCGCCATGCGAACGGTCGAGAAGCGGTGCGAGATCAGGAAGGCGATCTTGCCAGCGGTCAGCGACTTGAAGCGCTGGAAAATCTGGTATTCGCGTTCGGCGTCCAGTGCTGCGGTCGGCTCGTCCAGCACCAGCACCTCGCCGTCGCGCATGAAGGCACGACCGAGCGCGATTTTCTGCCATTGACCACCCGATAGCTCGTTGCCACGGTCGAACCAGCGACCGAGCATGGTGTCGTAGCCTTCCGGCAGCGTCGCCGCTACCTCGTCCGCGCCGCCACGTTCGGCGGCATCCAGCATCCGTGCCTCGTCCTCAAGCGCGTCGATCTGCCCGAAGCCGATGTTTTCCCGCACACTCATCTGGTAGCGCACGAAGTCCTGAAAGATCACGCCGATGCGCGAACGCAGATCCTCGATGTCGTACTCGCGCAGGTCCACGCCGTCGAGCAGGATCACGCCTTCGGTGGGATCGTAGAGCCGTGTCATCAGCTTAATCAGGGTCGTCTTGCCCGCGCCATTCGCGCCGACGAGCGCGATCTTTTCACCGGGCGTGACCGTCAGGCTCACGTCACGCAGCGCCCAATCCTCGCGCCCAGGATAGCGGAACGACACGTTGCGAAACTCGATGCCCTGCTTGATCGGGCGCGGCATGGGGACCGGATGGGCGGCGACCTGCATGGCTGGTTCGAGTGCCAGGAAGTCGAACAGGTGATTGAGGAACAGGCCGTTTTCATACAACGCGGCGATGCTGGTCATCAGCATCTGAAAGGTTCCCTGCGATTGGCGGCAGAGCGTGAGGTAGAGCGTCATGTCGCCGAGCGTGATGGAACCCTGCAACGTGCGCCACACGATGTACCCGTAGGCGACATAAAAACTGGCGGAACTCAGCAGGCCCCACCCGACGCTGAGGCGGCTTCGACGCAACGCGAGGCGGGTGTCCTCGGCGTAGTGCGCCCAGAACATATCGACATACCGTTTGAGCAGCGGCTCGCCCAGGCCGAATAGCTTGACTTCCTTTGCCGCGTTATCGACGGTCAACACCTGTTCGAGATACTGCATACGTCGTGCTTCGGGCGCTCGCCAGGTCAATAATTTGAAATGAAGGGAACTATAGCGGGTTTGCGCGACGAATGATGGGAGCGTGGCGACGACCAGGATCAAGGCGACCAGGGGGCTGAACGCCAGCAGGATCACGGCGAACGACGCCAGTGTAATAATGTTCTGACCGAGTTGCAGCGAGGTGGTGAAACTTTGCAACGCACGGTTGCCGCCCTCGCGTCGCGCGTTCTGCAACTGGTCGTAGAAGGCCGGGTCTTCGAAGGATTGGAGATCGAGCGCCAACGCTTTACGAATGATCGTGGAACTGACCATGTAATCGACGCGGGTGTGGAGCACGTGGTCGATGATCGAGCGTCCCTGCGATAGCACCGACGTCAACGCGATCAGTCCGAACTCGATCAGCAGATACGGGACGACGCGCTCTAATCCGGCTTGCACGGATGCGCCACCGTTGAGCGAGCCAACAACGCCATCGACGATCAGCTTGCCGACGTAGGCTTGCACCGCTGGCATAAAGGCGGCGATGAAGGTGAGAACCAGCAGCGCCGACGTGCTGACGGGATGCGCTTGCCACACAAGGCGGGTGGCGCGGGGAAGATTGCGCAGCGCACCGCTGAAGGCGCGGAAGCGTTGGCGAAATGTTGAAGGGGCATCGTCCGCGGCGGACGCGCCCCGGCGTGGAATTGCTGGACGTACAGCCATGCTTGTGATCCTTTAAACGAGATGGGGTTTGCGTGTGGTCGGGCAACGGGATCACAGCCTGGTGTGTGGGGAGTAGTGCTGCCGGGCAGCGCGCTTTATACCTTTACTCCCCCATCGACGATGTGATGGGCGTGCCATTGCCCGCTGTGATGGATAAGTTGCCAGACATGGCCAACACCGACACGTGCGCCACGGTCGCCGGGAGGTGGCAGAACCACGCGTTTATTTGTGATCGCCATCAATAATTGCTCGATGGGCGCAGCGTGTGACACGAGTGCCACCGAATCGACATCGGCCTGATTGAGCACCGCTCGCATCATACGTAGCGACATGTCCGGCAGGGGTTCTCCCGTTTTCATTTCGCCCAGGTCTTCGTCGATCTGTATATCCAACCTGAGTTGTGCTGCCAATGGCTCGGCGGTCATCAGACAACGGCGCATGGGCGAACATGCGATGCGGTCGATACGAACGTGGCGCAGCAGACGAGCCGCCGCTGCCGCCTGTTCAAGCCCGGCTTCCGCAAGCGGTGGTCCGGGTGGCAGGTGATAGGGAACCCCGGTGTCATAGCGTGCCAGGGCGTGACGGATAAGATAAATCATCATGATGGTACCGGAAGTGTACCACGCGCATTCGGTGCTCTGCCCTAGTCAAAGGGACAGGGAGCGCGTAGTGCATTCGGGCAGGAATGGGCGCCTTACCAGACCATCAGAGACTATGCGGGAGCGCCGTAGCGTGCCGATTGGGTCAACGCGTGCCAGGGTTGCTTGCCGTGGGCATTCGTCGCCCATCCATCGCTGCACCGATGACGCTGGTTGTTCCCTGGAAAACGGCGTTGATCGTGTATCCGAATGGGCCGGAACTTTTTGTCCTATCCCTGCGTCTACAATTCGAGCGTGAATGACGCGACGTTCTAAACAGACATACGATGGAGATCGAAGCAATGATATCCCGACGCTTGACCAAACATGTAAGTGCCGCCATATTGACGTTTTCTCTGGCAGCGTGTGGCAACGCGCCTGTTGCCAATACACCGTCGCAACCGGCGGCTCAACCGACGACAGTGCCGACCGAAGCACCGACCGCGGGGCCAATCGTGATCCCAACCGAGGTGCCATCCGCTGAAACGCCGACGCCGAGCGATACGCCCGGCGTGCAAACAGCGGAAGATATCGCCAAGCATCGGCAAGAATGGCTCGACAAAAACATCACGAACTATCGGTTTACACTCCAGAGCAGTTGCTTCTGCCCCGAGGACATGCGGGGTCCGGTGGTGGTCGAAGTACGCGGCGATCAGGTGACGGTGACCAACCCTGCCACGGGCGAACCCGGTAACGAGGTTTTCAACAGCGTCAATACCATCACGAAGATGTACGACCTGCTGGAGCAACGAGCGAACGAAGGAGCCGACGAGATCGTGGTGACCTATGACGACGCCAACGCCGTGCCGTTGACGATCAAGGTCGATCAGGACTTTCCAGATGGCCGACGAGGAACTGTATTACACCATCAGCGACTTCGAGGTGATCGACGCTGCGACCGATCAGACGGAAGTCCCGACGACGGGCGACACCAGCGGCGTGCAAACGGCGGAAGATATCGCCAAGCATCGCCAGGAATGGCTCGACAAAAATGTCGCGAACTATCGCTACACCATCGAGCGCAGTTGCTTCTGCATCGAACAGGCACGCGGCCCGGTGACGGTCGAGGTGCGCGGCGACAACGTGACGGTGACCAGTGTCGCGACGGGCGATCCGGACACCGAATACTTCAACGATGTTAACACCATCACGAAGGTGTACGACCTGCTGGAAAAACAGGCCAACGACGGAGCCGACGAGATCGTAGTGACGTATGACGACGCCAATGCCGTGCCGTTGAGTATCAAAGTAGACATCGATTTCCAGGCCGCCGATGAAGAACTGTACTACACGATCAGCAACTTCGAGGTCATTCAGTAGTTCGGATCAGCTTCTGTCGAAGCGAAGGGCGATGCCACACGGCATCGCCCTTCGCTTGTTCATGTTTTGTCGGGAATGTCGATGCCCAGGAAGCGCTCGAAGATGTTCCACCGCCAGACGGCACGCATGACGAAGAACCAGACCACGACGACACCCATCACACTCAGGATGACGGGCGGCGGCTTGAGTAAGATACCGAAATAGTATCCCAGCGGCCCGATCATCCAGATAAGGAGGAAGATGATGAACAGCGCGGCGGCGAGCATCGCTGGGCGCTTGTCGGGGCTGACTTCCTGGCGCCATCCCAGGAAGAAGCGATGGGGCGGTTCGAGGAACAGGATCAGCAGGGCAGCAGTCCACGAAATGAACATCGACAGACTCCCCTGTGCCAGAACAGTCGCGACGCTGTTACTGTAGCCTACGGTGCCGAACTCGGCGCCGGTATAGGATTCAAACAGCGTTTTTGCCCATCCCCGATCGGTTGATGTAAGCGGACTGTTGCTGACAGTATGGTAATCCACGATGTAGATGCCGACGCCCATCAACATGGTCACGATGGCGACCGGAAAGACGAACCGCGCCAGCGTCGTAAATAGGTTGGGCGCGAGGCGCTGCGGTCGCGCCCACAGCGTCAGGAAGAAGGCTGGAATGCCAACGGTAAAGGTTGTAAGCGCGACCTGTGCGGGATCGAACGGGAAATCGAGCCCGACCATCGTGACGGCGATGATGATGAGTGCAGTGGTCGCTACACGCGCCAGGAACAAGAAGAGCGCGGTGGACATGCCCGCCGATGATGCGCCGACCTTCCTCGAACGCCGGACGTAGCACCGCGAATGAATCGTTGAGCAGCACCATATGCGCGACGTTACGGGCCGCGCTGCGAACCTGATTGCATGGCGATGCCGAGCGAGGCTTTTTTGAGCGCGGGAACGTCGTTCACGCCGTCGCCCATCATGGCGACGCGCTGACCCTGACGCATGAGCGCGTCGACGAGTTGGTCCTTTTGCTCCGGTGATATGCGCCCGAACACGGTCGCATCCATGGCGGTCTGATCGAACGTGGCCTTGTCCATCGTCGCCAGTTCAGGACCGGACACCAGCTGCAGATCGCCGGGTAGTCCCGCCTGTTTAGCGAGCGCCGCGACGGTATGCGGGTTGTCGCCCGAAATCACCTTGAGTTGCAGCCCAAGCTCATGGAATGCCTGTAAGCGTTTCCTTGACCTGCGGGCGCAGTTCGTCGCTCAGGCTGACGAGCGCCAGCGGCATGAGCGCGGGCAGCAACGGTTCGCCCGCGTCGTCGTGCAGCGTTGTCACGTGGGGGTTGTAGGCAAAAAGCAGCACGCGCAACCCCTGTTCGGACCACGCCGCGCTTTGCTGCATTAGCGGCCCGTCCATGGCGAGGGCTTCGGGGGGCAGGTAGGGTGCGAGCATCTCGATCGCGCCAAGCGCATACGTGCCGCGCCGTTCGGGCTGAGCGAAGGCCAGGGCGCTCCATTTGCGCGCCGACGCGAACGGTATTTCGTCGGATGGCAGGCGTGGCAGTCCGTCAAGGCCGTTGCGGATCGCGTCGGCGGTCGTGATTGGAGGCCGCGGCGCTGCGTACCATATCGCCAAGTTGCGCGGCGATGGCTTCGGGCGGTTGGTCGGCCAGCGGTGCCAGTGCGTTGAAGGCCAGCCTGATTGGCGGTGAGGGTGCCGGTCTTGTCCATGCAGAGCACGTCGATGTTGCTTAGCGACTCGATGGCGTTGACCTGCTGCACGAGCGCGCCCTGCTTGGCGATCGTGGACGCGCCCATGGCATACGCTACGACGATCATCAAGAACAGGCCGTAGGGAACCTGCCCACTCAACACGGCGGCGATCTGTATCAGGCGCAACGTCGTGAGTTGATCCTGAAGGCTGGCGAGCAGGATGATGACGCTCATGACGACCACGACGAGCATCACCACGCGCACGATCAGGTCGACCTGTTTCTGAAGCGGCGTATAGGTGACCTGGTACTGGCGTGCGGTCGCCGCCAGTTGGTTGGCATAGCTTTCGGCACCGACTTTCTCGGCTTGCATATAGCCCGTGCCTGTGACGCAAAAACTGCCCGAGATAGAGTTGCGTCGCCGATCTGCTTGCGGATCAGGTCCGGCTCGCCTGTCAGCAGCGATTCGTCCATCTCCAACGTGCCATCCAACACGACGCCATCGACGGCGGTCTGGTCGCCTGCCGTGATCTGGATCACATCGCCGCGTACGATCTCGTCGGGGTGGACCTCGCGGGCGCGCCCTTCGCGCACGACGGTTACCTTGGGTGTCGACACCAGCGTGATTCGGTCGAGTTGGCGCTTGGCGCGAATTTCTTGAAAAGTGCTGATAAGTGCGTTGATCAGGCCAAGCCCCACGCTGGTCAGGGCATCGTTGTAGCGTCCGACCGCGATCAAGGCGACGCCGATCACGAATAGGATATTATTAAACAGCGTGAACAGGTTGGCGCGGGCGATGTCCCAGTAGGTGCGGCTAGGGCGCATGCCGGTGTTGTTGCCTTCGCCGCGTTTCAAACGCTCGCGTGCTTCGGCCTCGGACAGCCCTTCTAATGGTGCCGGCGTGCCGTGTATGTCGTTGCGCGTTGCGTCGACGGTCCCACCGAATACTTTTGCCATACGTTCGCCTTACATGCCATCATGGCGCGGTCGCCGTGATTGCGTCATCATACCAAGCAGTTGTGTATAAAGTGTGAAGGTAGAGGATTGGGCTACGAGAAATGAATATACTGATGGAGTGGAATGTACCGAGCGAAGATAACCGCTTCCTTGCGGAACATGTGGGGATCGTGTTGCACAGCTATCGGCGCTGGACCGGCCACGATCTCGTCAGCGCTGGGGCGGATGCCGTTCAGCGGGCATGCCTCGTATGGGAAGCACCCTTTGCGGTGGTGTCGCATACGACCGACGCGGAGCCGCGTTTCAACTATGGTAACCAGACCGCGCTGCGCCTGTTCGAGATGGAATGGCACGAGTTTACCGCGCTCCCTTCGCGCCGCTCGGCTCCGCCCATGCATCAGGATGAGCGCGCCGGGATGCTCGCGGCGGTCACGGCACACGGATTTGCCGCGAACTATCGCGGTGTCCGCATTGCCAGCAGCGGGCGCAGATTCTGGATCGAGGATGGTATTATCTGGAACCTTCTCGACGGCGACACCTACTACGGACAGGCCGCAATGTTCGAGCGCTGGTCCGCGCTCGACGAATGACGCTATTCCTGCACGTCGTTGCGCTGTTCGATCAGGCGTTCCACGGCGCTGATGCGACGGGTGAACGCTTCCTCGTATTCGCTGAACGTCGCTTTTTGCCGTTCGATTGCAGCGCTGCCCGTGACATCGCCATCGCCGTATCCGGCGTCCGCCATTTCCTGATCGCGTCGTTGTTGCTCGACGGACAGTGCCAGATTCGCCATCTGACATTCGAGATTTGCGATCTTGAGGATCGACAGCGTTTCGACCAACACTTCGTTGGGCGTCGTCGTTTTGTTAAGCTTGATCTCGGAAACCGCCTTGGCGCGGGTCCGAATGTCCTCAAGGTCGATTGTGATTGTTCGTACTTCAGCCATGCGCGTATGATACCATCATTCGACGCTGTAGCACACATGTACCAGTCGATTGGCAGGGTTCCGTCAACGTCGTGAAATCTGTCATCCTGAACCGCAGTGAAGGATATTTCCGAACGAAAGACAGACTCTTCGCTCTACTCAGAGTGACAATATCGACAATGTAGTCGTCGTGAATGGGACGTTGACGGAGCCCTGGTCGATTGGAAGGCAATGCACGCCTGCTCGATGCGAGCCTCACAAAAAAGCGAGCATCGCATCGGAGCGCATCATGGTTCAGTCCGAATCAGGCACGGGAGAATACCGCAGCCGCGCTGGGCCGTGTCGGGTGATATGCGTGTTGAGCCTCTGGGCAAACGCGCCGTTAATGCCAAGCTCTTGCAACTGGTCAATGCGCGCTGCGTCGACGGTAAAGGAACGGGTTTTCTTTTCCTCAGACGCCAGGACGTTGCGTAGGGTTTTCATTTCAGGTGTCGTGATCGTGTGAATGTATATACCGCGCTCGTCATCATAAAGATTGTGCTCCTCGGATGCGCTTCTCCATGGGAGCGATGGCGTCGGAATGCGCAGTTGGAAGCGGCGAGTCGTTTCGCTGCGATGCTCGCGCCAGTTGTACACCGTGGGACCGGTGCGGTCCGCAAGGGTCGTGGCGGCGATCTCGTTGGCGGCGTTGGGCCTGCCGACGAATCGCGCCCGTTCGCGTAGTCGTTCGATGCGTTCGGGGTTGTCCAACAACCGGCCAACCTTGTAGTCAATGGTTTCGGGATCGTTCGCGCGCACCGCCGCGCCTTGTTCGAGCAAGTAATCGGCGTTGCGTTCTTCCTGGCCTGGAATCGGCGTAACAATCACCATCGGCGTTCCCGCCGCCATGCACTCCGAGGCGGTCAGGCCGCCCGGCTTGCCGATGAACAACGTGGCGGCGCGCACGATGTCAATCATGGCGTCGGTGTAGCCCAGCACTCGAAACTTCGACGCTTGTGGCAGCGTCAGGGCTTCGACGCTGCTTACGAGTTCCTCGTTGCGTCCGCAAACGACGATACACTGGAACGGCTCGGTCATCCGCAACAAGCGCGTGACGATCTGCTCGGCTGGTCCTCCACCGACTGCGCCCGCCGATACGACGATCAGCGGCACGTCGGGATCGAGGTCGTAGTGCTGGAATACCTTCCGACGGTCCACGGGTTCGCCGAATTGAGGGTCGACGGGAATCCCCGACACGGTGATGCGATCCTGTTCCACGCCGAGGTCGATCAGGCGTGCGCGACTTTCGTCACGGGCGACGAAGTAGCGGGTGAATGTCGAACTGAGCCACATGCTCTGGAAGTCATAATCCGTGGTCACGACTGACAGCGATGTGTCGAGGTCACCCTCGGTCATCATCTGTGCGATGATGCCAGCGGGTATGAAGTGCGTACACACGCAGATGTCGGGTCGATATTCCTTGAGGAAGCGCACGACTGGCTGCGAGTTGAGCATGTCCCAGAGCTTACGCACAGGCTGATCGTGGCTCGACGGCTCGTCGTTGATATCGTAGACCACACCGAGCAACCACGGCATGCGCTTCGCCAGCATCAGGTAGGCGTCGGAATACAGGCTGGCATAGGCTTCATTGGTCATATCTAATACGTCGATGCTGCGTACTTCCACGTCGGGAAAGGCGCGATACGCGCTTTCGAGCGCCTTCGCGGCCACGCCATGTCCGCTGCCGACGCCGGCTGACAAAATCAATACTCGCGGCATGGTCAGGCAACCCCCTCGATAAGTGGCACAGCCTGGTGAGGTTGATAGAGTTCGGTGCCTCCAGGGATGGCGTTGGCACGGGCGATGGCCGCGTACAACGCGCCGGAAGGGCGCAACGTGCGTTCCCCAGTGCGTTCGTCGAAGTGGTAGAGGCCGAAGCGTAGGTCCCAGCCTTCCGACCACTCGAAGTTGTCCAGGAGCGACCACAGGAACACGCCGCGCACGTCGATGCCTTCGTCGATGGCGCGGTGGACCTCGGCGAGATGGTTGAGAATGAAAGCGTGGGCGCTGGTCGTCGTCGTGGTCAGGTAGTCCGGTTTCGGTAATATAGATCGGCACTTTCAGGCTCGACGCTCGCTTGAGGGCGTGATAAATGCCGTTGGGATAGACTTCACCATAGGACTGTCCCCGCGAGTTCTGGTCGCTTTGTTCCACATGCGGTGGAATGAAGCCCCGGCTGAATGTCCAGGCAGGAGCGCCAGTGTCGAATCTGATCCATGTGCGTCCGTAATAATTGAGGCCGAAGAAATCACTGCTCCCGCGCAGTTCGGGGATCGAGCGCACCCCCGAACCAAAAGGCCGCGCGATATCGCCGGTCTTCAAGGCGTGGATAATAATGCCGTTGACCAGTTCATCCGCCATGCGTGCCACCATGCGGTCGCGTAGCCTGCGTGACCCTGGGTGCATGATATGCAGGTTGTGAACAATGCCAACTTTGTACTGTGGTCCGGCGTGATGGATCGCCCGAGCCGCGGCGGCGTGTCCGCGCAGCAGTCCCCAAAGTACGCGTCGCGCGGCGAAGAAGTTGGAGACACCGGGAGGCCACAATCCTTCCAGATAGCTCATACCCGCGTAAATCGTCGGTTCGTTGATCGTACACCACAGCGTACAGAGGTCGCCGAACTGCTGCACGGCATATTCCGTGAAGCGGCCAAAGTGTTCGGGCGTGCTGTCAACGAGCCAACCACCAGCGTTTTCGATCCACATGGGGTTGGTGAAGTGATGGAGCGTGATCATCGGTTCAATGCCGCGACGACGGAGCGAGAGAAGAATCTCGCGGTAACGCGCGACGGCGGCTTCATCCCATTCGCCGGGGCGTGGCTCGATACGGCTCCACTCGATCGACAGGCGGTGGGAGTTCATCCCGAGCGCCTGGGCGCGGTCGAGGTCGGGTTCGATGTCGTCCCACCACCCGCACGCGTCGCCCGACTTATCGCCGTGCCAGATACGTCCGGGCTGTTGTTCCCAGGCCCACCATTGGTTATTGGTGTTCTGACCTTCATGCTGGTGGGCCGAGCTTGCCGTACCCCACAAAAATCCTTCTGGAAATCGACGCGGTGCCATATATCGTGTGTCTCCGCTGTATTGAACCGACCCCCACAGCAACAAGCATACCAAATTGCTGACGCGAAGGTTTGGGAGGGCATATCAGATTGGGAACGCTCTCGTGTGGCTACCTGGAAATAATCGCTCTACATCCGCTCACCACAACGCTTCTGATCTCTGCCGCACAGCGCGTGTCATCCGAACGAGGCGAACGGAAAACATAGCCCTACTGCCGCCCTATTTCTGCTCCCCTTCGGCCTGCGATAACGCGCTGCCTGCCGCAGATTTGCTGTTTGGTCCGGTGTCGTCGCTTTGGAGGACGTTCGATGCCGCTTCAGCCGCCGCAGGACTGGTCCGCTTGGACGCTCCAGCGTTGCCCGCCTGAGCCAACGCGCTCGCCGCAGCTGCTTTGCTCTCGTCGCTGGTTCGTTCGTCACGCAACACCTTCGATGCTTTCGCTGCGGCTTCATCACTGGTACGTTTGTCGCTCATACTGCCCCCTTGCAAAGTATTTTCGACACCCTATAGCGATTTTCAGGCCACTAACCTGTAGCACGCGTCTGTGATACACGGCAGGCAAGGCGGTGACCGATGATTCAGCGATTCGCGATGATTCAGCAATGCGCTGTTGATTGCACCGAGGCGACGTGGGAGAATGCATGACACAAACAATAGCCTCGACCGTTATCCGCCTGATTCACCCCGCGACACTCTAACCGCACGTACGGTTGGTGTTTCAAGCCTGTTCGCTTTGCGTATCCGGGTCGGAGCAGTGCATGGTTGGTCAATTATCAACGCTGTGCTCCTGAGCCTTGGCGTTCTTGGAACTCGACGATTGGTGCTTATGTCTCGTGTTATTGAGTTCATGTCGTCCCATCCCAACACGCCCAGGGCTCCGTCAACGTCGTGAATCTGTCATCCTGAACCGCATTGAAGGATCTTCCCGAACGAGAGACAGACTCTTCGCTCCACTCAGCGTGACAATCTCGTGGAAAATCCTGCTTTGGATCGGACGTTGACGGAGCCCTGCCACCATGCCACAGACTGGCCTGGTAGTCTAGATAGAGGTGCTATACTAGCCTGACGTGCGAATCCACCACACATGATGTTCGCCCACCAGTAACGTACATGGAGTTCGATGTGCCTCGACGCTCGTTCATGCTGCTCATTTTTGTTGTGCTCACTGGACTATGGATACCACCACGGGGAGCGACGGCACATACTGGATGCCCCGAGGGTGGGTGTAACGCCTATCTTCCAGCTCTATATACAAATCTCGTATCATTTGATAGGTCTGAGTGGGAATACATCGGCCACGCAAGTGACTGTCAAGAGATCGTCGCAGCATATTATATTTACAACGATTACCCATTTCCCGTTACTATCGTCAGAGCAAAAGTTAGCAACCATGTTCAAGAAGTAGATATGTCGGTTACCCCCACACGCATTCTTCCCACCGAACGGGCCAGAGTATTAGTCCGATGGCCTCGGACTGAAGAAGACCGCAAAACATTTCCCCACTGCATGGGAGATGAACTTCAATGGAATCTGCGCTATGAACTACTGGGCCGTCCTTCATAGCCAGCAGGAATAGCACTCGAATTATCCATATTTTGGAGGTGGATGGATGCTGGCTACGCTTCAGGGTGAGCCCCCGACTGCGGTCACCGGGTTGCTCCTCCCGAATTGGCCGCGGCGCGATGCAGTGATATAAGCTAGGTTTATCATCTCTCCATCGACACCACAGCATCACGAGGCGTCACCATGACCGACCCGACCGAGATTCGCACGGCGCGTGCCGACGACCTGGCGCAGATCGTCGCGCTGTACCGCCACCTCCATGCCGACGACGCGCCTGTATCTGCTGACGCGCTCGAAGAACAATGGCGGGCTATCGTGGACGACCCTCGGGTGTGCTGCATTGTCGCTGTGGAGGATGGCCTGATCGTGGCGTCCTGTACGCTGGTTGTAGTGCCGAACCTGACACGCGGCGCACGACCCTATGGGCTGATCGAGAACGTGGTGACGCATGTGGCGTTTCGGCGGCGCGGGTTAGGGCGGCGAGTGCTGCATCATGCGCTTGCGATGGCCTGGGCGCAACGCTGCTACAAGGTGATGCTGCTGACAGGTTCCAGGGAGGAATCCACGCTGCGCTTCTACGAACGTGCCGGATTCGAGCGCGGCGTCAAGACAGGCTTCATCGCCTATCCCGACGACCGCGAACATTTGGAGATGACCACGGACGACTGATCACACACCACGGAGAAGGTCACCTTATGCAGGGTCCCCTGACAACCGGTCAGACGTCAAGCGACGGTGTGCGGTAGAGCACCTTGCCGCCGACCTTGATTTCCACATCTTGCAGATATGGGCGCATCGCGGCAAGATCGGGGTCGAGGCCAAGACCGGGCGCGGACGGCACCTCGATCTGCCCGTTGGCGTTGCGCTTGATGTGGTTGTGGGTGATGTCGAGCGCGAGTTGCTTGGGTTCGACCGGATACTCGCAGATGACGTGATCTTGCAGACCCGCGAACGGTTGCAACGACGCGCTGAGAGCGAGATGCGACGTGAAGGTGTGGTTGACGTAGGTGATGCCACGACTGGCGGCGGCGTCGGCGACCTGCTTGGCAACGGTGATGCCGCCGATGCGTCCCGCGTCGATCTGGATGTAGCCCAACCCGGCGTATTGCAACATCTGCTCGGCCATCCAATAGTTGTGGCACCCTTCGCCGCCCGCCATCTTGACGGTGCCGCTCCTGTTGCCGAGTTCACGGTAGGCGTCGAGTGCCCCCGACACGAACGGTTCTTCCAGCCACGTTACATTACACTCCTGCAATACCGCCAGTCGTTCCGACGCGGCATCGAGGTCGTCGCGCCAAATGGTCCCGGCATCGATCAGCAGAATCCCGTCCTTACCTAGCCCTTCGCGTGCCGCGACGACCTGAGCGTTGTCGTCGGCGACGCTCCCTTTGCCGAAGGGGCCCCATCCAAACTTGGCGGCCTGGTATCCGGCGTCGCGCACCCCACGCGCTTTGGTGTAGGTTGCCTGGGGATCGTCGCCGAACAGCACCGAGGCGTAGGGCGTTTTCGGATAGGCCGTGCGGTAGCCCAACAACTCGTACACGGGCACATCATGCTTCTTGCCCAACAGGTCCCACAGGGCCATATCGATGCCGGAGAGCGTATGGTCGGTTTGCAGGAGGTCGAGGCTGTTTTCGCGTACCAGATCGCCGATGCGCGAAATGTCAGCGGTACTGTCCAGACGTTGCCCGAGCACCGAATCGCGCACGGGCTTGCACGCGCTGTGTGACATGGGGCAGACGAGACTGGCAATCGACACAAGCGGGGCGGCTTCGCACTCACCCCAACCAACATACGGCCCGGCCTGTACTCGTACGACCAGAGCATCCTGGCTACCGTCGCCGATATCGAGAACTTCCGGCATAGAAAGATAGAAAAAATCGACCGCTTCGATCTGCATACATCCTCAAAACGTTGTGATAGGCCCGACGTCGGGATGGGGCTACTAATAGTACGCCAGCGTGTCATATGGCATACGCAACAGGCCACAGTATAGCATCGGTGTGTCGATCATCCTACCATACAGACAGTGGACACGTAGCAGTACAATGGCGGCGGTATGTGAAGCATCAGTGGGAGCGCACGTGTATGGGTCGCGTAGGCACGAAAACGGTGAACGGTTGGAACGCGGTGGTCCTCGAAAACGACCTGCTGCGTGTGAGCGTACTGCCCGACAAAGGTGCCGATATCTACGAGATCACGCACCTCGCCTCGGGCGTAGACGTACTGTGGAAGCGTGCTGATGGTTTGCGGTCGCCGGGATCGTCGCCACGCCCCAATGATGCCCATCCCGAAGCGTTCATGCAGCAGTATGAAGGCGTGTGGCAGGAACTTTTCCCGAACACGGGTGGTTCGGCGACCTATCGTGAGCAACGCATCCCCATGCACGGCGAGGTCGCGCTGCTGCCCTGGACATTCACGGTCGAGCAGGGCGAGGGTGCGGAGATCGCGGTACGTTTCGAGGTGCACTGCCAGCAGACGCCCTTTCACCTGGCGCGGACGATGCGTCTGCGTGACGGCGCGGGGGTGCTGGCCATTGAAGAACGTGTTACCAACACTGGCGATCAGTGCGAGGAGTTTGTGTGGGGGCATCATTGCGTCGTTGGCCCGCCCCTACTGGAAGCGGGCGCACGCCTCGACGCTCCGGCGCGCTTGTTCTTCACGCCCGCCGCTGGCTACGAAGATGGCGCGATCAGGCTCCAACCGGGGCAGGAGGGGGTGTGGCCTTTCGCCCGCACGCTCGACGGCGAGCGCGTCGATCTGAGCATCATCCCCGCCCCCGACGTACACAGCCATGACGATTGTTTGCTCACCGACCTCCAGGATGGCTCCGTCGCGGTGACGAACGAACGTCTGGGCTTGCGCTTCCGGCTTGCGCTGGGACGTGGCGCTGTTCGAGTCGATCATCGTGTGGCAACCCTACGGCGGTTCGAGCGTGCCGCCGCTGGTCGGTGCCTACGCGCTCGGCATCGAGCCATGGACATACGCGGGAAATCTTGAGGCGGCAGTGGCAGCGGGTAAGGCGCGGTCGCTCGCCCCTGGTGCATCGCTCAGCACGACGCTGTGGGCGGAGATCGATTCGCTGGCCTGATGACCGGCGACGATATATGGATCGTGACGTACACGACCTGGCGGTATATACCGCACACCTGAAGGATTGACGATGCCCACTGAAACATCGAACGAGCGTGTTCGGTTGCGCGATCTCGGTATCGAGATTGGTGCCTACCCGACGGGTACATATAACGCTATCACGGACGTGGCGGGTGTCAGGGTCGGTCATACGACGCTCGTTTCGGGCGACGGACCGTTGCAGGTCGGTCATGGTCCGGTGCGAACGGGCGTGACGGTGGTGCTGCCACACGAAAGCAACATCGGGGCTGATCCAGTGTTCGCGGGCTACCATGTGTTGAACGGCAACGGCGAGATGACCGGGCTTGTGTGGGTCAAGGAATCTGGCCTATTGACCACGCCTATCGCGATTACGAACACGCATAGCGTTGGCGTGGTTCGCGACGCCCTGATCGCCTACGACGTGCAACGCGCCAGCGGCGATTACGACATCGCGTGGAGTTTGCCCGTCGTCGCGGAAACCTACGACGGCATTTTGTCGGATATCAACGGGATGCATGTGCGACCGGAGCACGTGTACGCCGCCATGGATAGCGCCGCCAGTGGTCCCGTCGCGGAAGGCTGCGTTGGCGGCGGAACGGGCATGATCTGCCACGAATTCAAGGGCGGCATTGGTACGTCGTCGCGGGTGCTACCCGAACAGTATGGCGGCTATACCGTGGGTGTGTTGGTGCAGGCCAATCACGGGCAACGGCGACGGCTACGTGTGGACGGGGTTCCGGTCGGCGAGGTCATCGACGGCACCGAGGTTCCCACGCCGCGCATGTCGATTCCACCCGGTAGCGGCTCGATCATCATCATCGTCGCCACCGACGCGCCGCTGTTGCCGATGCAATGCACCCGCCTGGCGCAACGCGCCGCGCTGGGCGTAGCGCGGGTTGGCGGCGTGGGCGAAAACTCCAGCGGCGATATTATGCTGGCATTCTCAACGGCGAATCGTGGGATGCAACGCGCTACCAGACCGCCGGAACCGATTACCGTCAAGATGCTGCATAACGATGTGCTGTCGCCATTGTTCGAAGCCGTGGTGGAGGCGACCGAGGAAGCGATCCTCAACGCTATCTGTATGGCGACGACGACGGTCGGCATTAACGGGCATACCGCGCACGCGGTGCCGCTCGAACGTTTGCGCGAGGTGATGAACCGACGAACGACCAACGACGAACGACCAACGGAGTAAACGGATAAGATTGCTCCACTGTTTAGGAGATGATCGGCAGTCCACCAAAACTGTCATTCCGAGGCCGCAGCCGAGGAATCTTCTTGAGGTTTGGGGACCAAAAGATTCCTCGCGGCGGCTCCTATGAAAATGAATCCGCTGACCCAAAAGAGGCTCATTTTCATTCGTTGTGGTGAACCGTCAGGTTCATGGGTTACTCGGAATGACATAATTGAACGCTTGCTGTTCTCTGATGTTTGTTGGTCGTTGGTCGTTGGTCGTTGGTCGTTGGTCGTTGGTCGTTGGTCGTTGGTCGTTGGTCGTTGGTCGCTCTCCGTTGTTCGCCAGTCGTTGTTCGCCAGTCGTTGGTCGTTGGTCGTTGAAAAAGGATTCGTGTAAATGCGTTTGCAGGATAAGGTTGCGATTGTGACGGGAGCCGGACGCGGCATCGGGCGGTCGATCGCGGAAACATTCGCGCACGAAGGCGCGGCGGTTGTCGTGGCGTCGCGGACGCTGGCGGAAGTCGAGACGGTCGCGGAACAGATCAACGCCGCGGGCGGCAAGGCGCTGGCTGTGGTCGCGGATGTGGGTGTAGAAGCACAGGTCGAGGCGCTGGTAGAACGTACTATCGAGCGGTTCGGGCGTGTGAACATCATGGTCAACAACGCGGCGATAGCGAACGTCGCGGACTTTCTGCATACACCACACGACGAATGGCAGCGCATCGTGCAGGTCAACCTGTTCGGTGCGGTGTTCGGGGCGCGGTCGGCGGCACGAGCGATGATCGCGGGCGGCACGGGCGGGCGCATCATCAATATTTCGTCGATCCACGGGTATCGTGGCGAGGCCGGATCGTCGCATTACGATGTGGCGAAGGGCGGCATGGATCAACTGACGCGTACCCTGGCAATCGAACTTGCGCCGCAAGGTATTCTGGTTAATAGCATCGCGCCTGGCTTCGTGGATACCGCAATGTCGGTGGTCGGCGGCGAAAACGAACTAGAAAGCGACTGGTTTAAAGACATCTATGTGGCACGCCGCAAGATTCCGCTGGCGCGCGCGGCACAACCCGTCGAGATCGCCAAAACAGCGGTGTTCCTGGCGTCGGACGATGCAAGCTATATCACCGGGCATGTTCTGGTCGTCGATGGGGGCCTGTCCGTCACGTTTTGATGCGGTCTGCCCGGTTCGCCGTCGCGCTGGATAGCGTTTGACACGAATCAGAGCATGTTTGCGCGACAGATCATCGAGGAGGTACGCATGACTGACTCCCCAAAACAACCAAATATCCTGTGGTTATGCACCGATCAGCAGCGTTGGGACACGCTGGGGGTGTATGGCAATACGTTCGTGCACACACCCAACATCGATCAACTGGCGCGGGATGGCGTGGTGTTCGAGCATTGCTACACGCAAAGTCCGGTGTGTACGCCAAGCCGTGCGAGCTTTCTGACGGGCAGGTATCCACGCACGAACAGGTGTCGGCAGAACGGGCAATCGTTGCCCGACGACGAAGTGCTGGTCACAAAGCTCCTGGCCGACAATCGAGGGCCGGACGGCACCCCGATTCGTCCCGCGCCGAACAGCGGCTACATCGGGGGGTTGTCGGGCAAGTTTCACCTTGCGCCATGTCATCCCAGTGTCAGCCCCGGCACCGAGGCACGCCACGACGACGGCTACAGCGCGTTCCACTGGTCGCACCATCCGGCGGCGGACTGGCCTACCAATGAGTATGCGCAATGGCTCGACGCGCAGGGTATCACGCTCGAACAAACGCCGTTTCAGGGGTCGCGCCATGTCTATACGACGGCGACACACGAAACCAGTCAGACCGCGTGGTGCGCCGACAAAGCGATTGATTTCATCGAACGCAATCAGGACGGCGAAAGGCCCTGGTTTTTCTCGGTTAATTTCTACGATCCCCACCACGCTTTCGATCCACCGCTCGCGTACCTCGAACGCTACGCGCCGTTGCTCGATACGATCCCGCAGCCGAACTATGTGGAAGGCGAACTGGACGACAAGCCCGTATTTCAGCAGATCGACCACCGGAACGCTTACAACACGCCGGGATTGTACCCGTTCGTGGACATGGACGAGCGCGACCACGCCACGATTCGGGCGGCGTATTGGGCGATGGTGGATCAGATCGACGCGCATGTTGGCAGAATCATGGCGGCGCTGCGGGCGTCGGGACAACTCGAAAACACGCTGGTCATCTTCACGTCCGACCATGGGGAGATGCTTGGCGATCATGGCATCTACCTCAAGGGACCGTACTTCTACGATCCTGCCGTGCGTGTGCCGTTGATCGTGTCGTGGCCGGGGACAATCGAAGGTGGGCGGCGCTCCAATGCACTCGTCGAACTGCTCGATCTCGCGCCGACGCTGCTGGAAGCGGCGGGACTAGAGCCCTACGCAGGTATGCAGGGGCGTTCGCTGTGGCCGTTGCTGCGTGGGGAGGCACCGCTGCATGAGCATGCGCCGGATGTGTACTGCGAATACGTCAACGCGATGCCGTGGCATAGCGCTCCCGCGCCATACGCGACGATGCTCCGCACCCACGAGTTTAAGATCGTTTCGATGCACGGCCTCGACGGCGGCGAACTCTACGACTTAAGCAACGATCCTGAGGAAACGGTCAATCGCTGGTACGACCCCGCATACCGCGACGTGCGGCTCGAAATGCTCAAACGGTTGGTGGACCGCATCGCGCTCACCGCCGATCCGCTGCCGGAACGCGTGGCTCCGTGGTAGCCATCCAATCGCTACATCCGTGATAAAACCGGACACGAAATTGTCCGGTTTTTTGTCCGATTGTATTCCTGGGTCCTCCTGCTAGAATGGATCTGGGCTGTACTTCCTCGCCCCACGTTCTCGCATAGTTCAAGCCTGCCGCTTACACACTCAGGAGGCTTGTATGGATCGCTTCAAAGGTCCATTTCGCGTCGTGAATACGTTCGCGTTACTTCTCATCGCTTATGGGCTGCTGGCGCAACAAAGCAGTGCCGCACCCAACTTAGGTGGGTTAGCTGCCCCGATGGGACCGGGCTTTGCCTACGAGGGTCGCCTGGGGTCGCTGACAGGCAAGTATGACTTTCAGTTTCGTTTGTACGATGTGTCGAGCGGCGGCACACCCCTGCTTTCCACCGTCTCCGCTGCGAATGGTGTCGCGGTCGAGAAGGGTGAATACGTCGTGACGTTGAAGTTTGGCGAAACCGTCACCAGCATTGTGACGGGTGGCGCGTTGTACCTCGACGTGCGCTATCGTGTCGCCTCCACCGATCCCAACGCGCCGTATACGCAACTGGCGGGAGCTCGACCACAACTCTGGTCGGTGCCATACGCACTCAGCCTGCGCCCCGGCGCGACCGTTCAAGGATCACTGGCCGATAATACGGCCGCCATCACGGGCAGTACATCGAGCCCCGGCGCGTATGGACTAAAAGGCTTCAGTCAGCAAAGCGCGGGCGTATTCGGGCAGAGTACGAAACAATGGGGCGTGTTTGGACGAAGTTTCGATGGTCAGGGCGTCTACGGCGAAACATATGCTGAGAACACATCCACGGTCGCGGGGGTCTATGGCACGGCGCTCCGGGCTGGCGGTATCGGTGTGATTGGCAATGCACAATTGGCCAATAGCTGGGGTATATACGGATTGACGAGCGACGGCAACGGCGTGCGCGGCCAAGCGACCACGGGCACCGGTGTGGTCGGCCAATCGAACACGGGTATCGGTGTGGTCGGTAAGTCCGGTACTGGTTCTGCCGGTGTTTTTGGCAGATCCTATGGTGTCAACGCATCAGGCGTGGAAGGCAATGCCAATGCGAAGAACGCCGCCGGTGTGTACGGCAAGAACATCAGCGGACGGGGTGTGTGGGGCTACACCGATTCTGGCACTGCCGGGGTATTTGGGCAATCGAACAGTGGCGTTGGATCGGGTGTCGAAGGCTATGCCAACAACGGCGCGACGACGGCGGGGGTGTTCGGGCGAAGCGCGGCTGGCGTTGGGGTCTGGGGCCGTAACGAGATCGGTGGCTACGCGATGAAGGCCGAGGGCAACGCGACGCAAAGCCGCAACATGGGTGGATGGGTCAAGGCGATGGTGATCATCGATCCATTCCAGCCGAATGGGAATGTTGTGTTCCGGTGCTATAACTCGCAGTTACCGGCACCCCTGGCATCGAGCGGAAATTGTGGATTTACAACCTATTCCCCGTTTGGTGGATGGTGGAGGATTAATTTTGGTTTCCAGATTGACGATCGGTTTCTATCGGTGACGCCGTATACTGGCACCAGAAGTGGTGGCAGTTTTGGACCCGTTGTTGGTGCCATCAATTCCGTATCTGGGAATGAAGCCATCATCAATACGTACTACACCGACGACGTACCGCGCAATGAAAGTCCCCTCACCAATACGCAATTCGTCCTCATCGTCTACTAAAGCGAAGCCCCACCATGGGCGGTGGGGCTTTGTCGCTACGATATGGTCAGTACACGTGGGCCGAAGTACGCCACAGTTTGCGATTCTGACTGGAGCGAAGACGTTTCTTCGGAACGAGCGGCAAATCTTTCGGCTGCGGCCTCAGGATGACAAAAAAGAGCGTTCTCCTTGCGCAAAGCTGTACTCGTCAATCGGTGTGAGCGTAGAACCGGTGGCCTCGCATGGCCACCGGTTCTACGCTCAGGCGTCGGGGATGCGGAAGGCACCGTGATGCACACCGCTCCCCCTTTCTGACAAGCCGCGACGGGCCGCCAGTTCGTTAGCACGGGCGCGGATCGCTCAGCAGAACACTATTGCCCCCAGACCGTAAAGCCGTCATCGACGGTGTTGCTGGTTAGCTGTGTCAGGGCGCTGCCGTCGGCGTTCACCACGAAGATTTCATGGTCGCCGTCTCGGTCGCTGTTGAAGGCGATCTTCGCGCCATCAGGGGACCACACTGGCCCCTCGTCACGGCTGGGGTTGTTCGTCAGGCGTGTCTGGTTACCTCCGGCGATGCTCATTGTATAAATCTCGGTGTTGCCGTCGCGGTTCGAGAAGAACGCGATTCGTTCACCGTCGGGTGAGACGCGCGGCCAGTGATCGTCGGTGTTGTTACTGGTCAATCGCTCCGCTTCCTGGGGGCGGATCATCCGCGTCACCCCAAGCTCACCGGCGTCGTTCAGCGTGAAACTGAGGTTCCCGCGATAGATTTCATAGGTGCCTACGCCGCAGTTGCTTTCGAAGATCAGACCGGAGCCATCGGGAAGCCAGGAGGGTCGGCCGACACTACAGCCGTCGCTTTCGGTTACCCGCACGGTCCTGGAGCCAATCGGTTTGAACCCGGACATACTGCCGCTCATCAGGTAGAGTTCGGGGTTGCCGTCCCGAATCCGACACATACGCTAACATCGTGCCATCTGGCGAGACTGCCGGATCATAGCTGTTCCGTGCGCAGTCGCTGAGGACGGTCGGTCGTGGCGGTAGCCCCATCACGATCTGCCGGTTGCCGTTGGCGCACGGCTGCTCGCCGTACACTACGAAGTACGCATCCCAGGTCGGAAATACCGAATAGGGCACCGCGCCGGGTGGCATCGGCGCTTGTCGGAGCACGTTGCCAGCGGCATCCATCGCGTAGGTGTTCCAGTCTGATGCATCACGTTTGGAAGCAAAGACGATCGGTCGCTGCGGATCGGGAGAGGCCCAGGGCTTGCCGAGCGTGGAGTAACGCCATGAGAAGTAGTGCTGGCCTACGTTGCCCATCTCGACGCGGAAGGCCTCAGGATTGGACGGCGTATACGTCAGGGCGCGGCGTTCGAAAAGCTGCACAAGTACGTCCCTGTTTTGCCCCGCGACCTGCGCGGTGATCCAGTAGGGGTCGCTGATCGGGTAACCGAAGGCAGCGATAGCCGGGACCGGTCCGGTGTTCATGAATGTATGAAACACCTGCGGGATGTTATGGCCGGTCGCTGCATCATACGCGACGATCTCGGTGCCCGGCAGGGCGGCCAGGTCCTGGCGATTGCCGATCTCGATAGCGCCGCCACCGTCTTGCGGGTTGCGGGCAAGCGTGGTCCCGGCACGCTGTCCGCGCTTGTCCGGATCGCGGTAATCATTATCGACGGTTGCGATCGTGCGGAAGCTCATGTAGCTAGGCGTGGCAGGGTTAGGTGCCTCATTGCCCGCAGTAAGGTCACCTGCAACCGGAATCTCTGCCGTTGTCCATTGCAGGTTTTGATCCGATCCGGTTCCGTCGCCAAGCTTGATGCGGCCCGAAACGAGTTCTACAACCAGCAGACCATTAGTTACACCATCAAGCGGACCGGTGGTGTTCGCTGGATCGTTGATCTCCATGCGCGATTTGTCGAAATATTGGACCAGGCGCAGGCCATTCGGTGACTGTTTATAGACCTCGTTGTAATCGAACCACGGAGCAGGTCCCCAGGTCCAGGAGCGATTGGTGCTGCCCTGCTGAACAGCGAGATCGGCGTTGTTCCACACGACTTCAAAGCGTGGCGAAGCAAAGTTCTTGCGGTCGCCTGCCCATGGCGCGGCCTTGGCCTGAGACGCTGGCATACCCAGAGCGATGATGGTCAGAGCGACCAGGAGTGATTGGAATGGGCGAACGAGTCGCCAAATACATACCATGATACCTACCTCCTTGAGCATATTCTAGACAGCATTTCCTTCATACAGGGCTTGTGTGATGTGCGATTGAATGCTGCCAAACTTCACAACGTGTTAGGGTTCGCTCCACCCAGCATGAATGTCATCCGACTTCGTACAAACCCTGCCCCATGTTGGTTGCTGTTTCATGGCGCTGTGTACTGGCCACGGCTTAGTAGAATTCGTCATGAAGCACTTCCACAAGATCGGTGTCCGAAACAGTATAAACTCACCGATTAATCACATCAATGATATATGGATATCTTCGGAATACACCTATGAGTAATGAGTAAGCGAATACCGTTCGGCATATCCTCATATTGTGGTTGCGTCTTTGATCGAGGATTCGGTGCCGAAACGTCGTACAAACAGTCGGCGTTGGATGTCTCCGTTATCGGTCATTGTTGCTTCGCCGCGAAACGATATCATGAAACACGTCGATTCGTCGTTTGACATATTCGACACCCCGGTGCTGCATTATGACGTTCGGTTTCAGGCTAGCGTGAGCCACAGATGCACGATGGGCGCGGCAAACCAGCCCCATTAATTACACCGTCCATTCGTGCTATGTGTATTGACGTTCCGGTTATCAAGAAAGTTCCCACGATAATACAGAGAAGCATCCCTTCATCTACGGCGATGGGAATTACGACAGCGACCACGATACCTGAAGCTGAAATAGTTCCTTGCTGTGCGTCATGTTTCTTCGTAGCAGCACATTCACCGAGGTAAACAACGAGCGATGCTACATCGCAACGCGACGGGACGTACAGTTCGGGCGTACATCCTTGAAGCGCACTATGTTGATACGATTGGAAAGCTGTTCGCGCCAGGAGGGAACCGGGGCATCCTGCTCACTGCCGATCCTTGGCCGGAGCGCGTGGCACTATCGTAGAATCGACCTTCGACCACCGTTGCAACTACGAAGCGCTGCTATGCCGTGGACGTTTCCCATGTGCCGTTCACCGCCCGCTGTGACGATGTGAAGTCGCAGCGGTCGGTGAGCGTTCGGCCTCGGTCAGTCAATCGGCTTGAGCTTCGATACGATGGCCTCGCGCTGTGATTCAAGGAAGGGCGGCAGCACGACCTTCTCCCCCAGCGTCGCCGGATCCTCATCCACGGCGAAGCCTGGGCCATCGGTGGCGAGTTCGAACAGGATGCCGTTGGGTTCGCGGAAGTACAACGAGCGAAACCAATAGCGGTCGACCTTTGCCGCTGTTCGGAATCTGCATCTGCTGTAAGCGGTCCGCCCAGGCATCGTAGGCATCGTCGGGGATGCGGAACGCGACGTGATGCACGCCGCCCGCGCCCTGTTGTGCCGGACGCAGATCGGCTTGAACCGCTACGTGCAGTTCGGCCGCAGGTCCACCTTGCCCATCTCATACACATGCACGGTATGTTCGCGACTGTTCAGGATGGGCGTATTCGCGCACTGGCCGCATGTTCATCACGTTTTGTAACACGACGTCGGTTTGTCTAGGCTCGGAATGCTGATCATGATCGGTCCAAGCCCTCTGATCTGATAGTTCTGCCGGAACCGGACTTCCTGCCCATGGATGTGCGTCGCCCACACCGCCGTCGTCGATCAGCGCCAGCCGTTGTCCTTCGCCGTCCTCGAACGGCAGCATCATACGTCCATCTTGCTCGGCAATGCTCCGGCTTGACGCCTGCTCGCGGAAACGGTGCTTCCCACCAGACCAACGACTTCCATGCCGTTCACACGAAGGTTCGTCCGTGTAATCGAACGGGTGCCGCGCCGTTCCGGCCCCATCATCCAATCGAAGAACGTCAGGTCGGTGCCTGGGTTGCCCTGCTTGTCGGCATAGAACAGGTGGTACGCACTGGTATCGTCCTGGTTGACGCTGCGCTTGACCAGACGCATGCCGAGCGTGCGGGTGTAGAAATGATGATTCTGCGCGAATCTGCGCCGAGATCGCGGTCAGGTGATGGATGCCGATGAGTTCCATAGTTCCTCGCTTTTCGTATTCATTTTACTGCTGAATCAGCAAGATAGTGTGTTTACATAGGAACCTGACGATGACCAAACGTTATATCGAACAATCAAAAGTATGATAAAATAGGTAAACCAAGTAGTTATTGAAGTAGTAGGAAGCCGTGCCTGTGCGTTTCACACCTGCCGTGTACTTTCAACGTGCGCGCCTCCTATCGTGACCAGAATACTCTATCCCGACTTCCAAGCATCGCAGTAGTACGTTATGATGATCTGATAATCAATCTCCATCTCTGTAGACCATAATGAACAGGATTTCCATCGAGGATTCATCATCCAACCGGTGTTTTCTTTGCTGCCCTATGTCATTCGCAAGAAAGCAGCGATTCGTTTGCACGTCGGCTGTACGACCCCTCGTTTCTCCATCATTATAGGACGTTCACATAAGCAAAGTGGGTTCAATTACACATACTGGCTTACCGCCTATATATCCAGGGGTTGTGGTACGTAACGCCCCGTAAAGGAGGGAGGATAACCGCGTGCGTTTTTGCTACGACATCACGACCAACACACGCCATTACCGTGGAGCCACGATGTACCGCGTCAGTACTTCGCGTCGGAAAATGTCCCTCTGGTGACGCTTGACCACCGCCCAAATCAGTCCATACCCCTAGCGTGCTGGTTCGCGCTGCAATGCGCGACGCACGCAAACACGGGTGTTAGCAAACACGGCAGAAAAAATCTGACGTTTTTGTATCTATACACACTATTACTGGAAGGACTCCCTCACATGCACCGTCGGTTGGTAACGTTCGCCCTGGTCGCCCTAGCCGTCGTCGGATCACTCTTTCCTTTGTCGAACACTGCCGAGGCGGCGCAACCTGTCGCGCCTATGCAGCAAGACCAACGCTGTTTCCAAGAAACCGGACAATGTATCAGCGGTCGCTTTCGCTCCTACTGGGAGCAGAACGGCGGACTAGCGGTATTTGGTTTCCCGATCACTGCGGCTGTCAACGAAACAACAGCGGAAGGTACCTTCCTGACGCAGTATTTCGAGCGCAACCGCTTCGAGCTACACCCGGAGAAAGCGGCACCATATGATGTGTTGCTTGGAAGGCTTGGCGACCTGCGCCTTCAGCAGCAAGGTCGAAACTGGTTCGCCTTCCCCAAAGGTCAACAGACCGGTGGGTGCCTGTGGTTCGCCGAGACTGGTCACTCAATCTGTGAGCCATTCAAGAGCTATTGGGAAGGCCACGGACTGCAAGACCCGGCGCTCGCCAAAGCAGCGCGTTCGCTTGCCCTGATCGGCCTGCCGTTGTCAGAGCCGATGATGGAAACCAACGCTTCCGGCGACACGGTGTTGACGCAATGGTTCGAGCGTGCCCGTTTCGAGTTCCATCCCAACAACACGCCGGAATACCAGGTATTGCTTGGCCTGCTTGGGAATGAAACACGCGCGGCAGGCGCGACCCCTCAGCCAACACCGCCCCCGACACAACCAACACCAGCGCCGACCCCGCCTCCCTCGACGCCCAACCAGTGTGCGGACGCTCCCCAGCCTGTCAGCGCACGAATTCGTCCATCGAATTGTTTCACGCAGGGTACGATGACGTATCTGGACGTGTACGGATTCAAGCCGAACGAGCAGGTCGGTTTCTGGTTGACCGCGCCTGATGGAAGCCGCGTGGGAACGGCTGATACGGTGGGTATCGGACCAACCGGCGGCGTCGAGGACCTCGGGTTCGATACCGACGACCTGTTCCTGGCCTGTGGTTCTGGGTGTTCCAGGGAACGTCCAGCAACCATCAGTCGATCATCTACTTCAAGGTGTTGCCGCGCTAAGGGATCATCTTCTAGCCTGCCCTGTGGCCTCACTATCGGACCTATGTTGACACATAGCACCGAGGGGATCGGCCATGAGGTCCAGGGGCAGCGTCGTGGAGGGGCGTGACACGTCGCGCCCCTCCACGACGATTACGGAATCTGTCGCTGCTAGGCGTAACGCTCGCGCTGCGGGTGGTACACGCGCCCTGGTGACAACACATATAGCCTTAAAGTCAAAGGTCCCGTGCCGCGCGGCACGGGACCTTTCTTTTGCCAGCGGATTACGACTAGAAGGCGCTCCACAGGTTCTGGTTGGTGACTTCGTGGTGGAACTGCACTTCGGCACGCTTGATCAGTGTGCCGAGCTTGCGCGGGCAGCGATCAGCCGATGCCATTTTGAGGTCGGCATAGCGCCTCTGGATGTCCTCGCCGAACAGTTCGCCGATGTAGGCGCTGTTGCGGAACGATTCGATCGCGTCGTAGATGTTGTCGGGCAGGAACTTGCGTACCCAACGTTCCGGCTTCGGCACTGGGGCCTTCGAGGCCGGTCTTGAAGATCGTGTAGATCGCCATGTACGGGTTGGCATCTGGTGCGATCGAGCGAACTTCCACACGCGCCGAGCGCTTGTTGCCAAGCGGGATACGCACCATCGAGCCACGGTCGATCGCCGATGCTTTGATCTGGTTCGGTGCTTCGAAGTGCGGGTCGAGGCGGCGATACGAGTTCACGCTGGAGTTCAGCGCGAGGCAGATGTCCAGGCCGCTGGACAGGATGCGATTGACGAACTGCCAGCCGAAGTCGGTCAAGCCTTCGCGACCCTTGGCATCGTAGAACAGGTTGGTGTCGCCCTTGCCCAACGAGACGTTCGTGTGCATGCCGCTGCCGTTGATGCCCGTGACAGGCTTGGGCAGGAAGCTCGCCGTCATGTCGTACTTGTAGGCGATCTGGCGGCAGATCAGCTTGTAGAGCAAGATCTGGTCGGCGGCGATCACAGCCTGGGTGTAGTTGTAGTTGATCTCGAACTGCGACGGCGCAACTTCTGGGTGATCCTTTTCGTTGCCGAAGCCCATCGCGCGCTGCACTTCGGCGGCGGTGTCGATGAACAGGCGCAGCGGGTCGCCCGGCAGCGAGTTGTAGTAGCCGCCGGTGTTGACGAGTTCAAACTTGCCTGTTTCGCGGTACCGCTGCTCGGCGTTGCGGCCCTGGAACAGGAAGCCTTCGATTTCGTTGGCAGCGTTACAAACGGTGCCGTCTTTCTCGAACAGTTTGTCCGTGAACAGCTTAAGCTGGGCGCGCATGTCGGCGGCGTAGGGCGTGCCGTCTTTTTCGTTGACTTCGCCGAACATCAGCACCTTGCCAGCGCCGAAGACATCGGACGGCAGCCAGTAGAACGCTGACCAGTCCAGGCCAAGGCGCAGGTCGGATTCCGCTTGCTGCGAGAAACCACGGATCGACGAACCGTCGAACGTCAGGTTGTCAGCCGAGTCCAGCAAGAACTTCTTGTCATAATCGAGCATGTGCAAACGACCTTCGAGATCGGAGAAACACACAGTCACGGCTTTGATGCGCTTCTCGTCCGTCAGGTAGCGCATGCGCTCCTCACGAATCGTATCAATAGGCGTGCGTGATTCTCGCTGCGCCTTCGCCTGGAGGTTCAGCTCTTCAAGCTGCTCGTACGGGATTTCAAGAAAATCTCGAAGCGGTGTGGTCATCGTGCACGATCCTTTGCTCAATAAACTACGGGCATGGCGAACAGACAAATTAATAACAAAAAGCAGCGAGGCCATGCCCAACAATATGGGACGCGGCTACGCTGCCTGATGCTTTCGTGAATATACCATAGATATTTCTGAGCGCCACAAAACGCTAAAAAGTTCGTGCGGATTGCACAAAAAACGGCCTAAAATGACCCGATTGTGCGCCTCAGGAAGGGGCTGGGGAGGCGCATAGGGCCGAAACGCGGAATGTGCACCCCCGTCGTTTCGGCCCTATGCGATCGTGAGCTAGCCTCAGGAATCGGTGAGCAGCGACGCCGAATCGCTATCGAGATACAACCGAACGTGTGGCTGGCGCTGCAAGATCGACGCCGGACACAGCGGGGTTACTGGTCCCTCCAGCGCCGCTTTCACGGCGGGCGCTTTGCGCCGTTCGGGAGCAAAGACAAACACGTCGGCAGGACGCAGCAGCGCCGGGAATCGATAAGGTGAGTGCGTGCGTTGGCACGTCGTCGAAGGTAGGGAAATGCCCTTCGCCGCTCTGCTGCCGACGACAGGCATCGTCAAGCGCAAGCCACATGACCGTCGCGGTGGTGTCAAAGTCAGCGGGCGGGTCGTTGAATGCGAGGTGCCCGTTTTCGCCGATGCCCATGACGGTAAGATCGGGTGGGTACTGTTCGAGCAGGGCGGTGTAGCGTGCGATCTCGCCGTCAATGTCGGGGTTGTCGCCATCCATGCCAAAAAAGGCGCGTGGATGCACGATATCGGTCAGCTTTTCGCGGATGTACCGCCGGAAGCTGGCGGGATGGTCGGGGCCGAGACCAGGGTACTCATCCATGTGAAACACATACACATCTTTCCAGGCGATGTCATCGCGCTGTCGTAGCGCCCGTATGAACGCTAGCTGTGAATTTCCCGTTGCCAGGATCACCGAGGCGAAACCGCGCTCACGAATGCTTCTGCCGATAATCTGTGCTACTTCTTCGCTTGCTTGCTCCGCCATCGTTTCAACATCGTCAAAGATCGATACGTGTAGCTGGTCGACAGTCCGCGTCTTGATCCCACCTTCGCTTGACATCGTATACTCCTTTTACTCAAACCTCGCCTATTATATGGGCGTTCGTGGTCGTGTATGTGTCGGATATAGCTGTCGTGGGGGTCCGTCAACGTCGGATCACGGAGCAACTCGCCGTTCTGGTTTTGGTTTCGAGCGTCGCATGCTTCGAGTGCACCGCAGGGGCGTCTGGGATGACCATGTTGTGCGTACACTCGGATTCATTTTTTGGGGTGCTATCTCTGTCATTCACTCGCATGCGCGATGAAACTTATTCGTCCTCGTCAGTCGCTGGTACAGCTTTGCGCAAGGAGGATGGTCGTTTCGTATTGTCATCCTGAGAGACTGTTTAATTATGCAGTATTCCGTCCCGGTTTGTAATGCTGAGGCCGTAGCCCAAGCATCTTTCTAGGCCGATAACGAAGGAAAGATTCCTCGGCTGCGGTCTCCTACGAAAATGAATTTTTATTCGCTCTGGCGAGCCGTAAGGCTCATGAGTTGCTCGGAATGACAATAGTGATGCTTGTACCGAACTTCGCAAACAGCCTCTGAGGCCGCAGCCGAAGGATCTGCCAGTGGGTCCCAGAGCGTCCTCGCTCCACTCAGAATAACAAACTGTGGCGATACTTCGGCCCAGGTGTACTGGCTTATATTTCGCGGGAAGCGCTCGGGTACCATGATGCGCACCACCCAATGCACCTGCCTACAAGGTGGTCACACATCTTCTCGACGCGACATGCTCCGTAGTATGACGTACCATGGATGCAGAGCGCGACGTGGCACACTTGGTGCGTGTGAGTACAATGCGTATATATAAAGGATGAAGCTCATGCAGCGTGCGGATAAGCTACAGCAACTCGAACGGCAACAAGAATGGGACATGATCGTGATCGGTGGCGGCGCGACTGGCCTCGGTACGGCTGTCGATGCGGCCGCGCGTGGCTATCGCACGCTGCTGCTGGAAGCACACGACTTCGCGAAAGGCACGTCGAGCCGCAGCACCAAACTTGTGCATGGCGGCGTGCGCTACCTGGCACAAGGTAACGTGGGATTGGTGTATGAAGCGTTGCACGAACGCGGACGATTGCGGCGCAACGCGCCACATCTGGTATCGTCGCTGGCGTTCGTCGTGCCGGGCTACACGTGGTGGTCGAATCCCTGGTATGGCGTGGGGCTGATGCTCTATAGCTTTATGGCGGGGAGCCTGGGTTTGGGATGGTCGAAACTGGTCGGACCCACCGAGGCGTTGCGGCTGGCGCCGACGCTCGAACCCGAAGGGTTACGCGGCGGTGTCGTCTATTATGATGGACAGTTCGACGACGCACGCCTCGCCATCGCCCTGATGCTGACGTTCGAGGACCGAGGCGGCGTAGCGCTCAACTACACGCCGGTTGAAGGACTGATCAAGGACGGGCCAAAGGTCGTCGGCGTGCGATTCCGTGATGCCGAAACCGGAACCGTGCACGAAGTGCGCGGGAAGGCCGTCGTCAACGCGACGGGCGTATACGTCGATGCGATCCGCGTTATGGACGACGCGAAGGCCCCAAAGATCGTCGCGCCAAGCCAGGGTGTGCATATCGTCCTCGACCGCTCGTTCCTGCCCGGCGACCACGCGATCATGATCCCCAAAACCGACGATGGGCGCGTGCTGTTCGCCGTTCCCTGGCACAACGTCGTGGTGGTCGGGACGACCGATACACCCGTACAGGACGCACCGATTGAGCCACGCCCGTTGCAAGAAGAATTGACGTTCCTGATGGAACATGCGGCACGGTACCTCGCCAAAGACCCCAAGCCGTCGGATGTGTTGAGTACCTATACCGGGCTACGCCCGCTGGTAAAGCACGGCACCACCAGCCGTACCGCGAAGCTTTCCCGCGAACATACGTTGCTCGTATCCGAGGGCGGGCTGATCACGATCACCGGCGGGAAGTGGACGACCTATCGCAACATGGCGCAGGACACCGTGAACCGCGCCATCGAGGTTGCTGGCCTCACACCCGTGCCATGTCCGACCAAGAACATGCGCTTGCACGGTTTCCGGCGCGACCCGGAGCCGGACCCATTCGGCGTGTATGGTTCGGATGCCCCGGCATTGCGCGAAGTGCTGGCGGAACAACCTGGCTGGGATCAACCGCTCCATCCCCGTTTGCCCTATCTCGCGGGCGAGGCGGTGTGGGCGGTACGCTGCGAATCGGCCCGCACCGTCGAGGATGTGCTGGCTCGTCGCATGCGGGCGCTCCTGCTGGACGCAAAAGCGAGCATCGAAGCGGCACCCCGCGTCGCCGAACTGATGGCGGGCGAACTTGGGTATGACGCGGACTGGGTGGAGCAACAGGTGCGCGAGTACACCGAAGTCGCAACCGGATATGTGTTTGTAGGCTGAACGACCAACGACCAATGACGAACGGACGCTGCACGACCAACGACCAACGACCAACGACGACCGAGGATCGGACGTTAGCGACGGGAGTTGAACCCCGTTCGATGTTGGTCAGTGGTCGGCTGTGTTATTTCCAGGGCAGAAACGAGGCATCCTTCCCGTCCAATCACATCGAGTACGGATTCCTGGACCCGCACGCGGAGTACCCCGGCTCGGAACGACAATAAACAACACGCTTGCTGGCCTTCATAGGTCAGCGGCCGGTTGTTGATGATCATTCGAGGTCGTTGTCGTTTTCCTGTCGTCAGTTCCGTTGGTCGTTGATCGTTGGTCGTTGGTCCGTGTGTCGCTACTCCCCCCGTGCCGTCACGATATCGTTGCGTGCCGCCCACTGGTTGAGATCCTGACGCTGGATCGCGGCTGCCATCATGTCGGGGAATAGGTCGGGCGTACAGGCGAAGGTTGGAATACCCAGTTTCGCCATCGCCGCCGCTTGCTTCTCGTCGTAGGATGGCTTGCCCCGGTCGCTCAGCGCGAGCAGCAGGATCACCTGGACGCCGCGAGCGACGATCTCCTCGGCTCGTTTGAGCATCTCGGCCGACCCGCTGCCTTCGTAGCAGTCGGTGATCAGGACCATGATCGTTTGTTCGGGGCGCGTGATGACCTGCTGGCAGTAGGCAGGGCGCGCGGTGTGTCGTTGCCGCCGCCAAGCTGCGTGCCGAACAGGAGATCGACCGGATCGTGCAGGTCGTCGGTGAGGTCCACCACGGCGGTATCGTAGACGACCATGCGCGTGCTGACCGCCGGAATCGAGGCCAGCACCGCGCCGAAGATGCCCGCGTACACCACCGAGGTTGCCATCGAGCCGCTTTGATCGACGCAGAGCACGATGTCGCGCAGCGCCGAGCGTGTTGCGCCCATAGCCGATCAGTCGTTCGGGGATGATCGTCTTGTGGTCGGGCTGGTAGGTCTTGAGATTCGCCCGGATCGTGCGGTTCCAGTCGATCTCGTTGTGGCGCGGGCGGTAGTTGCGCACGCTGCGGTTAAGGCTGCCGCGTACGGCCTGGGTGGTATGCGCCTGGAGCTTGCGCATCAGGTCGTCCACGACCTTGCGCACGACCTTGCGCGCGGTGTCCTTGGTGCGTTCGGGGATCACGCGGCTGAGCGTGAACAGCGTCGCGACGAAGTTCACGTCGGGGTCGATGGCTTCCAGCATTTCCGGTTGCGTGAGCATCTGGCGCAGGTTGAGCCGTTCGAGCGCGTCCTGCTGCATGACGCGGACGGACGACGATGGGAAGTAGGTGCGGATGTCGCCCAGCCAGCGCGTGACGTTGGGCATCGACGCGCCTATGCCGACGCGCATCCCCTGCTTGTCCATGTCGTAGAGCGAGCCAAGCACGCTATCCATCTTCAGGTCGGCGCCGCTCAGTGTCGACGCCGGTCGCTATCGTCGCCGCACCGCCCAGCACGAGCCGCCAGCGGCGTAGTCGTTCCTCGTCAGTCATTCGCGCATCGGGCACTCCTAGAATCGCTCGCAGCACCGGCAATCACCAGCGCGGCACGTTCGTGGTTGAAGTCGTCCGCGCCCGCGTGTCGTCGCTGACTGGGCGCGGCTTCGCGCGTGCAGGTGCTTGACCTTCTCGCCCATCGCGCGGCGTTCGGGCGCTCAAACGTGGCGAAGGCACGGCGCACAGCGGCAGCATGCGATGAACATTCGGGGTCGAGGTCGCTCATCCAGCGGTCGAGCGCGACCCAGAAGCCGTCGTGCTGCAACAGCAGGAAGGCGCTGCCATGGAGCACGCCCTCGATCCAGGCGGCGCCGACTGGTCCGCGGCATGACCGGCGAGAGCGCCAGGCGGGCGATGCGTTGCAGTTCGTCGCCGTCGATGCGCTTCGTGTTCCAGCAGCGAGGCGGCAACACACGCCGCGCACCAGACCGTGGATCGTCGCGCGCTCCACGATGCCCCGCAACGCGGCCTGCCATCGGCCTGCCGTTCGGGTTCGCCCAGCAGGTCGATGCTTTCCTGGGTGTGCACCGATGCTGGCTGCATCATCTGCTTGCGCCGCGTCGTCGTCGAGCGACGAGCAGGCGCCGGGCAGACCCACGACGACACGCTCGAACAGCCCGTCGATGACCGGCAGCACCTGCTCGGCGCGCGTTTCCGGATATCGCCGTAGCGAGCGACACGCGCCAGCGGCGGCAGCGCATCCATCAGGCGCCGCACATCCGCCGCGATCGCGGCCTGTCGCGCACGCGCACCAGCAGGTGGTCGATCGCTCCGGCAGCGCCGCCAGGATCGCGGCGTCGAGCAGCGCGGTCAGGCTCTGCCAGGTCGTCGGACTGGTTGCGCCGGTCGCGCACCCGCGCAGTCGGCGGCCGCTTCGCACGGTGTTGCCCCACAACGACTGGCTTCGACCACCGCGACGGCAAGTTCGGGCTGCCATTGGAGCGTCCAGAGTTCGTGGAAGGTGCCCTTCTTGCCGCTGACACTTCTCCGGCTTGCCCCACGCGATCGCCAGCAGCCGAGGCGATGCAGCAGGTGGCTGACGCGCGCGGTCGTTGTCGTTCCGCAGGTCGAGGTCGAGCGGCTTGATCTCGGCGCTCGGCTTGAGCCGCAGGCGGCGCTGCTGCGCCTCAAGATCGGGCTGCAGCGGCACGGCTGGCGTTTCCGCCGGCACCTCGCCCAGCGCCTCGCCGATTTCCAGCCGGTCGCGGATCAGCCCATCGGCGCGGGTCGCCGCCACAGAGCACCGTCTGGATCGCCTCGTTCAGTTCGGCCAGTCCGGGCATCGGCAGGTCGCGCATCGCGGCCAGCGCGTCGGCCAGTCGCACCGCCTCGATCACGTTGCTGGACGAGGCCAGGCAGGTCTTCTCGCGCAGAACGTCGGCGGCGCGCGCCAACCAGCGGATCGTGTGCGGTCGGGCGCGGTCCACAGGTGGCTGTACCAGCCGGGCGACGTGACCCCCGCGCCGTAGCCGCTGCGGTAGGCCAGGCGGCCGTTGGTCCAGGGAATCCAGGTCGCCGCGACTTTGACCCGTGGCAGCTTCGCCAGCAGCGCCGCGTCGTCCTTCGCCGGACCCGTGGTCGGCCAGCACCGGCGCGTGCCAGGCGCCGCAGACGACGGCGATCCGCTCGAAGCCTTCCTTCTGCGCCGCCCGGATCGACTGGCGCATGTGCGCCTCGCGCCGTGCTTCGCGCCCACCGGCGGGTCGGCGGTGCCGCGCAGCGTCGGCCATCGCCTCCATGATGCCAGCGAAAAGTCCTCGGCCGTCCTGGCGCTGCTCGATCTGGTGCTCCCACCATAGTTCGTGGTCGGTGTATCCGGCGGCTTCGGCCAGCATCCCGATCGGGTCGTCGCGTCGACGTCAGTCGGTCGAGTCGGGCGTCCCCGTCGGCGCTGCCGGTTCGGCGGCGGTGCCCTGCTCCTTCCGGCGTCGGGCAGTCCCTCGTCGGTGCTGCTCGTCGGCCAGCTGATCGCCTGGGGCAGGTCGATGAAGCGCGCCTGGGACCCTGCGGCCGAACGCGTAGCGCAGCGCTTGCCATTCCGGCGAGAAATGCGTGAACGGGAAGAAGGCGGCGCGTTGCGGCTCATCGGGCGCGTAGACCAGCAGCGCGACCGGTGGCTGCATGTCGCTCGTGCATGATCAGCGGCAGCACGTCGTGGGCGTCGGGCGGTCCCTCGACCAGCACGAGTCGGGCTCGAGCGCTGCGAGCGCGGCGAGCAGACTGCGCGCGCAGCCGGGGCCGTGGTGCCGGATGCCGAAGACGTGGACGGTCACGGCTACAGCACTTCCTGGCACTGCGATACAGGTCCTTCCAGCCCGACGCTCCTTGACGACGGTTTGCAGGTATTCGAGCCAGACCACGCGATCCTGCACCGGGTCTTTGACGATCGCGCCGGTCAGGCCGGCGGCGATGTCGCCGGCGCGCAGCGAGCCGTCGCCGAAGTAGGCCGCGCTGGCCAGGCCGCCGGTGACGACCGAGATCGCTTCGGCGGTCGAAAGGGTGCCGCTCGGCGACTTGACTTGGTCTTGCCGTCGGCGGTGACGCCTTCGCGCAGCTCGCGGAAGATCGTCACGACGCGCCGGATTTCCTCCAGCGCGGGCTTTTCGGCGGGGAGTTCCAGCGCGCGGCCCAGCTGCTGACGCGGCGGTCGACGATATCGACTTCTTCTTCGATCGTCGCGGGCGACCGGCAGGACGACGGTGTTGAAGCGCCGGATCAGCGCGCTGGAGAGTTCGTTGACGCCCTTGTCGCGGTTGTTGGCGGTGGCGATCACGTTGAAGCCCTTGCGCGCCTGGACCTCGGTGTTGAGTTCGGGGACCGGCAGCGTCTTCTCCGACAGGATCGTGATCAGCGTGTCCTGCACCTCGGCCGGAATGCGCGTCAACTCCTCGATCCGCGCGATCTTGCCGTCCTCCATCGCGCGCATCATCGGGCTGGCGACCAGCGCGGCGGTGCGATCGGCCCCTCGGTCAGCAGGCGGGCGTAGTTCCAGCCGTAGCGCAGCGCCGCTTCGTCGGTCCCGGCCGTCCCCTGGATCAGCAGCGTCGAGTCGCCGGTGATCGCCGCGGCCAGGTGCTCGCTGACCCACGATTTGGCGGTGCCGGGAATGCCGTAGAGCAGCAGCGCGCGGTCGGTCGCCAGCGTGGCGACGGCGATCTCGATCAGCCGTGCGTTGCCGATGTACTTGGGCGTGATCTCGAACCTGTTGGCAGCTTGCCGCCCAGCAGATAGGTCCGCACCGCCCACGGCGAGAGCACCCAGTTCGGCGGTCGCTGGCGGTCGTCGATGTGGCGCAGTTCGGCCAGTTCCTCGGCGAATTGCTGTTCGGCGTGCTGCCGTATGACCTGCTGGTCGCTCATTGGTCGATCTCCCTGTAGATACGTCGGCGTGTTTCCAGTGTTTCTATGATGGTGCGAAGCTGCCATGATTGTGTTGTGTCGTTGAGCGATCCAAGCCGCTCAATCGCTTCGGCGATCAGTCCTTCTGGGATAAGGGTCATCGCTACCTCGACCGGGTAATATGCTGTGTGATTGCTGGTATTCTGGAATAGCGTGCAGGCGCGATCCAGGAACGCTGCCCCCAACCGCGTAGTCCATGGACGCGGTGCGGCTTGCACCAACGGATCGAGGAGGTCGCTATCCATGGCCGGGCGTTCAAGATGGCGGAGGGCGAAGTCGCGCACCTGGTCGGGCGGCAAGATGCCGAGCAAGCCGTGGAACATCTCCGGACGCACGCGCACGAAGTACATATCTTCCCTGGTTTCCTTCACCCAGGCGTCGAGCAGCGGTGTCGCCCACCGAGCCGCACGAAAACCGATAGCGGCACGTCCCCAGGCCGCGAGCAGCATGCGTCCGTGTTCCGCGTCGGCCTGTGCTGCCCGCACGATATCGTCGGGCGTAGCCTGCCAGCGTTCTTCCCAATGCGCGGGCGGCACGGCGGCGAGAATCTGCAGGAGCATCCACGTACCTTTGCCGATACCACGCGGTGCGGTGTCGTCGATGGCATCGCGCTTCCACGATGCTTCGAGCGTTGCGGGGAGTGTAACGGCGATGGTGCCGTGCGTGCCCTGAGCCGTCACGGACCGTACGAACCTTTGAAGTCGGTTGCCGGCCGCTGGGGGCGTATACTGCACGAACGCATCGGCACGCTCGACCATGCGTGCGACATACGCGGAATGGGGCAATGTGGCAAGCAAGGTCTGCCGCCGCTTCGCGCACATTGCTCGAGCGGTCGTCGAGCGCACGTTCGAGGAGCGGTTCGTCGTCGGGCGTCAGGTTGTATCGCATCGTGTCTATGATCGACGTGCGGAAGGCGGCTTTTTCCTCGTGCCATACCTCATCGATCCAGGCGCGTGCCTCGTCCGGTCGCTCCATGCGGCACAGCCGCAACACCCACAGCCGTGCTGTACTATCGCCTTCGAGCCAGATGTCGTGCGCGTCGGAGGGTAGCCGCTCCGTGGTGCCCTGGCGCACCCAACTCCATGCGGGGTTGCGTTCGCTCAGCCAGCGCCCACGTTCGCCGAGCAAGGGCAGTGCGGCGGCACGAACCTCAGCATCGTCGTAGTCCAGCAGGGCGGGGAGCAGCGTGTCGGGCAGGCGTCGGTTACGCGCAGTCAGCAGGCCGAACACTTCGAGCAACATGGCGGGACGTGGCGGCTTGATGAACGAGGCGATGAGGTTCGCTACGCGCTCGCTACACACCGGCAGGTCGTCCGGCGGTGCGGCATTCGGCAGGTCGATGCCCGCTGTCGTTACTGCTCCCGCAAGGCGCATGGTCGCGTCCGCGCCGGAACGCAACAGCAATTCGTTTTCGCGCTCAACGCCGAGGGCATCCCACGCGCCCCCAAGCGCGGTGCTAGCATCGAGCGATTGCCTGGATGCTTTCGCCGTGCCGAGCAGAGCGATTTTGGTTAATTCATTCATCGGTATCCGTCGGGCGCTTCGCCGGACAACTGTCCCACGATGGCGATGTAGATGATGGTGATCTGGGGTATGGTATTCGTTTTCACTGCGCGGGTCAGCGCGGTCTGAGCTATGGCGTTCATTGCACCCTTTCGACGATGGCCCGATAGCGTCCGCCCACGACCACGCCGAGCGGATCGATGGTATTGCCGTTCCAGATGCCCGCCAGATCGACGGGCGCACCGCCGGCCATCGCCAGCAGACCCCAATGCTGCCCGGTGACCAGAGGTAGCGCTCGTCCGGTGCTGTCCTGCACGAGCCAGCGGTCGCCGTCCACGGCGGGAACGACATCGCGCACAACGCACGCAAAACTGTCGAGCCAGGGCTGTCGAGCGAGCGCCTGCCCGACATGTTCGAGGAAGTCCTCCAGCGTGGCGGCTCCGGGCAGGTGTCCCATGTACTGTGTTGGTGTACCGTGCCGTTCGCCGACGAGCGCCCGCTGCGGATATGCGGACGGCCAATACACCAGCGTACCCTCGAACGCCGTGCCGATGACCAGGGTTTCGTCCCATCCTCTCCCCTGGAAGGCGAATTGCAACATGAGTGCCGTTCGTTCGCTGCGCTCGCCCAGGAGCCAGGTTGCACGCGCATGAAGCTTCTTCTCGACCGTCGTGCGTTCGCCCAGCACGATCCAGCGGTCGCGCACAGCCTCGCCGCGCTCCTTCACCTCGTCCTCTTTCAGGGTCCACCCCACCAACGAACGCACATCGTCCTGCAGGACGGGTTCGAGGTCGTCGATGCGCTTGTATGCGTGGGTGAGCATGGCGATGCGGCCTAGCTTTGCCAGCAACAGGTCGGGCCAATCGGGTTGGTGCATCGGCACCTGGTGATGTCGCGGAGCAGATAGGCGATACCGGGAGCCTGGGCATCGACCATGCGAGCGGCCTGATCCTCCCAGAAGGCATCGGTCTTGTTCTCGACGCCAGCCAGCCCGTGCCGCACGAGATCGAACATCCACAGTTCCAACGATTCGATGCCTTTAGCGACCAGCGTGGCGCGCTTTGCTGTGCTGCGACCGGTTGCCCGCTGCGCTTTCTGCGCTGCTTCGGGGTCATCGGTTGTGGCAGGGGAGGTGCTTTGTCCTCGCGCTCGTTTTCGTGGCGTCGCGCTTGCCCAGCCAGTCGGTGACCCACTCCGGCGGTGTGGCTGCGCGAATCTCGCCGGGATCGTTCGCCGCCAGCAGCAGCAGACCAAGTGTGTGCTTGCATGGAAACTTACGGCTGGGACAGGAGCATTTGGCGGACAGATCGCCCAGGTCGACACGCACCTGATAGATGGCGCTGCCCCGACATTCGCCCCAGAGCGCCTGGTCGCTGCGTCCCGTAGTGTTCCAGACCTTGAAGTTCGCGAGTTTTCTCCCCGCGCTCGCGGATGACGAATCCGGTGCCAGTGTGAGGACGTGTTCAGTGGTCAAATCCATAGATGGCATGGTAACACCGTTCTGTGACACGTCGCGTCACAAAAGCGGCTTGTATCGCCGTATCAACGAGCGGGTTGGTTAATAGGTGGATGTCGTGATCGCGCAACGCCGCCGCAAGCTGTTCGGGGGATTCATAGCGAATCGTATGTAGTCCCAGAATCGCCGCGACTTCGACGTTCATCGGGCGGTCGTCCACGAACAAACATTCCGATGGGTCGCGCTGCAAAATCTGCAAGGCACGCTGGTAATGCTGCGGTTGCGGTTTGATAAGGTCGAGATAGCAGGACGTGAAGAACGCCGAGAACAGCGGGCGCAAGCCGAAATGTTCGATGCGGTATTCGTTGAGTTCGCGTGATTCGTTGTTGAGCGTCACCAGCAGGTACTTGCCGCTGGCATGCAGCGCCTTGACGATCTCGATGGTCGCGTCGTTGGCAGTCGAACAGGCTTCGATTGCTCTGGTAACGTCGGCGACGCTGTAGGAGCGTGGCTCATAAAAGATCGTCCAATGGAGATAATCGTCGAGCGTCAGATGCCCACGTTCGAGCGTATCCACGACCTGACGATGGCGTGCGTCGAAGGCATCGTAATCGAAGCCGAACTGGTCGGCGATGACCCTGCGTTGCTCATGGTCCCAGCCATTGCTAAGCATCACGCCACCGATGTCGAACAAAATGGTGTTAATTGTCATAACGCTCTCCCTGTGCGGCGGCGTGCTACTGCCACTGCAAATCTGCAAGCGCTGGACCAGCAAGATGCCATTGTCGTGTAAGAGACTGTTTGATAAGCAGTTTTCCGCCCTTGTTTGTCATGCTGGGGCCGCAGCCGAAGCATCTTTTCTATTGCTATGGACCGGGAAAGATTCCTCGGTTGCGCGGAATGACACATGTGACGCTCGTGCCGATCTGTCATCATGAACCGCAGTGAAGGATAGTTCCGAACGAGAGGCAGGCACTTCGCTCCCCTTAGCAGGGCAATCGTTGCGGTTTGGTTGCTTTCGCTTGACGTTGCACATCCGCTGCATCGATGTACAGATCGACGGCGTTGCGGTGCTGAGTGTCGAATCGCGGAACTAAACTTGCTGTTCACTGTTACGACCTCATCCTTCATTACATCACTGCTGGTACAAACTCACTCAGCATGCCGAGCGTGCTGAAACGATCACGGACCTATCTTCCGACGAAGGAAAGGATATCCGGGATATGAAACATATCAGTCGTCGCCAGTTCCTCAAAACGGCGGCAGCGGGCGCGGTCGCGGCGACCGGTCTGGTGGCAACCGGTTGTGGTGCCCCTACGGGCGGGACGAAGCCCGTACTCGACTTCTGGGCATTTAGCTCTACGCGCATCGCGTGGCAAAAGAAAGCCTGGGAAATATACAAGGAGGAGCGCAACCCCGCGTTCGACCTCAACTTCCTGATCCTGCCATTCAACCAGATGCACGACAAAGTGATGATCACGTCGCAAGCGGGATCGGGCGGTCCTGACATCGCCGACATCGAGATCGGGCAATTCTCGCGTTTCATCAAAGGCGCGGTGCTGTTCTCTGATATGAAGCCCAGGCTCGACGCCGACGGACTGCTCGACAAGCTGTTCCTGCCTTCGGCGACCGATCCGTGGACCTGGAAAGAAAAAATATATGGCATCGGCAACGAGCTTAACGCCTGCCTGATGTCGTATCGTTGGGACATCTACGAACAGGCGGGGATCGCCATGCCGATCGAAACGTGGGACGATTTCGCGGCAAAGTCGCGTGCGTATACCGAGGCCACCGGCAACCACCTCCTTGATATTCAATGGGACGATTGGGGCCAGTGGTGGATGCTGACGCTGCAACAGGGCGGCGGTTTCTTCGACAAGGAAGGGCTCCCGGTCCTCGACGCGGAGGCGGGCGTGAAAACCCTGGCGTTCCAGCAACAGGCACTCAAAGAAGGATGGTCCATCCGGCGTGCGCTTGGTCCTGCCCGCAACGCCGCGCTTGGCTCCGGCGAAATCGCTACGATCCTGGGTCCATCCTGGGAGTTTAGCGGCTTTTCGCGCCAGAACATCCCGAAAACGGAAGGTATGTGGCGGCTGCAACCATTCCCACGCTGGACACCCGACGGCTCGCGCACGGCGACGTGGGGCGGCACAGGCGTATCGGTGCTGAAAACATCCCGCATGGTCGATCCCGCGCTCGACTTTGTGATCTGGGAACATACCACCACCGAAACGGTCATGTTCGATTACGAGGAACGCAACGTGTGGCCTACCTATCGGCCAGCCTTCGACCAACCACGCCTGAACGAACCGATTCCATTCTTCGATAACCAGCAGGTTGGGAGTTTGTTGCAGGAGATGGCGACCGAGATTCCGACCTGGTACAACTCGCCGTACTGGCCTGAAACGACCAACGCGTGTGTGCGTGTCGGCATCACGCCGACGCTCCAAACCACGACGTTACAACCCGAGGCAAGCCTGGAACAAGCACAGGCGGCAGCGAATAAGATTATCGACTTTCAAACGGCATAGGAGCCGTTGGGCTGAAGTAAGGAGGTTCCTATGGCAACGTCAGCGGCTACCGCTTCGGGCCAGAAAACGTCGCGAAACTGGTGGTGGCGCAACCAGCGTGCGCTCGCTCCCTACCTGTTTATATCGCCGTTCTTCTTCCTGTTCGCGATCTTTGGTCTATACCCGATCGTTTCGTCGTTCTGGTTGAGCTTTTTCAAAGGCTTCGGCTTCGAGGAAAAGACGTTCTTCGGGTTAGGGTAACTATGCGTATCTGTTCCAGGACCCGCGCTACATCAAATCGGTGCTCAATACCACCTACTACGCGCTTGGCAGCGTGTTCATCCTGGCACCGCTTGCCCTGATCCTGGCACTGGCGATCAACTCGCGCTTCGTGCTGCTCAAAGACATCTATAAAACCGCCTTCTTCTTTCCAGTGATCACGTCCGCGGTTGTCATTACCGTCATCTTCGCGCGGGTGTTCGACCAGCAGTATGGGCTGTTGAATGCCTTCCTCGGTTGGGTTGGCCTGGGACCATACGGCTGGCTGACCGATACATCCTTTGTCATGCCGTCGTTCATCCTGATGGGCATCTGGACGTACACCGGCATTAACATGCTGTACTGGCTGGCGGGATTGAACGGCATCAGCAAGGAGATGTATGAGGCGGCTTCTACCGATGGTGCGAACCGTTGGCAGACCTTCTGGTTGATCACCCTGCCGATGTTGCGCCCGGTAACGCTGTTCGTGGTGATCCAGGCTATCGTCGGCTCCTACAACCTGTTCGCGCAACCGCTTCTGCTGACGAATGGTGGTCCTTCGGATGCCTCGCTGACGATCACGCTCTACATGTACAACCAGGGCTTCCAGTATTTCAACACTGGCTACGCCAGCGCTATCGCCTACTCGATGGTCGCGCTGCTGCTGATCCTGTCATTCGTCAACTTTTACTTTTTCCGTGGCTACAACACGTCCGACTGATCTGTTTCATCCGTGGAGGAATCACGCATGAGTACAAGTGAACGCCCGATGCCTGTCACCACCGCCCGCCGTCGTGGCCGCTCGTGGTCGTCTGCTGGCATCGTCATAAACATACTGCTGTCCCTGCTGGTGGTGGCAACGGTTATTCCCTATCTGTACATGGGACTGAGCGCCTTCAAGCAGAACGACGAAATCTTCGGCGAACCCCTGACGTTCTTTCCACGCTCTTTCACGATGGATAATATCAACGCGCTGCTGACGCAGTTTCCCTATGTACGCTGGTACTTCAACACCGCTGTCGTGGCGGTCGTCGGCACACTGCTGTCGGTGCTACTGGCATCGCTGGCGGGGTTCGCCTTCGCGAAGTACGAGTTCCGCTTCAAGAACCTGCTGTTTACGCTGATCCTGGCGACGATCCTGATCCCGTTTCAAGTGCTGCTCGTGCCACAGTTCCAGATCATCCGCTGGCTGGGTTGGTTCAACACCTACCAGGCGCTGATCGTACCGGGAGCCGTGAGCGCCTTCGGCATCTTCCTGATGCGGCAGTACACCATTGGCATCCCCAACGACCTGCTCGATGCCGGACGGATCGACGGTGCCAGCGAGTTCGGCCTGTGGTGGCGCGTGGTGCTGCCGCTGGTACGTCCGGGGCTTGCGGTGCTGGCGATCCTGTCGTTCACAGCGAACTGGAATGACTTCTTCTGGCCGTTGATCGTGACGACTACCCCTTCGATGTTCGTGATCAACCTGGGCATCGCCTCGCTGGTTGGACCCTACGACTACCAGTACGGTATTCTGCTGGCGGGTGCGTTATTAGCATCGTTGCCGGTCATCATCATCTTCCTGATCTTCCAGCGTCAATTCATCGAAGGACTGACGGCGGGTGCAGTCAAGGGAGGTTGACGAGACGGACCACCGACCACAGGACCACCGACCACAGACGACGAGGTGAAGGGGTGTTTGTCGTACGGTCGAGGGATGGAGAACGCGCCCGATCCTGGCGCCAGGATCGGGCGCGGTGTTCGTGGGGTGGGTGCGAATCGGCTACCTTTAGTTGTCGGTCGTGCGTGACGCGATCAGCACCGTGAAGTCGTCGACGGCGACACGCTCGAAGGGTATTCCGCCGCGTTGGAGATCGGCGGCGACGGTCTTCGGCGTTGGCGTGGGGTTGCGATGGGTGGAAGATATACGCGACGGTTGGGGCGGTGTCGAAGGCAGCGCGATAGGGGCGGTAGCGGTCCTGCCATGCTTCCAACGGCACGACGATCACCTGCTCATTCCACATAAAAGTCAGACGATAGGCGAACCAATAATCGGCGGCTGCATACTGTACGCCGCGCTCCACCAGCAGGGCACGCACCGCGGCCTCGCCCCGTGCCGCTCCCCGTGGCGCGAGTACCGGAGTGATGCCCTGCACGAACGGTCCGAAACTCAGCCAACCGCTGACCGCCGCCGCGATGAGGTAGGGCGTGAAGGCAGCGGCGAAGCGTTTACGTCCGAGCAACCAGCAGACAGGTGCGAGTGCGAACGGTAACGCCCAGATAATCGGGGCGAGATAGCGTGACGAATACTGGTCGGCGGGCATGGCGGAGAAGGCGAATCCGCCCAGCGACGACACGGCGATCAACGCTCCCAGCATGCCCAGTCGCCGCAACGACCACGGCAGGGAACGCACGAAGAAGGTCATCCCACCCGCGACGATGCCAGCGACGACGCTGAGCGCCCCCACCACCTGCACGACCTGAAAGAAGGCGGGTGCTTGCCACACGACGCCGCGCTCCACAAATACCTTGACGCCCAGCAGCCACGGCAAACAGGTTTCCCACAACAAGCGCAGATTGGGGCCGAGTTTGTCCATCGTGAGTGATGCGGTGTGAGCGGTCGATTCTGGACCCTGACGCAACAACCAGAACGCCCCGAAGCCGAGGACGAATCCAGCTGATGTAGCCGAGGATACGCCGCCGAAACTCGCGGCGTGTGCTGGTGGTCACGCTACCGCCTTCCCAGCAACACAGCACACCGAATACACCAACGCCCACCATCATTTGCAGGGAAAACAGGTCGAGGTACAGTGACATGACGCTCAGGAACGCGCCAGCGGCGAGCCACAGCGGGGCGCGTCGTGCGTACGTGGCGCGGTCGATGCACCACATCGCCGCGAACATGGTGGTGATACTCCACTGCCGCGGCGGGTACACGGTTACGCTGTTGATGGCGCGAGGGGTAAACGCCAGCGCGAGGCACAGGACGAAGGCGGTGGGAGCGCCCAGGTGTCGCCGCAGCATGCCGAACACCAGCGCCACAAGCAGGATGTGACCGATCAGCGGCACCAGCATCAGCGTCCACTGGCTCGCGCCGACGACCGCGAACACCGCCGCCGCGATGAACGCGTCGAGCGAACTCTGGTAGCCCGCGCCCCACAGAAAGCGCGACCATTCGCCACGCAGGATGTGTTGTGCCTGGAGCCCGACGATGGTGGCATCCGAACTCATGGCCTGGGCATTGAGGATGGCTGGCACGCGAAACACAAGCGTTGCGAGTACCAGCGGCAGGAACCAGAGCCAGTCACGCGGGCGTGCGTGGGTTTGCACACATGATTGATGGGCGGGTATCTGTTCGGAACGTTGTGTCGAAACCAACCGCGTCGAGCGTCCTTTCAGCAAGGCTGCCAGCGGTCGAGCGTGACCGCCGCAGCATTATAGCTGAATGTCAGGCCGCGTTCCGTCAAGGAATGGCACGGCGCATGGCTTTCCGAAGGAGACGTTTGCCAACGAACCCGACGCCGAAGAACACTGCGAACATCAAGCCGATGAGCGCGAAATCCCGTGGGATCATCAGCCAGTTGATGATAGCGATGGTTGCGCGTTGCAGCGACGATGTGCGCCGAGCGGGGGTTGGTCGCCCGGGTAGGAAACGGTCAAGTGCTTGACCCACCGCCAGACCCACTCACGCTGTCGGCGTCGTATCGTCGACGGCAATGACCACCGTTGGTCTTGCCGTCGGGTGTGAACACAAGCTGTACGCGATCGAGTGGACTGGATCAAGGGTTCGGATGGCGATTCCTGCTGCCTGGATTGCACGTGATGCGTTCGATGATCACTGAACATGTGCGGTGACGGTCGCGTGGGCTCCCGGCTCGAACAGGGCGGCGGGGCGGACCGAGATGATGATGCCAGCGATGACGAATAGTCGCGAGCAGATATGCCCAGCCGCGAATCGCAAAACAATGGAACGTGATTGCGGCATATGCCGACCGCCAGACGCGATTCCCGCGATAAAGAGCGATCCCCATAGCCAGCCGTTGATGGTATCAAACATCGCTGAACGAACGTAAAAGGTCTGCGGTCCGCGAGGTCGCGCCGAACATGCCAAGCCGTCGAACCATCGGGTTGGGCGCGTAGCGCACCTGTACGATGTCGCCGACGGTCAGGCTGTCATACGTAGGCTGGTCGACCGTGAGCTTGACTACAAGCGGTTCGTCCTGGTCGCTGGGCATGAAGCGACCATCGATCGTCAGAAAGCGTGACCAACTCGTTGGATCCGTCGACTGTCCGTAAAGATTCATCTTTCTGGACGACGGTGCCGTCAGTGACGATGCCGTAGCGATTGCAGATATATCGCGCTGGCGACACGGACCGACGCAGGCAAGTACGAGCAGTGCGACGAAGATGATGCTCAGGAGACGAGTGACGGCTTGGAAAAAACGACGCATAGCCATGCCCTATCGCGATGACATGCGGGCGCTGAAACCGCTGCTGGAATACATACACTATAGGCATAGTTGCCATCGACGACAAGCACCTTTCCGGCCCAAAAACCGGACAAAAAACCGGACGTTTTGCTCCCCTTTCGTTGAGCGCCCTGTATCAACACCTACACCCCACGGTTGAGCAGGTGTCCGCAGCGAAATGACGGCATCAGACGCAGCGCCACTATTGTAGAGGGGTATGGTTGCTCCCGCATACGCCGACGTTAGGGGCGTGCACAGTCGAAGGAACGTTAGGCTCGATCCCGGCGCAGCATGTCAAGTACTGTTGTCCGACTTCGTTCGGCTGGACGTTGCACAAGTCCTGCGCCATAGTATCTTCTATTTGCCAGGCATAGACGAGAAGTGCTAGTGTTGTTCTGGCGGGACAAAGCCAAGTCAATCAATATACATCAATGTAAATACGCTTATACAATGTATATCAATCAAAGGAGAAGGTTCCTGCAATGCTGAAAGTGGCGCAGAATCAACGGTCGTTAATGCACGATGACGGTCGTCCGTTCTTCTACCTGGGTGATACCGCCTGGTCGCTGTTGCAGCGCCTGGACCGTGAGGAAACGCTGCGGTATCTTCAGGACCGCGCCAGCAAGGGCTTTACCGCGATCCAGATGGTGGCGTTGTCCGAGTTCGACGGCCTGCGCGATCCCAACCGATACGGCGATCTCCCCCTCCACGACGAGGACCCGACAACGCCCAACGAGGCATATTTCGCGCACGTCGATTGGGTGATCGAACAGGCTAATAGCCTGGGCATGTATGCCGCGCTGCTACCGACCTGGGGCGACAAAGTGGGACCGCTGCAATGGGGTGTGGGTCCGGTCGTGTTCACGCCGGGGAACGCGCAGGTCTATGGCGAGTTTCTGGGGAGGCGCTATCGCGACCGTGACATCATCTGGGTCATCGGCGGCGACCGCAACCCCAGCCTCGCAGGAACAGCAGCAGGCCTGGAGCGCCATGGCACATGGCATCGCGCGGGGCGACGGCGGGCGCGGACTCATGACCTTCCACCCGCAAGGACAGTCAACATCGGCGGACTACTTCCACGACGCGGCGTGGCTCGACTTTAACATGCTGCAATCGGGACACGGCCAATGGGATTCCCCCAACCACCAGATGATCGAGGCGGACTACGCTCGAACGCCCGCCAAGCCGTGCCTGGACGGTGAGCCGTGCTACGAAGATCATCCGGTGAACTGGAAACCGGAACTGGGCTACTTCGGAGCCTACGATGCTCGCAAGGCGGCATATCGCGCGGTGTTCAGCGGCGCGATGGGGCATACCTACGGCGCGAACGGCATCTTCCAGTTCTGGAAGGGTGGACAACCGGATCACTTCAGCGCCCGCACCCCGTGGGAGGATGCGCTTGGGTCTACCGGGAGCGGCGCAGATGCAGCACGTGCGGGCGTTGATGGAATCGCGCCCGTATTTCGTGCGCGTTCCCGACCAATCGTTGCTGCTGGACGCGAGCCAGCGCCAATCTGCGGGCAACCCGCGCTCAAGGATGGTTCGTACGCGATGGTGTATAGCGCGTTAGGCGAGCCATTCGCTCTCGATCTGCGGCGTCTGGGTGCTGCCGCGTTTGACGCCACTGGTATGATCCGCGCCTGGGGACGTGGCAGACGCTAGGACGTATCGCGAGCGGCGACGCGCAGATGTTCACGCCGCCGTCGCAGGGCGCGGATCACGATTGGGTACTGGTGCTAGACGCTATCAAGCAGCCGTCGTAGGTTGCGCCATGGATCGTACACGCCCGACCCTGGCGCGAAGTTGAACACCTGCACCAGTTGCAACATCGCCTCGTAAACCGCCAGGCGTTCCGGCAAGCGAGGGTGTGCCAGCAGTTCAGGGTACACTTCCGCAAGCCATGCCGGAACGTCGCGCAGGTCGTCGGGATTGAGCGGAACCTGATCGTCAGGCGACCCATAGACACTGGGCGTCCGCAGGAAGCGATACAGCGTATCGAGTTCCTGATCACGAGCGGCACGGCGCGAGCCTTCCCAGTCGAGGATTGCGCCGATGACGCCATCTGACCACATGATGTTGGCGAAGTGCAGATCACAATGCACCAGCACCTGTGGGTCGTCGTCGAACAGGGGTGTGCGTTCGCGCATGAAGGCATCGAGGTCGCGTAACAGAACCTGGTCCGCGACCGGAAGTTGCATCGCCGCATCGAGCAGCACGCTGTACGCGTGCGGAGGCGCATGATAGGCATTCCCAGGGGTGCCGCCCGGTTGGATCGCGTCGTCGAGCCAGGGATTGTTGAAGTCGGCGGGCAATGCGCATGCGTGCAGCGCTTGCGCGGCTCGCCCAAGTTGATGAATCGCAGCCCGCCGCTGTGCTCGGTCGAGCGAAGGCCATGCACGACCGAGCGGCACGCCCGCGATTCGTTCCTGCACCATCCATTCGCGCTCGTTCCAGCGTCCGCGTGCAACTACTGACGCATGGGGGACGCTGGCGGGCAGCAGATCGAGGACGCGCTGCTCGTGAGCGTAGGCATCGCGGAACCGGCCGGAGGACACCCGCAGCGCGTGGGTCGGCGTCAGTAGGACGTTGCTCGACCAGCCATCGGCGGGCGTGAGCGGTTCTGTTGGGAGGTCAAGTGCCTGGAGCGTAGCATGGGCGAAAGCGTGAAGTTCGAGCATGCGCCCATTGTAGCAACATTCGGCACGATTCCCTCACGCCGTGACCCGCACACGTTGCGATGCTTCATAAGTCAGGTTGGCTGGCTTCGGTGGTTCGATTGATCGTGTTTGGGCAGGTGGCAGAGCAACAACGTACGCGGTCGTGCGCTCCTGTCGATGCTCGGAGCGTTTTCGTTGATAATGGATACGGCGAGAAGGCGACACGCGCCTGTGTGACGCACCGTACTCCACGTAGTGTGGAAACGGGCTAGGAGACCAGACTATGAAGATGCTGTTCGTGATTCTGGATACGCTACGCCGAGATTTTCTTGAGCCGTACGGTAGCGATTGGGTCCACACGCCCAACATTGCACGCTTGGCGCAACGCTCGGTGGTGTGCGACAACCACTGGGTTGGCTCGTTGCCGTGTATGCCCGCCCGCCGCGAGTTTATGACGGGACGGCATAATTTCCTCGAACGTGGTTGGGGACCGCTCGAACCCTTCGACGACGTGCTGCCGAACCTGTTGCGCTCGGTCGCACCCGACGAACAGCGCGCGCCAGTGTTTTCACACCTCATCACCGACCATTATCACTATTTCTACCTGGGCGGCGAAGGCCATAACAGTAGCTTCGACTCATGGCAGTTCGAGCGCGGACAGGAAAGCGACATGTGGATCAGCCGCGTCGATCTGCCCGCCCTGCCGCCGAGTATGAACCGCGCCGCCTCACGGCAGCAGAACGCGCTTAACCGTATGGCGCAGCGCGAAGAACACGAGTTTTCCGGTCCGCGATGTGTCGAACATGCCGTGCGCTGGTTGCAGGACAACCAGGATAGCGACAACTGGCTGTTGCAACTCGAACTGTTCGATCCGCATGAACCGTTCTATGTCGTGCCGAAGTACCTGGAGCAGTACGGCGACGACTGGCAGAGCGACCTGTACGACTGGCCGGACTATGGCGTGGTCAAAGATAGCCCCGAAGCAGTGGAGCACATCCGGCGCTGCTATGCCGCGCTGCTGACGATGACCGACCACTGGTTGGGCAAGCTATGGGACCAACTGGACGCCAACGATGCGTGGCGCGATACCATCGTCGTGCTGACGACCGACCACGGCTCGATGCTGGGCGAACACGAATACTGGATGAAGAACGCCATGCCCGTGTACAACGAGATCGCGCATATCCCGCTGATCGTGCATCTGCCCGGCGACCAACGGGCCGGAACCCGTGTGTCGGGGCTGACACAAACGACCGACATCATGCCGACGATCCTTGACTGGTTCGGCGCCCCTCCGCCACCACACCTGCACGGTTCGTCGTTGCGCCCGTTGCTGGAAGGCGATCAGGCCGTGCATGATTCGATCATCTATGGTTACTTCGGTATGGCGCTCAACGCCACCGATGGGCGTTTTACCTATTTTCGGAATCCGGTGGAGGCCGAAACGCTGCTGTACGCCTACACCGCCATGCCGACGCAGTTTCATGGCTTTATGAGCCGCGACCAACTGGCGGAAGCGCAGATGGATCGGTTCCTGGGACATACCTATAACATTCCCGTATACCGCGTACCACAAACCGGACACGCACCACATCGCCATGATGCAGCGGAAGCGTACGAGCCGCGCCACGAACTGTTCGACACTGCCGCCGATCCGACGCAGGATCACCCGCTGGACGATGCGGCGCAGGAAGCAACGTGGTGCGAGCGTATGCGCGAACACCTCGTGCGCGTCGCGGCTCCCATCGAACATTTCGACCGTCTGGGTCTGGCACGCCCTTTGCAGTAATAACGAACCCCAGATCGGCTCGTCCGGCGGTGTGATTTCACTCACCAAAGAGATATTGATGTACGGTTTACTTAGCAAACGGATCCTGGTTTTGCTCATATGTGGCGCTCTCGTGGGCTGCGGCATTCCCCGCCTACCCGCGCCCACTATAATGACGATGACACCCGCGCCGTCCACGGCACCCGTTGTGAGCGCCACAATTGTACCGCCCACGGTCGTGCCAACCGCGACCCCCGAGCCGCCAACGGTGACCCCCGAACCTGCCACCGCAACCGTGTCGCCTTCAACAACTGCCACGCGCACCGCGACGGCAACGGTCGCGCCGACCGTGGCGGCAGGTAGTACTGCAACGATTGAAGCAACCAGCGCGCACGAGTTCGCCTACATCGACGGCGAGGGACACCTCCGCATTCATGCAATAAGTGGCGAGGATACGCTGGTGTGGGATAGGGGTATGGTGGAACAGGCGGCGTGGTCGCCGGATGGTGCACGTATCGCCTTCATCGTCGACGCGACGCTCCATCTGTGGCAGCGGGAGGATCCGAGTGTGCGGGAGGTAGTGCGCGACGTGCGGGAAACCGCTGCACCGTCATGGTCCGCTGACGGCCTCGCAATCGCGTTCACGCGCGGCACCAGCGATAGCGATTCCCGCATCGTCGTCGTGAATGTTGCCGATGGCACGGAGCGCGATCTCGCCGCTGGCTCCAACCCACGCTTCGCGCCCGCCGGAGATGCGTTGATCGCCGCTGGACCCGCCGAAACGATCCTGGGGATGCACGAAGGACCGTGGACGATTCCGGTGTTGTGGCCTACGCTCGACAGTCAGCCGATTACCGCGACAACCGCCGAAAACCTGATGGACTGGTCGCGGCTGGCGTGGAGCAAGGACGGCAGCCTTGCCGCCATCAGCAACATCTTGATCGACCGCACCGGGCAGATCATCGGTCAACCGGGGACACCCGGGGTGGCAGCGCCGGAGCAGGGGACGACTGTCCACGAGATTCTCACTGGCATGAGCCCCGAGGCGCGCCAGGTCGCGGTCGCCTCGTTGACGATCACACGAACTGGCGATGCTGACCGCAACCGTACCGATCTGACGTTGTTCGACCGTGGGACCGCCGCGCGCCGCACGTTGTTGCGCGGCGATGAGGAATCCGGTCACGGCATGTTCTGGCGTGTGTCGCGGGTCAACTGGTCGCCCGATGGCAAGACCATCGCCTTCGTGGGCAGCGGGACGAGCATGGACGGCACACAGGGCAGCGGTGTGTGGGTCGGCGATAGCGCCGGAACGACGCTGCGCCTGTTGCCGCAAACCGCTGAAGCGGGCCAGCAGTCACAGAGCGAGTATCGTAGCCCGCAGTTCTCGCCGGATGGACGGTTTTTGCTGTGGGAACAGCGCGGCGATGCCGTCGAGGTCTGGACGTGGGAGATCGGCTCCGGCGACATGCCCCAACGGCAGGTCGTGGGGCGCGGCGTGTCGTGGCGTCCGTAAGGAGCGGCGTCCAGACCCTACAATCATAGGATGCTAGAGTTTTACATAATCCCCGGCGGCATCGTCGAGCGAGTCCATGTCACGGGCGTAGCGCATCGTCGTCTGGACGTTCTGATGGCGTGCGCCCTTTTGCACGACGGGCAAGGGCGCGCCGCCACGGATCGCCAGGGTGATATGCGTGTGGCGCAATGAGTGGAGCGCGAGGCGCGGCGCGCTGACTTTCGCGCCATAGACGCGCTTCTGCTTAGAGGTAGTATTCGCTATGATGTCGGGTTCTTTGCTGGCATCCACGAAGCCCGCCGCTAAGAAGCGTTCTTGCAGCAGCGCGTACAGGCCGATGTATGTCAGGCGTGTTTCGCCGATACGCTGCGACTGTCGCTCGCCCGCTGGCAAGTCTTTGCGTTTGCCGATGGCATGGACGCGCCGGAACAACGGACCGTTGACCAGTCCCGCCACCTGATGATACAGGCCGATGGCTTCCCAGGCGTGGCGCTGCACCTTGACCCGTTCGCGTGCGCCGCCCTTGCCCTTGACCCATACGACGAAATGCCCTTCGACGGTTTGCAGATCGTCGATGTCGATGCTGACGACTTCACTGGCGCGTAGGCCACTGGTGAGCATCAGCAGCACGATCGCACGATCGCGCAGGTCGCCTACCCGGTCGCCGCCACAGGCTGTCACGAGCTCACGTGCCTGGGCGCGTGATAGATACATCGTGGTCGAAGCGTTGCTGGTCTTGCGTCCGCGCACATCCTCCATTGGATTGAAGCCGATCAAGCGGTGGCGATGGAGGCGGCTAAAGAGTAGGCGCAGCGGCGTCAAGCGTCGGTTGATCGTCGCGGGAGCGTGCAACGGGTCGTCGTTGGGCGAGCGGTCGCCTTCCAGGTGATGCAAATACTGCTGGATATGGCCTTCGGTCACCATCTGCAAGGCACGCAGGGTGCTGTCGAGGTGCGCCGCGACCGTGGTGTTCGCCACCATTTCGAGCACATCAGCACGCACCGAATGGCTCCGGTACGGCACGCCGACCTGTGCCAACCACCAGCACAGAAAGTCGTCCAGATCGCCCGCGTAGGCTCGCTTGGTTTGTGGCGACCGACCACGGGCGATGACTTCGGCGATCAGCGATGCGACGGTGTGCTGCGGCATGGGAACGCTGAGAGCGGAAACATGGGGCTGTTCGACCGTGACGAGCGCCCCATGCGTGATGTCGTCAACGATAGGTGCTTCGTCCATTACTCCATTATAGCGGTATTGCCAAAGGCGCGTTCCGTCGCGAGCACGACAACCCAGTCCTGAAAGATCGGCGGCTTGGGCAATGTCCAGTCGCCGTCATCGCCGCGCACGGTACCCAGGTCATGCGTTTCACCAGTTTTTGGATTGATGTACTGCGCCGCGTAGGTCGTTCCCGGTTCGAGGTTCGTCACGCGCATACGACCGCCCCAGATCGTCCAGGCACCTTCTGCCGTGACGAAGATGACGCGCACTTCGCCGGGGATACCTGCGGCATACGCCGCCATTGGTCGCTCCTCATTGGCGAACGGTTCCACCCACTCGTCGTGCAATGCGAACCGCCACCAGCGGAACTGTTCAAGTATGCGCTTGGCGTGTCCGAGTTGTCCTGATCCCGGCAGTCGTGCGGCACCGTCCCAGGATGGACCGCCCCAGGCGGTGCCGTGCGGTGACTTGCCGTATGGCTCGTCGCGCCCGTTGACCTGCCATAGTCCATTCGCGCCGTAGGTATGCCCGAACGCGCCTGATAGCATCGCGGTCCAGAATAAAAAGCGTTGCTGCTCCTCGCGGCTCGATTCCCCGATGCCTTCGTAGTTGACCTCGGACACGAACACTGGCATCCGTGGTTCCTTTGCCAACGATGCCCGCAGCATCTTGACCGTTGGCGCGAGGGTGGGATAGCCGCCGTGTCCAGTTTGCAGCATCTCCACGTCGATCTTCGTCGGGTCGTCCACCTGCTCGCGTCCGTACTGCGTCGGGTGAATCGTGATCGGGTGGCCTGTGGAATCAAGCGAGCGGATGTAGGTCGCCAACTGCCCCCATTGCTCGCGTAGCTCGGCGCGTTTGCGTTCCACTTCCTCTGGTCCGGCGTTTTCAAGGTAGTACAACATCAGCGCCTCGCCCGCCACGCACCATACCACCGGAAACGCACTGTAGCGTGCCACGAGGTAGCGCCAGTGTTTGCGTAATACGTCGGGTCCGGCGAAATCCATGAAGAAGCCCCACGACCCCACGATACACGGCACGATTCCGGCATGTACCACGGCGTCGAAACGACGGTCGGCCATGTCGAAGTAGGCCGGGTTGATCGTGCTGAAGTCGGGCGTCCATGGAAAACCTGCTTCGTTCTCGCCGCGTTGGTCGAACGGCTCCATGTCGGGATACAAGCCAGCGACGATCTGAACGAGCGAAAACCCCTTCGCCGTGCGGTCGTCGATCAGTTCTTGAAACTCGTCGGGCCAGCGAAGGCGTTTGGTCAACGACATCCACCAGGTATCGCCAAGCCAGAAAAACGGCGTTCCGTCGCGGTGGCGCAGGTGTCGCCGGTCAGCCGCCACTTGCAAGGGTCCGTGCGCGAATAGTGGGTTATGCCCTTCGTACGGCGTGACTTCGACCGTGCCACTTTTGCCATGCAAACCCAGGTCGGACGCGTCGGTGCAGCGTGTGTGAAAGTAATGGAAGCCGAGCGTGGACGACGCATAGCGCACGCGCCAGGTTTTGCCTCCTGCCCAGAAGCCAGGAACGACGATTCGAGCTCCGGCGGGATCGGTGACGATGATGTCGAGTTCAATGGTGTTAAAGGGGTCCGCGCGTTCGACGGTCGAGGTGAATGTCCATTCGATCATACAATGCTGAGCGATTGTCTGATGTGGGCTGGAGCGCGTATGGGATGAACCACTGTCTTTAGTCATTAGAATGCACTCCGTTGTCCAACGTGCCATCGGTTTGGCGCCGCCTGGACGATACGCATCGTCCGGCAAGCAGCAATGCTGCCATAGACGGTCTTGCAATGTCAAAGGCGCTGCCGCGATGAGGGACAGCGCGTGTCAATGGTAGTCACACTTCACCCAACGACGACCTATCACGGGGCATGGGTTAGTGTCAGACAGTTACCAGCGCCGCCAGGCGATCGAGAACGGCGGTCGCTTCGTCCGGCGTACGTCGTCCCAGACCGCACGATGCCGCGACATCGACGGTCGTGCCGCGGGCATCCTCGATTGCCTCTAGGATGCGTCGATTGTCGTCCAGGCTCAACTTTTCGTGGACAAATCCTGCGACGAAATGCGTGTGTGGCGGCAACCGTACGCCGCGTAGTGGTTCGTAGTGATAGGCTTCGGTCGTCGGCGGTACCGCTCCTTCGGCCAGCGGAAAATGAACATAGTCCAATGTCTGGTAGCGGGGCCAGTGCGCGACCATACGGTTCGCGAAATCGACCAGTTTCCCTAACGTCTTGGGATGCACCAGGGCTTCGTTGTGAAAATCGCCCAGGCAGAGATGAATGCCGATGCGTGTTCCGGGGGTAATTTTGCTCAAGAGATCATAGATCGGGCGTAGTGCCAGGTTCATCATGAACGATGGCAGGGTATAGGCCGCGAACACTTCGGGCGGCACCTCGATCTGCACGACGATGTCATCGCCCGCCAGCGCAATAGCGCGGTTGACCTCACGCGCCAGGATCGTGTTGAAGGCGTTGGTGTAGCGCAGCCAATCGATCTGACTCTGGAAGGCGAAGCCCATGGCGAATCCAGTCGGGATGCCGAGTTGAAATTTCAACGTGCCGCCGCGCTGCTTGCGTAGGCGTTGGAAGATGGGATAACTGCGCTCGAAGTAGGTATCGTAGCCCAGCGCTACATGGTCGGGCATGGTCGCAGGGCTTCGTAGCGGTTTGAGTTTCTGGATGCCATCGTAACTGACGGCCATGCCGTCCTCGCCGCGCACGGGCTCTTTAACGATCTCCCAACTTTGCGGATCGGCGGTGAGGCGCTCGACAGCATACATGACCCAGGCAATGCGGTTGCCACGTGGAAACTGCGGCGTTTTGTCGCCGATCTCGCCGTCTGGGAGTGTCCATAAGGATGAACCAAGCGCATCGAGCGCCCGTCGCATACAGGTTTCTTCATCCTCGAACGGTAAACTTCCGATCAACAGGCTCCCCCGCTTGGTCATAGTCACTCCTTATCGTGTGATAGAAGCCGATTGACGGACGATGCTCGCTACGGCGTGGCCTTGATTCCGGGCGGTATGTGGTGAGGGTCCGTCAGCAGTCGATAGCGCATGGAAGGTGAACCGGGAAACGCTAATGGAACATGTTATATTAAATCCGGTATGGATTCAACAAAAATTTTAGCGACGCGCCGGATGTCGGGTCGCTCATATACGCTGCCGCATGCGGCACGCCGCGTGCTGATCTACGCGGGACACTTCCTAGTTCTGGCGATGATGGCGGCGCTCGTGTTGTGGCCTGCGCCCATCGACGGCCGTATGCTGCCAGCGGGCGAAAACCAGGGCGATATCATGATCAGCCATTGGCCTGACAGCCTCAACGTGCAACGAACCTTCGAGGAAACGGGGCGGCTGGCGCAATGGAATCCGACCTTTGGGGCGGGCAGACCTGTCGGAGCCGACCCGCTGACGGCCATGTGGTATCCGCCTTCATTCCTGGTGCACATCCTGTCCTTGCGCGACTACTTCCTGGCGCTGATGCTCGGACACCTGATGCTGGCGGGCGCGGGTATGCTGGTCGTCGCTCGGCGCGTCGCCGGATTGGCTCCGGGCGCGGCACTGCTGGCGGCGGTCGCCTTCGAGCTTTCGCCGCGCATGCTGGGACACCTGGGAGCCGGACACCTGACCATGATCCAGGCCGTGGCGTGGTTGCCCTGGCTCCTGTATGGCTGCTGGCTGGCGGTACGGTCGCCGGGGTGGGGATCGCTACCTCTCGTGCCAATCCTGGCGATGTTGCTGCTGGCGGGACATCCGCAGATGGTGTTCTATGGGGCGATGATGGCGCTACCCTGGACTGTGTGGCTCCTGGCGCGGCGCTGGCGTGCCGATGGAGCGCGCCCGGTGTATGCGGCGGTTGGCGGCATGGCGCTGGCGGGAATGACCGCGCTCCTGTTGGCCTCGGTTCACCTGATACCGCTGGTCGAACTGATGCAACACTCGACGCGCCAGGATACGATCAGGGCTGACGAATCTACGAAATTGTGGCCGTTCCTGCAAGCACTGGTTGGCACCGCGCTTCCGTCGCCGAACCCCCACGAAGTGCTGTTTTCACCTGGCTCGATCGTGCTGGCGCTCGCCGCGATCGGTGCGTGGCATCGCCGCCGCTCGCTGTGGTTGCTGCTGCTTGGCGTCGTCGTGGTCGGTTCGTTGGCGCTGGGTAACGCTTCGCCGTTGTATGTTGGTCTGACCTACATTATTCCCGGCCTGGACCGTTTTCGCTCCTTGGGGCGCGTCTGGTTTGTGGCGCTGATCCCGATCAGTCTGCTGGCTGGGTGGGGTGTGATGCGCCTGACGGCACAGCTTCAAGCTGTCGCGCCGCGCGCCGCACGGCTGGTGACTCCGGTCGCGTTCGCACTGGTTGCCATGACCTTGCTGTGGCAAGGTAATACTAAGATTCATGCCGACGACGTGAGCGCCAATCAGATACCGACGGCGCTAGAGGTTCGCGCCGCACGCCTCGCGGGAAAACATCGCATCTATGGCGTGCAACGCAACATGCGGCAGGTCGCGGCAGCCGAACTTGGGGCGCGACTGGCTGATGGCTGGGATCCCCTGCTGATTCAGCCATATGTGACCTTTATGCAACGCGCTGGCGGGTATACCTTCAGCGGCTATCAACTGACCGTGCCACCCTACCAGTTGTACGATCCGGCCTTTCCAACGTATCGGGAAACGCAGCCGAATGCCGATCTGCTTGGTCTGGTCGATGTGGTCGCCGTGCTGTCGCGTACACCGCTGCGTGACGCTCGCTTCAAGTTCATCGTGGGGTCGAATGGTACCTCCTTGTACCGCAACACCGCCAACCATGGGCCGGCCTATATGGTCGCGGCAACAGCGGACGGTGCGCCGCCGACCATCGAAACGATCCAACATCTGAAGGCACGGGTGACGACCAGGGAACGCTCGCCCGAACGCTTCGAGATCACCACACGCTCGGATGAGGGTGGGTATCTGGTGATCGGCTCACCAGCGTATCCCGGTTGGGTGGCGACGGTTGACGATCAGCCAGCGCCCGTCGTATCCATCGAAGGCGTGCTTCCGGCGATCCGGCTTGAACCGGGCCAGCATCGGGTGGTGTTCAGCTACTCGCCGATATCGCAGCGCGTGGGCATCGTGGTCGCCCTCGGTGGGTGGCTGATGTTGATCGGCTGGCTCGTGGTGTTGTGGGACAAGCGCCGCGAGGAGCGAGCGCGAAACGCGGCAACCGTTATGGTTGCGCGGGACGTTTGAAGATCGCCGTCCGACCGAACAGCAGGAACGACGATACCACCGCGGCACCGTAGAACAGCGCCGTCGCGACGAATAGCGGTCCAAAACCGTACTTCACTTGCACGGCGGCGCTGATTTCGGGCGCGATGAGATAGCCCGCTGTGTACGCTCCATTGATCAGCCCGATCACGATGGGACGGTCGGCGGGGTCGCTGCGTTCCATGGCGAAGGCGTCATACAACGGCGATCCCATGTTGAACAGTGCCGCACGCATCACTGCCGCGAACACCGCCACCTGGAGCCACGCCGACCACCCCAGCAGCAGCAAAAACGGAATCGACAACGCCTGAGCGATGATAATCGTCCCGATTTTGCCAACACGCGCCGAAAGCAGCGGTCCCGCCAGGGCCGCCAACCCGGTGGCGATGCCAAGCACGGCGAAGATCGCGCCGAGCGTGGTATCGGGGACGCCGAAGCGCTCCTTGAAGTACAGGTTGAGGTAGGGGATCAGCAGGGCGGCGCCCCACGAGATCAGGAACGGCGGGATGAGCAGCGGAAGAACGAACTTCCAGCGGTGGAATAGAGCGGACCACCGACCACTGACCACTGACCACCGGAGTTTGGGCGGCCTGCTTCCATCCTCCATGGTATTGGAGGTTTCGCCATGGCTAGGTGTTTGTGTAAGATGGCTGGCTTGTGGCTCGACGTTCGTCGCGTCCGCATCGCTATGTGCTGAATCCTTGCCACGTTCGCGGATAAGGAACAGTGGCACGAGCGAGAGCAGCAGGAGCACGCCAGCGACCACGTAGGTTGCTTGATACGCCAGTGGGCTTTCAGTCTCCGTGCCGAGCAACCCCGCGAACGTGGCAGGGAGCAACCCGCCGATCCAACTGCCGACGCCCGCCAATCCGATGTTGATGGCGGCGTTGGCGCTGAACAAATGGTCGCGCCCCTCCTGATCGCTCTGCTGCATCATGAAGGGTGGGGCGCTGACCTGGAACAGCACCGCTGCCATGCCACCCAGTCCGACCGCTACGATGGCGATTGGCTCCGACGGGCGCAACGCCAGCATGAACGCGCTGGCGGCATTGAGTACGGCGCTGGCGACGAGCGCCGGACGTAGCCCGATGCGTGTGACGAGCCACCACAACGGGATGCTCGTGACGGCTGCGACGCGCAGCGACACGGTATTGAGCGTTCCCAGGAACTCGCGGGGGTAGCCGAGCGCCAGAATGAGCAGGTTGAAGAACAGGCCATAGATCGCCAGGCTCGCCGTCAGCATGGCGGCGTGCAGCAGGTACAAACGGGCAGCGTGGCTGAGCATTCGCCAGCGGTCGAGGTACGAAGGTTGGTGCGCTGGCATCTGGGTCATGGCGTGGCGGGCGGCGCGACGGCTAGCCCGTCGAACGATTGCGCTTCCCAGCTTGCCATGAAGGTAGACCAAGCGACCTCGTACTCATACGGGCGGGACAGGTTGGTAGAGGTTGGTCCAAGTACGTCGCGGATCACCACGCCGTTTTCGTTGAAGCCCATCACCACGACGGCATGATCGTTCCCCAGCACCGTGCGGTGCGTGCGTCCATCGGGCATAACCCACGTAGCATCACGCCACGATTTGAAATCCACCGTTGTTTTGACCCACACCAGCGAGCCCGCTCGTAGCGCGGCTTCGACGCCCGCGCGGTCCGTCACCAGCGTCGAAGCAAGGCTGTAGTGATCGAAGGCTCGCTGGATCGCCGTGGCGCTGGACCGTGCTAGAAAGTTTTCGCGATAGTTCCCGGAAAAGGTGCTGACGATGTCGCCACCATGGATGATGAAGCCCTGACTGGTTTCCTCGATGTACGGCTCTACGCTTTCGTCCACGCCTACCACTGCGATGATGTCGTCCACAGTCGCCGCTATGCCGTAGGTATTCAGAATCACCCAGGCGGCGTCGAACTCGCACGAATACTGGTACGCCTGTCCTTCTTTGCTCGCCGCCGGAATGTATGCGTCGTACGTCCGTCCGTTGACCTCCACCGGACCACGGGTCGGGGTCGGCATCGGTGGCGCTGGGTGTCGCGGTCGGTGGCTCGACGGTTGGCGACGTGGTGGCCGCGACAGGCTCGGTAGGGTGTGTGGTCGGCACGATGGCACTCGCGGTCGGCGGCACGCTGGGCGAAGCGTCGTCCGTGGTAGTGGGGCGCGGCGTGTCGGTCGCGGTTGGCTGCGTCGTGGTGGTGGCAGCGACGATGGTCGGTGGCAGCATGACCGCCAACGGCGTGAGGGGCGGCGGTTCGTCGGGGCGTAGCAAGGCTTTGACCTCGGAACGTACTGCGGGAATCAGCACGCCGACGCCACCTACTAGGACCAGCAGACACACCACACCAATCAAGACGCGCATCGACACCCTTTCCGCAACACACCGATAACTGCTGGTGGAACGACGCATTCTGATGCGAACGACGCCCCGGCGATAGTGGCATGGTACCAGGATCGCATGGGGCATCGCAGGTCGCTGGGTTACCGTAAAGCGTATCTACGGCATGACTTCGGCATGGTCACACGATCCAGTCGCCCTTCTTCGATCACCAGCGCCACCGCGCCGTCGGCGAGCGGTAGGTCGGTGTCACGCACACTCAGCACATCGACGCCGTTGATTGCCGCGACGATATCATCGCCACGCACGGTCAGTTGCAAGGTGTACTGTTGGTCCAGCGTCCACTCGTAGGGTCGTTCCGCCAGTACCTCCTCGGCGTCCCGTGCCTTGACCAGCCGCACGGTTTGATCGGCGCACAGGAGCAACGCATACCAGCGTCGTAACCCCTGCACGCGCACGGCGATTCCGGCGCGTGCCGCCAGATGTGGGCGCACGACCGCACGGAAGGTGTAATCCTGCCAATCACCGGTGCCCTGGCTCAACAGTCCGGTGCCGTCGTTCTGGATGATGCGATATGAGGGCTCGTTCCAGTGGTCGCCTGCCCATTGGTCGAATTGATCGACCGCGTTGACCCACGCTCGCCGCCATACGTCGCCGCCACGCCGCGAACCCCAAAGGTTGGTGCTCGGCGCACCGTCCCAGGTGACATAATCCAGATACACTGTGCCGCTCGTCGGTGTGGCGGCGAACTCAATACCAATCGTCGCGATAGGTGCGCCGCTGGTGGAGGGTATCGTCCAGGTTGTCGCGCTCGTCGCCCCTGGCTCGATGGTGAATGTCGCGCCGTCAATGCGTTCGAGGCGATCATGTTCGCCGTAGACTTCGACATATAACCAGCCCATCAGTGCCGCGTCGTTGGCGGCATCGGCGTTGAGTGCCGCGCGCACGGTCTGTCCCGCGTACAGCGTGGGCGATGCCAGCAGCGTATAGCCCGGCATGTCCAGCGCGTCGGGCGGTACAAACGTCGGCGTCGAAATCCGGCCGAAAGGCGAGCCGTCGTGGTGGACCGCGAGGCTGCGGGTACCCCGTTCGCTATGTCCGGCGACATTCTCGATGGTGGTGCTGGAGCCGTCGAGCGCTCCCACGGTCCAGCCCTGCACCGAGCCGGGCAGTTCCCAATGGAACCGCGCGCCGTCCTTGGGTGCGAGCGGTTCCTCGCCGTGGAGTGCGCGTCCGATGTTGACGACCTCGTACGTTTCGCGCACCGCGTCGGTGATCGCGCGGCCCCCATCGGCGGTCGGCAGGTACAGGCGATCGGCGACGGGTCCGCGCCAGTCGGGTCCGCCCTCAAGGCCCGCCAGCCCGTTCTTGATCCCCAGCAAACAGCCGACGTTGCCCGAGTTGCAATCGGTATCCCAGCCCGCCGTGTTGGTGATCATCAGCGCGCGTTGGAAGTCGTCGTCGCCATACAGCAACCCCAGGATGATCAGCGCATGGTTGGGCACCATATGGCAGTTGCCACCATAGATGTCGTAGCCATAGTGCGCCTCGATCAGCGCGCGGGCATCGCGCCAGTCGGCGTATGCTCGCGCCAATCGCGAATGTCGTCGATCAGCCGTGCGATGATCGAGCGACGTGGAATCAAGCGCCAGGGCGGTATCGAGCAGCGCGTCGAGGTCGGGCTCCACAAACGCCTGCGCTTCCATCGCCGCCAGCATCTGCGCGCCGTAAATCGCCTCGCCGTCGTGGCTGACGCTGGCGGCGCGTCGCGCCAGGTCGGCGGCGAATTCCGGGTCGCCCGGTGCGACCATGCGCCCAGCCGTCGATGAAGATCTGCGAGCCGATCTGCTCGGCGACAACCTGGCCGTTGAGCGCCATCGAGCCGCTGCGCGGTGCGGGGATGCCGTGCTTCAGGCGCAGAAAGGCGGTATGCTCGGTGGAATTGCCCATGCCGCCCCACCACAGGATCGTCTTGCGTTCGATGATGTAGTTGAGCCAGGCGTCTGCCGATCTGTGCGGGTGTGAGGTCGCGGCGTTGCCGTAGTCGGGCAGCGCGCGCAGGAAGGTGAACGTGCCCGAGATGTCGTCGTCGGTGACGATCAGCGGCTTGCCCAAGCGTTCGTGGACGTAGTAATCAACCTCGCCCAGTTCGGCCATGATGCGTTCGTAGGACCAGCCTTCGAACGGACGACCCAGGTACACGCCGATCATCTTGCCCAGCACGCCGGCATACACCCGTTCCTCGTAGTCTTGTGGTAGCGTTATCGACATTGCTCACCCTCACCAGCGAAGTGTTTGTCTCTGCGGCAACACTAGAGGCAAGGTCGATGGTTGTCAAACGGGCGACCAACGACCAACGACCAACGACCAACGACCAACGACCAACGACAAGCAACGACCAACGGGCATGACGCCTGATTGCGACCACCGACGAATGGCAGGTGACCCTGCGTATTGACGTTCGCACCGCAGCGAGAAATTCCTGGTGCGAACGTAACAATACGCACGCATTACGCTGCACGAAATGAGAACGCTACCAACTCCGGTACACTACTCGTAGCAAGCGGTTCTGATGGGAGCATCCTATGCGTTGGTGTCGTGTGTTGGTCTTGCTGGGAGTGCTGGTCGGATGCGCTTCTGATCCGCAATCGAGCGTACCATCGACGACCGCAATGCCGAACACGCCCATCGTCCCCGCCGCGACCGTAGATGTAGCACCTGCAACCGCGACACAAATTGCCGTTAGCCCCACGACTGTGGCGACTACGACGCCGGAACCGACCCCGACCACAGCGTTTTCCGCGACGCCGGAACAGACCCCGACCCTCGCACCATCGCCGGAACCAACCCCGACGATCAGCCCAGCCGTCGTGGCTTCCATGCCCATCGCGCCGCAATGGAGCTATCCGATTGCAAAGGCTGGGGGTATCCCCGGCGACGGTTTCTTCATACGCCACGGCTTCGACACCGAAAACACCTGGTACAACCCTGGCTACTGGCATACGGGCGAGGATTGGTACGCGCTCGACGGCGACACGGCGGGCGCTGAAGTGCAGGCGGTCGCGGCTGGCGAGGTGGTGTACGCTGGCTCGAACTACCCCGGTCGGGTCGTGATCGTGCGGCACGCTGGCGACATCTATTCGATGTACGGACACCTCGATCCGGCGCTGGAGGTCGGCGAGGGCCAGCAGGTCACACGCGGCGATGTGTTAGGAACGGTGCTGGCAGCGCGGCGACGAAACGCCCAATCACCTACATTTCGAGATACGGACGTTTCTACTCACCGATGCTGTCAACGGCCCCGCCCCACGCTACGATTTTCGCTGTGGTCCCCAGTGCGCGCCCGGACCCGGCTACTGGCCTATCGACGCGCCCGAACTGCCCGACGCCCTCGGCTGGCGCAACCCCACACATATGATTGCAGAACGCAGCGGTTGGATGCCCATCGCTGGCACTGAACCCGCCGTGCGAGGCGAGGTCGTCGTTGCGAGCGGCGCAGACGCTAGCGCCCTGACGCTGTGGGGCAGCGTCGATGCGACGGGAAACGGTAGCGACCCGCTGGGCGAAATCGATTGTCGCGTCAGGGCAACGTCTGCGGGTACTCACAGCACAGGTGGGCGATGACGACGTGTCGGATCGTACCTCAGCCACGGCGTATCGTGTCTGGTATCGCGTGGTGCTGGACGATGGGCGCACGGGGTGGCTTGCCGCGCTCTCTCGCCGATGCGTATGATACCGGCTCCGATGGCGCGCCTTCCAGCGTGCGCTTCGTATTGCTTCCCTTTGTGCCGCAGCAATAGTTTGTTTTGCACGAAATAATTCGTTGACATGAACTATTTGTGATGCTAGAATAGTTCTGGAAGTTCACATCGAATACAACTAAATCACTCATTCGTCCAATCCCCGCTAGGACACATGAAATCCCGACTCATGGTGCATCGGCAGCACTACGGGCACTTCATCCGACCCGTAGCATCGCAGCGTGCTCGGCGGTCGGGTCAGTCAGGGCGTTTCATTGGATCGTGGGCAACTGGCGAACGGCAGTTTCCGTTCAGGAGTACAGCGCATGCAACCGGATCGTGCCGAAGTTATTGCCCAAATCATGCAGGTCGTCGCGTGTATGCACGCGCGACCGCACAGTGGACCGTGGGATAGTTGGAGCCGCATCGACCTGACGATGCAACAGATCAAGACCCTCGCGGCGTTGTGGGGACAACCTGCGTTACGTATGCGCGCCCTCAGCGACATGCTTGGCGTTAACCTCTCCACGATGACTGGCATCGTGGATCGCCTGATCGAGCGTGGTCTGGTCGAACGACGCGCCGATCCTGAGGATCGGCGTATTGTGCTGGTTCAACTGACGGAAGCCGGACGCGAGGAGATCGGGCGCATCATGATGCTGGGACAGACCCAACTCGCGGAGTTGCTCGAATTCATCGACACCGACGATCTGCCGGTGATTGCCAGGGCTATGACGATCATGTTCAGCGCGAGCGAGGCGTACCGCGACCATATGGCACGCGAACATACCCGTCCAACCTGTGCCGGACGAGCACCCCATCATAACTGACGAAGTTCCCCGAACGGATCGCGTGACACGCGCATAAGGAACACACGATGGCTCCGAAGGAAAAACTTAACGGCAACCTGATCGCAGACCTGTCGATCAACCAGCCTGTTTTTATCACCATGCTGATGTTGTTGGCGCTGGTGATCGGTTGGCTGGGCTATTCGACGTTGCCGGTCAATTTGCTACCCGATATCGAAATCCCAACGGTGGCGGTGCAGATTCGCTACCCTGGCGCTGGTCCCGAAAGTATGGCGGATCAAGTTGCCAAGCCGATCGAGGATCAACTGATAACGATCAGTGGCGTCAAGCATATTACCTCGCAATCCAATGAAGGCTCGACGTTATTCATCACCGAGTTTGATTCGGGTGTTTCGGTCGATCAAGCCTTGCAGGACGTGCGCGACAAAGTCAACGCCATCTTGCCCGCGCTGCCGCAGGATGTCACCGATCCGGTTTTCCTCAAGTTCGACCCCAACCAGCAGGCGATTCTGACGATCGCACTATCGAGCAAGTCGGAGCAATCACCGCTGGCTCTGCGCGAATTGGTCGACAACGAGATCGCGCCGCGTCTGCAACAGGCGCAAGGTGTCGGTTCGGTGACGGTCACGGGTGGCGAGACGCGGCAGATCAATGTGCTGATGGACCTTGATAAGCTGAAGGCATGGCGCATCCTGCCGGCCCAGATCACCAGTTCCATCAGGAACGCCAACGCCAACCTTGGCCTTGGCGACGTGAATGCGGGCGACCAGGAGATCAACCTGCGCGCGCCGAGCATGATTCAGGAACCACAGGATATCGGCGATATCCAGATCACGAACACCACCTATAAGATCAGTGATATCGCCAGGGTCGAAGATGGCATCGCTGAGGTGGAAAGCTACGCTCGTCTGGATGGCAAGGACGCTATTAGTATTGATATTCAGCGCCAATCCGGAACCAACGTGGTCGCGGTCGCCGATGCCGTCAAAGCCCGTATGGAAGAATTGCTGACGGCCTATCCTGACCTTAACTACTACGTGCCACAGGATCAATCGGTGGCGGTGCGTGAATCGGTCGATGCCTCGATCGAAGAACTGCTGGTAGCGTCGCTCGCCGCGATGCTGGTGGTCTTGTTGTTCTTCCGCGACCTGCGTAACACACTGGTGACAGTCGCGGGATTGCCTGTGATTTTGATCGCGACCTTCGCCGCGCTCAAGCTGTTCGGCCTGACGATCAACCTGATTTCGCTGCTGGCGCTGTCGGTGTCGGTTGGTCTGGTGATCGACGATGCGATTGTGGTGCGTGAAAACATCTTCCGGCAGATGCAGCGCGGCCTTACGCCCCGGCAGGCGTCGAGCCGTGGTACGGCCCAGGTCTCGCTGTCCGTCATCGCCATGTCGCTCACGATCATCGCGGTGTTCCTGCCCGTCACGTTCAGCGGCGGCATCACCGGCATCATCTTTTCGTCGTTCGGCGTGACCGTCGCCAGTGCTATGGCGATCTCGCTGGTGGAAGCGTTCACGCTCGCGCCGATGCTTTCGGCCTACTTCTTCAAGCAACATAAGGGCAAAATTGCCCACGCTGTCGTCCAACAACAGGACGAACACGAGGAACTGCTTGACGAAGCCAACGAAGACCCCGGTGTGATGGGGCGCTTTTATCAGCGTTTGCTTGAATGGAGCCTGCGGCACCGCATCGTTGTCGTCGGCATCACCGTGGGTGTACTCGTGCTGAGTCTGGTGGTCGCGTCGGGGCTGAAGTTCAGTTTCTTCCCGACCCAGGACACCGGCGAGTTCGCCATCGGCTTTTCGGCCCAGGCCGGCACGCCGCTGGAGCAAACCAACCTGCTGGCCAAACAGGCCGAAGCGGTGCTGATCGCCGACCCCGACATCGAGGCCGTGCTTGCGAACATTAACGCTGACTCTGGTAACTTTGCAATCCGCTTGCACGAAGGTGCGTCAACCGAAGACGTTCAGGCACGCATCAGGCCGCAGTTGAGCTTTCTGCCGACGCTGGTGCTGGCCAGTCAGGGCATCCGGGGAACTAGTACCGATATCAGCGGACGCGACATTCAACTCAGCGTGCAATCGTCGCGCACACCGGAGGAATTGCTGCCGATTCTGCAGCAGTTGCAAACCGACGCCAGCGCCGTTGTCGGTTTGACCGACATCGATTCGACGTTCAAGCCGGGCAAGGCCGAGCTACAGATTCACATGGATCCGTCGCGCGTCGGCAACCTGGGATATACCAACCAGGATATCGCCAGTTCCGTGCGAGCGATGGTCAGCGGTGAACGTGCCACGACGTTCCGTCAGAATGGTCAGGACACTGATGTGTACGTCCGGTTGCGACCGGGCGATCGGGCGACCGTCGATCAGATTCAGCAGATCAGCATCCCGACCACGACCGGAAGCGTGCCGCTGGCATCGCTGGCGCGGGTCGAACTGACGGCTGGACCGACCACGATCCGACGTTATGACCGCCTCAATCAGGTGCTGATCGGTGCGAACGTCGTGGGACGGAACGCCACGGAAGTACAGGCCGAGATTCAGGCCGGAATCGACCGCTACGCAATACCGAGTGACATTCAAATCAGCTTCACCGGTTTCGCTTCGACACAAAACGAAGGCTTTACAACGCTGCTCGTGGCGATGGGATTGTCGGTGCTGTTCGTCTACATGGTGCTTGCGTCGCAGTTCGGCTCGTTCACACAACCGCTGGTGATCATGATGGCGATGCCGTTCAGCTTCATCGGTGCGTTCCTGGCGCTGCGTATTCGTGGCCTCGACCTCGATATTGTCGGTATGATCGGCCTGATTATGTTGCTGGGTCTGGTGGTGAAGAACTCGATCCTGATGGTCGATTTCACCAACCGTCTGCGTGTCGCGGGCATGGAGAAACATAAGGCGCTGGCGGTCGCGGGCGCGGTGCGGTTACGCCCGATTTTGATGACGACTATCGCGCTGGTTGCTGGTAGCATCCCGTCGGCGATCGGTCTGGGGCAGGGTGCTGAAATCCGGCGCTCGCTTTCGACCGTCGTGATCGGTGGTCTGATTACGTCGGTGATGCTGACGCTGCTGGTGATCCCGACCGCATACAGCCTTTTGGATGCTTTGACGACGCGACTGAGCCGCTTGTTCCGCCGCCGTGGACCAGACGACACCGATCCGGCTACATCGGCATCGAGCGGGAAGCGAAGTCCCGCGCGCTGGTTGCGCCGCCGTCCACCCGTCACCACGCCGAGCGTGAACATCACGGACGCGAACGATGCTGGCCGCGGGGGCACGCCTTCCGCGCCAATTCAGCCGCACCATACGACGAATACCTGACCGCTGATATATCGGCAACCGACGCGCGGATATTCGTCGGTTGCCTCCCTCATACAAGGAGCTATAACGTGAAACGTAGAGCTATCGGCGGGATATTTCTCGCCGGAACCATGGTCGTGAGCCTGGCCGGGTGTAACCTGTCCGGCGAGCCCGCAGGCGCGGGCGCAACGCCGATCCCGCTGCCGACATTGGCGCTAGCCGGTGACGCCGTTCCTACCGTTCGCACAGGCTCGTCGCCGACGCTCGGCAACAGCGTGACGGCATCCGGCGAAGTCAAGGCCGCGCAGGACGCCGACCTGTCCTTCCAGGTTCCTGGTATTGTGTCGCGGGTGAACGTGGAAGAAGGCGATAGCGTCAAGAAGGATCAGGTACTCGCCATCCTCGATTTGCGCTCGTTCGACCAGCAGGTAATCTCGGCGGAAGCCAATGTACAGACAGCCGAAGCGCGGCTCGCCCAGGCACGCGATGGCAGCGCCACGCCCGATCAAGTGGCGGCGCAGGAAGCCCAGGTGCGGAGCGCGGAAGCCAACTTGAGCAAGGCGACAGAGGGCAATACGACCGGAAGCGATATCGCGGGCGCTCAAGCCGGGGTGCGGGGAGCCGAAGCCAGCCTGGAAAAAGCGCGCACGGGCGGTGTGCGCGCTCAGGACATCGCGACCGCTGAAGCAGCCGTGCGTATCGCCGAAGCCAACTTGGAAATCGCTCGCACGGGCGGTGTCCGTCCGGAGGACATCGCGAACGCCGAAGCCGCTGTGCGGCTCGCGGAAACGGGCCTGCTTCGTGCCCAGACCGGCAACATCACGCCGCAGGATATCGCGAACGCTGAAGCCGCGCTCCGCACCGCTGAAGCGAACCTCGAAGTCGGGACGCAGCTTTCGACCGAAAAGTTGAGCTCGGCACAAACGGCGCTGACGACCGCTCAGCAGAACCTGGAAAAAGTGACCGCGGCGGCGTCGGCAACCAAGAACAACGCGTTCCAGGCACAGCAACAGGCTGCCGACAATGTGCGCGCGGCACAGGCCGCCTACAGCACCGCCTTTTGGAACCTCGATCAGGCGAAGAACGGAACCGACCCGCAGACCGGCAAGAAGATCAACGATGTGGTCGCGGACGAGGAGGCTGTCGTGCGCAAGTACGACGACGCGCTGACACAGGCCAAGATCGCGCTCGATCAGGCTACAGCCGCGCTGGAACAGGCGAAAATCAACTACGAGAACGCCCAGCAGCAGGAGATCAACGACGTTACCAACGCTCAGGCACAGGTATCCAACGCACAGATACAGCTTGACCAATTGGTGAAGGGACCCGATGCGGCGCAACTCGCGCCCTTACAGGCACAGGTCGATATTGCACGCTCGAACCTGGAAAAATTACGGGCGGGTGGGACCGATATCGACGTTGCTGCTGCCCAGGCACAACTGGATCAGGCACGCGCCCAACTCGACAAGCTCAAGGCGGGGGGCACATCCTCTAACATCAAAGCTGCCCAGGCACAACTGGATCAGGCACGCGCAAGCCTCGATAAACTCCGCGCTGGTGGTTCTGCCGCCGACATCAAAGCGGCGCAATCACAACTGGATCAGGCACGCGCCCAACTGGGTCGCCTGACCGAAGGCGGCTCGGCGGCAGATATCGCGGCAGCACAGGCGCAGGTCGATGCGGCGACCGCGCAACTCGATAGCCTGTCGAGTGGCGGCGCTCCCACCGACCTGGAGATCGCCCAGGCGGGGGTGACAACGGCGCAAGCACAACTTGCCGATGCCAAGCTCAACCGTGACCGCGCGACGATCATCGCGCCGTTCAGTGGTCTGATTAGCTCGATAGATATCGATCCTGGCGACAACGCGGGACCGAACTCACAGGCGACGGCGATCCGACTGGTCGATACCTCCGACATGCACGTCGATGTAAAGGTGAGCGAAACGGACATCGCGCGGGTCAAGGTGGGGCAGACTGCGATGATCCTGGTAGACGCGCTGAACGGCGAGGAGATCGCCGGAAAAGTGACCTACATTGCGCCCGCCGCGACCATCGAAGCCAACGTGCGTACCTACGTCGTGCGCGTCGTTCCGAACGACAGGAAGGCACCGCTGCTCGTCGGCATGAGCGCCACGGTGGTTATCGCCACAGGGGCGCGAAAGTAGCCGCAGTACGTCGCAGCACATAGACCAGAGTGGGACGGGCGAATCTTCGCCCGTCCCTTGACGTTAAGCGACGTATGCCGGAATATGCTACCTGCTACTGCTCGTGAGCACTCCCGTAAAAATGACCACTGACGACGGACGACCGACCACCGGAGACGACCCTGCATGCCTTTTCATCGTGCGTTGTGGGTGGAACGCATGGATGATTCCTCTGCCAAACATGACGATCATCAACCATGCGTGCCAGGTGAAAATAACCCCAGGGCATGCCGGGTGCCACACGATAACACCTCATCGTCATGGATGATGGTAGGGATCGTGGACCAAGGGTTCTAATCAAAGGTGCGTACAGTCGTCGGACAAAGCTATGTACAGCGCACGGTGGCACGTTCTCTGCCAGGGCGACGATGCACTGACGTCGGCAGTATATCGGTTCGTCTTACCCTTCGGCAATCGCTTGTTGGATGCTATACTGTGGACGGACCAAAGCGAGCTTGGAGGCGTACCGAGTGATGTCTGTCCCGCCCTCCGGAACGGTTACATTCCTTGTCGCGAACGCCGTAGCTGTCAGAACCGGTGATTCCGGCCATACAACGCAACGCTCGCCCGTGGACGATCCTGCCGTTCGGTCGGTGCTCGGCGCTCGCCAGGGCTATGTGTTTCGGGCCGATGCTCGCACAATCATGGCTGCCTTCGCCACGGCGACGCTTGCCTGTGATGCCGCCATCGACATCATGCGCCGTGCAGGTGCGGGGTATGCTGTCGCGCTCCATGTGGGCGCGGCGGAATTCGACGGCACGACCTATCGCGGCGTCAGCGTTCAGTATGCCGAGCGCATGGCTGGGGCGGCGCATGGCGGACAGGTGCTGGTGTCGCTTGACGCACACGCTTTGCTGCGGACCACGCTCCCCGTTGGCGTCACGCTACGCGACATCGGGCGCCTGCGTGTGGGGGTACGACCTGAGGGCGAGCAAATCTACCAACTCGTGATCTCCGGACTTCCAGCCGATTTTCCACCCTTGAACCTGGCGGCAACACGCCGCACCAACCTACCCATCCTCACGACACCGTTCTTCGGTCGCACCGACGAGGTTCGGGAAGGATGCAGCTTATTGCGGCAAGCTTTGCCGCGCCTCCTGACGCTCACGGGAGCGGGTGGTGTCGGCAAAACGCGCCTGGGTATCGAGATCGCATCGTCGTTGTTCGACGATTTCGAGCATGGTGTGTACTGGGTGTCGCTGGCTGCCGTCACGGACGCCAGCGGTGTGCTGCCGACTATTGCGCGGGTGCTGGGCGTAAGTGAAGAAGGCACGACCCTTTTGCTCGACATCGTTTCAGACTATTTGCACGACCGCGAGATGTTGCTGGTACTGGATAACTTCGAGCAGGTCGTCGAAGCCTCGACCATGCTGAAAGACTTGCTCGCCGCAGCGCCACGGCTTAAACTTCTGGTGACGAGCAGGGCGGTCCTGCGCCTGGATGACGAGCATGAGTTTGTGGTTGCTCCGCTGGCGCTGCCCGTCGACCGTCATGGTGTCGCAACCCATGGCGGCGAACTCCCGCATGCCGAAGCCCTTGAAACGCTGATGAACTATCCTGCCGTCGCGCTATTCGTGGCACGCGCCCAGGCGGCCCGGTCGGATTGGGTGCTGACAATCGAGAACGCCGCGACGGTCGCCGCGATATGTGTGCGCCTTGACGGATTGCCGCTGGCGATCGAACTGGCGGCGGCACGTATCCGGCTGTTGTCGCCGTTGGAGTTGCTCGAACGATTGCAGCACCGCCTGACGATCTTGACGGGCGGCGCACGCGACCTGTTGCCGCACCAGCGAACCCTCCGTGGCACGATCGCCTGGAGTTACGATTTACTCGACCAGCCAGAACGTACGCTATTCGGACGTCTGGCGGTGTTCGCGGGTGGGTGGACGATTCGGGGTGCCGAAGCCGTATGCGATGAAGGTATCAATGTGCTGGATGGCTTGCAACGTCTGCTCGACGAGAGCCTGATCCAACACGAACGGTCAACGCGCGATCGCGCGCATACACACCTGTTGATGCTTGATACGATCTGCGAGTACGCGCACGAACGGTTGGTGGAGCAGGGCGAACTCGCCGCAATGCGCCAGCGTCACGCCCAGTATTTCACCCTGCTTGCCGAAACGACGCGCGAAGAACTGTCGCGGGACGGGAGCCATCAGGCGATGCTGCTCGAACGCCTGGATGCTGACGACGACAATCTGCGTGCCGCGCTTGCCTGGGGGCGTGATGCCGCCGATGGCGGTATAACGCTGGCGCGATTGGCAGGCGCGTTGTGGCGCTATTGGGAGTTGCGCGGGCGATTCAGCGAAGGTCGCGCCTGGCTGGAGCAGGCGTTAGCGCGTTGCGGCGACCTGTCGAACGCGAATGAATGCCAATGTCCACCCGCCACCAGCACACAGGTATTGGATGGCGCGGGCGTACTGGCCGATTACCAGGGTGACTATAGCCGCGCCGAGGAACTGTACCAGCGCGGCCTCGTCGCGTGGGAAGCGCTGAACGACCAGCGCGGCGTGGCGCGTGCGCTCAACGGCCTGGGCGGTATCGCGTCGGTGCGCGGAGCATGGACCGAAGCGCGTGCCTATTACGAACGGAGTTTGGCGTTGCGGCGCACGCTGGGCGACCGTAGCGACGAGGCCACCACGTTGAACAATCTTGCACTCGTGGCGTTCGATCAGGAACACTTTGACGAAGCACAACAGTTTTTCGAAGCCAGTTTGCAGATCGCCCGCTCGGTCGGCGACGAGCGTGGGATCGCGCGCGGCCTCGCCAACGTCGGGCTCGCCGCGATGTATCGGGGCGAGCCCGTGGAAGCCGAGACCTTGCTGGAATCGAGCCTCGCGATGTATCGCTCGTTTGGTGAGCCGAGCGGTATCGCGCATCTGTTAGGCAATCTGGGGAACGTCGCACTTGCCAACGACGATAATGAACGCGCCCGCACGCTCTATGTCGAAAGCCTTGCTTTGTTCCAAAGTATCGAGGACCGTAACGGCATCGCCGAAAGCCTCGAAGGGATCGCGCGTGCGGCGACGGCACGGCGTGAGTATGAACGCGCGGTTCGCCTATGGGCGGCGGCAGGGGTGCTTCGTCGGTCCATAAACGCGCCGCTACCGACGGCGGAGCGCGATGTCGTTGAACACAGCATCGCCACCGCTCGCGAGGAACTCGGCGACCCGCGGTTTCGGTTGGCGTGGCGGGCGGGCGAGGAAGGCCAACTGGCGGCGACCATCGCCTACGCCCGTGCCACGCCCGTCGAGCCGCCTCCCGGGGACGATACTCCGGCGCCGACCCCTCCATCAAGTGACCCAAAGCCACTTCCGGCTGGATTGAGCGAACGTGAAGTAGATGTACTGCGGTTGGTAGCGCGGGGTATGTCCGCCAAGCAAGTGGCGGCGCAACTAATCATCAGCCCGCGCACCGTCCATGCTCACCTTTCATCAATCTATAGCAAGATTGGCGTTTCAACGCGCGTTGCCGCAACGCACTTTGCCATCGAGCATGATCTGATCTGACAGACGACGGACGATCACCCCGGATAGGCTGATGCTCTTGTATTTGTCGCGCTGAGATTATCGAGAAATCTATCCCTGGTTGCGCGGGAAGGTAGGGTGGGTGGCAGATTGACCGCGCCCTGAGGATTCGATTCGTTCGAGGGGACGTTTCCAATGAGTTGCAGGAAAACGGGTTTGATTCCATGCTCATCCGTGACATTCTTTGTATGAATGTCGATAGTTTCGTTTGAGCGCTGTTACATTCGTGGCAATGTTCGGATACCAGGGCCCCGTTAACGTCCCATTCACAGTGACTATATTGTCACCCTGTGCGGGTACACGCTCGGCCAAGAGCATGTCCATGGTTCGGAAAGGTCTTCTACTGCGGTTCAGGATGAAAGATTTCACGACTTTGACGGAACCCCGGTTCAGATACTGCCGTATTGAGTGTACGCATGATGATTATGATATTATTACCAGCAGTACCAAAGATCAAAAAGGAAAATGCACTGATGAATCCAGACATGTTACTTTCAATGCTTATTCAGACACGCCTAAAACTTTCTGAAGGATCTGACACTCCATTTCTACTGCAGAGGATTGCTCGCGCCCCGCTATCGGTTTCTCATCCAATGATCCCAGAGGGTGGATTCGGTGTCGATGCGGAAACCCTTACATCGTTTGAAACACTTGTGAAATGGGGCTATCTCAAACAACCCAAACAATACGATGGTGAGGGCTACGTTATTACGCTGGCTGGACTTAGCTATGCCGAGCATCGTGATGGGACGGTATGGGATGGGACCGAGCGACGCCAGCAACTACGGCGGGCTGGCAAAGACCTTCCAAGTTTCCTGGAGCGACGGACCAGAGGATAATACTGGCGCGAGTTATTTGAATCAGACCACCGATAACGTATAGCGCGATCGCAGAGCGCGGGATCGGGCTATGAAAATGGTATGCTGCCCGCGTGTTCGTACCTGTGCTACGGTGGATGGTGGTCAACGGTTTCGATTGTATTGGTGTTTCCTACGTCCATTAACTTACCAGTCTCCTTCGATTCTGTGCTATGACGCCTGCAAGCACTGATCTTCCTCATTCCGGTCGAGGTCCACAACTCACCCACGCTTGACGTTCGTCACACGTACGCAAAGACGCGCACAAGGCTTCAAGGGCTAACCAAACGCCACCATTCAGCTTTGATCCCGAATATCCTAATGTATGGCCTTTCCACGTCATCGCGCCGCACATGAGCTACGCGGGACGGCGTGCCGCTATAGAAACAGGGCCGTACGGACGATGCGTGTACAGGTCGGACAACGATGTGGTGGATCAACAGGTCGTCGCCATGGAGTTCGAGACTGGCGCGACGGTATCGCTGTCGATGCACGGCCATTCCAACCAGGAACATCGCTCGATGCGCTATGATGGGCCGCGAGTGATCCTGCGTGGACGCTTCGGTGCTAGCCCGGAGATCACGATTCATGATCACCTGATCGGCAGGATTGGGAACATCGACGTGTCGCCAGGGGCGGCGGGATATGGTGGCGGCGACGTTGGCCTGATGGAGGGGTTGGCGCGGTCGATGCGTGGCGAAGCGCCGCCGTGCATGACTGGGCGTCCGTCATCTGCAGGCTTTTGCCCCCGAAGAAGCGTGGCACCAGCGCAGTGTTATCAACATGAACGACTACCGCGCACGATCCCCGCACGTTATCGTCGCGTCACGACGTCCGACGAGCACACAGGATGCGGTTGCCGCCTGTGTGCTTGCTGGTATTCGGGGTACGATGTGGCAGCGTGGACGATCATTGGTGGGAGGGTCGGCATCCGAACCGATGCCAATAGTAAGAGGGACACAAATGGGACGTCTGGAAGGCAAGAACGCATTGGTGACGGGAAGCGGACGGGGAATCGGGCGAGCAATCGCCGAGAAGTTTCTGCGCGAAGGTGCGCGTGTGATGCTGTGCGATATCGTCGCAGACCGTGTGAACACGACGGCAACGGAATTGTCGGCCATGGGCGAGGTATGGGCAGCGAGCGGCGATGTCAGTTCTGCACAGTTCTGCGCTGAACTCGTGGCGAACGCGCAAGCGCGGATGGGTAGCGTGGATATTCTGGTCAATAACGCCGGAATTGCGGTATTCGAGCGGTTCCTCGACCACTCCGAGGAAAGTTGGGATCGCACGCTGAACGTCAACCTCAAGTCGATGTTTCTGCTGGGACAACAGGCGGCGCGGGTGATGGTGGCGCAGGGCAACGGCGGCGCGATCGTCAATATGGCCTCATCGAACGGGCATATGGGCGAGAAAATGCTGGCGGCTTACAACGCATCCAAGGCTGGCGTGATCCTGCTTACCAAGACCATGGCAATCGAATTAGCGGAATACAACATACGGGTGAATTGCGTGTCACCCGGCTTTATCCGCACCGAACTGGTGGGCGATGCGGGTGTCGATGCCTCGTTCGTCGATCAATACGCGCAGAAAATCCCGCTTGGACGCTTCGGACGACCGGATGAAGTCGCCAATCTGTTTGCGTTTCTCGCATCGGATGAGGCATCGTTTATTACTGGCGAGTCGGTCATCATCGACGGTGGTCAGCTTTCAGAGGAATAGAAATCGAGCAACGTCGTCCTTGCCTCATCATCAGCGAAATGCCGGGCGGTCAGCAAGTGAACGATATGCCATTGAGCGTGCCGAAATGGGCTCGGTAAACGTCCGATGTACGCAACGATGCCATCGAGATTGTCACTCTGAGTGGAGCGGAAGAGGCTGTCTCTCGTTCGGAAAGATCCTTCACTGCGGTTCAGGATGACAGATTTCACGACGTTGATGGAACCCTGGCCCTGATACGTGGTGGTGATAGAGGATTGACAGGCTGATATAGAATGAACAGTTAACCTGAACGGCTTGCCAGCACAGTGTTAATGAGCGGACGTTGGACGGAGCCCACATGATATTGCGGCGCTGACGCGCATTTATTCAGTATGGTTTCTCCCAAAAACAACGTACCGACAGGCAGCTACCCCCGTGGCTACCAACCTGCGTCATACTCATTCGCTGTTCGTTCCGGCAGTGTTCGAACGACGCTGGGCCGGACTACGGGAGCGCTTGGGATGTTGCAAGGACGTTCATTCGGAAATTGGCTCAAGGAACGCCGTCGCACGCTTGATTTGACACAGGCCGATCTCGCTGGCTATGTCGGGTGTACGGTCGATACGATTTACCGATTCGAGTCCGGCGCTCGACGGCCATCCAAGCAAGTCGCTACGCGCCTCGCCACGATCTTGCAGGTCGAGGACGACGAACGCGAGATGTTTCTGCGCCTGGCTCGCATGCCATCCCATGGTGTCGAGGACGACGAGTATCTGGTGGATATGCCATACGTGTCGCCGCACGCTCCACGTTGCCGCCTGCCAGTGCCGCCGACCCCCCTGATCGAGCGTTCGCAAGAAATCGCACGTATCCGCGAGCAACTCCGCCATCCTAACGTGCGCCTGATGACAATCGTCGGCCTCGCGGGCGTCGGCAAGACACGGCTAAGCTTGCAGATCGCCAGTGAAAGTCTGGATATGTTCGCCGATGGCGCGTTTTTCGTGCCGCTGGCCGCAAGTACCGACGCTCAGTCGGTCGAACGCGCTATCGCCCATGTTTTGGGCGTCGGCGAACAGGGCAGCGAATCGATCGCGCACAGCCTCTACGCATTCCTACGCGACCTCGATGTGCTCCTGGTGTTGGACAACTTCGAGCAGGTCGTGGACGGTGCCGGAGTTGTCGCCGATCTGCTTGACGCCTGCCCGGCGCTCACCATCCTGGTGACGTCCCGCGAACGATTGCGGCTATGGTCGGAATGGGTCTGGGATCTGGAGGGCTTGAGTTTTCCGACCACCGACGCCAAAGCCGACATTACATCGTTTGGCGCGGTGCAGTTGTTCGTCCAACGCGCCCAGCAGGTGCAGCACCGCTGGCGGCTTGACGCGCAGAACATGGAGGCCGTTGCTCGTATTTGCCGCCTGGTCGCAGGTTTGCCGCTGGCGGTCGAACTGGCGGCATCGGCAGTACGCGAACTCGACGCTCACGCCATCGCCCACGCCATCGAAACGACGGTACACGCGCTGGCAGTCAATGCCCGTGATCTGCCCGAACGGCACCGCTCGATCTGGGCGGCGTTGGAACATTCCTGGCGATTGCTCGGCGCCGATGAACAGCGCATTCTTCCGCTGCTGGCGGTGTTTCGTGGTGGCTGGACCATGGAGGGAGCCGAATACATCGCCGATGCCAGGCCACAGGTCATGCAATCGCTGGTTGAACGCTCGTTAGTGCGCTATTACATCGCTGGCGATGGGACACACCGTTATTCCTTTCACCCCATGATTCAGCAGTACGCGATGGAAAAGAACGGGGATCGCCCCCGATTCGAGGAAGCCGCCCGCCGCCATCTCGATTATTTCGCGACGATGGCGGAAAGGAGCGAAGCGGCGCTGGTTGGCCCCGACCAGAAACGCTGGGGTCTGCTGCTGGAAACCGAGCATGATAACCTCCGTGCGGCGTTGCGGTGGGGATTGGACGGCGGCACGCCCACGGTCGCGCTGGCAATGGCGGCGTCTTTGACGCAGTTCTGGTATTTGCGGGGTCACTGGCAGGAGGGACGCGAGTGGCTGGCGACCATCGCCGCGTCATGCGACCTCAGCCGCGCCTTCGCCGAGCAACGCGCGGGCGCTGTCGAGTATGGCGACGTTGGCGCGATGCCAGAATGATTACGCCGAAGCCGTGCGGCTATACGAACGGTGTATTGTCATGTTCGAGCAGTGCGATGACACGCTGCGGCTCGGCAGAGCGCTGCAAGGGCTGGCGGAAGTCGTGTGCAACCAGCGCGATTACGACCGTGCCACTGCTTTGTATGAGCGCAGCCTGGTTGTGGTGCGTCCGCACAACAACCATCTGGAGATCGGCAACGTGCTGGCGCATATCGGCGGTATCTGGTTGATGCGAGATGACCTGGATACCGCCGCACCATTGTTTGACGAAAGCCTGGTACATTTCCGCTATGCCGGTGACAAAGGCTCGATCGCGTCATCGCTGACGTTCTCCGCGGCGGTTGCCCTGCGTCGCCAGAACTATGCGGAAGCCCGTAGCCTGTGTGAAGAAGCCATTAACCTGTGCCGCGAACTGGACCACACGATTGGTCTGAGTTGGGCGCTCCGCATCCTTGGCACCGTCGAACTCGAACGGGGCAACATCGAGACCGCCGATCAAGTATTCCGAGAAAGCCTGTCGTTACGTTGGCATCTCCGCGATAAGCAGGGCGTGGCGTGGGTGCTGGAAGGGCTCGCGCAGATCGCCAGCGTACGCGGTTTGCCGCTGCGGGCGGCGCGGATGTGGGGCAAGGCGGCGGCATTACGGGAAGAAGTCGGCGCACCAACCTCGTTGCACGAACGCGAGGAACTGGAAGCCTGTATCGCCAACGCCAGTCGCACGGTAGACCCATGCGACTGGACCGCTGCGTGGCGGCTGGGACAGATCATGCAGAACGAGGACGCCGTGATTGTATGCCCTGGCTTCCGAACGATAAAGCACGCACATGTATAATGCGGCGTAGGAGCGCGGTGTGGCGTTCCTACGCCGCATGTGCGCCTCCGGTCGCTCGTTATCACAAGGAAGCAATGCTGCTATGAAGATCACGAAGATCGATACCCTGCTGGTCAACGTCTCCAATCGTAACTGGCCGTTCGTGAAGGTGCATACCGACGAAGGGATCCACGGCATCGGCGAGGCATATTCATGCGGACCGGATAAGGCGACGGTTGAGGTCGTGCGTGACTTCGAAGGTTGGCTGATCGGACGCGACCCACGCGACATCGAGGGGCTGTGGAATCTGATGTACGCGGGTTCGCGTTTTCCGGGTGGCTCGGTCGTCAACGCGGCGATCAGCGGTATCGAACACGCCTTGTGGGACATCGCGGGTAAAGCGGCGGGAGTTGCCGGTCTACCGTCTGTTGGGTGGCAAGTGTCGCGACCGTGTGCGCGTCTATCAATCACCCCATGGCAACACGCCCGAAGCACTTGCCGAAAACGCCCTCGCCCTGATCGATCGCTATGGGTATACGGCGCTCAAACTGAGCCCACTTGCCACCGAATTACCAGGCGTTGCCCTGGAACGCTGTCATACGCGGCGCGGTGGCGCGGGTGGAAGCCGTACGACGTGCCGTGGGCGACGACATTGACATCGGCCTCGATCCGCACGCCCGTATCTTCGAGGTCGGGCGCGCCCTGGAACTGTGTACGGCGGTCGCTCCATATCGTCCGATGTTCGTTGAAGAACCGCTGCGACCGGAAAACTATGATGCGCTGGCGAAGCTTGCCGCCCATACCGACGTTCCGCTCGCCACGGGCGAAATGCTGTACACCAAGTACGAGTTCCGCGACCTGATGAAGACGGAAGCGGTCGATATCGTGCAGCCTGATGTATGTCTGATGGGTGGGCTATGGGAAATGAAGAAGGTCGCGGCGATGGCGGAAGCCCACTATATGAGCGTCGCGCCCCACAATCCATGCGGTCCGGTGGCGACTGCGGTCAACGTCCACTTCGCCGCCAGCACGCAGAACTTCATCGTGCTCGAATATCACCCCGACGACGAAGGACCACGCCGCGAGATCGTGGACGAGCCGATGCGCCTGGTCGATGGCTACCTCGAACTCCCCGAACGTCCCGGATTGGCCTTGGATCTGGTCGAGGATGCGCTGTGCCAGGTACCCGTTCCGCTCCTGGCATCGCCCGTTCCCGCTGCGTCCCGATGGGTCATTGGCGTTTCAATAACTCAGGTGATGTGGGCGCGGAAGCAATCGGCGGTGTGGTCGTCCACGATGCCGGTTGCTTGCATCCAGGCGTAGACGATCACTGGACCGACGAACTTCAAGCCACGCTGTTTCAACGCCTTCGGAGATCTCGTTCGAGAGCGCGGTTTGCGTCGGCACGTCGGCACTGGTGCGCGGATGGTTGCGGATCGGCGCACCACCTGCCATGTCCCACACGAAACTCCCGAAGTCCTCACCCGTGCGTTGCATCGCCAGGTACGCGCGGGCATTGCCGATGGTCGCCGCGATCTTAGTGCGCGACCGGATGATGCCAGGATCACCAAGCAAGCGTGTGATGTCGTCCTCGTCAATAGCCTGCGACAATGGCAGGATCGAAGTCCGCGAACGCCGCACGAAAGGCGGGACGTTTTCGTAGCACGATCAACCAGGACAGCCCGGCCTGAAAGCCGTCGAGCATGAGCTTTTCCCATAACGCCCGACCGTCGTACTCCGGCACGCCCCATTCCGTGTCGTGGTAGTCCCGCATCAGGGCATCCCCTGTCGCCCACCCGCAGCGCTGTTGTGTTTCCATTGAATATCCCTTCGTTCGTGCAGCAACCGGCCATTTGCGACATACGATCACCGACCATGGCTGATGTGTCAGGATATACGCGTCTTGCATATGGTGCGTGTCAAGCACGATACCACCGAGTTCTGCTCAGCATAGTGTGGCATGTCAAATACGCCAAAACTCGTCCCATGTGGTGGGTGTCTTTTTGAACAGTTCATCGTTAGTACTACCGCAGCACGTAGAAGATCGGCAGACGTCATCGGGGGGTTTCGTCTGCCGATCTTCTACGTACTGAGCCAGTCAGTCGTCACGGCGAAACGCATGTGCACCAATCAGGAGGATATGTGCCATTGTAGGGCAGTCATGGCGGCGAATCGTTGTGACGAATAGTCACCCTGAGGATTGTTTCAGTCATTAGTAACAGGCGTTGAATGTCGGCTGAGGAACACCATCGTCAGCAATTAGACGCGTAACGATCCAACCATCACCTGTTCGTTCGAGCGATACGGTCTGTGGTATGTCCTGAAGGTCGGATTGTGCGATGCAGGTATTGGTTTGGCTGGAGTAGATAACCATACTCCATGTCTCGATGACATACACATCCGCAAACATGCCATCGGCACTGATATCGAAGGATTGAAAATCCTGTCCATGGAGTGTTGAATCCCAATATTCACCACGCCCAATCATATTCTGAAGGGCGACTTGCTCATAGTTCAGTGCCGCGCCAGCGAAGGCGGTGGGTAGCGAACTACCATTCTGTGTACGTCTGGATGCTATTTCGGCGCTGTTGGCACGCTGAATCGCCTGAATGATCAATTGCTGGTCGGTTGCCGTGGCTGCAGTCGGTCGTGGCTGCTCACTCAGTGCAAAACTAGCGTTGCCAGATAGTGGTCGTTCGGTTTGGACAATGGCGCTCTGTGTCGGTTGCTGGGCAACTGGGACGAAACCCTGGATGATTCCCGTCGCGACAAGCGCACCGATAAGTGTTGCTACTGCGGTAATTAACGCCGCGCATCCGGTGAGTATGCCAGGAATTGTCATTAAACAAGATGGTCGTTTGGATTCTTGCGCCATAGCTGGTGCCCTTGAAAAGTACGTTGCGGCAGACTAACTGAAGAAGTACTTCTCAGTGTATACCGGATGTCAACGGTTGTGTATGCCGGGGTGTACGCAAAAGTTGCCAGTCGGAACCGGGAAGCAACAATTCGTTGGTTTTCGTCATTCTGAATCCGCAGCCGAAGGATATGTTCGGTCGTGCGCGCTGGAAAGAGTTCCCGGCCAAGCAGGCAACCCCGCCTAGCAATGACAACCTTACTGTGAGTGCATTCCCGATGAGCAAGCGTGTCACATCCTTCCGATCACTCTTGCGTACCCACGTCATCCGGCATTCTCAGACGCGCTCGAAACGCGTGACCGTAGGAGCGCGCATACCGTGTGATTGACGTTCCAAGCCTCGGATACTCATGCGTGGGTCGATTAATCTTTGTTGGGTTCGTGGACCTCCGGTTGTCGCGTTTTCATAAGCGTGTATCCTTGCTACCAGGGTTTATTGCCCGACCGATCCTGGCTTGACAAGTCTGCGCTCGGTTCTATGATCTGTCCGGTTGCGAAGCGTGTACTGCCAAGGGTGTATCGTACGAAGGGAGACCTATGAACGCTCAAATCCGTATTCGGGATGTCGAACGCATCGTTCTCAATGTTCCCTTCACGCCACGCTGCCAGGAATGGAATGCCCGCGAGGTGTGGCAATGGAGCGTCGTCGAGGTTATTCGGGTGACGACGGACGTCCCTGGCCTGGTAGGGTACGGTGAAACGCTGCCGCACTATACCTGGGGGCGTGTGCCGGACGAGGCGCTCGAACGCGTGCGCGGCAAGAACGCAGTCGCCTGTCTGGGCGACGATACGCTGGGTGCGGGTTTACAGATGGCCTTGTATGATCTGGTGGGCAAGGCGCTCGACGTTCCGGCGCATCGACTGTTTAACCTGCCACAGGTGCGGGAATGGTGTCCGATCTCGTGGTGGAACATCGACATGCCGCCGGAAGCCAACGCCGCCGAAGCACAACTCGCCGTTGAACAGGGCTATACGTCCTACAAGATCAAGGCGCGTCCCTGGTGGGACGTATACGCGCAGGTCGAAGCGATCAGCGCCGTCACGCCGCCCCACTTCCGGCTCGACCTTGATTGGAACACGATGCTGGTTAATCAGGGACATGCTGCTCCGGTGCTGCGTGCGCTGGACGCCTTCGAGCGTGTGGCGATCTATGAATCGCCGATTATGCAACATGACGTGGAAGGCCAGCGGCTATTGCGAACCAAGACGACGCGCCCGCTCGCGCTGCATTTTGGCGACCCGCCGTTTCCGGTGGCGATGCGTGGGGATGTTTGCGACGGGTTCGTGGTCGGCGGTGGCGTGGCCAGTGTCTTGCGCCAGGGAGCGCTCGCCGCTGCCTTTGAAAAACCCTTCTGGTTGCAACTCGTCGGCACAGGCCTGACCACGGCGCTGAGTGTTCAGCTTGGCGCGGTGCTCCCGTTTGCCCAGTGGCCCGCCATCAGTTGCCTCAATAACTACGCCGACGACCTGCTCGCACAGCCGCTCACCATCAGCGGTGGCTTCGTCAGGGTTCCCGATGCTCCCGGTCTTGGCGTCGAAGTCGATGAGGAAGCGCTGGAGCGCTATCGTATGCAGTCGCCCTATGAACATCCGCAACCTCAACTGATCCTGTCTGTGGTCTGGGAAGGTGGACGCGTGATGCACTATGCCAACATGCGACCGCAATGCTGGGATGATTTCCTGCGCGGCAACCAGCCACCGCAGGAACGCGGCGTTCGGATGGAAGTGCATGCAGACGATGGTACGCCCGAATGGGCCGACCTGCGCGCACGAGTGGTACGCGCCCCCGTGCGCGACGAGCGATACCCACGAAGCTAGCCTGTCCTGCAGACAGGAGTATGCTTCAATAACTCGTACATAATGAATGGTCATCCAACCTGGTATTCCGCACGGTCGAGGAATCTGTCCTGTTGAGGTTAGGGATAGATTCCTCGCAGCGGATGGGATTGACATAAACGGAGACGCTTTGATCCATCGCCAATCGGTGCTCGCTCATTCTACGTTGGTCGTTGGTCATACATAAGGAATATCATGCGAATACTTGTCGTCGGTGGATCGGGTTTTGTTGGCGGCCTCGTGCTGCCCCTACTTGCCCAGCAGCATAGCGTGCGTGTGTTCGACCTGCGCCCCCCTGTGGAGTCGGTCGAGTTTGTGGAAGGCAACGTAGGCGACTTTGACGCGTTGCGTCGGGCAGTCGAGGGCATGGATGCGCTCGTGTACATGGCGATGGGCAATAAGGAATTTTCGGCGCCAAATTCCATCGCCACAAATTTCGATACGAGCGTCAAGGGCATCTACCTTGCGCTACTCGCCGCACACGAGGCGGGCATCACGCACGCCGTCTATACCAGCAGTATGTCGGTCTATGGGGGCGAAATCACGGAACGTAACCTCGACCATGAGGATATACCGCCGGACGCTACGCACTTTTATGGTCTGACCAAACGCCTGGGCGAGCAGATGTGCCGCCATGCCGTCGCGGAGTGGCAGATGTCCGTGAACGCCCTGCGGTTGTGCCATCCCACCGCTGACGATCAATGGCGTACACAGACCGATCCCGCTGTGCCAACTATCGCCACCGCTGCCAGCGATGTCGCGGGTGCGATCCTCGCGGCGTTGAAGTTGCGAGGTAACGGCTTCCAGGCATACACGATCAGCGGCGACTACCAACAAAAGATCTTCAACATGACGAAGGCGCAGCACATGCTCGGCTGGCAGCCGTTGCTGCGACCGCTGACCATCGACGAATGACCACAGATGGAAAGGGCTTCATTCATGCTCGAATGGACATAGTATCTGTTTGGGCAGAGGCGGTGCTTGAGGTGATATCGAGCGTTATACCCGTGTGGAAGGTGGTAGATCAAGAGGATTTTCGATGCCATTATTGCTAGAAGAACTGACACGCGACGAAGCGCGGCGTGTTGCCCCCGATACGTTGTTGGTATTGCCGGTGGGAGCGACCGAACAACATGGTCCGCACCTGCCGGTAGGTGTGGACGCCTTCGCCGTGACGCATGTTGCGCGGACGGCGGCGACGGAAGCCGCGAAGCAGATTCCGGTGCTGGTGGCGCCGACGCTGCCCTTTGGGAGTTCGCACCACCACCTGCCCTTCGGCGGCACAATGTCGCTCAGCACGGAAACCTACTACCGTGTGCTGCACGATCTGTTGGAATCCCTGATCGTGGGTGGGTTCCGGCGTATCTTCGTGATCAACGGACACGGCGGCAACAACGAACTGATTCAGCTTGCGGCGCGTGATCTGGTGCTGGCGCATCCCGCGAACATCGCGGCGGCGTCGTATTGGACCGTTGGTGCCGGGGCGCTCGCGGCAGCGCAAGCTACCGTCACCACCGAGCTACCCGGTCATTCGGGCGAGTTTGAAACGTCGGTGATGCTGGCGTTGCGTCCCGATCTGGTGCGCGAACCGCGCCCCGACCGTCCCGACGCACCGCCCGCCGTGCTTGCTCCGGCGCGCTATCGTGCCGAGTTCCATGGCGCGTGGCAGCACATCGCGGGCTACACCGACCGCCCCGCGCTGGCGCGAGCCGAACACGGCGAACGCTACCTTGCGGCGGTCGCGGACGAGGTGGCCCGGGCGTTCGTGGAGTTCTACGGGCGTGCTGTTGAGGAGACGTGATGAATCTCCATGTCGGAGGTGAATGGCACATTGCACGAATGGTAAAAATCACTTGCTGTTAGCACTGGTCGAAGCGCCACGACGAAGCGCGAAGTAAACGTAGCGCGGGCATTGTCGCCCGGAAGGACCTTCCATGTCGAATACGATGCGGGTCGCCATCGGGCAGTTCAACGAACTGACCCACGAACGATTAACGTTTGCCAAGCAACTCGACGCCAGCGGTGTGCTGCTGAACACGCCCGTACTACCGGGAACGCAACGCTGGGAAGCCAACGACCTCCGTTGGATCAAGCACCGCTGTGATGAATATGGGTTGCGGATCGAGGCGCTCGAAAATGTGCCGGTCACGTTCTACGACCGGGCGATGCTGGGATTACCGGGGCGCGACGAACAGATCGCCAACTATCAGGCGACGATTCGCAACATGGGCGAAGCGGGTATTCCGGTGCTGGGCTACCATTGGATGCCCAATGGCGTGTGGCGCACCCCCGACCGCGCCGGACGTGGCGGCGCGATGGTCACGGCGTTCGATATGGCGCTGGTGGACCAGTTTCCGCTGCGCCACGGCGTCAAAGAGCATCCGCTGCTCGAAGGACGTACCCTCGACGCGGACGCCATGTGGGATAACTACTGCTATTTCATGGACGCGGTGCTGCCCGTCGCCGAGGAATCCGGCGTCACGCTGGCGCTGCACCCCGACGATCCGCCGATGCCGATGCTGGGTGGCATCGCACGGTTGTTCCACAGCTTCGAGGGCTTTCGCCGCGCCATGGAACAGTTCGATAGCCCTGCCCATGGCCTGGACTTCTGCCTGGGGTGTTGGTCCGAAATGGGACCGGACCCGCTGGAAGCGATCCGCTTCTTTGGTACACGCGGCAAGATCGTGTACGTGCATTTCCGCGATGTGCAGGGCGTCGTGCCGTCATTCGCCGAGTGCTTCCTGGGCGAAGGCAACGTCGATGTCGTCGCCGCGATTCGCACGCTCAAGGAAAGCGGCTTCGACGGCTTTATCATCGACGATCACGTGCCGCATATGGTCGATGATACGACCTGGTGCCACCGGGGACGCGCACACGCCACTGGCTATATTCAGGCGCTGGTCGCCGCCGTCAATGCGTTGTGCTGAAACACCAGGGGCGAGGTGTCAGTTACACCCCGCCCTGCAATATTGCCCCGGTCGTTTTGGGCCTCATCGTGGAGCCGTCTGCTCCACGATGTACCGGGTTTACGGCCTAGTGGCCTTCTTGAACCTCAACATGGAAACCGGCGATAGGTGCAGCAGGGCTTCACTGGTGTGGGAATCTGATGCTACACTTGTTCGGCATGCGCGACACTTTAAGGCCTGCGAAACGATGAGGAGCAAATGACCGAACCATATCGGATGCCAATCGTGCAAGAACCGTTTAGCATCATGGATGCTGTCGTGGGCGTGTTTGTACGCCCGGTGGTGACGATGCAGAAGATCGCGGCGGCGCGACCATGGGGTATCGCGCTGGGCATCATGATCATGCTTGCCGTATTGGGGTTGCTTGCGGGGCTAACCGTGCCGACTCAACCTGTCACCACGATGCCAGAAACCGAAGGCATGCCACCTTCGATGGCGACGATGGTGGCGATGTCACAATCACGGATTCCGGCGATCATTGGTGGTGTCGCTGGACCACTGTTGCAGATCGTCTACGCTGGAATCCTGTTTGTGCTCGCACGACTACTGCGGGGTGAAGGGCATTTCAGCGCCCTGTTCTCGACGCTGGTGTTCGCGGGGCTTCCGGGCGTTATCACCCTGGTACTGACGTTGATCGCGAACATTTCGGGGATCATCGCGCTTTCACTCATTATTGGAATGGTGTCGTTCGGTATCGCCATCTGGTCATTGGTGTTGCAGGTGATCGGCGTCCGCGAATCGATGCATCTTTCGACGGGGCGCGCCGTAATGACGGTGCTGATCCCGGTCGGTGTCCTCGTGTTTCTCGCCTGCGCCCTCCTGGGCGTATTTTTCGTGCTCATCGCACGAGTAATGACTAGCGCGTAAAGGGTTTCTCACAATCGTCAACCGCTTCGTCATAGGTACCGAACGGTCGCGGCACCAGGTGGCGTTGGCGCCGCGACCGTTCGTTACCTATGGCACGGAAAACCCATCAAAGACGACGATGTTCCCGTTTGATGCGTTCTGGTGCGTGCCGAGGACCTGAATCGTCACGACATGGTTACCGCTGGGCAATCCGTCGATGACGACGCGGTGCTGCCACGTCTGTGCCTGGCTATATAGATCGACCGTCTTATACACCTTGCCATCGACGGAGATCGTCGCCTGACCATATGACGGTCCCAGCGCGGTGATCCAGGTCGCCTGTGTGCCTCTAAAGGGGAATGACAGCGTTGCGCCTGTCGCTGACGCACGACGGATGCTACCTCCTGAAACGCTCATCGCTGCATTGATCGTGCTCGTCCAGGACGAATACGCGACGTTTGGACTGATGTCGTCGATGGCAATATTGCCACTTCGGAAGCCATCGACTACCACGGTCGTGCCGTTGGAGGCAGGTCGCCGAAGGCCCAGCACCCGCACCTCCATGCTGTGCGTACGCTCCGCCAGGCTATCGAAGGTGTAGACGACATTGCTCTTGACGTTCGGTGCGTAGAGGTCGATCATCGCGGCAACCGCTCCGTCGATGACGATTTGTGCCTTGCCCATACCGGGGCCATGCCGGGTGACGAGCGCGACGGATGCTGGTGGGGTTCGGCGTGTCGAAGATCGCGACCTGGCCCCGCGCGTTCGCTGCGCGGTAGCCACTATGCTCGCTCATCGGCGTCGCCCTCCAGCCGTCGTAGGTGATCGCGTAGGTGGTGTCGTCGCCCGCTGGCACCGGCTCGGCTTGCGCTTTCAAACGCTGTTTGAGATTGGCGACGATACCGGCATAGGCTGGTTTCTCGGCGATGTTGGTAAGCTGATACGGGTCTGCCAGCAGGTCGTACAATTCGGGGCGATCCCATTTGTATTCCAGGTAGGCATAGCGCTCGTAGCGAAGCATTGTCCACGGTCGGCTGTTCCATCCTTCCAGTAACAATGCACGGTCGCGGGCGGCGACGATGGCCTGCTCATCACCCGTGCCTTCGGCTGCGTTAGAATCCGTACGAAGCTGTGGTACGAGCGAGCGTCCATCAACGCCAGCGGGAATGGGGATACCGGCAAGTTCGTACAGGGTCGGAGCGATGTCGATGTTGCCAATGATGTTCCGATCCACACGCGCCTTCTTCACCAACGGCGGGTACCGCACCGCGAACGGAATCCGAACGGATTCCTCGTAGGGGTCTTTTTCCCCCCTCTGCGATGCTCACCATACATCATGCCGTTGTCCGACATATATATGACCAGCGTCGTATCGAGTTTGCCCTGCGCTTGAAGCTGATTTAGCAACTGGTTGACGAGTGTATCGACAGCGTTGAGCGTTTGAAGTTGTTTGCGGCGCAAGTCGTCGTACTGAGCGGATACGTCCGCTGTGAGCAACGGCTGACTTTGCAGGAACGATGATTTGTCCGAAACGTCGGCTTCGTTGTAGCTCGGGGGACGATAGGGTGCCAGGTTGGGGTAGAGGTTTGCGTCCTCGGGCGCGGGGTCGGCAGGTTCATGTGGAGCGTTGGGCGTCACGATCAGCGCGAATGGCTTGGACTGCCGATGAGCCCTGGTCAGAAAATCGAGCGAATAGCCACGCAGCCGATGCGTGATGTAGCCTTTGGCGACGCCTTCCGTGCCGTTGATGTTCAGGACAGGATCAAAATATGGCGCGGTCGTCCCCTGGAATGTTGCCCAATAATCGTATTCAGGCCGTGGATTACCGTTCCAATACCCCAGGTATTTGCCGACAATGCCGGTGTAGTAGCCATTGTCATGCAAATACTGCATGAATGTTGGTGCGGCCAGCGGCGCGTTGTTATCGCGCACATTATGATTGTGCGCGTACATGCCTGTCAGAATGCTGGCGCGGCTTGGACAACATAGCGGGGTTGTGGCGTATGCATTGGCAAACTTCACACCCTGGTCGAAGATGCGCGATTTGGTACGCGGCATGTAGTTCATCGAATCGTAGCGTTGATCGTCGGAGATAATCAGGAGAATGTTCGGTCGTGCTGCTTGTGCTACAACGTTCTGTGTTGCTACAGGCACAACAAGCCACGATAGAATCAGTGCAAGCTGAACGAAACATCGTCGGATTGTAGGATGCATGGTGTTCCAGAAGTAGGTTCTGTGGAGCCTTATCATCTTACCATAGTGCAAGCAATATGATAGCAATGCTCGGGCAGGACACGAGGGTTCCGTCAACGTCGCACGTCCGTCATGTTGAGTGGAGCGAAACATCCGTTTTGAACGTATGGGGCAATGCTTGGACCAGGCGGCACCGCTCCATGTGACGCTGTCCACGAACATTGTTCCGTACATGGGGCGTAGACGGTGACGCAAAAAAAATGGCAGGGCTGACCCTGCCACATGCCTAATCAGCCGTTCTTGTCAGGGAACGCTGAACCGGTCAACAGAACCTAATCATCGGAGTTATCTATGATAGCTCCAGCTGCACGTGGATCAAAACCTTCCGGCCATAGAGTAGGGCCAACATAACTCTCCCCACGAGTGCTATATCTAGCTCCAGCAAACTTAGATCTAGTGAGATTAGCCTTTGTAAAGTTAGCTCCACGAAGGTCAGCTCCACGAAGGTCAGCTCCAGTTAGATCAGCTCCAGCTAAATTAGACGCCCACAGAATAGAACCATTAAAGGCGCGCAGAAACGAGACACGATTCAACAAACTTAGTATTTTCAAGTTGAGCCTTAGTCAAAGAAGAATCCTTTAGGTTAGCCAGTGTGAAATCAGACAACTCAAGCCTAGCATGCTCAAGCACAGTTTCTTCGAGATTAGCCTGAACAAAGCGAGCAACTGGAAGATAGACCCTATCAAGATAAACACCCTGTAAATCAATTCCAGTTAGATCAGGCCTGAACAACTCCAAAACATGCTTTTTTACAGTTATCAAGCCAGATTCATACAAAAAGTGAATCACACTACCTCTACGTCTACCATCCATTTCACGAAGCACGCTTACCGTCAACGACAGCGCAATAGAACGTACTGCATCCGTCACACCGTCGGTATTAAGGTTATGCTCTAGCAGAAGCTCCTTCATACGACCAAAATACTGCTGAAGACCAACCTCACGACTAGCATCCCGAGCAATCCACTCAGCACGAAGACTTTGCATACGGTTCAGCTGAATACCAACGAGAGCTAGCACCAATGGAACGACCAAAAGTTGAAGCCAATCCCAGAGAGTTTTGTAATGCACAGTCTGGGTAGTAATCGTAACTTTAGTGCCCTCGACCGTGCGTTCCTCAATCGTATATGTATTGAAGCCTGTCCAACCAGGCCAATCAAAGCCATATAAAAGAGGAGAAACAAGCACAATAAGGATGAAGATCATTCCAATAACTGGCGGCCAAACCATCCACCGATGCCACCCAAACCAACGTCTCACATTCATCCATTTCTTTCGATAATCTTCAATACATTCGATAACACCACATCAGGAGAACCTAATCAGCCGTTCTTGTCAGGGGACGCTGAAGCCGTCAACATACACAACGTTTCCGGCGGATTTACTCTGGTGCTTGCCAACAACCAGTATCTTGATCGTATGCTTGCCCGGTGACAATCCGTCGATGACCTCCTGATGTTGCCAGATATGTTTCGGAGCATACATGTCGACGGTTTTGATCTCAGACCCGTCAATGAATATCTTGGCTTTGCCAAGCTTCGGACCGCGTGTGGTGATCCAGGTAACTTGAGTGCCGGTGAATGTAAATGTCGCGGTCGCCCCCGCGGTGTCCGTGCGGTGGGCTGAACCACCGACTGTATCCATACCTGCGTTCGTTGTCACTTCCCATTTCGAGAACATCACATCGGGATTGTTGGCAGGCACAGGAATGTCGCCAACTTGGAAGCCCTTGATCGAGACGGTCGTGCCGGTCGAATCAAGGTTCTTCTTCCCTAGCACACGGACAGTCATTTTATGTGCTTGGAGCTTTAACCTGTCAAAGGTAAAGACGACATCCTTGACTTCGACGGGTGAGTACAGGTCGATGAGTTGCTTGTTTTTGCCGTCGATGGACACCTGTGCTTTGCCGCCTGTGGGGCCGCGCGTGGCGATGAGTGCGATCGACGTCGAAGCGATAGGTGATGTGTAGGTCATGGTTTGCCCTGCTGTATCAGCCGAGAACCAACCCTCTTCCACACCTGACGCTGTTGGCACCCAACCATCGAAGGTGACGGTGAAATTGGTATCGTCGCCAGGGATAACCGCTTCGGCATCCCGCAACAAACGTCGTTTCATGTCAGCAAGCACGATAGTGTATTCTGGGTTGTCTGCCAGGTTCGTCAACTGGTAAGGGTCATCCACGAGATCGTACAATTCAAGACGATCCCACCTGAAATCAATTAACATGTAGCGGTCGTAACGTACTGCGCGCCATGGGCGGCTATTCCAGGCTTCCAGATACAACTGACGGTTCCACTTGACCGGCTCGGTAGTATCGCCGTCTGTTCCTGTGCCTTGCCCGGGCGTGTCGCTTAGGAGCGGCAGCAGGGAGCGTCCATCCTGAACGTAGGGTTTGTCGATGCCAGCCAGTTCGTAGATCGTTGGCGCGATGTCAACATTTCCCACGATGCGGTCGTCGATGTGCGGCGTTTTGATCAACCGTGGATAGCGGATCGCAAAAGGCACCTTGACCGATTCTTCGTAGGGCATCTTTTTCATAACCCGACCATGCTCGCCCCACATAAAGCCATTGTCTGACATGAACAGCACGAGGGTATTGTCAAGCGTACCCTGTGCTTCAAGCTGTGACAGCATACGGTCGACCATTTTATCCACGGAGTTCAGCGTTTGAAGTTGCTTGCGGCGCGTTCGATCGGTTTCCTCGATCATCCGCTTCGACAGCGATGAGATGCTTTGGAAATATAAGGATTTGTCGGTTACATCTTTTTCATCGAAGTTCGGCCTGCGCAGCGGTTCGAGGTTCGGATAGAGGCTGGCGTCTTCGGGCGCTGGTTCAGCGGGTTCGTGTGGCGCGTTCGGCGTGACAATCAAGGCGAAAGGCTTGTCTTGATTCGCTGCTTGATCCAGAAAGTCAACGGCGTAATCACGAAACAGATGGGTAATGTAACCCTTGACGATGCCTTTTTTTCCGTTGACGTTGAGTTCAGGATCAAAATACGGCGCGGTCGTTCCTCGGAACGATGCCCAATAATCGAACTCGGGCCGTGGCTCACCAGTCCAATAGCCCAGGTACTTCCCGACGAGTCCGGTGTAATACCCATTGTCATGCAGGAATTGCATGAACGTCGAATCGCTCAACGGATAGCCGTTATCACGCACGTCGTGGTTGTGTGCATACAGGCCAGTTAGGGTGCTGGCGCGGCTCGGACAGCACAGTGGGGTCGTGACATAGGCATTTGTGAACGTGATCCCTTGATCGAAGATACGCGCCTTCGTACGAGGCATATACTCCATCGTATCAAAACGCTGGTCATCGGTCATGATGATCAGAATGTTCGGGCGGGACGACTGTGGTGCCGCAAATGCTGTAGGGAAAAGTATTGAAAAGAGTGACAGAGCGAGTATAAGATGAAACCCATGACGCCGAAAGCGCCGAGGCGGAGTTGAATGCATATCGACCCTCATGGCTGATGTTTGGTGTGTGGAACGGTTCACGTGTGCCAGTCGTTCCTTTGCGACACTGTACTGAATACCAGTTGCGACACGTTTATTCCGCCACAATGTAACTCGGCATGATGTGCGCCGTCACGAAGCGTCGATATGGCGTGCAAGGATCGACGACTTCGCGCAGGGACGGGTAGGTCGGGGTTATATCCTCGGTCATCAGGACCAGACACGAGGTGTCGCACATAGCCACTCGCCGTCGCACATATCACGCAGTGAGGAACATTGTATCATCCTCTGAGCGTACCACGCTTTCGCCAAACATGCATGCCAGCGCTTCGTTAACGTCTGGTGTACGGAACAATGCTCATAGAATTTCTTACCCTGAGCGGAGCAAAGAGTTCTGTCTCTCGTTCTAAATGATCCATCACTGCGGTTCAGGATGACAGATGTCACGACGTTGACGGAGCCCCGCACGCATGCCAGCGTTCTCCATCGGCTTGTGCAACGTCCATCTGAAAGCGGTCGAACCGCAAAAATCGTCATGCTGCGAGGGAGCGAAGTATGGAAGTTCTTCGACGTTGCCCAAGCCCTTCCCTCACCTGCTTGTGGGAGCATATCGACGTTTTGTCGTGCGCCTAGCCTTTAATACCTGTGACAGATATGCCCTCGATAAACATACGCTGCGCCAGGAAAAAGAGGAGCAACACCGGCGAAACGACAATGGTGCTGACTGCCATCAGGTATGGATAGGCGAGCGCGTTCGCTCCCGTCGCGCTGATGTTGTTGCGCAACCGCGCAATACCCAACGCCAGTGGGTAGAGGCTTTCATTGTTCAGATAGATCAACGGACCGAGGTAGTCGTTCCAGGCCCACAGGAAGCGGAAAAGCGCCACAACCATCAAGGCAGGGACGGACAGTGGCAGGATGACACGAAGCAAAATGCCTAATTCACTTGCCCCATCGAGCCGTGCTGCTTCCGAGAGGTCTTCCGGGATGCCGGAAAAGAACTGCCGCAGCATAAAGATGAAGAACGGATGCCCGAACAACGCCGGTATCACGAGTGGATTATAGGTGTTGATCCAACCCAGGTTCTTGAAAATAATAAACAGTGGAACCATCGTCACCTGCCAGGGGATCATCATCGTCGCCAGGCAGAAAAAGAACATCGTGTCACGTCCGCGCCAACGCAATCGGGCAAACCCATAGGCGACAAGCGCCGACGAGATCACGGTTAAGATCGTCACCGGAACGGCGTAACGAAAGACGGAATTAAGCGTATACAGGTTAAAGTTGTTGCGCGTCCAGGCATCGACAAAGTTGTTCCAGTGGGCGGGAATCGGGACGAGCACCGGTGGAATCTGATACACCTGCGAATCGTCCTTCAGGGCCGACGTGAACATCCAGTAGAACGGAAACAGCCAGGTTATGGCGAGCGAAATCAGTACGGCATAGGTAAGAAATGTTGTCAGCATCTTTGAACGACTGATGCTCATACTCTCCTTGGCGCGTGGTACCGAAATGGGCTTTGCAGGGCCAAGGGTTGTCATTTCCCACCTCCATAATAGACCCAGCGTGCCGACGATTTAAAGAGTATCACGCTGTAAACCACGACCATGATAAACAGAATCCATGCAAGCGCTGACGCCTTGCCCATGCGCAGAAATTGAAATGCCTGCCGATACAGGTAGAGCGAATAGAAGTTCGTGGAATTCGCGGGGCCTCCATTAGTGATCAGCCAGGCCGATGTAAATTCCTGGAATGCGTTGATAAATCCGATGATCAGGTTAAAGAGGATAATCGGCGTACTCATCGGGACCGTCACATGCCAGAAACGCTGCCATCCATTCGCGCCGTCCACAGTCGCGGCCTCATACAGCGAGCGTGGCACATCCTGTAACCCGGCTAGAAAGATGACAACGGCGTTACCGGTGGACCAGATAGCGACCATAATCAGGCTCGGCTTGGCGAGCGATGGGTTCGATAGAAACGGGATCGCCTGAAAGCCGAGCGCCTGCAAGATACCATTGACCGCTCCGTACTGGATATTCAACAGGAATAACCAGACCATGGCGGTACACACCGCGGGAACGATCGATGGAATGTACATGATGGCGCGGAACACCGAGCGACCGTAAATGTTCGTGTTCAACAGGTTCGCTACCAGGAACGCAAAGGTGAGCGATAGGGGTACGCTGAAGATCACGTAATACAGCGTATTGAACATGACCGTCCAGAAAATCGGGTCTTTAAAGAGGATTTCATTGTAATTCTGGAGGCCGATAAACACTGGCGGGCGCAGAAGATCGTAACGCGTCAGACTGATGTATAGCGAAAAGGCGAGCGGAAATACTGTTAGCGAAAGGAAGCCGAAGATCCAGGGTGATACAAACAACAAGCCTTCGAGTAGGCTCCTGCGTTCACCGCGTGTCATGGGGGTCCATTTCGGGATCGCGACCTTCGGGCGGATTCCTGGTATGGTTGCCTTCAAACCCTTATCCTCCTAGTAGCGTCATCGCCGGAACGATGGAATAGACGCGGCAGGTAGGGGCATAAGTCCCTACCTGCCGCACTACGAGCGGCAATCCAGTCTGAAAACTGCTTGGGCGGGAATCAAGATCGCTGGTGAGCGCACAGAAACTTTACTGCTACCAACATCTCCTGACCCGCAAGCGCGTTAGCTCAGACCTTGAGCGCTCCATTCAGCTTCCGCACGATTCTGCAATTCGGCTGCGGCATCCTTCCCGGTCATGTTGCCCCGGAACACCTGCTCGCGTAGTTCACTGTACTGGGTCTGAACGAAGCCATGGATCGGACAGCGGCGACCGATCACCCATTCCGTGACCTTTGGTGGTGCATCTACATAGAAATCGAGACCTGGATACGCCTTGGCATCGACGGATTCGAGCCATGACTTTCGTCCAAATATCCAGCCAACATCCTTGAATATGATGTCCAGGGCGGTTTTCGTCTGCATGAACTCGGCAACCTTGAACATTCCCTCAGGATGCTTCCCATCCTTAAACAGGACGATCAGGTGCGACCCGGTAGCCATGATATTGGCAGCCTCGCGTCCGGCGGGAACTGGTGCCCAAGTCGTGCGGTTGAACTTAGCTATTTCAGGCTTTTGGATGACGGTTTCGCCGGGGTGCCAGTAGCCTTCAATAATCATAGTCTGAATGCCTGCGTTGTAGGCTGCACCCCAGCCCCCAAGATTCTGATCCTGACGCATACCTGCAAACTTGTCCGGTCCGACCAGTTTGATGAACTCGCCACAGGTGTCCATGGCCTGTGCCATTGCATCGGTGTTCAGGTTGATCTTGCGGTTTTCCTCATCCCACCAGTTCATACCGCCGAACGACTGCGAGGCGAAGTCTGTTTCGCCAGCCATAGCATCGTACGGGTCCAGTCCCATCTGTTTAAGATTGCCGGCGTCATCAAATATGGTGAGCGCCTTGTGCCATTCCAGCAACGCATCCCACGTCTTTGGTGGCTTGTCGGGATCAAGTCCGGCATCTTCGACAGCCTTGGAATTATAGTTGAGGCCCCACCACATATAGCCTTCGAGGGTTGGCACACCGGCGAGCTTGCCATCGTACACCGCACTATTCCAGAGTTCAGGCTGGATGTCATTTTTGTCGATGACAGTGCTGTTGGCGACCATCTCATCGACGGGGCGCAGTACACCGCGGTAAAAGAGATTGGGATAATCGAAGTTCGAGCCACCATCGGGTGCGGTGCCTCCGGCAAGGGCAGTAAGGATAGCCTCGGCAGCCACACCGCCCTTATATTCCAGCTTGGCACCGCCCATCATTTCCTTGAATTCTTCTGTTTCCTGGATCGTAACAATCGCCGCTTCGAGATTACTCCAACCAAACCACCAGGTAACCGCGCTTGGGTCAGCAATGGCAGGGGCGGACGCAACGGTAGGTTCCATCGCTGCTGGTGCGGTGGTGGGCGCTTCGGCTGCGGGTTGCTGTGTGGTTTGTGGACTGGCACCACAGGCAGCGAGTAACGCTCCGGCAGCACCAAGGGCACTCATCTTTAATACGTCTCGACGACTGATATGTTTGCGAGTCATGATCTGGATTCCTCAACTTGTTGCACTTCCAAGCACGTGTTTTCATGCTCAGGCGTGGAAAAAGGATCACTTCGTGGGCAAATCCGAAACGTTTACACAGTAGGTGTGGTTAACAGAAGATTAAGTGCGGCGTTCTCCCCTTTCATTGCCCTCTGATAGCTTTGCGAAGCATACTGAGAGGATTACGGTGATGGGATCACCATTGTGGAGTACGGAAGAAGGGATACTCTGATTGTAAACCATCGGCAGCACCGCCAAGTTTCAGCATACGGATAAACTGGTTCAAAGGCATCAGTACGCGGCCTATGGTAGCATAGTTCCAGCGGTCGGCGTTTATCCCGGGCGAGCGTCGGGCGGCGTCAATGCTCACTGTAGTTCTGATTGCTAAGGGGCTACCTGCTCATGGAAACCTTATCTCATTCATGTAGAACAGGTACGCCGCCTACCTATCACTTCATGGCCATGGAACGTGGCGACACCCGTGCTATCAGCTATGTCGGAGCCATTAACCTCGAAGATGCCGATGTTACGCAACTCATCATTCATCCCGATCTGCCAGCGTGTAAATGTAATATCCCAACCCGAGGCATCCAGTTCCTCCAGAAAAAGAAAACTCACGTCACGAAAGGGGTCGGAAATCAGGACTTGCCCACCTGGCGCGAGATTCGTTTCAAAGATATGGCGCAGATGTGGCTGCATAAGCGCGCCATACATAATGTCCGAGCCAATGATGAAGTCATAGCGTTCGGTGTCCTGCCAGTCGCTCCAATCGGCAAGCCGGTAGGTGATCGATGTGATGTTGTTGCGTTCGCCGTTGCGCTTGCAGATCGACATCGCAAGGTTCTGTCGGTCAGTTTGGACGACGTTCGCTCCAAGCGATGCGGCGACGATACCGGGGAGGCCAGTGCCGGACCCAAGTTCCAGCACTCGCGCACCCCGAAAATCCTCCGCGCGCGTGAAGATTTCGTGGGCGAGCGCGATCGATGATGGCCACAGCCCGACACCGTAGGGCAAACGGTCGCGCAGTTCGCGGAAAAACTTCTGCTCGTCGGCGAGCGTCAGAATGGTGCCTGTGTTCAGAACAGTCCACTCGCGCCCACCCGCCCGCAGATGGTAATCGTCCAACGTAAAATCGCCTTCTGTGGTTTTGAGTATGTGCTTGCCATCGCTTGTTTCGCTCACAATGTTTCCTCATCGTCCTTGGTTCGCCGATACGTATGGTAGGATCGTATCAGCATACGAACGAACGAAACGCCCGTCAAACGTCGGAAGGAGAACGCAATGCGTCTCGCCCTCATTTCTGATATTCACGGTAATCTCGCCGCACTCGAAGCGGTCATCGCTGACATCGCGCAGTGGCAGATCGAGCGCGTGGTGTGCCTGGGCGATGCCGTCGCCAGCGGTCCGCAACCCCGCCAGGTCATCGAACTTCTCGCACGGCACGCGGACGGTCTGGTGTTGGGAAACACCGACGCTTTCATCCTCGACCCGCGCATGACCGCCGACGCGGACGAGGACACGCAGCGCTGGGAGATCATCGACACATGGTGCGCCGTGCAACTTGGGCGCGACGACATCAATTTCATGCAAACCTTCTCGCCGACGTTAGAAATCACGCTAGACGACGGGATACAGGTGCTCGCCTTTCATGGCTCGCCACGCTCGTTCCACGACCGCATCCTCGCCACGACGCCGGATGTCGAACTCGACGCGATGTTTGGCTCGCCTACTGCCACGGTGCTGGTGGGTGGACACACGCATATCCAGATGCTACGACGCTACAACAATCATATCCTGCTCAATCCCGGCAGCGTTGGCATGGCCTACACGACGACCGCAAACGGCAGCATCATCAATCCAGCCTGGGCGGAGTATGCCATCGTGGAGTGTGTGGGTGGTAGCCTGTCGGTCGATCTGCGGCGCGTGCCGTTCGACCGCGCTGTTGTCGCCCAGGCGATCCTCGCAAGCGGCATACCCTATGCCGAGTGGCTCGCCAAGGGATGGGTGACGGACCACTGACCACCGACGACTGACCACCGACGACCGGAGACAATAATTGATAGCAGCCGTAGCTACTCCTCGAATGAACGCGCTTTGACGGCTTGTTAAGCGATGTACGTCAGGTAGCATGAATCCTGTGCTCGCTCAATCTACATCGCGTGGATGCGGCTTGCTCCAGTCCCGTGTGCTAATCTGGACGTTGCCGCATGTTTCACAATGGCGCGCCGCTGCAATCGGGATGCTAAGTTGTAACAAGCCGAACCATCCGTTCGATGGTGGGGCAAAGCTCGGATACCCGCCACCACCCCCGACAGTGCCCGCAGGTGAATTCGTCGCCGCCACACACCGGACAGGGAAGTTCCAGGCGCTGGGTCTGTCCCTCGTAAGCAGACATATAGTTCTCCAGTAATCGACCAACGACCAATGACCAACGACCAACTGACCAACGACCAACGACCAACGACCAACAGGAGTTGGTTTGCCATCGTTCATCAGCGTGCATGAACATTGTCATAATTTCGCTGGCTTAACCCATGTAACGCCCGCCGTTGACGCTGATCGTCTGACCTGTAATGTAGGCGTTGGTTGCCAGCATCACCGCAACGCTGGCAACTTCATCGGGGGTGCCGAAGCGACCCATGGGAATCGACGTAGGTGAAGCACGTAGCACGCCCGTCACCATCTCGGTTTCGACCAGGGCAGGGGCGATGGCGTTGACGGTGATGCCTTCCGTTACCAGCAACGCCGCGTAGCCATGCGTGAGGCCAATCATGCCCGCTTTGGATGCCGCATAGTGTGGTCCGATGGCACTGCCGATCTGTGCCGCCACCGACGACATATTGATGATGCGGCCCCATCGCTGCTGGCGCATGTGTGGCAGCACGGCCTGGGTGACAAGAAAGCAGGATGTGAGGTTGACGGCGATGATCTCGTTCCAACTTGCCTCGGTCATTTCCTCCAGTTTTTCGACGATGGCGATACCGGCGTTGTTCACCAGAATGTCGATGGGACCGAGCGCCGCCTGTGCTTCTGCCACCAGTCGCGTGACTGCCTCGCCGGAACGAACGTCGGCCTGAAACGCCGCCGCTCGTCCACCACCCGCCGTGATGGTGTCACAGACCTGCTGCGCTTCGTCGGCGTGCGTGCGATAGTTCACCGCGACGGCAGCGCCCGCCGCTGCCAGCGCCAGCGCGATACCAGCGCCCAATCCACGATTCCCGCCTGTTACCAATGCTGTTCTGCCGTGTAATGGTTGCATACATTCCCCTAATAATGACTACAGTTGACTGTCCAGCGCAACGACGCTGCCTTGATTGCTACGCTCACTCGATCGGGGCGCGCAGTTCATGGATTTATATGTTGTCTCGGCTACGATCTTGTCGAAGGTTGTTCGCCCCAATCGTAGCTATACTTGCTGAGCTTTACCACCTGCCAGGTTTCAACGCGGGTGATGCCGACGACCACGCCAAGGCGCTGGTGCAGGAAGTCGAGCAGCGCGTCGTTTGACGGCAACCATACTTCCAGCATGGCGTCGAAGGAGCCGAGCGTGAGGCCGACGAATCGTACTTCGGGCATCGCCTGAAGCGCCTGCTCGATCTGCGTCTGATACGCGCGGTCGAACTGCACGCCAAGGATCGCTACGACCCCGTAGCCGAGCGCAAAGGGCGACACCACCGCGACGATCTTGATCATTCCCATGTCGATCAGTCGTTCGATACGACGACGCACCGTCGGCTCGCTCGAATGCAGTTCGTCGGCGACGGAGCGGTTGGTGCGGCGTGCGTCATCCTGCAAAATCCGCACGATGGCGCGGTCCAGGTCGTCGAGGTCGTAGCTAGGCATACTGCTTCACCTGATGGTACGTGACGATTTTATACCAACGCGGAGGACAATGTTGAAAAATCCCAGGGCAAGAATGCAACGTAGACTATTAGAGCGTGGCGCACATAGGGCGGTCGTTTTGAATGGTCATCCTGAGGCCGCAGCCGAAGGATCAATGCTTGAAAGAGATTCTCGCTCCACCCAGAATGGCAAACAAGGGCGGTACATCGGCCTATGTACTATACCTATTGCGTTGCCGGATGCGGCAAACTGTGGCGCGATGGAACCGCCTGCAATGGTCAGCGGTGGGTCGTCCGGCGTCGGTGGTAATAAAAGCAAGGATGGTGCATGATGGCATGGATATATTTGATCGTTGCAGGGGTGTTCGAGATCGCGTGGGCGGTCGGGCTCAAATATACCGAGGGTTTCACGCGCCCCCTGCCGACGGCGCTGACGGTGGTCGCGATGATCGCCAGTTTCGCGTTTCTTGGCGTGGCGCTGCGGACGCTGCCCCTCGGCACAGCGTATGCCGTGTGGACGGGCATCGGCACCGCCGGAACCGTCGTGCTGGGGATCATGCTGCTAGGCGAACCTGTCGAGCCGTTGCGGCTTGGCTGTATCGCGCTGATCGTGAGCGGCGTCGTGGGCTTGAAGGTGCTGTCGCCGCACTAAACTGTGAGCATTGATGGAACGCATGTATGCGGGAGGGACCGTGGCAAAAATTACCCCGAGCGGCGATTGTGGAAATTCGCCAAAGAACATATTTGTGGAAAAGATGACGATTGCGCTTGCAACACATGACGGTGCGTTTCTCAAGGATAGTCTTGTCGATGATGCTGTTTGGCACATCGTGGGAAAGGGTATCGTCCATGGACGACAGGACCTTGACGAACTGAGTGTGGCACAGGCACAAAATCTGGCTGAACTTACCATAACGCATGTGCTGACCCACGGGAAGACTGGCGCGGTGAATGGCACACGCACCTATACCAGCGGTGTCACAGAAGCCTTTTGCGATGTGTATGAATTTTTCAATGCAAAGGCGACGAAGATTCAGCACATTACCTCGTATATCATCGCGGATTAGTACGTTTCGTCATAGACTGCTTGAAATAAAGCGGGCGTGACGACAGCGGCCCTACCCTGTCGTCACGCCGATTGTGCAATGTCCACAAAGAATCATCACAGCGCCTCAATGACGTTGACGTTCCTCACACCATGAAGTATAGTGTTGCGGCCTCATCATGAAATGCCTGAGGTGGTCGTCAAAGCCGCGATTCTGCCCCTTCGCTCAAGGATCGAGCACGTACTGGTAGTGGGGTAATCACCAGTAGCAAACCCACGTTCTTTGTGTCCCAAAAAGCGGAGGAAAACCCGAGATGTCGAGCCAGCTTAAGCGGTGGGGTTCATTGTGTTTGGTATTGTTCGTATTCCTGACGGCATGTGGCGCGCCGACGACCACAACCACGACCTCGACCTCTGCACCCGCAGAACCACAGACTGTTCCTACCACAGCGCCTGAAGCGGCGACGATGGAGCCGATGGCGACCGAAGCTATGGCGACGATGGAGCCGATGGCGACCGAAGCTATGGCGACGATGGAGCCGATGGCGACTGAAATGGCGACGACCGAGCCGATGGCAACCGCAGATGCCGCCGCGACCAGCGCCAGCACCAGCGACGCGCCGATCAAAGTCGCGTTCGTGTATGTCGGACCGATTGGCGACGCGGGCTGGACCTACGCGCACGATCAGGGCCGCCTGACGTTGATGGACAACATGCCGAATGTTGAAACCGCGTACCAGGAGAACGTGCCGGAGAACGCGGCAGACGCCGAGCGCGTGCTGCGCGATTTCGCGCAAAAGGGCTACAAAGTCATCGTGGCAACGTCGTTTGGCTACATGGACCCGACGATCAACGTCGCCAAGGAATTCCCCGATACGACCTTCGTGCATATTTCGGGCTACAAGACCGCCGACAACGTAAGCACGGCCTTCGGCAAGATCGAGGAGCCACGCTATGTGTCTGGTCTGGTCGCGGGCAAGATGACCAAGAGCAACACACTTGGCTACGTCGCAGCCTTCCCGATCCCCGAAGTGATTCGCGGCATCAACGCCTTTACGCTGGGCGTGCGCAAGAGCAACCCCGAAGCGAAGGTCCAGGTTGTGTGGACGAACACCTGGTATGATCCGCAGAAAGAACGTCAGGCCGCACAATCGTTGCTGGACGGCGGCGCGGACGTGATCGCGCAGCACCAGGACACTCCCGGACCGATGCAAGCCGCCGAGGCGATGGGCTTTTACGGCGTCGGCTACGATGCGGATATGAGTAGCTATGCACCTAAGGCCGTGCTGACGAGTGCGGTGTGGAACTGGGGCGTGTATTACACCGATATGGTGAAGCAGGTCGAGGCCGGAACCTGGAAAACCGAACCAGTACTGGGGCGGTTGGGAAGATGGCGTGGTCGATCTGACGCCCTTTGGCGACATGGTGCCAGCCGATGTCAAGACGATGGCTGACGACGAGATCGCCAAGTTCAAATCGGGCGAAGAAACGATCTTCACGATCTTCACCGGACCCTTGAAGGACCAGTCGGGAGCCGAAAAGGTTGCCAGCGGCACCGCCATGACCGCCGAGGAATTGCTCGGCATGAACTGGTTTGTCGAGGGCGTTCAAGGCGACATTCCACAGTAACTCTGTTCTCAACTGCTAGAGGACGTGTGAGGCCATGCCTCGCACGTCCGGTGGATGATGCTCCATGCCAAACGCTGTCGAAATGATCGGGATCACCAAACGTTTCGGCAGCGTCGTTGCGAACGACGATGTGACGTTTGCGGTTCGCGCCGGTGAAGTCCATGCGTTGCTGGGCGAAAACGGTGCCGGAAAATCAACCCTCATGAGCGTGCTCGCCGGACTGTATCAGGCCGACGCAGGAACGCTTCTGCTCCACGATTCTCCCGTCCGCTTGCAATCCCCGCGTGACGCGCTTGAACACGGTGTTGGCATGGTCTACCAGCATTTTATGCTGGTAGATTCGTTTACGGTCGCGGAAAACGCCACGCTTGGCATGCGCGGCAAACGCCTCGACCTGCCCGCCATCGAGCGCGAACTGACCGAAGTGAGCGAACGCTTCGGCATGCGCGTCAACCCCAAGGCTTACATCTGGCAGCTTTCCGTGGGCGAGCAGCAGCGCGTCGAAATCGTGCGCCTGTTGTATCGCGGTGCCAAAATCCTGATTTTTGATGAGCCGACCGCTGTGCTGACGCCACAGGAAGCCGACGCCTTGATCGCGACGTTACGCGGCATGGCGGCACAGGGCTTCGCTATCATCTTTATCTCGCACAAACTCGACGAAGTGTTGAAGGTTGCCGACCGCATCACGATCCTGCGGCGCGGGCGCACCGTGACGACTATCGACGCCAAGGACGCCGACCGCCCAACGCTGGCATCGCTGATGGTCGGACGTACGATGCTGGAAAATCTGCGGCATTCATCGGTCGTGCTCGGCGCGGACGTGCTGACCATCCGCGACCTCAAGGCCAAAGGCGAAACGGGTATGCTGGCGCTCGACGGTGTACACCTGTCGGTGCGGGCGGGCGAGATCGTCGGCATCGCGGGCGTGGCCGGCAACGGGCAGCGCGAACTCGCCGAAACCGTCACCGGCCTACGTCCCATCGTCGGCGGTGAGGTGCGCGTGGGCGACCGAGTAATCAACGGATGCTCGCCGCAGCAGGTGATTGCTCTGGGTGTGGCGCACATCCCGGAGGATCGCTCCGGCACGGGGCTAATCCCCAGCCTGGACCTGAGCGATAATCTGATTCTGAAGGATTATCGCCGCGTACCCCTGGCACGTGGCGCGTTCCTCAACGGTCGCGCCATCAAGGAGTTCGCCGAACGCCTGTTACGCGAATACAACGTGTCGGCTCCTGGTCCTGAAACCAAAGCCCGCTTGTTGTCCGGTGGCAATCAGCAGAAATTGCTGATCGCTCGCGAGCTATCCGGTGAGCCGCGTCTGGTGGTGGCGGTACATCCGACCCGTGGCGTCGATATCGGCGCGACCGAGGCGATTCACCAGTTGCTGCTTGACCAACGTGACCGGGGCGCGGCGATTCTGTTGATTTCGGAGGACCTGGACGAACTGCTGGCGTTAGCGGATCGGGTAGCAGTCTTGTACAGCGGTAGGGTCATGGGGACCGTCGCCAGCGATGGTGCCGACCTGGAACAGATCGGTTTGATGATGGCGGGAACGTCGCTTCACACGGTCGGAGCAAGCAAGGACGTGACGGTATGAAAGCTACCGCGACCAAACCGACGCCGACGGGTCTGCAGTGGGTGCGGCGCGAACGGTCGAGCCTGGGGCTACGCATCGCGGTGCCGGTCGTGGCAGTGCTGAGTGCGCTCGTGGTCGGCGCAAGCATGCTCGTGCTCGTGGGACAAAATCCTATCGCCGTGTATGCCGCGATGTTCCAGGGAGCGTTCGGCAGCGCCAACAACCTCGCCGAAACGCTGGTCAAAACGATTCCGCTGATGCTGACCGGCCTTGGCGTGAGCATCGCCTTTCGGATGCTGTTGTGGAATATCGGCGCGGAAGGCCAACTACACTTTGGCGCGATCTTCGCGACGGGCGCGGCGCTGTACGTCGTCCCTAACGCGCCCGCCCCACTGATGATCCCGCTGTTGGTGGTGGCCGGGTTTCTGGGTGGCGCGCTCTGGGGGCTTGTCCCTGGCTTCCTGCGTGCGTACCTCAAAGTCAGCGAAACGATCACGACGCTGATGCTCAACTACATCGCTATCGGATTCGCCGAGTATCTTGTGTACGGTCCATGGAAGAACCCCGAAGGCTTCGGCTTCCCCGGCACACGCCCGCTTCCCGACGCGGCCTGGTTGCCACGGCTGGGGACGACGCGGGTGCATCTCGGTCTGGTGATGGCGCTCATCGCCGCGGTGATTCTGTCCATCGTGTTCCGGCGCTCGATCTGGGGCTACGAGATTCGGGTGATTGGCGAGAACGAACGTGCCGCACGGTACGCTGGCATCAACATCCGGCGCAATATCCTGCTGGTGATGGCGGTCAGCGGCGGACTGGCGGGCATCGCGGGTATGAGCGAAGTCACAGGTATCGCCCACCAGTTGCAACGCAACCTATCGCCGGGCTACGGCTACACGGCGATCATCGTAGCATGGCTGGCGCGCCTCAACCCCGCCGCGATTGTTGTGGTGGCGTTCCTGTTCGCCGGACTTCTCGTCGGCGGCGACCAGTTACAGATCAGTATGGGCTTGCCTGCCGCCATCGCGCCGATGCTGCAAGGCACGATTCTGTTCTTCTTGCTGGCGGGCGAAAGCCTCGCACGCTATCGCCTGGTGAGGACGAAGTAAGATGCGGCATTCATCGGGTGCCGCAGGCATTGATTTTGTCGTCATCGCCATAGTACGGCAGGGCGACGCCCTGGTGCTCGTGCAGCAACAGGGTGAACAAGGTTCGTACTGGGTATTGCCGGGCGGGTTGGTCGAAGTTGGCGAATTGGTGGTCGAGGCGCTGGTGCGCGAGGTGCGCGAAGAAGCCGGTGTCGAAGTCACCGACGTCGGACGGCTCGCGCTGTGTTCGCAGATCGAGCGCGGACACGAACAGTCGCACATTATGTTTTTCATCTTTGAAGTGGAAGCGTGGTCCGGCGCGTTGCAGAGCGCAGATCCCGACGACGAGATCCTGAGCGTCGAAATGGTTCCCTACGCCGATGCGCTTGAACGCCTCGAAGCCAATGGTGGTTGGCGCGGCGTGCAAGAGCCGCTTCGGGCCTACCTGCGCGGCGAGCAACGTCCCGGCGCGATGTGGTGTTTCCGCGAGGAAGCGGGCGATCAGCGGTTGGTCGCGCACATCGCGGGATAGTGTAACGGACCACCGACGACTGACCACAGACCACCGAGGCCGGGAGGTAGGAGGCAAACTGTGGGAGAGTGGCAAGCGTCCGTAGCGTGCCTTTCGAGCAATCTGTGAGCCGTACGGGTCGCCACACATGGAACCCGATCGCTCCTCCGGTGGTCGTTGGTCGGTCGTCGGTGGTCACTGTCCCTGGTCGTTCGTCGTTGGTCTTTCATCGTTGGTCGTAACCAAAGGAACCGCATATGGTGATCACGCTCTTACTCGCCGCCGCAATCAACGCTGGAACCGCGATCTTGTTCGCGTGCCTGGGGGAAATCCTGTGCGAACGTGCGGGCGTCCTCAACCTGGGCGTCGAGGGCATGATGTTGATGGGTGCGTTGGGCGGGTTCGCGGTCACATATTGGACCAAAAGCCCGTGGCTGGGGGCGCTTGCTGCCGCCTTAACGGGCGGCGCGATGAGCCTGATCCATGCGCTACTGACGGTCCATTTGCAGGCGAATCAAGTCGTGAGCGGCCTCGCCCTGACGCTGTTTGGCGGGGGGTTGTCGTCATTCATGGGGCAGAAATTGGTCGGATTGCCCGCCCCCGCGTCGTTCAATCGCGTGGCGGTGCCGTTGCTGAGCGAGATTCCCTACCTTGGCAGAATCTTCTTTCGCCAGGACGCCCTCACCTACCTGTCCTTTGCGCTGATCCCGCTTCTCTGGTACCTGATCTATCGCACCCGCGCCGGATTGCACCTGCGTGCCGTCGGCGAACGTCCCGCCACCGCCGATGCCATGGGAATCAATGTGACGGCGTTACGCACCGTGTACGTGGTGCTGGGCGGGATGCTGGCTGGCCTTGGTGGCGCGGCGATTTCGCTGGCCTCGAATCCGGGATGGGCTGAAAACATGACCGCCGGGCGTGGATGGATCGCTATCGCGCTGGTGATCTTCGCGACATGGAATCCGGTGCGTGCCGCTGCCGGAGCTTATCTGTTCGGCGGCGTGACGGCGTTGGGGTTTCGCCTGCAAACATCGGGCGTGCCGATCTCGCCCTTCTTCCTCAATATGTTGCCCTATATCTTTACGGTCATGGTGCTGATCCTGGCGACGCGGGAATCCGTGCGTCAACGCCTGGGGTCGCCCGCCGCGCTCGGGCAGTCCTATTTCCGCGAGGACCGGGGGTAATCCAGAGTACGCTATCATACATTGATGAGTACACTTGCTGGCTGCCAACTCTCGACGGATCTGCTCGATGCCTGGTCAGAACTTCTGGTCATCGATCCTGCGCCGTTCTTCCTCCCAGACGCGCTCGTCGTGCGCTTACCACGCGAACTCTCATTTCATACTCGATCCGAATTTAACCTTATGAATGTGTCACTTGGATGCCGTGACTCGTACATGACATATGCTGTTCATGCTGATGGCACATGGGTTGTGTGGCTCAGCCCAGATGAGTTTGACGACTTGTCCCCGATGCTTCAAACCGACCTGTTGTATGCTCAATGGCAATTCGAACGTGGGCAGGTGTATGACTTCGATGCGGTCCGACCCATGTTGGACGCATGTGGTGCAACCGATATGGCGATGTCCAGAGTTGTCGAAACACCAGTCGGAATGAAATTAGTCCTTGATACAGCGGTGTGGGCTATGTTGTCGGTGCGGGTGCAGCGCGAATGGCTCACCGCGTTTGTGACAAAACAGCAAGCACCCTATACGGTTATTGCTCCTGACGATGTGCCGTGGGACGACGTTGCACCGCATCTCAAAACACATACGCAGACATTTGTGAATTCTTTTCTCCCGTGGAGTGGTCCCAACTGTTTTGCATTGACCCTATCTGCCATAACACCACAAGCCCATACAGCGACGACGCTCCGCCAGTTATGGTTGCATCAACCACCCTTCTTTCGCGGTCTTGAGGCGCGCGGATATGGGGAGCGTACGGACCTCTTGGACCCGTTAGCGGACCTGCGAGATGCCGTCGTGGTGTGGTTTGATGCCGAGGGTATGGCCCAACATGCATGCTACCTGATTGGCAACGGTATCGCGCTCAACAAGAATTCCCATGCGTGGTATACCCCTCAGCATCTCGTAGCGCTGCCCGACCTCCTTGACTTCTGGAAGGACGACCCGTTCGAAGTCAGGATATATCAGCGTCTACAAGCGGCGATCGAAGCGGGCTAGAATCTGTCCTGAGGAGTGTTCAATGCAGGGTGACTGCGAGGGCACGCGCCCTCTTGTAGCGGTCGGTGAGGCGAAACAGTTCGTAGCAGGGGAATCCGCCGTTGAAACTTTTCCAACGGCGGATTCCCCTGCTACGGCTCGGCATGACACATCAGGAAACGCTGGCTGTAACTCGCTTCTCTCTTGGGCTGTTATCAGCCTATCGCCCGTCCTCGATTCGGGTCCGTTCGTTCAAGGTAGCAGCGTTCCCGCGACGCCGCGAGGCCATGCTTTGGCGCGAATGAAGCCCTCGGCGTAACGCACGCCCGCCTGGATGCCACGGTAGCGCGCTCCAACCTCGACCATCTCGTGCATGGTGATGTCGTACTGGTCTTTCAGCCAGTCGCCCACCTGGCTGGCATGTTCGGCGAGCGCCCGTGCTTTGGTGTCGAAGGTGGCGGTAATGTCCACGTATTCCTCCGGCACGAAGCCGACCCCGGCCAAACTGTCCATGAAATAGACTACCGGAATCTTTTCGGACGGCGGCGCATCGGTGACGATGCGCGGTACGGTCGTCATCATCGCTACGTCGTTGACGATCTGCCCGGTCAGTGTGTGGTCGGGATTGTACAGATCGCCGGGCCAGTGCGTCAGAACCACGTCGGGGCGGCATTGGCGCATCACATTGATGATAGCGAGGCGCGTGGCCTCGTTATCGAACAGAAACTCGTCGTGAAAGCCCAACCAGAACAGCTCGGCTCCGAGGACAGCGGCACCCCGTAGCGCTTCGTCGTGGCGCACGCGCACGATCTCCTCTTTGGGCCAGGTGGGATGCCCGACCTCGCCGTTGGTGGTGATGGCGATAAAGACATCATCGCCGCGCTGGTGGTATTTTGCCAGCGTGCCGCCGATGAGGATTTCGGCGTCGTCGGGATGGGCGCAGCACGCAAGGACTCTCATGCACCACCAACCCATTCGATGCAGCAGGCACCCGGTACCGTGACCTGCGCAGCGGGTGACGCGATATGCCCGTCATCGCCCATGGGTAGCACAGCGACGGTGCCGCTGTTCTGATTGGCGACCAGTACGGCGCGGTCGGTGGGGGAAATAGCGAAGTTGCGCGGCCAGTCTCCACCACAGGAAGGTGTCGCCACCAGTGACAACGCGCCGTCGCCGCCGATCTCGAACACGGCGATGCTATTGTGTCCCCGATTGGATACTAGCAGGTGCGTTCCCGCCGCCGTGATGTGAATGTCGGCGACATAGCTCACCGTGGGCGCGTTGGGCGGTAGCGTCGAAACGGCTCCGCGTGCTACCAACGTGCCGTTGGCGCTGTCGTAGTCGAATATCGCCACGGTGTTGTCGAGTTCGTTCGCGGCATACAAGATCGTGCCGCTGGGATGAAAGATCATGTGGCGTGGTCCCGCCCCCGGTTGCGTGGCGCCGTGTCCATGCGGCGTGAGTGTGCCGTGGTCGCTGTCGAACGCGTAGATCACCAGCTGGTCGATGCCGAGGTCCGCCACGATCAGCCAGCGTTCGTCGGGGGTGAAGATCGCCGAATGCGCGTGTGGTCCTTCCTGGCGGTCGGCGTCGGCGCTCGAACCGCTATGCTGCTGCTGAGCGGTCATTGGTCCGAGCATACCGTCGTCGCCAAGCGGGAGCACCGCCACCGAGCCGCTGCCATAGTTGGACGCCACCACCCAGCGTCCGCTGCTGTCGAGCCGCACATGGCAGGGACCAGCGCCGCCGCTTGGCTGTCCATTGATATCACTGAATGCGACGGTATCGGTGTCGTAGCGCAGCGTCCTGATTGACCCCTCGCCGCCTGGTCCATCGCCATGTTCGCTCGCGACGATGAGCCACGGATGGTGCGGATGCGCGACAAGAAACGTTGGATTATGGATACCTGCGACCGATCCTTGCGGAACGAGCGAGTTGTGTTCGGCGTCGAAGCGGAACGCCCATATTCCAGGATCGGACGGTTCGGCATAGCTTCCGACGAAAAGTAGCGATGTGTTCATAGCACTCCTTGAATGTGGCCACTGACCACAGGCGACCGATTACCAGATACGAGCGGTGTTCCAGTGACAAGCATTGCCCGTATGGTTGCGCGTCTCGGTACATTGGCCTCCGTGCGGGCAATACGCTGTTATCGAAGGCTATCATAGCCCACCAGTTCAAGCTGTACCACTCCAGCGATTGAACAAGCCATACTCTGGACCTGCGCGGGTACGCTTTTCGGTAGACGTGTGCAGGTGGTAGATCCGACTTTGCCCCTCCTGCCTTTCCAGTGGCGCAAGCACGCGTTGTCAGTCAGACCAAGCAAGTGGCGATTCGTCGGTTGTTGTCATCCTGAGGCCGCAGCCGAAGGATCTGTTGGGTGATGAGCGCTGGGCAGATTCCTCGGTTCGCCTCGGAATGACAACCGAATAGACCAAGCAAGCGGCGATTTGTCGGTTTTGTCATCCTGAGGCCGCAGCCGAAGGATCTGTTCGGTGACGAGCACTGGACAGATTCCTAGGTTTGCCTCGGCATGACAACCGAATAATCCAATCAAGCAAGGATTTGTCGGTTTTATCATCCTGAGGCCGCAGCCGAAGGATCTGTTCGGTCTTCCAGGACGGGAAAGATCCTTCGGTTGCGGCTCCTACGAACATGAATCCGCTGAACCCAAAAGAGGCTCATTTTCATTCGCTGTGGTGAGGCGAACGCCTCATGGACTGATCGGAATGACACATCACGAGACAACCGCGCTACATCTTCCGGCGTGACCAAACCCTGGGTTCTGGCATGCTGAGTGGAGCGAAGCATCCTTCCAGGTTCAGAACGATGCTTCGCCCCATATGATACTCTTTGAGGCTTCGCTGCTTTCTGCTGAACGTTGCACAAGCCCTGCCCTGGTATGGCCGATGCGATTTTCGTTGGTCGTCGCGGTTGTATACTATCTGTGGTTCAGTTTAAAGGAGACAATGCTGTATGGCTCAAGCAAATACAGGACTTCCCACGATCGTGTTGACACGCGGCGTGCCACCGAACGAGGCGTTCCCGACCGACCAGATCGCCGAGTGCTTCGCCGCCGCGTTGCACAAGGACCCCAACGTGGTGCTGCAATATGGGCAGCAAGCAGGCTATCCGTTGCTGCGGTCGCAACTCGCCGCCGAGTTCGGCGTTAGCGACCGCGAGGTGATGGTTGCGAACGGTTCGCTGCAGATTCAGGACCTGATCGCCCGCCATCTTGTGAAGCCGGGGATGTCGGTCTACACCGAACAGCCGAGCTACGACCGTGCGCTCGCGACGTTTCGCCGCTATGCCAAGCAGACCATCGGCGTGCAGCTCGAAAGTGATGGCATCGACGTGGATCAGTTGGAGGCGCTTCTGCAGCAGGAAGTGCCAGCCTTCCTGTATCTGATCCCAGATTTCCAGAACCCGTCAGGCGCGACGCTTTCGCTCGCGAAACGCCATCGTATCGTCGAACTCGCCGACCGCTATAACTTCTGGATTCTTGAGGATGTGCCATATCGTAAGCTACGCTATCAGGGCGAGGCGCTTCCAATGCTCCGCGAACTTGATCCGAGCCGCGTGATTACGCTCAGTTCGTTCAGCAAATTGCTCAGTCCCGGCATGCGGGTGGGCTATATGATCGCGCCCGAGGAGATCGTCGCGGCTGTGACGCGCCACGCCGAGAATATGTATCTGTCGCCCGTGCTACCGACCCAGGCTGCTGTCGCCGAGTACATCGGGCGGGGCTTGCTCGAACCCAACATCGAGAAATTGCGCGCGTTGTACCGTCCGCGCTGGCGTGCGATGCTCGACGCGACGCACAAGTATTTACCCGGAGCAGAGGTCATGGAGCCGGACGGTGGGTTCTTCGTCGGTGTGATGCTGCCAGCCGATGCCAACACGGCGCGATTGGTCGAACGCGCCAAGGAACAGGCACTGGTGCTGACATCAGGCGCGTCGTTCTTCGCTGATCCCGCCCCCGGCGACACGGTGGAAGGCGAGCGCTTCGTGCGGTTGCCGTTCTGCGCTGTCACGCCTGAACAGATCGACGAGGGCGTTCGCCGCCTATCGACGTTGGTGTAAGGGACGAGAACGACCACCAGAGTACGGGCCGCTGACCGTCGCATAGCGAACGGCAGATGTCAATGTGCAAAAGGTGTGAAGTCGTGTGTTGAAGGTGTCGCCCATGCGTTTAACGTGTGGGCGACATCGCTTTAAGTGCGTGGCGCTCGATAGATCATGCGCTGCCACTCCATATATGAAACATCGATGCGGGTGGGCTTGTACCGCAGGACGCCAAAGCGCGGGTTATCTGGCGTTTGGTACTTCGGTGTGAGGCTGAAGCGAAGCGGCTCCGGCAGCGTTCGGGAGTATTCCCAGACATACGGGCGGGTGGCGAGATCGTCAACCCTGGTGACGGTGCCATCGACATAGACTGGCGCGGAGGTGTCGCCAACGTAGGATAAAAACCGCCGGATAGTACGGACGTGTGTGCTATCGGGGGCTCGTGGGTGGTCGCTGGGTGTGAGCGGATGCCGTGCAGCAACGCTGTGCGGCATCCTGAACTGGTGTGCGGTGGTTAGCGGTCGTATGCCTGTTGCTTGACGACCACGCCCAATAGCTCGGCGAGTTGCACCGCCTGGGTCGGATCGATGATCGCGCCCTGCAGGTCTTTGATGCCAACCTTGAGACCGTCGAGTTGTGAGCCACGCAGGTCGGTGCCGCGCAACGTCGTTTCGCGGAAGTCCGCGCCGCGAAGATCGCAGCGGTCAAAGACGACGCCCGCTAAGTTCGAGCCTTCAAACGACGCGTCGCGTAGCTCGCACTGCTCGAAACGAGCGGCGTCAAACTGTCCATTCCAGAAGCGGGCATAGGTAATGTTTGAGCGAAGGAAGCGCACATGCTCGAACCGTCCATGGAGGAATTGTGTCCCCGACATGCGGCATCCGGTAAACTCAGACCGCACGATGTAGGCACGTTCCCAGCGTGCTTCCGCCAAGTCAGCGGTGTCCCAGCGCACGTCGATAAACGTCGCCAGGGTCAAAACGCTTCGGGCATAGTTCGCCCGCTTGAATGCCACGCGCTCGAAAGTCGCGTCGTCTGCGTGGCTGTCCGCGAACTCGCCGTTCGCCACCGTTAGATCGCTGTACGCGCCATGGTCGGCGATCGCGCCACCGGGCAGCGGCACCGCCGCGCCAGGACGCCGCGGCAAGCGCGGCGGATCGAGCGCGGCGGAGGCTGTGCGTCGTTCATTCAGTCGCCGGTTTAGCGAAACGCTCGCGCCATTCGTTTGCCAGCAAGGGCTGTTCGGCAAGTTCGGCGGCATCCTCCGGGTTGCGACGTTGGAGCGTTTGTAGCACAAACAGGAGTGGCACCGTGGGCAGCGGACGCTCGATGAATTCGAAGGGTGTCGCCAGTCTGAATAGTTACCGGGTTCGAGGATACGTACCAGAAAACCCGTGCGGCAGGTTTGCAGGATCAGTTTGACGAAATCTGGTTGATCGATGCGCCGTGCCTGTTTATAGCATGGCATGCGCGGTTGGCTCACCTGCATGATGACGCTGCCACAACGCAGGATATCGCCGATGCACACATCCTGCTCGGACATGCCATCGACGGTCATGTTCTCGCCGAACGTTCCCAGGGGAAAGTTCGTACGAAAATAGGACTCCCAGAAGGAGTAATGCACGGCGGGATGGATGCAGATCGCACGTTCGAGATCAGGACCATTGCCGGTGTGCATATCGCCGTCGAGGCCTGTATGGCTGACCGTCACACGATCCAGGCGCGGGTTTTTGTAGATAGCGGTTTCCCAGGTGCCTTCGCGGTAGGGCATGTCTTGGAGTTTGCCAGTCTGGATCAGGCGCACGGGCCAGGATGTTGTCGTCTGCGTGGTGGACGAAGCGGCGGGTTGCGTTGCCATGTGTGTCTCCTTGGCTCCTAGCATGCACTCGTCGGATTACTTCTGGCGTGTTCGCACATAGGTAGCATGGGTATGAAAGTATATGACGCGGTATAATGAAAGAATACCGCTATTGTAACGTACAATAACGACATAGATTCACGCTACTTTTACACGCTAACATGATTGTGACCAGACCTGGCGACATGCGTATAGGCATACGACGTCCGCACATGGGGACTTAATCATCATGCCTGAACCAATCATGAAGCGCTTGCGACGTCGAAGTGCGTTCGGATCGTCGTTCCACCGCCGGACCGACAGCGCCAGCCAACGCAAAACGATGCGCCACCAGACAGCGTTCGCTGCTCTGAGCCTGCAACTTGCCGGTGCGTCCACGACGATGGATGCTGTCCGCATCATCGCCGCCCTCACCGATGAGTATATCGGCTGGGATGCGTTCTCGTTCACGCTGCACGACCCCGATACCAACCAGAACTTTGACATTCTTGACTACGATATCGTGGATGGACTACGCACCGAACTGCCGTCCAATCCACAGGGCTACTTGCCAGGCCCGTTGTTCGAGCACGTTGTTGAGCACGGCTCTCAACTGATCTTGCGCGAGCAAGAAGTGTTCGAGCCGGACAGGCTACCACCATTTGGCGACACCTCGCGCCCATCTGAATCGTTGATGTATGTGGCGGTTCACACCAATGGCGGGGTTCTTGGCATTGTATCCACGCAACGCTATACGCGCCTGGGATATACCAGTGACGATCTGGACTTCCTGCAAGCCCTGGCAGATGTGTGCGGCGCGTCGTTCCTACGCATTCGCGCGGAATCGATCATCCGCTCGACCGAACTGCGCTATCGGCAGATGGTCGATCTATCGCCCCACCCAACAGCGGTCGTGATTGGCGATACATTTGTTTATGCGAATGCCGCCGCGCTCAAGCTCGTCGGCTGCGACGATGCCTCACCAGTTGATCGGCAAGTCCGCGTTCGCAGTGTTGTACCAGGGCGAACAGTCCCTCACGACCGAACAGGGGCTGGAGTTGCTCAAGAATATCGTTGATGCTGGATGGGTCGAAGTTCAACTGCGGCGTCTGGACGGCTATTTGATCGACGTCGAATTGTCGATGATTCCATCGACATTTGATGAAAAGCCCGCGACAATGGCGGTCGCACGTGATATCTCTGAGCAGAAACGTATCGAACGCCGGAGCGCGGTCTTTGCTACACTTGGTCAGGACCTCAACGTGGCGCGCACACCAGAGGATGCCGCCAATGTTATCGCGACGGCTGCCGATCATCTGATGCGCTGGGACGCCTTTTCGTTGTCGCTGTACGACCGTGACGAAAACCGTCTGTACCCGCTGCTGAATATGGACCTCATCGACGGCGAACGCCAGGTCGTAACCTTGAGCGACGCCGCCTACACACCTGGCACGATCGCAGACATCGTCATGCGCGAGGGTGGACAACTCGTGTTGCATGGAGATGAATCGGATAATCCCTACGGGCTCGTGTCATTTGGCAACCACGATCGACCGTCGGCATCGCTCTTATTCGTACCAATTGTTCGTGAAAATAGCTTCATCGGTATCCTTTCGGTGCAAAGCTATACACCGTTTGCCTATACCGATGCTGATCTGCAAACGGCGCAATCGCTCGCCGATCATTGCAGCGGTTCACTCGAACGTCTGCGGGCAGAAGCGGCGATGCGTGCCAGCGAACAACGGTTCCGTGTGTTGTTCGAGCATGCCGCCGACGCGATTTTCCTGGTCGATCCGCATCATCCTAGCGGTGGTTGGCCGATCGTCGATTGCAACGATGTGGCGTGCCGGATTAACGGCTATAGTCGCGAAGAAATGTTGGGCCATTCGATCGATATGCTGCGCGTCAGGCAGACGAACGACGAGGAAGACAGGCGGTTCGTTCAAGAACTCCGCGAAGAAGCGGTCGTATCGTTCGAGACGCAAAATCGTCGCAGTGATGGAACGGATTTTCCAATCGAGTGTTCCGCGTCGCTGGTACGCCTGAACGGCCAGGAGCTTGTGCTGGAAATCGATCGCGACATCAGCGAGCGCAAGCGCGCCGAAGCCGCACTGGTCATGGCACGCGAGGCCGCGTTGGAAACGTCGAGACTGAAAAGTGAGTTCCTGGCGACGATGAGCCATGAGATTCGGACGCCCATGAACGGCGTGATCGGCATGACCGAATTGCTGCTCGGCACCGACCTCGACGAAGAACAGCGTGAACTCGCCTCCGTCGTGCGAGATTCGGGACATTCGTTGCTGAGCATCTTGAACGATATTCTGGACTTTTCCAAGATCGAGGCGGGTAAACTCGAGATTGTCGCCGCAGATTTCATGCCGCACACCCTCGTCGATAATGTCATCGACCTGATGACATCCCGCGCAACCGAGCAAGGGATCGTACTTACCAGCGTTGTCGCCCCCGGCGTGCCAGCAGTCGTCCGTGGTGACAGCCAGCGGTTGCGGCAGATATTGCTGAACCTCGTCAGTAACGCGGTGAAGTTTACGTCACATGGGAGCGTCACGCTCACCATGGATACCACGCGCGACCGAGCGGGACACACGTGCCTCTCTGTCGCCGTCCGCGATACGGGCATTGGTATTTCGGAACATGCTCTCGAACGCATCTTTGAGTCGTTCGTACAGGCTGATGGTTCGACCACACGCAAGTATGGTGGTACTGGTCTGGGGCTAGCGATCTCGCGGCGGCTGGTCGAATTGATGGGCGGCTCGATTCGTGTCGAAAGCACGGAGGGAATCGGCAGCACATTCATCGTCACCGTGCCCTACGCTATGCCGGTATCCCGACCTCGTATCGCTCCTGCGGGCAAAGCCGTTGTTCCCGCAGCGAACGAAAACTATCGCCTTATCCTGGTTGCCGAAGACAATCTGGTGAACCAGAAAGTCGCGTTGATGCAGCTTCAGAAACTTGGCTACCAGGCGCATGCGGTCGCCAGCGGTTTGGAAGCCGTGGCGGTGATTGCTCAGCGCTTTGATGCCGACGAACCTCCTTATGACCTGATCCTGATGGATTGCAACATGCCCGACCTCGACGGATTCGCCGCGACTGCCGCCATCCGCATGATGGAACGCCGTCGCCGCAACGAGCGGATGGATATGCCACAGAGTGCCAGCATTCCGATTGTGGCGATGACGGCGAACGCCATGCGCGGCGATCGTGAAGCCTGTATCGAAGCGGGCATGAACGACTACCTGAGCAAGCCTGTGCGTATTTCCGATCTTGCCGCCGTCCTGGGTCGTTGGCTCCCGCCTGTCGGCAGCGCGCCAAACGACTGACGGCTGACCAACGATGATGGTGGGCCATCTACCAACGTAGCCGCGAATATGCCGCCGACACGTGCTCCCTGGGCCGACAAGAGGTGGCAGTTGAAGCGCTGATCGTACCCTGGCGGCTGTTCTCATGGTTCATACTACATGGATTCAACAACGACCGTCATGTGGCCGTGCATTTTCTGAGAACGGTCGGAGCGTAGCTTGCTCGATTGCGCGGACAATCAGCGGACGTGCTGGCTTGTTGGTGGGTGATACCTTTCCAACGGTCCGTCGTCAATGGCTCATACCGATGTGTCTGTTATCTGTCCCAACTGCTTTAGCCACCAGCGCATCCGCATATAGTCGCCTTCACGTAGGTCCCGGGCGGCACGGGCGAGGACTTCAACCGATGTTTCGCCCTCGGGGTTGGTAGTGGCAACTACCGCTAGCCAGTAATCGATCTGGACGTGGAGATAGGCGTCATGCAGCGCCGCGGCGGCGCGCTCGCTCTCCATAAGCAGCCTTCGCGCTGTAGCGATGTCGCCGCTACCAAGTGCGGCAATGGCGAGATTAACATGGCAACTGATGATATGGTCATGGTTCCCGACCCGCTCGGCCTCGCCAATGGAGCGCCGAATGTCGGCGGTGGCGGCGTCCCAGCGCCGCTCGACCAGCGCGATCTCGCCGCTGGTACTCCACAACCAGGTGCCCGCGAGGGGCAGAAAGCGTTCACGCGCGAAGGCAAGGCCAGCATCGACGGTTTCGCGAGCGGCGGCAGCATCGCCGCTCAATACGAGGTGGTAGGCGAGGTTATTGTAACCAAGCGCGTGCATAAAATCGCTTCCGGTCTGCTCGGCGCGATCTACCAGGTCTCGATACACCGCGATAGCGCCGTCGAGATCGCCCTGCTGGGCGCGAGCATTCCCAAGTTCCATCAGGATCGTCGGCACAAAGCCCTGCTCGCCGATGCTGTTCATCAACCGCAACGCTTCGTTAAAGTAGGTGGCGGCGGTTTCCGGCGAACGATAGCTAATCCGTATTTCCGCGCCCAATAAATACGCGGCGATGGCCTGCGCGCGTGGGTTGTGGACGCCGCGCAGGTAATCGCGGCCTCGTTGCGCCCACACCACCAGTCCGTCGAGGTGATTGTCGGCGAAGTACGTCAGTGCCATCTCCAATGACGCTTCCGCCGCCATGGCGCGGTCGCCGTCGTGCTCGTAGCCCGCGATGGCCTGTTCGATGGACGGTCGTGCCTCGGTAAGATTCCCCTGGCGGTACATCGCCTTCCCATACCCATACGCCCGTGCGGGTGTCCAGGCCAGCGCCAGCGCGTCGGCGTAGAAGTGCGCGGCTTCCTGCGGTGCTGCGACGGCTAAGGCCGCTGCTCCGGCTTGTTCAGCGTATTCTGCGGCACGCGCTTCGTCCTGGGCTTCGCGGAAATGTCGCGCCAACCGCGCCGCTAACGCGAGCGATGGGTGGTTGGGATGGGAACGGAGTAATGCGTTGGCGGCGCGGCGATGCAGCACGACACGTCGTGGACCGCTGAGCGAGCGGTCGACTACAAAGGCGATCAGGGGATGACTGAACACAAAGGTGTGGTGGTCTTCGACCAGGAGTTCGGTGGTGATCATTTCGTCCAGTGCGTCCAGCGTTTCCTCGTCGGTGCGGCCACTTGTTTGCTGCAACAACCCGTATACGATTTCCTCCTGCAACACCGCCGCCGCGTGCAACACTTGCCGCGTGGTGGGTGACAGGCGTTCCTGCCGTTGCTGAATCAGGTCGGTCAGCGAGGACGGCACGACTCCTGGCTCGGCGCGGAGCAGTTCGAGCAAAAAGAAGGGATTTCCGGCACTCTGTTCGTAAACGGTATCCAGCGTCGCATGTGGTCCTTTGAGCGCGGCTACCAGTGTCGTGGCTTCGGCACGGCTAAGGCGCGCCAGTGCCAGTACATCGACGATACCTTCGCGCGCCCACGTGGTTTGCAACCGTACAAGTGCAGCAGGTGCTTCGTCGCTACGATACGCTCCCACCAATAGCAGGGGCAGGTGTTCTGCGCGATGTACGAGGTAGCCCAACCAATCCAGGGTCGCGCGGTCTGCCCAATGCAGATCATCCACGAACAGCGCGATGGGTTGTGGTGGCGATAGGCCAAGACTATGGACTAACGCCTCGAAGATATGGCGCTGTTCTTCGTCGGGCGGCAGCGCAATAGGTGGAGTGAGCGTCGGGTGAATATCGCGCAGATCGGGAACGAGCCGCACAAGATCGGACAACCATGTGGGCGGTGTGGTGCGCGCAAGGTGCGTGAGCCGTTCGCGTATGACGGGCGCACGCAGCAAGTCGATGAGCGGCGCGAAGGGTAAATGGCGCGTCGTCGAGAGACAGCGCGTTTGGAGCGTCGTTACGCCAGTAGAGCGCGACCAGACCCGCCACAAGCGCGATTTGCCGATGCCAGCCTCGCCTTGCACCACCACTACCTGCGCTCGTCCGGCACGCGCACGTTCCCAGGCCTGATTCAAGGCCGCCAGTTCGTCGTCGCGACCGATGTAGGGTTGTTGTGTTCCTACGGGAGCGACGGCGACGGCGCGAAACGCTGGAACTGGTTGCGCGAACTGTAGGCCACCTTGGAGGATGTCGTGATGGAGGGCATCGCTTGTCGGAAGGGGAGACACACCGAGTTCGCGTTCGAGCGTTTCATGCAAAAGGTCGTAGTGGCGCAACGCGGCGGCGCGGTCACCCTGCATGGCATAGGCTTCCATCAGCAATTGGTACATTGGCTCTTGCAACGCGTCGCGAGCGATCGCGTCATGCGCGACAGCGATCACGTCGTCCCACCTACCCGCGCGGCGATGCGTGCGTGCGATTGTGTGCAGGTTGCGCAGATGGGCTTCATGCAGGTGTTCGCGGGTCGTAGTGAGCCATAACTCGAAGTCGGGGGCGCCGCTGATGGTGAAACCGTCCATGAATTCGCCGCTATACAGGTCGATAGCAGCGTGCAGGGTCGATATGGCCTCGGGGTCAGTAAGGCTATCGTCAGTAATTGGCATGCGCCGCGTGCGTTCCAGCGCCTGGCTGTCGACCCAGACCTCGGCACCGAGCGACAGGTACTCGCCGCCCTTCACCATGGCCGCCCCAACGTCACGACGTAACTGCCAGAGCGTGTTACGCAGATTCTTTTGTGCGGCCTGTTCGTTGCTGTCAGGCCAAAGCAATGCCAGGATGTGCTGGCGCGACACCGGGCGCTCGTTCATGGCGAGGTATGCCAGCAACGCTAACGGCTTGCCAGTCGGCAACGCTAGCCGGTCGCTGTCGCGTTCTATGGCGGGTAATCCCAGCAAGCGTAATCGTAGACCAGCGGGCGCGACCGTCCGACTTTCGCCAAGGCGCTGGGCGACGGCCGCGAGGTGCGTCGCCGTCATGTCTGCGGATTTACCGACGTACGCTTTGCGGAGCTTGCCGTGCAGCGTGTGGTACGCATACCAGTACCATGTGTTGCGCTTTTGTTCGCGCCGAATGGTAATCGCCCCGTGGTGTGTCTGGAATGAGAAGGATTTGTGGGTCTGGTCGTCGAGCCAGGCAAACCATTCACGGGAGCCAACAGCGATGGACGGTGCATCTTCCGTTCCCGTCTGCGGGATCAGGAACCCGTTGACCACCGATGCAATACGGCTCGATGCCATGCGTGCTTCATCCAATACTCGGGAACAGTCCTTACCCAACATCCTTCAGTATAGCCGTGTTGGGTAAGGATGTCTACGCCCATGGACAACCGACATGGGCATGTGCAACGTCGGTCATGCTTTGTTGCCGCGAAGCACCACCGTCTTTCAGGGTTGGCGGCTTTCGGCATGGCAAAGCTTTGAGGATTGGCAGATTTAGCTCGACGTTGCATTCCCCCGACGTGAGCCAGCGATGGTCATTCCAAAGATTCCATAAGCTGACGGCTGACTGGCGCATGTCACCATGACTGCGCTTGCCGTGGTCCGTGGTCCGTCGTCGGTGGTCAGCATTAAGGACAGCGCAAAGGACAGACCGAAGGATGGGCGGGCGCTATGCTAGGGAAACTAGGATGAAACTGGGAGCCGCTAAAGGTTTAGTAGCATTCGACGCAGAATACGAAGGCGCGTTGGATGGTGTTTCATTGTCGGTGGTCGCTCATAAGGAGGAAGTTATGGTACAGATGCGAAGACTCTCGAACTATCAAAGTGTCGTTCCGCTGTTACTGCGGTTGGCGGTAGGCAGCACGTTCTTCTTCGCTGGATTGGGCAAGGTGATGGGCGGTACCGCTGGCGTTGCTGGATTCTTCGGCAGCCTGGGTATTCCACTGCCGGGACTTATGGCACCCTTCATCAGCTACCTCGAATTGCTCGGTGGCCTGGCGCTGATCCTTGGCTTGTTCACCCGTGGATTCAGCCTGCTGCTGATGTGTAACATGATCGTGGCGATTTTGCTGGTGAGCCTGAGTGGGATGGCGGAGGCTCCGTCCGTGCCACAGGCCTGGAACGCCCTCCGCACCGAACTGCTTCTCGGCGTAGGCGCGCTGTCGCTGGCGCTGCTCGGACCGGGGAGGCTGTCGCTCGATGCCGCACTGCTGGGCGACACGCCGGAAGTGGTCGCCGAACCGATCCCGGTAACACCCCGCGCATCACAGACCTAGCGCGACGAACACATACCATAGCAACAAGCGACCGCGGTGCACCGCGGTCGCTTGTTGTATTCCCGTCTTGTTTCCCCTTCTGAGTCTCCACAACCACCACCCAGTCGTCCCTACAGCGTATTTTTCTCCCGTACCGTAGGCGACATAACAAAACGTAACACTGATGGCAGGCTCACGGTTGGTCGTGGCGTGACTTTACCGGAGCGCGAAACCAAACCCGTTGATGTTGACCGACGAACGTAAACAGTTACCTGGTCACACCAATGTGACCTCCAAACAAACTAAACGTTGAATTGTATTGTTTGAACTTCGTGTATACTATGGCTAGCCTACGACAGACACTTTATCGCGTATTTGGTCCTGGCAACCCACGCTCGCTGAGCGCATCGTTGGTCTAACGTCCGAGCTTACGTCGCACCCAGGAGTAATCGATGCTCCCCTTCATTCGTCAGTTTTGTTCGTCGTGTCCGCCTTTTCGCGTCCCATTGGTGTGTCCGCCAGTGGTGTCTTCTGTACGACCAAACGTAAAGAATCGAAACTGTATGCACGGGACCCTGGTTTTAATGGACGACTATCGCGCTTGCTCGGACACAAGTTGACGGTATAGCACTTCCTCTTATCGAACTACAACGCTTTCCCCAAAGACTCATAAACGCCTCACAATAAAATTGTTGTTATGCACGATTCGTACGAGCGACACCATTGCGTGCGCGTAACCCAATCGGGTGGACACCTGCCGCGAATGAGCGTTGCGGCCGAATTACAGTGCGCCCGTATGCTCGTTATATGCGTGCTGGACCAAATGCCGTCGTTGTTGATCGTTCGTGAGTCAAAGTCAAAAGAATTGTGTCACCCTGCCGTCCGAAATGACAGTCCCAGAAAGGCTCATCATCCATGAAGAATGCGCGTTCCGTCAGAGCACTGCTCATCCATCTGTTGTTGATTATCTTCCATCGTATTTCCCTACATTGCAACGCCGACAAAAGCGGCGGCAAGCACCATCTCGCCAGAGGCAAGCCTCGTGCAGGGACGTAACGAGACTGTAGACGCCTATTTGAAACGGGTGGCGACCGTTGATCCGCAATTATTTCAACAGGCATCGCTGGCGGCAGTGCAGGACGCATTCAATGGCAGGCTGCCCGAAGCTATGGGCGATCAGGCCATGGAATCGCAGATCGCTCATTACCTGCACCTCGCCGCCACGGGTAGCCCGATGGACGATGCCAGAAACAGCATGTCCTCGGCGGTGAATGGCGATGCCTACCTGTGGAACGGCACACAGGCTGACCAGACAAGCAAGAGCAGTAGCTCGTGGCAGTTGACCGCCCGTCCTGGCGGCGATACCAAAGCCTTCGCGCAGACGATGGACCAGGTGTTGAACGCGCCCGTGCAGGCTCAGATGCAACGCGCACCGGAACCGGACGCCAGCACCACGGCACAGCTCATCGGGCCGTCTCAGGACGCCAAGGCTGTGCAACATGGCGCACCTGCGGACGACACGAGCAGCATGCCCCAGGTGAACGATATCAGCATTGTTGCACCCGCGTCCCTGGCAGCCGAAGCTCCTGCCGTTATGCCGCTGGTGCCAAGCTACGACGAGCTATTCGAGCAGGCTGCCGTCGCGCACATCGCACAAGCGAGCGTTGCGGCCAGCAGCAACCCAATGGTTGTAGCACCGGCAAAAGCCCGAACAGCCGATCTGGGCATTAAAGTCTCCGCGCCTGTTAATGCCACCTATGGTGACGTAATCACCTACACCGTGACCGTCACCAATAACGGTCCAGCCACGGCACCGGATGTCCAGATGACCCAGGCGTTACCCGCCAATGGGGTGTTCGATTCCGAGGTTGATACCTGTAAGAAATCCGAAGAAGATGAGGATGCGGTCGTCTGCGCCATCGGCGTGCTGAGTTCTACCCAGAGCATCAAGCTGCGGATTCCTGTCGAAATGAAGGGCAGTGACGTTGTCACCAGCACCTTCACTGTTAAAGACCTCGGTGGCACGGTCGATCCGGGCGGCAAGACGTCCGTTGCCAAAGCAAGCACCACGATTATCGCTCCCCAACGCGAAACGCGCGTCGTGGGGAGCGTCGTAATCGCCGCCAACGAGTTCAAGACCGTCGCTGGCGAGGTCGAAGCGTCCGGCGCTGTCAAGATCGGATTCGTCAACGACGACAAAGAAAACGAGTTCCTGCTGAAACTGGACGAGAATGGTTCCGTCAGTTGGCGCGATGGCACGCAAGAGCTCAGCGGCGAAGGCACGCTGGGGCAGGTCGAGGAAGACTTCGAGCTATTCGCGGGCAAATTCACCATCGATGGCTCCAAGAAGCAGCCCAAGATCGTGCCGGAGGACGAAACCTCTCACGAAATCAAAGACATCGCCGGATTCGCGCTCGTCGGCGAACCTGTGATCACCGATGTGTACGTCATCACCGGAACCGCGACGTTGTCGGCAACGATCAACCTCGCGCAGTCCGGTGTCATGACCGACACCCAGGAAGTGATTGAAGGCACCATCGAGCCGGGTGGGGTTATCGAAGCGACCATCGAGGAATTCGAGGCGACCATCGCCGGACTTAAGGTCAAAGTCAAGGACGCCGAATTTAAAAAGGATCGCATTGTCATCAAGCAAGCGCAGGTGACGATGCCGGAAACCCTTGGCAAGGTGACGGGCATCATCTCGCAGATCGAGATCACGGCGAAGTCGTTCAGCTTTGGCGGCGTCGGCGCCAAAGTGCCGCTCCCGCCGATCTATCCGGTCGGGAAGCCGATAACCGGAACGAACGCATTTACACCTACCTTCTCCTTCATCGACAACGCCGCCACGGTCAAACTCGACAAGAAACTGTTCAGCTTGCAAATCAACTCGACGTTGCAACTGACCCTGCCGGGCAACGAGCAGAAGATTCCGGCGGAACTCAAGATCGACGAAACGGGCAAACTGGAAGGGACGATCAAGCAGATCGACCTGACCATCGCCGGACAGCGTTTGACCATGAAGCAGGTAAAAGTTACCAATTCCAGCCTGTCGGTCAAAGAGGCCAGCCTGACGATCAGCCGTAAAACCGTCAAGGAGGAGGAACCCAAGAAGGACGCGCCCAAGACGGCGGGAACAGCCGCGGATAAGCCCCCAACGCCTAATACCCTGACCATCGTCGTCAAAGACGTAACGATTGACAAGCAGGGCTTGAACGTGGGCAGCGCGGGTGTGACCAACCAGTTCCCCGACTTCAAGGTTGGTACGTCGGCGACCTTTACCAAACTGACGTTTGCCGTGACCATCAACGACCCGACGGGCAAGGCTAGCTTCGAGTTCGAGATCAAGGGTAAGCTCAAGATTAACCTGAAGGGTAACGAACAAGAGATCGGCATCACCGCCAAGATCGATAAAACCGGCAAGTTTTCGGGCAAGTTGGACGCGCTCGCGTTGACCATCGCCAAATCCAAGCTTGATCTGAAAGACGTGAGCTTCAGCGGTGAACGCTTTACGGCTGGGTCAGCCAGCCTGACGCTGCCGAGCTATCTGGCTGGCTCGACGGTTACGATCAGCAGAGTCGTCATCGACGCCAAAGGTCTGTCCTTCGGCGATGCCGAGGTGAAGATTCCCGTTGAGTTCACCATCGGCAAGGAAGGCGACGAACCGAGCCCCAAGAACTCCATCGCCGTCAAAGGTTCACTGAGCCTGATCCTGGCGGAGGATCGGACCTATGGCTTCGCCATCGAAGGGCAAGTGACCCTGAAACTGGCGTCCCAATCGGCATCGGCGACCGGCTCGTTCCGTATGGATTCCACGGGCGAGGTCCGCGGCTCGATCGAGAGCTTCGAGCTCACCATCGCCGGATTGACCCTTGATGTAAAGAATGCGTCGGTCGAAGACGGCGTGCTGAAAGCCAAGGAAGCCACACTGTCGATTCCCAAGGAATGGGGTGGCCTGTCGGCAACCGTGTACGGCGTCGAAATCACGAAAGACAAGTTCTCGATCAGTGGCGGCGCGTTCAAGTTGCCGGAAATCAAAGTTGGCGACATGCGGCTGTCGTTGGAAGGTTCGTTCAAGGAGGAAAACGGCAACTACATCATCTCCGCGGGTGGCTTGCTGAAACTGCCGAACCTGGCGGGCGGTTGTGGTGGCCTCGGCGTGAGCGTCGAACTCGCTACCGGGAGCGGCGGTGCTGGGAGCGCCGTGATGACGGTTGGACCTGCGGACCTATCAGCGCCGGAGGCGATCAAATTACGTAAAGCCAGCGTGTCGCTTGAATGCACAATTGCGCTCGGCTCCAGCGGCTTTGACCTGACGTCGATCAGCGGTTCGATTGCCCTGGACGACAACACGACGCGGCTGGACATCAGCGCAAAAATCGAATCGAAGTACCGGATCGGTCCATACAATGCCGTGACTGCCGATGGCAACATGTACATGGAGTACATCAAGGACCCGTACAAGTTCGAGATCGGTATTGGCGCGTCCATGAAGATCTTCTCGATGTTCGAGGCCGCCCGCGCCAACGCCAGTATGACCTTCGCCGATGGCAAGGTGCCGTTCATCTTCAAGGCGGAACTCAACATCAACGCTGTATTCGCTAAGGGCAATCTTAAGGTAACAGCCTGGACCGCAGATGGCGAGTTCAACCTGGTTGGGCGTATCTACGGTGAGATCGGCTTGAAGGAAGGTTCCGTTGTCGGTGGGGACTGCTGGTATTGTCCCGACATCCCTCCCGTCGATCTCTTTATCGACGCCGACATCGAGTTCGGAAAGTTCCACAAAAATGGGGGCACGACCTGGGGCGTCAAGGCGAAGGGCAGCATCGCCGGTTTTAGGTTCGGTGCATATGTCGATACGGACGGGGAACTCAGCCTGACCAATGTGGATGATTATCGAACAATCGATCCACCGTCGGCGCAGCGTGCGCGGTTGCTTGACGCCAGAGCGAAAGCTAACCTGTTACAGCGCGAAACGCTTACCGACAGCGACCGCGATCTGCTTGATGCGTATACATTCGCACCCAATGGCAGTATGATCGTCAATATTGCCAACCTCACGAAACCAGGGGACTTAGCGGTCGCCACGGTATTCATGGGCGATGACCTTAACACGCCCTTCACGCTGATTCGTCCCGACGGTCTGCGTTTCACCACCAGCAATGCACCTGGAAATGTTGTCATTACGACCACACCTGCCAAGCTTGATGATCCCCAGGCTCATGGGGTTGATCCGACGATCAAGGCGAACCAGACGCTCATCGTCGTGCAGGACGCGCAACCGGGACAATGGAAACTGGTCATCGATCGTGAACCTGTTAATCCATTCCACGTCGATGTGAAAGCAACGGTCGCCGGACCACCCGTCGAAAAGATGATGGCGACATCACGCGACACTGACAACATCGTTGCGCTCAACTGGCATCAGACCACCCCGCTTTCGTCCACGGCAGTCATCTATGCCACGCAGGAACCGATTTCCGGGACGGCGAGCTATACCGATACACAGCAATTCATCCGACCGAATGGCACCAGCGGCACACACGACGTAAAGGTCGATGTCGGGACGGTGACGCAATTCAGCGGCCAGCCCGTCGCTCAGTACAACATTGGTGCAGGCAGCACGGATGTCGCCAGGCAACTCGACCTGGGCGACCTCAAGACCGGATCGTACAGCCTGTGGTTGGAGGTCAATGATGGCAGGAACGCGCCGACCCGCCAGTACTTCCCCGGTAAAATCTCGGTCTACCACACCTGGGCGGATACCTGGACGGCAAACGTCAAGGTCAAGCCGCAACAGGGCGCGTTGACCGTAACGTGGGACAAGCATCCCAACCCCGACGCCGACGGGTACGATATCGAGGTTACATCGGCGACCGAATCGTACGTGGTCGACGCTGGTGATACGCTGTCGGAAACGATTACGGGCCTGTCAGCGCAGGAAAGGTACACCGTGACGGTGCATGCCTACAACGCCCGCACCGATCTGGTGTCGATCTCCGAAGCGGCGACGGCCTCGCCGCTGCCAGCGCCGTTCGCCTTCAAAGCCAGCCCCGCATCGCTGACGATTCAAGGTGGGACGAGCGCGACGACAACGCTGACGGTGACGGCGAAGGTCGATCCTTATCCTGAGCCAGTGTTCCTGAGCCTGGCGGATGTGCCGGAGGGTATGGACGTGGCGCTGTCTACGGACATACTTACACCCACCATCCAGGGATCGCCACTTTCACTGGTCATCACGCCAAGCGATACACTACCGGACGGTGTGTATCGGGTGAAGGTCGAGGCCTATGGTAGTGGCGACGTGCGATCCGTCACCATTCCCGTCACGGTGAAGGAGCCAAACTTCACACCGCGTACCAGCGCCACGAGCCTGACACTGCCGTTCTATAGCAGCGCCGCCGTCGATATCAACGCGAGCTACGCATTTGGCGAGAAAGACCCGATCGATCTAGAGGTATTAAGTCTGCCCGCCGGTATCGACTGGTCGATCACCAACCAGAGCTTTACTCCCGGCACGAAGACGACGCTGACGTTGACCGACACCGGCATTACTGCCTTTGGCGACTATGACATCGTGCTGGAAGCGACCGACTATCAGCATAGCTACGACATCGTGATTCCGCTGAGTGTGACGGGCGTCAGCCTCCATGTGGACGGCGATAGCCGTGCGCTTCTCAACGAAGAAACCGCGATATTCCCAATCGAACTCGACGGCAGCGGCTGGAACAAAAACGTCACGCTGACATTCGACGACGCATCGGTAAGCGGTCTGTTTGCCACGACGATTCCGCAGACCACACTTCGCGCTCCCGCGGCGATGGACGTGGAGATCACACCGCTGGCCGCTACACCGCCTGGTATCTACACGCTGGTGCTGCGTGCTACCTCCGGTGGCATTTCGGAAACGCTGAACCTGTTCGTCACCGTGCAGGACGATCCCAACGCAACGGATGTGCTGTTGGATTATCATTTGCCCGATTCGGAGTTCCTGGTAGCCGGAACGGTGTTGACCTATGCACTGGCTCCACAAAACATTAGCGCGAACCCAGCCGAGGATGTGCTGGTGCGCGACACGCTGGTACATGACGGCTACGCCAGCGTCGTGGCGAGCGATGGTTGTAAGGTACAGGCGGGCGACGGTGAAACCACGCTCGCCTGTGGTATCGGGACGCTCGACCCTGACTCGACTGATGACTCGACCGTCGTTGAATGGAAGGTCGCTCCTGACGCGCCCGACGGGCTGATCTTGACCCAGCACGGCGAGGCCATCGTGCGGGACACGAGTGCTCACACGGAAACATCGACGCTGGATAATATCTTCACCGCCGAACATGTGGTCGTGCGCGAATCGGACCTGGCGCTCCAGGTCCGATCAACCAGGGCAACGGCAGGCGATGTCGTGACGATGACGGCGAAGTTGAACAATGCGGGACCGTCGGACGCCGCAGATAGCGTGGTC
>CAWAJS010000032.1:0-37910 GCA_963782315.1 uncultured Chloroflexia bacterium
TCCCCAGTTGCACAATCCCCTGGTTGGCTACCATGCGGTATGATGTATACTGCACTCCCCACAAAGTGGTGGCGAACATACGCTCCAGCATATGGCGATGACGCAGTTGGTTCGTGCTCTACCTTCGCTGCTTCAGAAGGCAAATCCCAGTCTATCGCCACGCGAACGCTACAGCATCAGACGATTTCCGTTGCCCGTCGGCGTCGCTTCCAAGGAGACGTGTCGTTTATGTCCAAACCAACCCTACTTATCGTCATCGCCAGCACCCGACCTGGACGGTCGGGCTTGCCTATCGGTCAATGGTTTCAGGAACGTGCCGTGGAGCATGGCGGATTCGATGTCGTGCTAGCTGATCTCGGCGTTATCAACCTGCCGTTTCTGGACGAACCCAATCATCCGCGGCTACGCCAGTACGTTCACCAACACACCAGGGATTGGAGCGCTATGGTCGATGCCGCTGATGCTGTCGTATTCGTGATGCCCGAATACAATCACGGTATGATCGCACCACTCAAGAATGCGCTGGATTATCTGGTGCAGGAGTGGCAGTACAAGCCGGTAAGCTTTGTGAGCTACGGCGGAGTTTCCGGCGGTTTGCGGGCGGTGCAGATGACGCGTATGGTTGTGTCTGCCCTCAAGATGATGCCAATCACCGAATCCATCACAGTCCCATTCTTCAGTCAGATGCTTACCACTGGCGTATTTGAACCAGGCGAAGCGCTGGCAAAAAGCGCCAACGCTATGCTCGACGAACTCCAACGCATCGCGCCGCTGATGCGATCGTTGCACCCGCAACCAGCCACGGCCTGAGATACAGTACGGACACACGGACCTCCAACTATCTTCAGCGCCTGGAGGTCCGTTTCCATTCCTTAACCTCTCGCTACGACCCTAGTCGCACGCGAGGTGCTTTCCTAGCAACCAGAGCGTGCACACACCTGGATAAAAACAATCATTGTGGCTGCATAACATACGCTTCGTGACATGGTTTGCTGGCGTGCTGGTGCGTAACTTGCACGATTGCAGTACGCTTGATTGAAAACGTGCTGTTGGGTTTGAGCCGCGCACTGTCGCTCCCCGACGCTTGAGGAGTATGAGCGCAACGCTCGCGAGCTATGGACGACGCTTCACAAACGAACACCGTTTCCGAGGATACGATCGCAGATGTTCCGGCGAACGAACGATATTTCAATCGCTATCTCAGTTGGCTCCAGTTCAACCGCCGTGTGCTGGCTGAGGCATCGCGCACGCGCCACCCGCTGCTCGAACGGGTCAAGTTCCTGGCGATCTTTTCGATCAACCTGGACGAGTTTTTCATGGTGCATTTCGCCGATTTGCTCGACCAGCGCGACCTGAATCCTGACCTGCGTTCTCCCGAAGGTTTGTCGATCCAGGAACAACTTGACCGTATGAAACCGATCGTCGTCGAACTCGCCGAGGAACAGCATCGCAGTTGGACGAAGGATATTCAGCCCGCCTTGCACGATGTAGGAATCCATGTTGTTGACTACGACACACTGAACGAGACACAGCGGACCGCAGTGGAAACACAGTTCAACGAGGAAATCTTTCCGGTGCTGACGCCGCTGGCGTTCGACCCTGGACATCCTTTTCCGCATATCTCGAACCTGAGCCTGAATCTGGCGGTCGTGATCAATGATCCGCGGTATGGTGAGCGCTTCGCACGTTTGAAGGTGCCAGGAGTATTTCCACGGCTGATGCAGGTTCCGTCAGACGACGGTACGTTCGTGTTCGTGTGGGTCGAACAGGTGATCGCGGCGCACATGCAACCGCTCTTTCCGGGATTGCCGGTTGTCGCATCCTACCCATTCAAGGTCACCCGCGATGGCGGCGTGGAACTCAAGGAACTGGAATCGGACGACCTGCTGGAAACCATCGAGCGCGAGGTGCGCCAACGCCATTGGGGCGATGTGGTACGGCTGACGGTCGACGAATCCATGCCCGAACGTATCCGCCTGATTCTGATCGAAAACCTGGAGATCGGGCAGGAGGACGTGTATCAAGTGCGCGGTCCGCTCGGATTGTCCTCGGTCATGGAACTGACCAAGTTACCACGCCCTGAACTCAAAGACCCGCCGCTGGTGCCAGTTATCCCCGCGATATTTACTCACGCTGACCCATTCACGGCGATCCGGCAGAACGATCAGTTGCTCCACCACCCCTATGAATCCTTTCAGCCCGTAGTCGATCTGCTGAACTTCGCCGCCGACGATCCCAACGTGCTGGCGATCAAGCAAACGCTGTACCGCGTCGGTAAGGATAAACCGATTGTCGATGCCTTGATGCGAGCGCGTGAACAGGGCAAGCAGGTTACGGTGCTGGTCGAACTCAAGGCACGCTTCGACGAAGAAAACAATATCGTGTGGGCCAAGCAACTTGAACAAGCGGGCGTGCATGTCGTTTATGGTCTGGTCGGACTCAAAACGCATTGTAAGGTGGCGCTGATCGTGCGCCGCGAACCCGACGGCATTCGGCGCTATGTGCATCTTTCGACCGGCAACTATAACGTGTCTACAGCGCGGGTGTATACCGACATCGGCCTGATGACCTGTGACGCCGATATGGGTGCTGATGCCTCAGATCTGTTCAACTTCCTGACAGGGTATTCGAGCCTCGAACGCTATCGAGCCTTCGCGGTCGCGCCGATCAGTCTGCGCTCGGAAATCATGCGCCTGATCGACCGCGAGATCGAACACCATCGCGCCAACGGCGGTGGGCGCTTGATCTTCAAAATGAACGGACTTAACGACGTGGGCGTGGTCGATGCGTTGTACCGTGCCAGCATGGCGGGCGTCGACATCGATCTGATCGTGCGTGGTATCTGCTCATTGCGCCCCGGTGTTCCCAACCTGTCGCCCACGATTCGGGTGCGCTCGATCATCGGGCGCTTCCTGGAACATAGTCGCATTTTCTACTTTGGCAATGGCGGGCAGGCGGAAATCTTTATGGCGTCAGCGGACCTGATGACGCGCAACCTTGACCGTCGTGTGGAAACGATGTTCCCCATCCGCGACACCACGATCAGGCAGCGTGTCCACGACGAGATTTTACACGCCTGTCTTGAAGATACCGTGAATGCCCATCTGCTCCAACCGGATGGCACGTACATGCGTATAGATGACAGCACACGTAGCTATGACAGTCAGCAAGCATTGTTGGAGGCATCGGCGGCGAGAAAGTGAGCGGGACGACCGCCGACTGGCCACTGACGAACGGTGCAGGACGATGGGGATATGGCAGTGACAGCGTTGGGGCAGAACCGTAGCGGTTCTGCCCAACAGTTGTGCGTTCGAGCGAAAGCGCGTTAGCGCCAGCCCAACGCTTCCAGCGGTGACGCGGCGTTGATGGCGGCTTCGCGGTCATCCGTCGCCGCCAATGGCATGATGCGGTAGCGTAGCCGGATCGGTCCGCGCTGGCTGGTGGCGAAGTTGGTGTGCCAGTAGTGGTTGACGGGCATCGACGCCAGCAATCCGTTCCAGCGATACGGCTCGGTTTCCCAGCGATTGTAGTCGATGGCGTTGGTCATGACCAACGGCGCGTCGAGCGGCAACCACAGCAACCCCGCGCCCTCGGCACTGTGAACGTGCGCCGGCACGCTGGATCGTGTAGTAGCTCGAACACGTCCCCGGCAGTTGCCCGCCGCGCTCGTGGCTCCCCGGCTCGAAGAATCCGCCGCCCGTTTCGAGTTCAACGCGCTCGCCGTCAGCGAACGGAAACGCCACATACGCGGCTTCGGGCAGATCGCTCCAGGTCTTGACCCAATCGAGGGCAAGCTCAACGAGGGGCAGCGCGTGGTACACGCGCCAACTGATGCGAACCGTGCCGATGCGTGGCGCGGAACCGAGCATCTCGATAGCGTCAAATACAGGTCCGCTGGTGCGCGTCGGTGTCCCGTCAATGCGCGGCGAGGTATGGTCGTACACCTGCTGATCGCCCATGCGACGGCGCAGGTCGTCGTCGGCGACATCCAGCGCCACGAAGCGGGCGCTATTATGCGTGGCTTCGCGTCCCAGCGGATGCACCACGGCTTCATGCACCAGTTGACCGAAGGCGTGGTCGCTCGTCGGCGTCACCCACTCGCGCCCGCTTGCGTCGCGCAGGCTCGACAGCCCGCCCGTTTGTGGATCGACCGCGAGCGTCCAGCCATCGCTGGCGAGCGTGTGGGTATCGGCGGCGGGCGATGCGCTGGCGGCTTGCTGCCGGATACGCAGCCGCGTGACGCCTGTTTCGGCGGCGGGCAGGTGCGCGACGTAGCGCGTAAGGTCGTGTTGTTCGCGCTGGAACGGGACAACGTTGCCGTCGCGGTCCTCCAACGTCTGCGCCGTCGGATCGAGCGTCAGGTCGCTGGCGGGAAAATGTACCAGTCGTCCGCTTGCATTGGGTTGGCGCACGTTGACGTAGAGTTCCTGCTCCGGTTGGTGTTCAGCGATACCGCGCAGGGCGGCGCCCGTCGCTTCGTCGAGGTACATCTCGGCGCGGTGGAAGGTGAGCGCCTTCGCTTTTTGTTGGAAGTCGTTGAGCGGCGAGGCCGGAATCGCCGACGTGGACCAGGCGTTGAAGGTGTGTTCGAGCGCCAGGCGTTCCTGTTCCAGTGCCAACGCCAGGTAGCGTTCGGCGGCTGGTACGGCGGCCTTTTCGACCAGATCGATCACGTCGGCGCGGCGGCGTTGCGTCTGCCGTGCCTGGGCGATGCGTGCCGTTTCCGATCCCAGACCGTGCGCCCAATGGTCAGGCCATGCCACGGCATACACCGGCCAGTCGCCCGTGTCGCGCTCGCGCAGGTATTCGTACCACTCGCCCACCGTCGCCGTGCGGAGCTTGATGTCGTCGTGTTCGGCGTTCCAACGCTCGATCACGTCGCACCAGCGTCCATCGGGCGGCGAATTATCGACGAAGAAGCCGCCCGTGCTGACCAGCAGCGCGTCGTAGGGGTACTGTTCCTCCCGCAATCGTTCCACGTAGCGCGGCACTTCGCGTTGCGCCACCTCATAGATGCTGTCGGGCGTCATGCGGTCGGTTTCCAGAAAGTAGCGCGTTTTGTCGGCGTAGAAGGGGTGTGAACTGGATAAGCCGAGCAGGTTGCCCAGGTGGTAGTGCTCGTTGAGCCAGTGAAGCACGCGCCCGCCGTCCGGTCCTTCCCACCAGAATGCCTGAGGAATCCGCACCGGAGCGTCGCGCCGGATGCCGGGAGGTCCGTCGATCAGCCAGCCGTAGTGCAGGCTGCCGCGCCGTCCCAGCGGGTCGGTGCCGCTGTCGAGGTGGACGTGTGAGCAGAAGAATGGGATGTCGGCATCCGCGAAGATATCAGGCAGCGCCCAGGGCCAGCCGTTGATATCGCAATGCAGGGCGCTGCGCAACGGCAGGTCGTGGTCGCGGCAATAGCCGATGACCCATTCGAGGCTGCGGCGGTAGGCATCGGCGTCGATTAAGTCGGTGAAGTGTAAATAAGTCGCGGTGATCTCGATCTGCCCCGACCGCACATATGCCAAAAACTCTGCTTCGCGCTCTGGCCTGTGTTGGAGGTAATGGCGCACCTGCCAGGACGTTTCACAGACCCATTTGAAGCGGTGCGCCGCGGGCGCGTCGGCGCTGTCGCGGCACAGGTCCAGCACCCGGTCGTAGTGATCGAGGTACATGAGGGCGATCTGTTCCTGCGGATGGGTATAGCCGATGTCCGTGTGGGCTGATTGCATGACATAGATCGTAAACGGTGTGGTCACGGCGGTTCCTTTCTCGGTTCAAGAAATAGTCATTTATCGTTCCAACGCGGACAAGAGCGCGGCATCAGCGTACACACACGGGCGAGGAGACGTGCTCCCCGCCCGTGTTCCTGCAAGCGTGTGGCTTAATCTACGAACGGCGGGCGCTCGTAGCCGACGCCAAAGGGTTCCTCCGGTCGCTTCCATTCGCCCAGCAGCGCGCGGCGCAGGGGCGTGGTCCGTTCGAGGAAGGCCGGATCGTTGCCGGAGCGATCCGACGGGATCAGCCAGGGCGGTGAATACACGATGTGCATGGTGAAGCGGTTCCAGTCCATGTCGTTGACACCCGTGCGGTGATAGACGCCCTGGTGAAACAGGAGCGCGTCACCGGGCTTGCCGAGCACGACATCGCGGATCGGCAGGTCGTCCACGTCGGCCTTGAGGCCACGCGGCAACTTCTGCGGATTGTTATGACTGCCGGGGATCATCACCATATTGCCCATGTTCTCGCCGCTTTGATCGGTCAGCAGGTAGCCGACCCGCAACTGCACCAGCGGCGTGACGGCGGCAAGCCGCCGAAACTCGTACACGCCCGACCCGTCCTGGTGGTAGCCGCCCGCCTTGCCACCGGCTGGCTGCGTGGTACACCACGTACTCTGCACGATGAAGTAGTCGCCGAGCAGCGCCCGAATCTTTGGCAACACCGACGGGATGATCCAGCAGGTTCTCGATCGCCGGTTCGGACTCATACAAATGCCCGATCTGTCGCCATTCGCCTTCGGGCAGCGCATTATGGGCGCGTTGCGACGCTTCCAGACAGGCCGCCGTTTCGTCCGGCGATAAGGCTCCAGGAATCACCAGATACCCCATCGTATCGAACATCCATCGTTCTCGTTCGGTCATTTCGCCCGGTTGTCCAATTGGAGCCATTGTCATACCTCGCTACGCGGTCGTCCTGACCGCTTCAAACGTCGAATCGTATATCCCAAGGCACGTCACCCTTTGATCCCGAAGCCTTGTACACCCTGCACGAAATAGCGCTGGAAGAACAGGAACATCAGGATCGTCGGAATCGACGCCACCGTTGCGACCGTAAAGATGAATGTTGGATTGAATCCCTGCACGCCACGCACCGGCACCGAGCCCGCCATGACGCGCTGCAAGCCGAGGCCGACAGGCCACACGTTGGGGTTGGCGCTGACCGTGATCAACGGCCACAGATAATCGTTCCACATCGCGACCGATTGGAAGATCACCAGCACCATCAGCACCGGCACCAGCATCGGAAGGTACACCCGCGTGAGTATCTGTAGGGTGTTCGCGCCGTCGATGCGCGCCGCTTCCTCGAAATCCGCTGGAATGGTGGTGAAGGTCTGGCGCAACAGGAAGATGTAATACACGTTGACGATGCCGGGCAACAGAAGGGCAGGCCACTGGTTGATAAAGCCGCTGCCGCCCTGTCCCATGATGTTGTTGCCGCCAGCAAGCGGCCACCGTGCCAGCATCACGAATAGCGGCACCTGATAGACGATCCCTGGCACCAGCATCGAGGCCAGGAGAAACAAAAATGCGGCTTCGCGTCCGCGGAAACGGAGCCGCCCGAAAACGTACCCGCACAGCACCGCGACCGTGCCAGGCAGCACCACGAACCAGACGATACGAACCGTCGTGTTGAAGACCCAGCGCGGAAACTTGTCGGCGCTGAACAACAGCAAACGGTAGTTTGAGAACGTCGGCGGCGACGGCGCGGGAAACCATGGGCTACGGATGAAATCAGCCTGTGACGTGAACGATGCCACGCCACCGAAGATCAGCGGATAGGCCATGATGATGCTGCCGACGATCAGCACGGAATGGAGTAAGATGCGTGTCCAGAGTGGTTTCTTGATGTTCATGCTTCCTCCTCGCGCATCGACCGCAGCACGGTGTAGCTCAAGGCGAGCAGAATCAATCCCATGATCGTCGCGCCCGCCGTCGCCACGCCGAAGTTGGCGTTGATGAAGGCATCGTTATAGATCTGGTTCAGCATGACGTTGGTCTGGTTGAACGGACCGCCCTTGCTGATAAGTTGCACGGCCTCGAAAATCTGGAACGCGCCGATCACGCCTGTCACCAGCACGAACACCACCATCGGGCGCATCAACGGTAGAATGATCGAGCGAATACGCGACCAGCCACCCGCGCCGTCCACCATGGCGGCTTCTTGCACTTCTGGATTGATGCCCTGGAGTGCGGCGAGGAATAAGACGACCGGACCACCGACGCCACGCCAGATCGAAAAGATGATGATCACGGCGCGCATCCATGGACCGCTGATGGTGAAGATGATCGGTGGGCGTCCCATGGTTTGCAGGATGTTGTTGATGACGCCACCATAGGGGGCGATGAACACGCTCACGAGTTGCGCCATGATCGCCGCCGATGTCAGTGTGGGGATATACCACAGCGCCCGGTAGGCTCCGCGTCCCACCAGCTTTTCGTTCAGCAGGAGCGCGATGAAAAATGCTAGCACCGTCTGGACCAGCAGAATCGTGATCGCGAAAAAAGCGGTGTTGAGCATGATGAGCGGGTAGGGCGCTTGCATGTAGCGTGCGTAGTTGGCAAATCCAGCCCACGTCGGCGACGCCGGTGATGCCGTTCCAGGTGGTGAAGCTGATCGCGACATTCGCGACGACCGGAACGAACGCGAAGATGACATAATAGATCAGGATCGGCGTCAAGATGATCCATGCTTCTATCGCATGCCGATGACGATAGCGCACGCGCTCCCAACGGCTTGGCGCCGCGACGGGCGCGGAACCTGCAGTTGTGGTGCTGGAAACAGACTTCATCGCGTTTTTCCTCACATGGCGGTCGGCGCGACGTGTGCCGACCGACCGCCTTTCCCTCAGCGTTACTTAAGGGCAGCTTCCGCCTGTGCCTGTGCCTCGTCCATCAACTGCTGCACGGGTGTATCCGTGGTCAACAGTTTGGTCAGCATATCGTTGTAGGCTGTCCACAGCAACTGCGGGTTTTTCTGCCATTGCGGCAGCACTTGCAGGTCTTTGCTGTTCAGCAATACGTCGATGAATGCCTGATCCGAGGCTGGAACGTTGGGCTTGAGTTTGGTCAACGCGCTCCGCGTGGATGGCAGACGACCCAGCGATGGATAAATCAAGTCCTGCACCTTGTCAGTCGCCAGGTACTTGATCCACTTGGCGGCGGCATCGGGGTTCTTGCTCTGCTTCAACACCGCGTAGATGACGTTGCCGACGATCACGCTGGCCTCGTTGCCATCCGCGGGTAGTGGAATCCCGGAATAGCGGCAATCGGCGCAGTTGTTGTCCTTCGACCAGTTTGTGTGCCAGCTACCGGCGATCTGGTAGGCCGATTTGCCCTGGAATAGTTGCGTGTAGACCTGCCCTTCGTCGGGGTTGAAGGTCAGCCCTGGTGGTGTGTACTTGTTGATCTCGCGCAGGAACTCCAGTACCGGCACAGCCTTGGGGTTGTTGAAATACGGCTGCGTGCAATCGTCTTTACACATGGGAGCGCCAGCCTGGGCCAGATACACCGCAACGCGGAAGATGCCGCCGACCGAGAAGCCGACGGGACCCTGGAGGGTGTAGCCATAGTATTCGCCAGTTACCTTTTTCGGTGATGGTCTTGGCCTGTGCCAGTAACTCGTCCCAGGTTTTGGGTGGATTGTCGCAGTTCAATCCCGCTTCTTCGATCACTTTGCAGTTGCGCTCGAAACCGAACACGCCCGTCATCGCCGATACGCCATACACCTTGCCGTTATACACGGCTGCCTGATAGGTGCCGGGGATCAGGTTCTCCTTGATGTCGGCGATGGTATCGTCGAGGGGAACCAGGGCATCGAGGGCGGCGTACTGCTGAAAGAAGTTTTCGCCGACGATGATGTCAGGGGCGGTGCCACCGAGCAGCGCGTTGGTCAGGTTCTGGCGCAGGACTTCATCCCAGCCCTGGTCCTGCAACACAACGGTGATGCCAGGATTTTCCTTCATGAACTCAGTGGTGACCATGTTCATCACCTGGTCGCGCACGTCCGATGGTCCGGTTACAGCAGGCATGAGGCCGCCTTCAGCCCAGATCGTCAGGGTGACCGGTTCCTGTGTGGTGCCTCCGGCTTCGGCTTGAACGTCAGTAGCTTCTGGTGGCGTGGTGGGCGCAGCCTCGGCGGCCGCGGGTGCTGTGGTGGGCGCGACAGTCGTCGCGGAGCCGGTGTCGGTGGTGGCGGCGGGAGCCGTCCCACATGCGACGATCATGGTTGCGAGCAAAGCGAACAACGCGACAAGGTTGAACCAACGTCTTGGAGCGGACATCATAACCCCCTTTGGTCGATGATCACGTCTTTGGGCATTCCAGAGCAGTTGTCGATGATAGGTGTCGAACGGGTACGTGCCTAACGCTGTATGGTGCTACCTCCTTGAACGCTGGTCGTTGGTCGTATTCAATGATGTAGTAGTTGGAAGCGCGGCAACATTATCATGCCATCAGAACGTTGTCAATACCATTGCGTCGATTTGTACCAACAAATACGACTTTCGGCTTCCGCAACGAAGAAACGGTATAATGTCGTATTCGTGCCACTGCCGAATCGTCGTGCTGCTGTGTTGCTTGGAATGATCTATGCTTGAACTGGACCCGCCACAATCGAGAACCCCGCTGCATGCACGTCTTGTCGCCTTTTTGCGCGAACGTATCAGGGACGGCACATTTCCTCCTGGCGCGCAATTACCGCCTGAACTGACCATCGTACGCGATCATAATGTAAGCCGAAACACGGTGCGGCAGGCCATGAGTACGCTGGTCAACGAAGGATTGTTGGATCGGGTGCAGGGACGTGGCACCTTCGTGCGGCAGGAAGCGCCGCCAGTGCAGGCTCCGGCGGGCGAGAAGCGCATCGGCGTAGTCCTGACGTATTCAGGCGATCAACTCAACATGGAGTTGCTGATCGGCATCGACCAGGGCGCGAAGTCGCGTGGCTATCAGGTCAGTTTCTCGTATTCAGAGGAACGTGCCACCCAACAGGCACGAGATATCGAGCGTCTCCGTGCTGACCGCGTGGCGGGATTGATCATCTTTCCTCTCAGCAACGAGACGGATAACCCGATCATAGCCAACCTACAAGACGACGGTGTGCCGGTTGTGCTGGTGGATCGCTATTTGTCGAATCGCCCCACCGATTGCGTAACCGCTGACAACTATGCTGGCGGCTATCGCGCGACCGAACACCTACTGATCCTGGGCCATACACGCATCGCCTTCTTCTATCTAAGCAATGCGGACCTGCGAACCACGTCCGTGCGTGACCGCTGGCTCGGCTACCGTGCGGCATTACGCGATCACGGCCTGGCTTATGACGAAAGCCTGGTCGTCGCCGATCCCGCGCATGCACTGGTCGCCGACGACGAATCGTTCCTGCGGTTCATCTCCACGCCCGACCGCCCTAGCGCGATCTGCATCGTCAATGACATTCAGGCTCCGGCACTGTTCAAGGCCGCTCGCCGCCTGGGGCTGCGAGTTCCCGACGACCTCGCCGTGGTCGGCTTCGACGATCTGAGTTTCGCCGCGCACCTGCACCCGCCGCTTACGACTGTCGCGCAGCCACGTCTGAATATCGGGATTCGAGCGGCGCACCAGTTGATTGACCGCATCGAGGGCGATACCGAGCCACCACGCCATATCGTGTTGCCGAGCAATCTGGTGGTGCGCGAATCGTGCGGAGCGCGTTTGCGAATCCAGCAATCAGTCGAACGTGTGTCGTTGCAGGACATCGACCGCTGATCTGCTGCCCGTGGCGCGACGTCTGCTAGGGCGTATCGCGACGATGTAGGTCGTGTTACTAGCAGGGAGGAGCAGCATGAGTACGAAGATCGATCGTCGCGATGACGTGAATCCCGACGAAGGTGAGGACAAATACGGCGATGTCGCGTTCGCCGATCCCACCAACAACAAATACCCCATTGATACGCCTGAACACGTACGGGCGGCGTGGAGCTATATCAACCACAAAGACAACGCGGCCAAATATGACACCGATGAGGTCGAGACGATTAAGGGACGGATTAAACGTGCCGCCAAGAAGCACGGCGTCGAGATCGACGAATAACGGTTCGCGGTTATAACAGTGGGGAGGAGGGGATGCCGTAATCAACTGGTGTTCCCTCCTTGTTGTTATTCTATAGCTTCCAGTGTTATCCGAATACAGCGCACGCCACTGCTCACTACATCTCACTCTGGATACGAACGCGCACGGTATGGAGCGTTTCGTGGCATGGTTCTCGCACGAAATCACATGGTACTATGAGGGGAGTACGCATGGTAAATATCCCTCCCAATGACGTGAGGAGTAGGTCCTGCTGGGGTGGAATACCGATGTGGTGTACGCCTTAGATGGCGATGTAAAGGCATGTATATGAAGCGGCTGGTTGTTCTCGTTCTCGTCTTACTTGTGTGCATTCCGGTCCCTATGGTCCGTGCCGCGACCTGTCCGGAATTCGCCGCTCCCGTGGCTGTCGCCCAACTCAACGACCCTCGCTGGGCTGGCATTTCTGGCATGACCGCCAGCAATATTAATCCAGGCGCTTGGTGGGTCCATAACGACCGTGGTATGGGACGGGCTGAAGCCGGCAAGTTCTACGGTATCACGTCATCGGGTCAATTGTTGCGAGAATGGTCGCTGTACGGCGTGTCGAGCCTGGAATCGCAGGGGCTTGGCGTGGTCGATATGGAAGATATTGCGATCGGACCAGGACCGGGCGAAGGGCCGTACCTCTATATCGGTGATATCGGCGGCAACCGCTACACACCATGGGGCCGTACAAGCGTGCGCGTGTTTCGGATGCGCGAGCCAAAGCTCGACGTGTCGGCAGGAACGCAACCGCCCGTGACGATTACGGACTTCACGACCTTGACGCTCCATTACCCTGACGACCTACGCTATGACGCCGAAACGCTGATGGTCGATACCAACGGCGATATCTATGTCGTGACCAAGGACTCCTCCGCAGGGCAGTCGAAAGTATTTTATGTCGCAAACTTGCCGCGCGGGCAGAAGACGGCGACGATGACATTGCTGACGACGATTCAGTTTGGCGTTGGCTACCTGGCGGGCAGCGGGTACGCCGCGACGGGCGGGGCGATCTCGGCGCGCGGGAATGAAGCAGTTATCCGTACCTATAACAAGCTTATTTTTTGGCAGAAGGAAGGCACCTGGGCGGAAACCTTCAGCAGCGGTGTGCCATGTAAGTTGCCGTCGGCGTCCCCTCAGCAATACGAAGCCGTTGCTTTCGATCGCAAAGGTGTCGATGTCTACGACACCTTCGAAACGAATAACGGCGACCCGACGGTCCAACGCTACACACGCAACCGCACTACCATGCAACTTCCGATGATTTCGCGTTAACGCGCTTACAAATGCACAAGACCCCCGATCAAGAGTGATCGGGGGTCTCGTGCGTTATTTTTCCGTACAGCAGTCGTACGTACTCTGTGGGAGCCAAAAAAACGGGCGTGCAAGCCGACTTTCCAATGGACCGATGATTACCGGAGCGCATTAATCGTTGATGGACATCAACGCTTGCTTTTCTGTAACGGCGAATTGCGACATGGATTATCATAGGGCGGTTGGTACTGGTGTATGCTGCCGGGACGGTGAACGGCTCACAATCCGGGGATACCCCGGTTGTCATGTTTAAAGGAGCGGAAATCGATGAAGATTACGGGTGTGGAAGTGTTCACGGTCGCGCCACGGTGGTTGTTTTTGAAGCTTTCCACGGACGAGGGTATCGACGGATGGGGCGAGCCGACGCTGGAAGGGCGTGTCGGCACGATGGCGGCGGCTGTGAAGGATGTCGAGGAGTTTCTGATCGGGCGCGATCCCGACCAGATCGAGGATATCTGGCAGGTGCTCTATCGCGGCGGCTTCTATCGTGGCGGTCCCGTGCTGATGAGCGCCATCGCTGGCATCGACCAGGCACTATGGGATATCAAAGGTAAACGCTACGGCGTGCCGGTATACCAACTTCTGGGCGGCAAGGTGCGCGACAAGATGCGCGTGTATTCCTGGATCGGCGGCGACCGACCATCCGAGGTGGGACAGGCCGCCGCCCGTCAGGTCGAGGCTGGCTTTACGGCGCTCAAGATGAACGCTTCCGAGGAGATGGAATACATCGATTCGTTTGTCAAAGTCGAGCAGGTGCTGGCACGCATCGGGGCGGTGCGCGAAGCCGTAGGAAAGAATGTTGGCATCGGCATCGACTTCCACGGACGCATCCACAAAGGCATGGCGAAAGTGATCGCCAAGGAACTCGAACCGTATCCACCCCATGTTCATCGAGGAGCCTGTGCTGCCCGAGCACAACGAAGCCTTGCGCGACATTGCCGCTCACACCACCATCCCCATCGCGACGGGCGAGCGCATGTACTCGCGTTGGGACTTCAAGCGATTGTTGCAGGACGGCTATGTTGACATCATCCAGCCCGATCTGTCACACGCTGGAGGCATCTCCGAAGTCCGCAAGATCGCGGCGATGGCAGAAGCTTACGATGTCGCCGTGGCACCGCATTGCCCGTTGGGACCAATCGCGCTGGCGGCCTGTTTGCAGGTCGATGCGGTGAGCTACAACGCCTTTATCCAGGAGCAAAGCCTGGGCATCCATTACAACGAGGGCAGCGACCTGCTGGATTATCTGAAGGATGCGTCGGTGTTCCACTATGCCGATGGCTATGTGGCGCTGCCGACCAAGCCCGGGCTTGGCATCGAGATCGACGAAGATGTGGTTCGCGAGGCGGCACAGCGCGGTCACAACTGGAAAGGTCCGACCTGGCGCAATGTGGACGGCTCGTTCGCCGAATGGTAGTGCCACCCGCACGCGTTTCAGGCTGAGCGAGAATACGAGCTCGGATCGCCTCAACCGTCGGCAGCAGGCGCGGATAAAATCCGATCATCCGCGCCTGTGTCGCTCGCGGGGTTCCTTCACAGGCGTCGAATCTGTCATCTTGAACCGCAGTAAAGCATCGTTCCGAACGATAGACAAACTCTTGGCTGCGGTTCAGAGTGACACTACCGACATTGTAGCGACACGGGACTCTGACGCAGCCCCGTGTCGCTACAATGTCCTGCACGCCAACCGCCAAGCTCAGGTATACTATCAGCACAACAAAAAAGCGAACGGACCGCAGCTCGCTTGTGCCTCGCCTCAGAAAAGATTATCGAGCGTTGCATTATCGAAGGCTCAAGGCCTTTGTTCACTAGGGTTGCGTTCATCGACACATACCGTCAGGGAACGATAGTGATAGACCAATGGTGGTCGTTCGTCAATGCAAGGAGAAAGGTCAGTCCATGACCGAGGGACCTGGAGTACTTTTCGCGCCACATGCGCACGTCGCGCTCGAACGCGGAATCGATCGTCTTGCCAATCTGATTCGCCCGACACTTGGGCCAACGCCACGGTGTGTCGCCATCGAGTTCGAACACACCCAGCATGGCACCGGAAATCCTAGACGACGCTGCGACAATCGTGCGCCGTATCGTCCAAATCCCCGATCCATACGTCGATATGGGTGCAATGCTGATCCGGCATACACTGTGGCGCACCTCGACGTTGATCGGTGATGGCACCGCCACGACGGGCGTGCTGCTCCAAGAATTGGTGCATCGCGGCGCTCGGTATATTCGTGCCGGTGGTGACGCCTCTGCGTTCCGGCGCGGCCTCGTCACGGCGACTGCTACGGTAATCGCGGCACTGCGTGAGATGGCGACGCCGCTGGAAGATCAAGAAGAAATGACCCGCGCTGCCGAAGCGATCTGTCACGACCCCGAAATGGCGCGTCTGCTTGGCGAGATGTTCGATATCGTCGGGAAGGATGGGCACGTGCTGGTCGAACAGCATCCGATCCTGAACCTGGAACGCATGTATGTGGAGGGCGCGCACTGGTACGAAGGTCTGTTGTCGCCTTACTTCATTTCAGATGTCGTGAAGCAGGAAGCGCGCATCGACAATCCGGCAGTATTCCTGAGCAACATGCGCTTCACCACCGCCGATCAACTGGTACCGCTGCTCGAACTGCTGGTCGCGACCAAACGCCCCGGCGCGTTGATCGTGGCGCGTGAAATCAGCGATAGCGCCCTGGCGCTGCTAGTCACCAACCATCAGGCCAAGCACCTGAAATTGATGGCGGTGCGCCCCCCTTCGTTCGGCGACAATCAGGCCGCGATTTTGCGCGACCTGGCTCAGCTAACTGGTGGGCGTGTGCTGCTGGATGAAGCTCGGCGAACGTGCACAAAACGTCAAAGTCGAGGACCTGGGAACTGCGCGGCAAGCCTGGGCGACCACCCGCGCTTTCGGCGTGCGTGGCGGCGAAGGCGACTCACGTCGGTTGCGCCAGTATATCCAGCAGGTGCGCGGCGAACTGCGTGAAGCCACCGAACCGAACACCCGCAAGCAGGTACAGGAACGGTTGGGTCGGCTCGTCGGGGGCGTAGCGATCTTGCAGGTCGGCGGCACCACGTCGCGTCAGATCGAAGCGCGGAAGGCGACCGCAGAACGTGCCATCACAACGTTGCGGCACGCCCTGGCGAGCGGCGTCGTTCCTGGCGGCGGTAGCGCCTACATCCATTGCCAGCGAGCGCTCGACGCGCTCGACTTGCCTGAAGCCGAGCAGTTCGCCGTCAAAGCATTGCGCGAAGCGCTCGAAGCGCCGCTTGCGACGATTGTTCGCAACGCTGGTTATGACAGCGCACCGATCGTGCGACAGGTCAAGGATGGCACGCCGACTACCGGCTTCGACGCCCGCACGGGCCAACTCACCGACATGGTGGAAGCAGGGATCGTCGATCCGCTGGAAGTTATGGAAACGGCGCTCAAGACCGCAGCCAGCGGCGCGGCGATGGTGCTGACGACGGACGTATTGATCCATCACCGCAATCCTGAAGTATCGGTGGAGCCATGAGTAATCTATCAACAGAAACACCTGCCGTGCCTGAGCGTGCGGCAACCTGGACCACCTCGGTAGCCTCTATGGTGGCACCGTCGCGGCGATCGCGGCTACGCCAACCTGGACTGAGGACCGCACATTTTTCGCGGCGACCATGGCGGGACTGTTCCAATCGACTGATGCGGCCAAAGCTGGAGCCGCGCTGCTGAGGGTTTCACCGGCCTATCACTGGCAGCCCTGGCGGTGTCGCCGTTGTGGAACCGTGACCACACGCTGCTAGTGGCGAGCATCGACGGCAATATTTTCCGCGTCGTTTTCGGCGCAGGATGGTCCAGTGTGGACCTCCGCCAATCTGCGCGGTCGTCAGGTGAGCGTGTCCGCGCTGGGCATGTCGCCCGCGTTTGGTCAGGACAGCACGGCTTTGCCGCCACCATCGGCGACGGTATCCTACGAACCCGCGACCGCGGTGTATCGTGGGATGCCTGGAACTTTGGCCTATTGGACCTGGAAGTGTTGGCGCTGGCAATCTCACCTGATTTTGCCAACGACGAAACACTGTTTGCGGCGACGGCGACGGGAATTTTCCGTAGCCCCAACGCTGGTCGAGCGTGGCGCGAATTGCAGTTCCCCGATGACGCGGGCGCGGTGCTCTGTCTGGCGGTTTCGCCTGCCTTCGCGCAGGATGAGAACGATTTTCGCTGGAACCGAGGAAGGCAACATCTATCGCTCCAGCGACGGCGGGCGGCGTTGGAAGGCGCTTCCTGCACCCTTTGATGGTGAGTACCTTAACGTCTTGCACACATCGCCGCGATTCGCCGACGGACAAGACGCTGGTTGCGTTGACCGAAGCCGCGCTGTATGTGTCCAAGGACGCGGGGCAGCAATGGACGCGGTCCGCTGCCACGCCTGGCGCGATGTCGCTGGCACTGCCGCCGACGTTTGCCCTCGATGGCGACGACCTGACGGTGGTGGCGGGACTGGCACAGGATGGTGTTATGCGCGCGTCGGGTTCGCTGGACGATTTCGCTGTCTCCAATAATGGCCTTGCTGGACGGTTACTGGTCGGCATTGCCGCCGCTTCGGTTGCGGGAACGGAGTATGTGGCGACCTGGGGACCAAGCGAAGGCGTGTACGTATCAGAGGACGGCGGCACGACCTGGCAGGACGCGACGGGCGATCTGCCGACGGTCGAAGTCAACGACATCTTGATCATCACGGTGGATGGGGCTGTGTCCTTCCTGGCGGCGATGCCTGATGGCGTGTATCAATCCTCAGGCGACGGCGTATGGCAGCAGATATCCGAACTCGCGGCGCACCAGTTGCGTGTGTCGCCTGCTTTCGCTGACGATCAGACGCTTTATGCTGCTACCCGCAAAAACGGCCTGTGGATCTCAATCGACGCTGGCGCGACGTGGAACGGCGTGGCAGGCATGGATGGATCGCAGGAAGTGTTGACGGTGGCGGTTTCGCCGCATTATAAACTTGATGGGATCGTGCTGATTGCCGTGCGCGAACTCGATAACAGCGTGTCGTTGGGCTATGGCAAGGACGGGCGCTGGACGAAACTCGCTAGCCACGGCGAAGCGGCGCTGGGTGCGATGATCACAAATACCGTGGTAGACGGCAAAACCAACTGGTTCGCCGCGCTGGATAACGTGGTGTACGGTCCGTTGGCGCTGCCCGGTGGCGATGTCGGCGTTGCGGTCGCAGACACACAACCGCGCATCGTCGGCCTTGTCGCCGATACAAACGGTCAGGTGCTCGTTGCGACGGAAGCCGGGTTGTATGTTACTGCCGATCTCGGCACAACCTGGCGGCCAGTCGAGGGCTCAGCCACCCGCGCTGTCGCCGCGCTTACCCTGCACGCAAGCGATGCCTCACTCGTGTGCCTTGGCCTCGGCGGCGAAGTCTGGGGCGTGTCGCTGGGCGAGTAGCGACGACGGACTCCCTGAGTCCGACACGAACGACCGACAAACGACGAGTGAGGATGATCATCCGTGATCGCCCCGCTCGTCGTTTTGTGTATATCTCCCTTTCTCACTTTTTCCTGCACTAAATATTCACCGTCACCGCAGATATGCCTCGAAGATGCCGTATTTGCTGGTTCGGTGTATCTGCTATTGTGGACAAGACCATATAGAGCATCTCGTATACAGTGTGGGTTGATCCTGTTCGGCTTGAGTGGTCCATCGTCCCTCGTCGGTGGTCCGAAATGACAATGGGGTACAAGGAATGGACGAGCGTTCGTTGAATGGCACCTGGGATTTTCGCTGGGACGACGATGCGCTATGGCAACCGCTGGCGGTCCCAGGGTGTTGGGACATGCTCGGACCAAAGGCACATAGCGGTCCATGCACGTATCGCACGACCTTCGACATTGACGCGCAGGGCAAGCGGTGGTGGTTGCGTTTTGATGCCGTGAGCTATGCCTGTTCGGTACGTGTGAACGGCGTGAGGTCGGGGAACACCTCGGTCTGTGGGATGCCTTTGAGGTCGAGATCACCGAAGCCATCGCTGGACATACCCAGGTTGAACTACTGGTGCGTGTCGAGAAACCCGCCAGCCTCACGGACGGCCCAGGCTCGCCGAGCGTGCCGGGACGCTATCCTACGCCTGAAACGCTTGCCGGATTCCTGCCCTACGTGTGGGGACATATCTTCGGTGGCATCTGGCAGAGCGTCACGCTGCGTGCGACCGGACGCACGGTTATAGAGGATGTGCAAATGCGGGGCGATGCCAGCGGCGCGGTCGAACTCGCGCTGGTGCTGTCGAATAGCGCGGCGGCGACGCTTACGATCCGCGATCCACAGGGCAGCGTCGTGTGGATCGAACTACCTGGAGCATCAGCGCGAGTACCGTACCACGGTGCAAATCGCCGACGCGCGCTCGTGGTCGCCCACCGATCCGGCGCTGTATACACTCGGCGTTGAGGTCACGGATGGCGACACACGGTTGGTCCGCTTCGGCTGTCGAACCGTCGGCACGTCCGGATCCCGAATCACCCTCAATGGCGCGGCGATATACCCGCGCATGGCGCTATCGTGGGGCTGGTACGCGGATGCGTTGCACAGCAATCCGGGGCCGGAGCGTGTGCGTGCCGACTTCGAGCGGTTACGCGCGCTTGGTTACAACGGCGTCAAGCTGTGCCTGTGGTTTCCACCGCAATACTATTTCGATCTCGCCGACGAACTCGGCATGCTGCTGTGGCTAGAGTTCCCGATGTGGCTACCCCAACCAACCGCCTTCTTTCGCGAACAAACGCCGCGTGAATACATGCGGTTGGTTGCACAGGCCGTGCGCCATCCCTCGGTCGTCGTCTACACGCTCGGCTGCGAACTTGGCGGCGACGTGGGCAGCGATATCCTGGAACCATTATTTCGCGACGTCAAACGGCGTGTCGGCGATGCCCTGGTGCGCGACAACAGCGGGTCAGGTGAAGCCTATGGTGGTCTGTTGAACGAATCGGCGGAGTTCTATGATTACCATTTCTATGCCGATATTCAGTTCTTTCGCGACCTGCTGGATTTCTGGACACCACGCTGGCGTCCAGTCCTGCCGTGGTTGTTCGGCGAATACTGCGATTCCGACACATTCCGCGACCTGCGCCCGTTGCAGGGTGAACGAGCGCCATGGTGGATATCCGATGCGCCCAACATCAATCCCAAGGGTGCCCGCTGGCAGTTCGATATCGTGGATCAGGAGCGTCGTCTGCGTGCGATTGGTATGTGGGAGCGCAGCGCGGAGCTCCAGCGCATTTCGGAGGCGCAATCGCTGCTGCACCGCAAATACACGCTTGAATTCACGCGCACATACGAGGAAATCAGCGGATATGTGATCACGGGCGAAGTCGATACGCCGATTAGCACCGCCGGGATGCTCGACGACCGGGGAAACCTCAAGTTCGACGCCGCTCGGTTCCGCGATTTCAACGACGATACCGTACTGCTGTTGGGTTGGGACAAGCGGCGAGTGTGGTGCGCGGGCGGCGACCGTGCCGCCTATTGGGATACCTGGTGCTACCACGATGGTGACGTGGTGCGTCCGCACATGATTGTTTCGCACTATGGCGCGGCAACACACGCGACGCTGCGGTGGGAGGCCGCGTGGGACGATGGCACCATCATCGCCAGCGACGAGCAAATCGTATCTCGGCTCGAACCCGCGAAGGTACATGAATTGACCATCGCCACATGGACGATCCCGACGCTCGAAGCGCCGCGACGGGCGGTGCTGCGAGCCATGCTTGTAGCGGACGGTTGGACGATCAGCAACGAATGGAATCTATGGTGCTTCCCGCAGGTCGTTGCACCCGATGCCGTTTGTATGCTGCACGATCCTGCGGGTCGCTTAACCGAACGCGGCGGGGCGCTGCCGTACACGCTCGTTCCTTTCGATGCCGCTGCGCGGAATGTGCCGTTGCTGACAACCACCTGGAATAACGACATCGAGCGCTTCATACATGGGGGCGGGCAGGCAGTCGTCGTGCTGAATGGCGACGAACCATCTCCCATCCCACTCATCCAGACGCCATTCTGGCGTGAAGCGGTCAAGGTGATCGAGCCACACGCGGCCTGGGGCGATTTTCCGCACACTGGCTCGGTTGGCTTGCAGTTCTATGGCTGTGCGACGGACCGCGCGATGGACACCTCTACGCTTGCTCCAGCGATTGTGCCCATCCTGCGACGCGTCGATGTGCGCACCATGGCCTTAGCAGATTATGCCGTGGAATGGCGGCACGGCGCGGGGTGTGCCATTCTGACCACGTTGCGCGTCGCGGGTGGCCTGGGCGATCAGCCGTCCGGACTTATGCGTAACACTGCCGCGGCGTATTTGCTCTGCTGCTGGCTGGATTGGCTGCGGAAAGGGGAACGCTTGCCGATTCAGTAGTCCTGGAGTTCCGCTATGCGCTGTTGCGCGAGTGCGCGCATTGATTCGTCATCGCTGAAGTCCTGCGCTTTCTGGAAATCGGCGAGCGCTGCCGTGCGTGATTCGTCCGTCCCGATGGATGCCTGTGCGTTGCCACGGTTGAAGTACAATCGTGCGTTGGTAGGGTCGAGTTCGATTGACTTGTTATAATCGGCAATCGCCAGGGCGTACTGACCTGTTCGCCCATACAGCAACCCGCGATTGTTGAGCGCGACTTTGTATGTAGGATCGAGCGTGATGGCGCGGTTATAGTCGTCAAGCGCTGCGTCGTCGGAGCCCATGGTACGGTGAACGTCGCCGCGACTGGTGAACAACGCCGCGTTGTCGGGATCGAGAGCGATAGCCTGGTCGTATTCCTCAATTGCCGTCTGGGTATCGCCGTTCACGAATGCCTCGTTGGCACGCGCCGCATGAGCGGCGGCAGGATTCGCTGGTGCAGGGTCCGAGCGTGGCATAAACACGACTACTAACGCGATGATGAGCGGGATAACGAAGCTGGCAACGGCGAGCAGTATGTATAGTCGGTTCGACCGCCTGGAGGACGTTTTGTCATCGGGCGTGATCGCTTGCATCATCGCCAACGTGTCTGGTATGTTCGTTTGCAGCACGGAGTCGCTGCTGAAGTCATCCGATAGCTTCGTGGTGCGGGTGCCGGTCGGCGGCACGGTCGCGGGATGCGATGGTGCCTGTGCCTGGCTCCCTTCGAGCGTTTGCGCTGCAACATCCGGCGCGTCGCTCTGTGTCAGTTCGCTCGCACTGGGTTGAACCGTGTGTGTCACAATCGGCTGGACGTTGCGTCCTGGTGGTGGCGATAAGACGGGTGCGGCAGCCGCATGCAGCATCGCGCGAAATGCCTGTGCACTGGCGGGGCGGTCGTCGGGACGTAGTGCCAACGTTTGCATCAGGACCGCGCTTACCGCTTCCGATACCGCCGGATTGAGATGGTGCGGCGGCACAGTCGGGTCGGGGCGAGCGCGTATATCCGCCAGCATACGCATCTGTGCTTCGTGCGGCGGCTCGTTGGTCAGCAGAAAATACAATGTCGCGCCCAACGAGTAGATGTCGCTACGAGCGTCCGTTCCCGACCCCTCGATCTGTTCTGGCGGTGCGAAGCCACGCGTATAGGCCAACAAACTTTTTTCGCCGGTCGTCTGCTCGACCTCACCCGCATATCCTTTGGCGAGGCCAAAGTCGAGCAGCATGATCCGGCCATCCGGTTGTAGCTTGATGTTCTGCGGTTTTACATCACGGTGGATGATCGGAATCGGACGCGTGTGGAGGTAGTGCAACACGTCCAGCAATTGGTCTGCCCATCCCAGCACCAGAGGAACTGGAAAGTAGGTGTTGCGGTCGATGACCTGGTTCGCGAGGTCCTTGCCTGGCACGAAATCCATGACCAAATATTGCCCGGTGGAGTTCGATGAAGTGGTCGGTGACGCGCGGCAGGTTAGGGTGCGATAAATTCGCCAGGAGTTGGGCTTCGCGCACGAACTGACGGCTAATACGCTCGGTCTGATGGAGCAGTTGTTTGACCGCGACGCGACGATTGAGGCGCTCGTCCAACGCTTCATACACTGCGCCAAACCCACCCTGTTCGAGTGAGTTGACGATACGGTAGCGTTCGTTGACGAGTGTATTAGCGGTGAGAAGCGTCACGAATCCCTCCTCCTTGCCTGTGGATACGGCTATGGCAAACCGCCATCCTGCGTTCGGGTGCTGCGTTCGATTCGATTGGGTATATATCATCGGGCTACATGGGCCGCAACGTGAATCCGCGTCGTTCGTATACTATACGATAATTCTCCGCGTACCTTTTAAATACTATGCGGGCGACGTTCGCGCGAACGTCGCCCGCATGCTGCCGTCGTCGGTGGTGTTACGGCGTGCCGTTGCCGCTGAATACGACCATGCGGGAACCGCCCGCCGCGTTGCTGGCGATGCTGACACTGGCGGTTTTGATGCCGGTTGTTCTGGGTGCGAAGGCGATGCTGATGGTACAGGTCGCGTTCGGCGCCAGCGTCGAGCCGCAGGTAGTGGTGCGCGTGAAGTTCGCGGGATAGGCACCGCCCATGGTTTGCGCGCCAAGCGTTATGGCGGTGGTGCCGCGATTGGCGAGCGTAATAATCCTGGCTGCGCTCGTCGTGCCGAGCTTCTGGTCGCCAAAGTTCAGCGTGGTTGGCGACACGTCGAGGGCGGTGCCGACACCAGTCAGAGTGACAGTGCGCGGCGTTGTCTTGGCGTTGTACACCACGTTCAGGGTTGCGTTGTTGGTTCCCGAAATTGTGGGCTTGAACATCACCGAAACGGTACAGCTTGCGCCGACCGCCAGACTGGTTGGGCAGGTGTGCGTACGCCCGAACGAGGCCGCCTGAGCGCCGCTGATACCGATGGATGCGATCGGGAGGGATAGGGTGCCGTTGTTGGTGATGGTGAACGAACGTGCCGCGCTGCTCGTGTTCACCACCTGTGTGCCAAAATTGAAACCGCTGGTGGAGAGCGCCACTGACGCCCCGACGCCGCGCAGGGCAATCGTGCGTGGACTGCCACCTGCATCGTCTGTGATAGTCAGGCTACCGTTGATCGCGCCCTTGCTGGTCGGACGGAAGGCAACGCTGATGGTGCAGGTCGCACCCGGAGCCAACGACCCTGTGCTGTTGGGGCAGGTACGGGTGTGCATAAACGGCGCTGTGACCTTAATCGAGGTAAAGGTTAAAGGTGCGTTGCCGGTGTTGCGTACTGTAATCTGCTGTGCAGGGCTGGTGGTGTTGATCTGCTGCTGTCCAAATGCTAGCGTCGTGGCGCTCAACGATACCGCTGGACTGATACCCGCGCCTGTCAGGGCGACAGTGAGCATGCGATAGCCCGGTGAATCGGTAGCGATGACGAGCGTCGCGTTTTGGGCGGTGTTCGCCGTTGGCTTGAAGCGCACGCCGATGGTGCAGCTTGTGAACGTTTCAAGCTTGGTGGTTGTGTTGATCGGGCAGGTCGTAGCGTTCGCATCGACGCTATACGCCGCAGGTACCGCGCCTCCAAGCGTCACGCTGTCGATGCGTAGCGGTGTGGAGGTGTAGTTCGTGACCTTGACGGTTTGCACTGCGCTGCTGACACCTGAGCGCTGGTTGCCGAATGGAAGCTGCGTCTTATCGAGTTCGACCGCCGTGGTTGTGGCCGAGTCGCCGCGTTCGCAGGGGCCGAGGTCACGCGAGCGGTCGAGGGCAGCGCCGCCCGTAGCTGGAACCGTGTAATCGACCATCAACATCTTCTGTTCGACGCCAGCGTTGGTAAGCTCGGTCATTTCGTAATAGTAGGGAACAAGGCCATAGCGACATTGTGCGGGCCACTTCGTCGTAACGCCATTCACACTTTCGGGAAGCTCTCCACCGTGCCGCTGATCTCGAAGTCCTTGCCATATTCGTAGGTTGACGAGTGTTCTGTTGTCACACCTCTCGTGTATTGGTAGCTGGCTCCCGCCGTCCCCTTGGCGATCACACCAAGGGAAACGTCGATCTCTGCGCCAACGCTATAGTTGTTGCCGATGCTGGTCGCCGTCGTTGTGCCGCGTGCCGTCCCCTGTGATAGCGCCCAGCTAACTGTGCCACCACCACTGGTGATGCGTACGTCTTTGAGGACGTCATGATCGACGCCATTCCAAAGGATCGTGCCACGGCTGCGCTTTTCTTCATAGCGTCTGGTGGCTGGATTATATAGAGTGGTGAAGAAGTACCCACTTCCGGCTGGACCTGGACGTACCGAGGTCGGATACCGGTTCGGCTCGACACTGTTTACCCCCAATACCTGTACCTCTGAAAGTGCCAGTGATCCACTGTCCACCAACTGAACGCGCACGTAGCGCCCGGTGATCGGGATCGTTTCAGTCGGGGAGCTTGGGTTCTGGACTTTGGTCAGAAACGAGATGACTTCGCCAGCGGTATCGGGGAAGCGATACTTCTGGATGCCGTTGTGCCGATCAGGGTATTGATATTGTTGGAGTTGGGGACCGAGCGGAAGTCGGTGTTGGACACAAATACATAGAAGTTCTTGAGGCGCTGACCGAGGGCTTGGGCTTGCAACGGGGTCATCGCCGTTCCACAGGCGAATCTTGGTGATGTCCTGCGCCGAACCAAGGTCTACCTGCCACCATGCCGAGTTGTCCGCCGTTTGGGTGCTGGTTTCGCTGATGGGATTCTTGCTTGCACGGCTGTTTGCGGCCTTGAACAACGTGACATTCCCATCTACGGCATTTGCGGCGCTGTTGGTTCCGGCGGTCGAAGATTGAGCCGTGAAAGGACCGCGAAACTGCGTCAGGCTCGCCCAATCGCGTACGATTGGCGACCACTGAATCTGGCTGGATACGTCGTCGTCCCAACTATCAATCGAGGTAGTTTCCTTGGCTACACCGTTATAGCGGCACAGGCGCATCAGGCTATCGGTCAGCTTGGTCGGGCCGATGTTGCCCTGATAGGTATAGCAGTAATAGTCGGTACTATCGACGAGAACAAAATCCTTGGTGTTTTGCGCGCCGGTGGCGATCGTTTCTGAATTGGAGGTCGAGCCAGCGTTGGTCTGCGATTGGCTCCACTCACGTCCGGCGGTGGCCCTCACCGCGATTGAGGCGGCTTCGCCGTCTATCCCGAAACCCAGCGACACGGTTGCGCTATGGCTATGCTCTGCGATATACGCGGTATCCGTCGTGACGCTTGTCGATGTCGCCTTGCCAATCGAACCGCCTGTAAAGGCGTGAGGTTGAATATTTTGCCACGTCGGTGGAATGAACACCGCCGACGTAACCTGTGGCTCCTCGACCTGACGACAGCCCAGCGTCGTGCCATCGCCGATGCGTGAAATGGCCATCAAGGAGTTGTTGTCCCAGTCCCCCATCCGCACGACAAGGCTATACATGTTGCTGCGATTGGTTGACGCTTCGCTCCAGGTGCGCCGGAGCGCAATGCCCTTCGACGGCATAGCCTGATCTTCCAACCGCATCACCTTGAGCAGATTATTCGTGTCGAGGTAGGCCACCACGATATCAGCGTAGCCGTCTTTGTTAAGGTCGGCGGCATCGACGGCGACGTTGGATACAACGCCATCGTTCGTGACGGGTCCAAACCAGCGGTTATGCTCCAACACGATTGGCTGTTCAGCGTCCAGGGTCACGACATTCATACGTGAGGGACTGGAACTCCAGAACGTCAGCACCGGTTCGACCACGCCATCCTGATCGGTGTCTGCGAGCGTCAGGCTCAGGCCACGATACAGGGTGTCGGAGTCGGTGGTATTTCGCCAGGTGTTATACGTCGGTAACTTGTTATCGCCTTGCTGTATCGCAGTGGTGTCGTACTTGATCGCGAGTATGCCAACCTGATCGCTGAACGTTGCGCTGTCGATGTTTGGATTGCTGTAGGCCAGCACGATCTCATCGTTGAAATCACCGTCGATGTCGCCACCTTGGATGCTCATGGAGTCGTCGCTATGTTGAGCATCTAGCTCGGTTCTTGCCAGAATCGTCCAGATATTTTTGTTGGCACGATTAGAAAGTACGTAAAGCTCACTTGGAGCGTCCGAATATTGCACCAGCAGGGCCAACTCGTCGTATCCGTCGCCGTTCACGTCGGCGGCGGTTAGGCCAATATTCTTGATGCTGCCCGGTGCAACATCATGCCACTGTGCTAGCAGGGCATTATCTGCCTGGGCGATTGAGCCGTTGGCGGCGCCACTCCATAGGTCCACATGTACGTTGCCAGCAGCCGTGACGAATGCAACGGCAAGTTGCTGTGCTGGGGAATCCTGTTGCAACTGGAAGTTACCGGCTGTCGCGGAGTACGACCTCGCTCCATTGTAGTCGCCGGTCGTTCCGCGCCACGAAGTCCTCGTCGCGGATGCGCCGTTGCGGGTGGAAACGACGATGCGCGTGTTGCTCGCGCCGTCACGAGTGACCTGTACGAACTCGTTGCGCCCGTCGCCGTTGAGGTCGGCGATGACGCTCGATCCACCATTCGAATTCTTGAGGCGCTGGTCCGCGTCCAAGTCCGCTCCGCTCAACGACTGCTGCAATCCGATGTCGCCGTTGTCGGCACGGTCGAAGCGATGCTGTGTGAGCAGTCCAGTGTTACCAGGAGATTCATTATTGTAGGAAACAAAGATTTCATTCTCGCCGCCGACGACCAGTTGCCGTCCGAATGGCGACGACGTGCAAGAAGCCGCCTGGGGTGCGACTGTCGTGCGTTGAAGCGTCTTCCATGCATCGGCAGAAGGCGGCGGTGTGACGGGTGTTGCCACGGGTGGCTTGTCCGGTGCTGCGAACGCGGTAGCTAAACCGATGCTTGAAGAGGTACTACCACCGACGAGGCTTGCCAACAATGCGAACAGGATCACAGGGGTGAGAAAGCGTTGCATGACGTATGTCCCTAAACGAACCAAAGGCACGGTGAAGCGTCGATACATGTGTTTGAATATATGTCGAAGGGATAAATAGGAAACCGGGAAGGTTTCCCTGGACCGCTGAGATTATACCATAGATGGGGTTAAAAGATCATTATGAGCGTGTCAAAATGCTCGATGTAAGGCGTGAGAACATCAACGGTGATGTGCCAATGATCGCGACCACTCTTGCACGGTCGTATGCCGATCTCGATGATGTATAAACATACATGTGTCGTGTTGAGCAGTAAGTCTAGGATGTGAAGAATGATTGGGAGATATGTAGTAAAGCTTCAGGCTCGTCCCAATTGGTCGTGTGCGAGGACTGCGGAACGACGATCAGTTCAGCCTGTGGTGCGACCGCCGCGAGTTCCTCGCACCAGCGCTGTGGCGCAATCGGGTCTTGCTTTCCGCGCACTATCAAGAGTGGGGCATCGATGTGCTTGACGGCTTCTTCCAGGTGATGCGCCAGTCCGTACAGCGCCGTCTGTACGGTGCGATGGACGCCTGTTCGCATATAGTCGTAGCCGACGACCACCAACTGACTCAATGGCTCGCGAAACGTCGTTTGTCCCAGCCGTAAGGCTTGCTTCCACAACACGCGTGCGTGGCTATCCATAGTGGGGCCGATCAGGATGGCGCGGTCGAACCTATCGGGATGCCGCAACGCGAAGGATGCGGTGATCTGACAGCCCAACGAGTTCGCGATGATCGCGGCACGACCCACCCCCACGACATCCAGATAGTCGCGCAGGGCGTCGGCGAGTTCGTGAATATCGAGCACATGATCGGGTGAATCGCTCCGTCCGAATCCCGGCAGATCGGGGGCGTAGACGCGATAATGCGGGGCGAGTATTCGCGCCGTCGGGATCATATACAGACTCGAAACCGCCAGGCCGTGCACCAGCACGATAGGCGGTTGGTCGTTGTCGACCAGGTCAGCGGACACCCGCGCATGTATCCGTAATCCTCCGATAGTGACGAACGTACTTTGAAGTGTCCCACGCGAATAGTCCATTGTTGCCCCGCTTCAATCTGACGAAAAAATATCTTCTGTCCAGGCATGAAACATGGAAGAGGTGCCGACATGAAGCGGACTGCCTACGTGCTCTGTTTCAGCGCATCTCGTACGCGTGTGCATATAGCAATTGCGTGACCAACGCGAAAGGTACAACCATGTTCGTGCAGTGTTGCTTGAACGGCGCTCGTCCATTTGATGCCCATCCTGCCTTACCGCGAACACCTGTGGAGTTCGCGCGCGAGGCACGCCGCGCAGTCTGGGCCGGTGCGACGGCATTGCATCTTCATCCGCGTGATGCGACAGGCACGGAAACGTTCGCCGCGAAAACAATGGCCGCCGTGCTCCGTGCTGTTCGGACGGCTTGTCCCGGTACTCCCATCGGCACGACCACAGGCGCGTGGATCGCGGGGGACGGCGACGAACGCCACAATCAGATTGCGCTGTGGACGGTGGTGCCGGAGTACGTATCGGTGAACTTCTCGGAGCATGGTGTCGCGGCGCTGTGCGACATGCTCCTTGGCAAGGGCATCGGCATCGAAGCAGGGTTGACATCGCCCGCCGATGCGCGGCTGTTTGTCGAACTCGGCCTCGCCGAACGTTGCGTGCGGGTCTTGATTGAGACGGAAGCGGGAACTCTCGACGCTCAACGCTCGACCGCATCCGCGATCGAAACGATCCTCGACGCGTCAGGCATCACGGTTCCTCGCTTGCTCCACGGATTTGATGTGACAGCGTGGCCTATGCTTCACCTCGCCATCGAACGTGGGTACGACGTGCGCATGGGCCTGGAAGATACGCTGTTGCTTCCCGATGGTAGCATCGCCGAACATAATGGCTCGCTCGTCGCGGAGGCGTTCCGGACGATCAATCACAGACGACGGCCCATGCGAACCGGAAAATCCTGACCAATGAGCAGTGGCTGACATAAACAGGTCAGCGCATCTGTATGCGACGCTGAGTTGTTGATAGTTCACGATCATCCATAGACTGTCGCATAGACGATGGTTTCCATCTCGTCGGCTGTTAGACCACCATGAGAACCATAGAATCGCTGTTCGAAACGGCCTCGTTCGTACCACCACACCGATTCGCCACGGTAGGGACATATCACCAGATTCCCTACCCGCGAACGAAACAGCGCCGAAACCTTCGGGCCAAAGAACCCGCGCTCGATAAGATCATCGACCAGGAAAACCTCAGCACGACCATGCAGATGCGCCCGGAGCACGTCGGCTGCTTCCGCCAGGTGTTCATCGGCAATATGCAAGAAGAAATCGCGTGCCGAACCTGCCGGGACGAGCGGCGTACCCTGGCGGTTTGTGCGGAGCCAGGATGTGATCTGCGGTAGCGTCTGGTTGAGATATACGGTCGTCGCCGGATCGATGGGGGTCTGCCCGTGATCGGCGGTCATCAGAAACAAACAGCGTTTCCCAGGCTGATTGAGCGTCGTGTGAAGGTACTGCTCCATGGTGTCGAGAAAGCGCACGATCGCCGTGTCGGCCTGGGGCGAATCCGGTCCGTATACATGACAGGCGGTATCGATGCGGTCGAAGTAGAGGAAGTAATAGGAGCGTTGTTGCTGGTTGGCGACCAAATCGCCGAGATCGTGTAACGCTGTCGGCCAAGCGGAGAACGGTACGATGCGTGTACCAGCGCCAAGGGTGCGCGTGAATGGCGACGATGCATAGGCGGCATCGAAGAACGTGGTCGAATGAACGCCATAGTCCCGTAATGACTGGTAGATCGTGCGGGAGGGGTACAGCGTCGTGGGATCGAGCGTGCCGCGCAGCGTTTCGCGTTCGGTATCACCAGCACGAGAAAACAACAACGGAGCGATTATGGCGTCGATAGACGGATCATACGCGTACCACTCGTATAGTCCATGTTCGCCTACGGGCAGACCTGAATGAATCGTAGTGACGTGGGCGGTGGTCGTGGATGGGAATTGTGATGTGAGTTGGGCTACCGAACCGTCGCGAGTCAGACGTTGGAGAAATGGGTGATCGCCGAAGCGCTCCAGGAAGCGCCAACCAAAGGCGTCGATCAGGAACAGCACGACGCAGTCATATGGTTGGACCAACGTGTCGTCGAACGGGACCGGGGTGGTATGGTCGTCGGTCAATAGCGCCTGGACGACGCGTGGCAGATGTGCAAAGCTATAACGGTCGTATAACGGTTTGACCCACCCCTTGCCGAAGTGAGCATCAGCAACCGCTTCACAGGATGCCTGTTCGATCATTCGCTCCTACCTCATGCTGTATGGTTGTTTCCAGCATACCGCACGATGTAAGGCTGTGCGGCAGTGACCCCCCGACTTCACTGCCGCACGCTCTGCGTCCCAGATTGTTTGCCCACAAAGACGCTGTGGTTTGTGTGATCCTCCCGCACGGTTGAGGTGTTGTGGTATACCGCTTCTGTCATTATCGACAGTTCGATGAAGCGGTATGGCATCATTATACGGGCCTCGTGTTACGAAAGCGTCAATCGCTTTTAGTGTGAGCGGTTTATGTGCTAACGTTTGCCTATTGACTGATTTTGTCGTACTCTCACCAGCATACTGACCAGCGACGTGGGACGAATAAGAATGGTTAAATAATCATCCCGAGCGGTCGTGGTTGTGTGACAGGCGCGGTATCGGTTTTGACTGGCAAGTGTGTTTTCGTGTGCCGTGTTCGTGAACATCGTTGCAATCAAGCACTTTTAATTCCTGGATTGTCTTATGCAACCCGCACCGATACGTCATCTGCTTAACGAACAGTTTTTCACCAGTGATTTTCCGTTGCATATCGCCGAGGCGCAACACGGGACATTAAAGTCACACTGTCACGAGTTCTTTGAACTTGTGTACCTGATCAGTGGGCAGGGGCTTCATCGTATCGGCTCGCACAGCTATCCGATACAGGCGGGCGATGTGTACGTGATCAGCCCCAACGAGCCACATGCCTATTTTCCGCGTGATGGCGGCTCGTTGCGAATCGTCAACGTGCTATTTTTGCCAAGTCTGTTGGACGAATCGTTGATGCACAGCGCGGCAGCGGCGGGATTAACCAAACTGCTGTATATCGAGCCCTTGTTTCGCGTGGAGGCACGCTTCGCACATCGCCTGAACCTGCAAGGGGCGCTGGCGTATCGCGTTGAGCAGATGCTACGCGAAATGTGCCAGGAGCAGCAAGCGAAGGCTCCTGGCTATGTGCTGGTACTCCGCAACATGTTTTCAACATTGCTGGTGCTGTTGAGCCGCGCCTATGAGCATCACCTCACGCAGACGGGCGTTGAACCGGAGTTCACGCGCCGTCATGCGGTCGTCGAGGCGGCGATGGCCTATATCGAGGCGCATTACACTGAGCCGGTGTCGCTCATGGACGTGGCGCAGCACACCGCCATGAGTTCGAGCCGACTGGCGCATTTATTCAAGGAACATACGCGGCGAAGCATCCTGGCGTATTTGCACGAGTTTCGCATCAACAAGGTCTGCTCCGACCTGTTGAGCAGCGACGCCGCTGTCAGCGAACTCGCGTTTGGCCTGGGCTATGGCGACCTGCGTTTCTTCCACCGCGTTTTTCGCCGCCAGACCGGCTATACTCCGACCGAGTACCGCCGTATCTTCCGCGATGTACACCATAACGAAGTTATGCTTGTTCCTCACAATTGGCTCCAGCAGTACTGTGGGATCCTCGTCGTCGTAGGTCCGTTGTCAGCTATCCGACGCTTCTGCCCAGCGCAGCATCAGCAACGCCAGCAAGGCCGTGCGTGGCACGATGCTGTCGTCAATGATGTATTCGTCGGGGCTGTGATCGAGGCCGCCGACGGGTCCCAGACCGTCGAGCACGGGCAGACCCAGGCTTGCCAGGATTGGCATACGAAACACCGCCGGTCGCGGCGTCCGTGATGCTGAATCCAAGGTCGTGGCGGCGCCGATTGCATGGTCAACGAGTCGGCGATGGCGGGTGTGCGTGGCATCGGCCGTAGTGCCAGTCGCCCGTCAGCGTCGCCGTTGTGCCGAGCACGCTGGTTGCGTGCGGCGATCTGTTGCAGCGCCTCACGTACGGGCTCCATGTCTTCGCTTTGCATGACGCGGGTTTCGAACTCGGCGCGCGCAAAATCGGCGACGACGTTGGTGCGCGTGCCGCCCTTGATGTTGCCGACATTGAGGCTTACGCCCGGACGCAGTCCATTGAGCAGTTGCAACGCGACGATGTTCTGTGCCAGTGCCAGGATCGCGTTCGCGCCCTTGTGTGGTTCGACGCCTGCGTGCGCCGCGTGCCCGTGGACTTCCAGCGCCCAGCCACCGATGCCTTTACGTGCGCCCACGATATCGCCGTTCTCGCGTCCGGCTTCAAGCACGAACGCGGCGTCATAGCGTGGAGCGAAGTGCTCGATCATCGCCCGCGACACCCGCATGTCGGTTTCTTCATCGCCGCCACACAGGATGCTGACCGTGCCAAACGGCGCGAGCAGTTGGAGGTCTTCTAGCGCCGCCATGGCGTACAGGCCGGAAAGCAGACCACTTTTGTTGTCGGCCGTGCCGGGACCGATCAGCCGGTCACCTTCCGTACGCATCGGGCGTTGTGCCGCGACGCCTACATCATAGACAGTATCAAGATGTGCCACCAGGATCGCGCTGGGTCCGGTGGCTCCAGGGTTAGGCAGTGAAACAAGCAGACCATTGCCCGCAGTGTCGTCGCTCGTGACATCGACCTCCAGCCGCGTGCCCTCGCCCACTGCGTGACCCATGCTCCGGCCTGATCGACGCCCGGTTTGAACGAGGATGGACATTCGATCGCGCTCAGCGCCCCTAGTTCCTTGATATAGGTCGGCAGAAGTGGCAATAGGTAGTCGTTAATGGCTTTCGCTTCGGCTGTTGTCGGCATGGGACCTTCCTCATATTTTTCAGCCTTGCACTATAGCATGACGAACGACGAACCACGAACGATGCCTGTGATCAGAACTTATGCAACGTCCATCTGAACGCAGCCGAATGTTAACGGTTGTCATGCTGAGTGGTGCGCAGCATCTTCTTGAACCTCCGAATGATGCTGTGGTCTACGCAACATGACCGTTCGGCTCGACGGTGCACACGCCCTGGTACAGCGATGCGCACACAGGACGGTCGTTTTGTAATGTCATCCTGAGGCCGCAGCCGAAGGATCTGCCAGTCGTTCCAAAAAATTTTCGCTCCACCTGAATGACATGGTGGCAATACATTGGCCCACGTGTTAGCCCTCTTAGTGATTGACGAGAAAGCGATTCGCGACGACCGACGGTAAGGGAACGATAGCTCCGGACACACCCTCGTACGGTAAGCACGCAGTACGTTCGTCGTAGCAAGATGTGGGGTGTGATAAACGGGACGGGAACGGATGCGTCGGTGATGCTTATGTTGTCGATGCCATTCATCTATACAGTCCACGACACACGAGGCTGGCGCGCGCTTTGTATGACCAGCACGAGGGGTTGCCCGATGCCATACGTGGGACAGAACATACTTTCAAATGCCATGACAGTTATGTCCAAATGGCCTGATAGCGCTTCGTGCCTGTCTGATATGATAATCCCGTTCTCCGGCAGTCCGGCTGCCAAAAGCGGTATGGGTTCGAGATGCACTTTATCACCCGAGTTGTTCAAACCGGCGCTGCATGCGGTGGACGATACTGGTCCTTGCGCCGCTCGTCCACGGCGGCCGCTCCACGCTCCTCGGTTCTGAGCCTTCGCGCTTCCGCAGCAGTGTATAGGCAATCGTCAGGATCTTATGCGCAACCGCCACGATCGCCTTTTTCACGCCCCGCCGCGCCACCAGACGATGATACAAGAACGCTGACCAGATACGAGTCCTTCACCTTGACCGCGGCATGCGCCGCCTGGATCAGCGTGCTGCGCAGCCACTGATTGCCCTTGCCAATCTTGGACGATTACCCGTTTGCCCGCACTCACGTTGTTTCCCGGCGCCAACTTCGCCCAACTTGCCAGATGCGCCGCACTCGGAAACTGGGCCATATCCATCTTCAGACGATACCCCTGTTGGACGCACGGCCTCGCTCCTGGAGACGGTCACCGTTATCGATCCCAACCACCATCTGTATGGTTTGACCCTCACCCTCCGGCGAGTTGAGCTTCATCCCCGCCTTGGCCGCGTCTGTGTTGTCTTGCTCTACCCCAATGTCGAGCGCCTCCTCTCAGCCAACCTGACTGATCTCGACTCTCGCCCCTTTCCCCGCCCCGACTGCCGACTCTCAATTTCGGCCATCACCCAACTTCTCGCTATTCTGGTGCCCTGTATCATCGACCAGCAGGAGCAGCACCATGAGCATCCAGGAGTCGTCGCCATCTCACCGGCCGCAGTCTCGGCCCAGCCAGCAACTCCCACTCCCACTCGAGCCGCCACCTCCGCACAGCCGCCATCCTCATCCGACGATCACCATCACTCCTCGCCAGGTCTGGCTCAGCTTAACGACCACGCTCCAAGCCCAGCTTCGACAGACGCTGGTCCGCATCATTCAGGAGAGCCTCCGTCATGAGCAGCACTGAGAACGTGACCCGCCAGCACCAGGCCTTGCATGCGCTCGTCTACGTGCGCCAGTCCAGTCCCAAGCAGGTTCTCCACAATCGCGAGAGCCAGACCAACCAATACGCCTTGGTCCAACGCGCCATCGCCCTTGGCTGGCTGCCTGAACAGATCACCGTCATCGACACCGATCTCGGCCTCTCCGGTCGTGACGGTCAGCGCCCAGGGTTTCGCGAGCTCGTCACCGAGGTCTCGCTCGGCCATGTCGGGATTGTCTTGGCCTACGAAGCCAGCCGATTGGCGCGAAACAACGCCGATTGGTACGCACTCCTCGACCTCGCCGCTCTGCGCGGAACCCTGATCGCCGATAGCGAAGGCATCTATGACCCGCGCACCCCAAATGATCGCCTCCTCCTCGGATTGCGCGGCATGCTCAGTGAGGCCGAGTTGCATCTGTTGCAGTTGCGCCTTGCTGCCGGGCGCCAGCGCCAGATCGAGCGAGGGGTCTTCCGTCAGCAGTTGCCCACGGGTCTTGTTCGCCTGCCGGATGGACGTGTCCTCAAGGAGCCCGATCTCCAGATCCAGCGCACGATTGAGCTTGTCTTTGCCCGTTTCACTGCGCTCAGATCGTGTCAGAAGGTGCTGCGCAGCCTGCGGGACGACAGCATTTTGCTTCCGCGCCGTCAGACCGGTGGCCCAGATGCAGGTGCCACGCTGTGGAAACCACCCTCCGAGGGGGCAATTTACGCGATCCTCCACAATCCGGCCTACGCCGGTGCGTTTGCCTACGGCCAACATCGTCGCCATCCTGACAGTCTGCCAGGACACCAGGCACCGCGGGTCCACTGTACAATGGACCAATGGTCAGTGCTGCACCACGACGTCTACCCAGCCTACATCAGTTGGGAGGAGTTCATGGGCAACCAGGCACGCTTGTCGGAGAACGCTAGCCGCTACCATGAGCAGCGACGGGGAGCGGTCCGAGATGGACCAGCTCTCTTGGCGGGTCTGGCCGTTTGCGCCCGCTGTGGCCGTCTGCTGCATGTCGAATACAAGCAGCACCACCACTATGTCTGCTCGGCCCTCGCTAAGGAGTGTGGTGTTGCGATCTGTCTGTATCTGGCTGGGGAGGGGATCGATGCCGCAGTGGTCGAGGCGTTCTTCAGTGCGCTCCAGCCGGCCGAATTGGCTGTTCTAGACGACGTCTTGGCGAGCCAGCGGGCGGACCACGTCCGTCTCCAGCAGCAGTACACCGATCAGGTGGCGCGAACCGATTACGAGGCACGGCTGGCCCAAAGGCACTATCTGGCAGTCGATCCGGACAATCGCCTGGTCGCGAGTGAATTGGAACGACGCTGGGAGCTTGCCTTGCGAGCATCGGTTGAGGCCCGGGAAGTGGCAGAGCGCTTCGCCGCCCAGGCAGACCTGCCCCAGCTTGACCCGCTTCTGCGTCAGCAGTTGAGTGACCTCGGCCCGCAGATGCCGGCTTTCTGGGCGAGTGGGCACCTCAGCCTGCAGCACAAGAAGGAGTTGCTGCGGAGCCTGATCCGGCGGGTCATCCTCGACCGAGAGCAGGCGGAACGCGTGGACGTGACGATTGTGTGGGTCAGCGGGGCGATGACGCAGATGCAGGTGCCAACCACGACCGCGCGCACAGCGCAGTTGGAGCGCTACGAGGAGTTGGTAGCACGCATCGTCGAGCTGAGTGCCGCCGGCTTCTCCGATCCAGTGATCGCAGAGCGGCTCAGGCAAGATGGGTTTCGCTCATCTCGTCAGACCAGCCTGCCGACCTCGTTAGTCACGCGGATCCGTCGCAGTCAGAAGCAGGTGTCGGTGCGGGGACAGTTTCGGTCTCAAGCCCAAGTTGGTGGAGCCTGGACAGTGTGGGGGCTGGCGCGGCGGTTAGGAGTGCATCGAGATTGGCTGTACCGGCGGATAGTTGCGGGTCGAGTTGCCAGCGGAGCGCCATCCAGTCACAGGGCATTACTTGATTGCAGACGACCCCGAGGTGATGGCAGTATTACAGGCGGAGGTTCGACGCGCATGTCTCAACGTGTATTACACGTGGAGCATGTCAACGAGGAGGGCAGAGAGATGCCGAGGAGTCAGAACCGACGCACAATTGAAGTGCCAGTCCAAGTGTATGAGGATCTCAAGATGCGTGCTGAGCAGGAGGGAACTGACGATTCCTGCTAGTCTTGCAAGGACTGATAACGGATGGACAGAGCATGCAGGAATGGTTCGGTCAGATTGATATGCAACTCCACGACCTTCGTCGGGAGGTCCGCGCTCTGCGGCAGTGGCTTACAACCGCAGCAGAGGACGCCGGGCACACAAAGCAACCGTCAGTATAAGGAGGGCACTGTCTTGAGTGCGCTGATCA
>CAWAJS010000033.1:0-82076 GCA_963782315.1 uncultured Chloroflexia bacterium
TGCGATGGCGACAAAAAAACCGAGGGGCCGTAACCCACTCGACGATCGTAACACCATCTAAAACGTTAGCGCTGAAAGCGCGAAACGATGTCGTCGCTGACGGTTGCTAGTATAGCAGACACACTTGCGTGCGTCAAGCTAAATATACAGGCGAAACGTCACAAATTTGCGCGGACCAGAGCCCGCGTTTATCGTCAACAGCGTCGAACGACAACGAGGCGTAGTATACCAGTGGAAACAAGCTTGTCAAGCATGGTTGACAGGTAATTCTTCATCCTGATGTCATTGCAGCAGATCGAACATCGCTGGTACACTGCGTGAGACTATTGCGAGGCGCTTGTGGATTGTTCGGAAGCACGATTGCTGATCCGTAAAAATATGATCGCTGGTGCTGGACCGGGCCGTGTTCCTCGCCTTGGTTTCCACCTTTCGGAATGTCCCCGCTGCCGTGATTATTATCACACCTACCGCGCCCGGAAGGGATGCCTAGTATCGTCCCAGACCATCGGGGTAATGCACCAATCGTCGCGTAGTACCACAACACGACGCGGAAAACACCGCGTCAGACGTACGCTAATGGTCGCCGTAACAGGATTGATACTGGTCAGCTTCTGGCTCGTTGGTTTGCCGCTGGCGCGCGCGGTCGATGATATCCTGGTGATGACAAGCCTCGAACAAGCGAGCGCTGATCTTGGCAGCGTCGGACATTTATCTAGTCCACCATCTATGTTAGTGGCGGTAACCCCAGAACCGTCGACGATGGTCCCAACTGTACCGCTATCTGCTGAACCACCGTTGGCAACGTCCATTCCATCAACCCCAACTGCATCGCCGCTTGTCACACGACGCGATGTTATTCCGACGAAGGCACCTGAGGGCGATCAACCTGATCGTTGGACAACTCGTGATCGATTCAGATCGCCATCGATCACGATCACGCCAAGCCGCACTGATTCATCGTTGCTATCATCCGCGAAGACGGCGACACCAGCGCTGTCATCGGACGAAGTCGGACATGACAATCAAAACGCAAAAGCTGCCGCTGGCTCGACGACTATTCTGTTCTCTGGGATTAGATGCACGTGAAGGCGAGGGATTCATTGCACGGAGCGACGCGATTCTGGTCGCGCATCTCGACCCGGAGCAAAACCGCCTGTCGATGCTGTCATTGCCACGTGACCTATGGGTCACGATCCCCGGGGCAGGCGAGGGGAAGATCAACAGTGCCTTTGTGATCGGCGAGCAGGTGGGTGAAGGGGCTTCGTTGGCGAAGGAAACGGTCGGTGACGCAATCGGCGTGACAATCGATTATGTGGTCGTGATGGATTTCACGGGTTTCCGCAGTCTGGTCGACGCCCTTGATGGCATCAACATCGATGTTCCAACCGAACTATACGACCCCAACTTTCCTACAGAGGATTATGGCTATACCATCGCGCACTTCCTGCCGGGGGTTCAAACGATGGATGGAGAACGTGCGCTAACCTACAGTCGTATCCGGCATCCCGATTCGGACTTTCAGCGGATGCGCCGCCAGGAGGCGGTTGTACTCGCGATCGCACGCAAGATTCGCACTCGCGGTATGGTGCGGAACCTGAGCGAAGCAGATCGACTGACATCGGCGCTGCGGCCGTATATGCGGACGGATATGTCTCCTACCATGGCACTTAACCTGCTTTGGAGTATGCGGTCTGTGGATCTTTCGTCTGCCCACTATATTGCCGCCGATGGTTCAATGCTTACTGAAACGAATATCGGTGGTGCGTATGCCATCTATGCAGATGTAAGTGTTTTGCATTTTCTTGGCGCGCAACTTATCGAAGGCGTGGACGAGCAGAGTGGGCATATCGATGCCGTAGGTCCGTAAGCTTCGTTCATACATAAGGTGTTGTACATATGAAATCCGATACATCGGGGTCAGAAGCCTAGTTCACTACGTTACAAACATGTGTTAGTGATCCTCAATCCAAGTTCGGGGCAACATTCCGAAGAAGAAACGTGTAGCCTGATCGAAGAGTATTTCAAAAACGCAGGATGCGAGTTCGAGATCCGTGTTACCAAGGGAGAGGGTGATGCGTTAGGATGGGCGAAGTCTGCTGAACAGGATGGGTTCGATCTGGTGCTCGTGGCTGGTGGCGATGGCACGATTATGGAAGCTATGAGCGGTTTGATCGACAGTAAAGCCTCTATCCCACTGGCGCAAGTGCCAGTCGGAACCGCCAATCTGCTTGCACGCGCACTCGCAATCCCAACAGATATTGCCGAATCGCTCGATGTATTATCGACAGGCCGTGAGGAGCGGCTCGATGTTGGGTACCTCCCCGACCAGAAGCGCTACTTCGCGCTCGTCGCCGGGTGCGGATATGATGCACAACTCATCGGCGATGCAACCCGTGAACTCAAGAACATCCTCGGCTTCGGTGCCTATATAATCACCGGCTTTACAAACTTGTTTCGCTTACGCCTCTCACGTATTGAGATGACTGTCGACGGGCGTACTGAGCGTTTTCGAGCGAACACAGTAATGATCGTCAATGTCGGCGAAATCGCGAACATGGGCATCAAACTTGGTGAAAATATTCATCCCCATGATGGTAAGTTAGATGTGATCATCGCGAAGCCGGCGTCTGTCTTCGGGGCGCTTGGCATTTTGTTGCGTATCTTAACGGGACGTTTCAAGGGACACAATGACCTACGCTACCTGCGTGTCGAGCGGGTTTCGATCAAGGCGAAACCTGCTCTTCCCACCGAAATCGACGGCGAGGCCCTCGGCGAAACGCCATTGATCATTGAAACGGTTCCGGGTGGTGCGCTGCTATTGGTTTCCGCAGAATACAAGGCGAAAGCAGAAGCGGAACAGAACGCATAAAAAAGGGACAGTACGCCTGGCGTACTGTCCCTTGCGTCTGTCTAACGATTTACTCGTCGTAGAGTGGTGTGCTCAGGTAGCGCTCACCGTTGGACGCGACAATAAAGACGATCGTCTTACCCGCGTTTTCAGGACGGCGACCGACCTGGATCGCCGCGCTCGCGGCTGCCCCGCTCGATATGCCAAGCAAGATGCCGGCGCGACCAAAACGGCGTGCTGTGGCATACGCGTCATCGTTGGTGATGCGGATTACTTCATCATAGATATCGGTATTTAAGATATCGGGGATGAAGCCAGCGCCGATCCCTTGAATTTTATGGGGGCTTGGTTTGCCCCCCGATAGCACCGGCGAAGCATCTGGCTCGACGGCGATTGCTCGAAAGCTCGGTTTACGTTGCTTGATGACTTCGGCAACACCAGTGATCGTTCCACCGGTTCCAACACCTGAGATCAGAATGTCAATCTGACCATCAGTATCATTCCAAAGTTCTTCGGCAGTCGTGAGCCGATGGATTTCAGGATTTGCCGGGTTCTTGAACTGCTGTGGAATGAATCCAGTGGCATGATCCTGCAACAGGGCCTCTGCCTGACGAATTGCGCCGCCCATGCCTTCGGGTCCCGGCGTCAACACGACCTCGGCACCGTAGGCTTTGAGTAGTTTGCGCCGCTCCATGCTCATCGTTTCGGGCATAGTCAGAATGAGACGATAGCCTTTGGCGGCTGCGGCAAGTGCCAGCCCGATGCCTGTGTTGCCACTGGTTGGCTCGATCAGCACCGTTTCGCCGGGGGTGATCTTGCCGGCTTTTTCTGCGGCTTCGATCATCGCCAGACCAATACGATCTTTCACCGAGCCGCCAGGATTGAAGAACTCAAGTTTTGCCAGAATCGTGGCGTCAGTGTCGTTCAACGTTCCAATGTTGACCAGTGGAGTGTTGCCGATCGTGTCCGTGATGTTCGCGTAAACTTTTCCCACCCGATATCCTCCATTAAGCATTGACCACCCGAGCATGTTTGTTGACGATAGGTGGCGGTACTGCTGCATCCGACATCCGATGTAACGGAGCAATCGTTGCACCAGTCCGCTCATCGCCCATCAGTTCGCGGCGACGTGAATGAGCGCCGCCTCGAACAACTCCAACGCTTGATCGACTTCGGCTCGCGTCACTGTCAGCGGCGGACAAAAGCGGATCGTTGATTTACCACACGTCAATACCAGTAGACCTTGCCGGAATGCTTCGACCATTACCGCATCCGCTCCGTCATGATCAGGCTCCAGGGTTATTTGATCCTTAACGAATTCTACACCGATCATCAAACCACGACCCCGCACATCGCCGATGGTCGGCGTTCGGCGTGCAAGGGCGCGGAGTTGTTCCTGAAAGTATGCGCCGACTTCAGCGGCGTTGTCCATCAAGGATTCCTCGACAATGCTCAGTGTTTCATAAGCGGCGGCACAGGCGAGCGCGTTGCCACCATATGTGTTACCGTGCGCGCCAGGTAGCCAGTTTGCGGAAAGGTCGCTGCGGGCGATCGACGCCCCAATGGGCATTCCTGAGCCTAAACCTTTGGCGCTTGCGACGATATCCGGCACAATACCGCTGTGTTCGAATGCCCAGAACTTGCCGGTTCGCCCGATGCCGGATTGTACTTCGTCGAGTACCAACAGGATACCGTGCTTGTCGCACAGCGCTCGCAGCCGTGGAAACCAATCTGCGGGTGGTACGATGTAGCCGCCTTCACCTTGCACTGGCTCCACGACGATACAGGCGACCTCGTTAGGCGGTAGCACGGTTTCAAATAACGTATGCTCAATGTAGTCGAGACAGGCATCGACGACTGTTTCAGCGGTCGCTCCAAGCGGTGGGCGGAATGGATTTGGATAAAAGGCATGGTGTACCCCAGGCAGCAATGGGAAATAGCCTGCTCGCTGACGTGGCTTCGATGCGGTCAGCGAAAGCGATCCCATGGTACGCCCGTGGAACGCGCCATAGAACGCGATGATGCCCTGGCGTCCTGTGGCATACCGTGCGAGCTTAATCGACGCCTCGACCGCTTCTGTGCCTGAATTTGTGAGGAACACCCGCCAATCGTGCTGTTGCGGCATGAGCGATGTCAGCTTTTCACATGCCTTGACTTGTGGCTCGTTATAAAAATCTGTGCCGGCCATATGGATAAATTTGGCTGCTTGGTCTTGAATTGCCTTGACGACACGTGGATGGCTGTGTCCGGTCGCGACGACGGCAATGCCAGCATTGAAATCTAGATAGTGATTGCCGTCAACGTCCCAAACATCACATCCGTGTCCACGCTCCATCACGAATGGGTATACACGCCCTGATACCGGTGACAATACTCGTCCATCGCGTTCGACAATGGCTTGTGCTATCGGGCCGGGTCGTTGCGTTATGAGATTATCTGTTGCATTCGCCACGCTGGCCTCCTTAAATAGAGTACATTGTTGCTCACATGAAGTCCTTTTCGTGAATATTCGTTATGCCTTCCGCGCAGGCTGTTGAACCTGCTCGATGATGCCCTGAGGCTAAATCTAGATGTGTACGTTGTGGTACATCATATGCACTGGGGCTAAACGGATTCTAGCCTTATCTATTGACCCCGTCAAAGATATACACGAGACGCGCATCTATCAGACCTGAGCATAAAACCAATGCGGGAACATGTTAGTCATCAGGGGCGAGGTCATCCGCGCTTACCCAGCGCAAGGAACCAGTTGGGCAGATACTCAAACATGCTTGGTCTGCGTATCCATGGCAGCCATCACACTTGTTGGCATCCAATCTAACTGGCTCAGGAAGCCGGATTTTTCGCATAGCCTTGTTGAGTATGCCAGTCGTCGGCGGATACAACGGAATCATCGTGATCGCATCATATGGACACGCTGTAGCGCATTCTCCACAACCTATACACTGGTTATTCACAAACAAAAAGCCATCGTTCCCCAGTCGAATGGCATCGGTTGGACACGCTTCGACACATTCGGGGCTCCAGGTGCAGTGCATACAGGTTGTCGGCACGTCGAACTTGCCGAAAGGCGTTCCATTGAGCCGCAGACGGGACGAGCCGAAACGGTCGCCGCAGGCACGTTCGCATAATCTGCATCCTGGTGGACACATCGACGGGATACGTGCAAGAACTTTTCGCCCACGCATGACACCAGAGGTTATCGCGGATTCAAAGAACTCGATGTTAACTGGCTTAGACCCTTCCTGGAGACGCTGTTGCGCGATAGAGCGCATTTCTTCAAGGACGGATGGGTGGTCCTCAAACAATTGATTGCATGTCGCGATGGGCAATGACAGGATGTGTAAGGGCGTTAGGGCAATAATATCAGCGACGGTTGTGCCGAGTTGTAGAAGTTCCATCTCGCCGAAAAAATCGCCAGGGGCAAGAAGTCCCACTTGATGACCATTGCGCCCGACCGTCGCCTGACCTTCGGCGATGATATGCAGCGCTTGCTCGTCAGATGGTTGTACTCGTTGTCCCGCCGCTACGCTGGTTACCTTGACGATATCGCCCCGGTCAATGTGGCTTTCTTCTAACTCGGTTGCGATCGTAAATCGTTCGATCGTACTCAGACCCGCAAACATCGGTACTCGTGCGATCGTCGTTTGCAACAGCCGTTCCTGATGCGAGCGGTGCAGCTGTGCAGTGAACGTCGGCAAGAGTGACCATAGAGGAATGAGTTCATCGTACTGTATTTGTAGGAGCAGCACGGAGGTTTCGGCATACGCTGTTACCCGGCGATAGCGCGAGCCAAATAGCCCTCCTTCGCCGAATAGATCGCCGCGCCCCAACAACCCAAGGACAACCGGATTGCCGTTGGCATCAGCACGCGAAAGGAGGATCGAGCCCTGGAATACGATGTACAATGCCCGTCCGATATCATGCTCGGAAGTCGCCTTCATGCCAGGCTCGTAGGCACGAAAACTGAGGAGTGGTGCGATCAGGCGACGTTCAGCATCGGATAGTTTAACGAGACTATCGAACTGTGCCAGGGTAGCGGCACACGCCTCGATGTCTTCCGGTTGCCAACGTGTAGCCTCTGGAAGTGACTCATCAGCAGAATGTAGCTCAATAGACTGAAGTGTCATTTCTCGCCTCTGAACATAGTATACGCGCAACTAACAAATTATGACACGACCAGTGAGGCGCTGGGTGTCCTTTCATCCCACTACGAGCGCAAGGATTTGACCACTTTCCGCCTACGTGTAGTGCTCCAACATCCCATGCTTATATTGAGTAAAATCTTCGCGATCGTTGGTTGCAAAAACAAGTGCCGCGTGGTACTATCCTCCACGGCTGAGGCGAGTAGCTCAATTGGCAGAGCAGCGGTCTCCAAAACCGCAGGTTGCAGGTTCAAGTCCTGTCTCGCCTGCCAATGATCTACAAGGTTCGTTGAGTAGGTTGTCGATAAATGTCGGGGTGTGGCGTAGCCTGGTAGCGCACCTGAATGGGGTTCAGGAGGTCCCGCGTTCAAATCGCGGCACCCCGACCAGTTTTTAACAATCTATGCCGGAGTGGCGGAATGGCAGACGCGGCGGTCTCAAAAACCGCTGGGTGCAAGCCCGTGTGGGTTCGACTCCCACCTTCGGCACCAACACGATTCACCGTATGCTGACTATGTAGCATACGGTGAATCGTCGGGGCGTGGCTCAGCCTGGTAGAGCGCAGCGTTCGGGACGCTGAGGCCGGAGGTTCGAATCCTCTCGCCCCGACCATTCATCGATACGGTCTTCTTGTAAAGAAGGCCGTATTTTTGTGTGCACACTGTGCTTTGGTCCTCTCTATCAATGATTTCAGGCCGATTCACCGTCCCAAATCATATGCTCCGCTAGGTGCCTCGTCGAACATACGATCGGGCTATTGTTCAGTAGGTGCCTAAACGATATGATGGGGCATATGCCAAAGGATGGTGATGCTTCGTGACTTGTAAGAATTGCTCAACGTCAGAAACAACATGTGTAACCTGTGATGTGGCTTTATGTCCCGAACACGCGTTTTCGGGACATCCGTTGATTACAATGCGCCAGCTGCTGAGCACCATCGGCCAGACAGCGCTTCGCGCCCCTGCTATGCTGGGCGATATCCTATTCAAAGAGATGGATGCTGTTTCCTATTGTGAAACATGCCGCAATACAGTTGCAGCGCAGCGCCAAGCAGAGCAACTCAAGTTCGCCGGACTCATGCTCGCCGTTATACTGATTGTCATTGCGGTCCCAACATATCTGCTGTTTACCTGAGCAAATGTTACACGTGTAACCTCATCGCTGGAACGGGTGATGACCTTCACGCTGGCTATGTAGCTGCGCTGGTGGCGTTTTATCCCAGATGTCTTTTTTGCGCCTACGCTCTCGTTTTCCCATTTGTCTGAACCCTTCTTTCCTCGCTCAATTGTTACACATGTAACATTCTGCTCGAAACTCATAGCGTGCTGTGCTACAATGCGGTTGACGGATTGCCCAAAACCGCAGCGAAAGTAGACATGATTACAGCATTTGCGAACCAAAAAGGCGGTGTGGGCAAAACGACCACCGCCGTCAACCTTGCAGGATACTTTGCAAAAAGTGGTCGGCGTGTCCTTTTGGTCGATCTCGACCCACAGGGAAACGCCGCTACATGCCTCGGTGTCGATAAATCCACGCTCGAAACGACTGTGGGCGAAGTGTTGCTTGGCAGCGCTACCGCCGAACATGCCATTGTCCCGACGCATCGTGAAGGCTATGACCTGCTCCCCGCGACTCCGGACCTGGCCGGTTCATCAGTCGCCCTGGCCGACATCGATCGGCGTGAGTACCGCCTCCGGGACGCACTGGCCACGCTATCAACTGCATACGATTCAATCTTGATCGATTGCCCGCCTTCGCTTGGGTTGCTGACTATCAACGGTCTGACTGCAGCCGATCAGGTGATCATTCCGTTACAATGCGAATATCTCGCCCTGGAGGGACTTGCGCAGTTGAAGCAGACGATCGATCTGGTTCGTCTACAGCTCAATCCGAGTCTCCATATCGGTGGCGTGCTGATGACCATGTACGATGGACGCATCAACCTCGCGCAACAGGTCGTCGGCGAAGTCCGGCGTTATTTTCCACATCGCATCTTTGATACATTGATCCCGCGTAACGTGCGTTTGAGCGAAGCACCAAGCCATGGCGAATTGATCGCCGAATACGACCCACAAAGTCGTGGGGCACGCGCCTATGAATCGTTAAGTAAAGAGATGCTGCAACGCGAAGTGACATCATAATGACTCGACGACGTGGCCTGGGAACTGGATTAGGTGGACTGATTGCGGCCGATGTTACACGTGAAACCGCTGGTCTGCGCGAAATTCCGGTTGCAGCAGTGTTGCCAAATCCTCATCAACCACGCGGACGCTTTGCCGACAATGCGTTGGAAGACCTCGCTGCGTCCATCCGTGAGCATGGCGTGCTTCAACCGCTGGTAGTGACCGAACTTGCGGGCGGCGATTACCAACTCATCGCAGGCGAACGCCGATGGCGTGCCGCTCGACGTGCGGGACTTGTTACAGTCCCGGTGGTTATTAAAGAAGCAACGCCACAACAACAGCTTGAAATCGCTCTGATCGAGAACATCCAGCGCGCCGATCTGGACGCGATCGAGGAAGCACGCGCATACCGCGCTTTAGCTGACGAATTTGATCTGACGCATGAACAAATTGCTCAGCGTGTCGGCAAAAGTCGCTCGCTTATTACCCAGATGATTGGATTGCTGAAGCTACCGACGCCGGTTCAAGAACTCGTGTCGAATGGCGACCTGTCAATGGGGCATGTTCGCCCGCTGCTGACGTTGAAGACAGAGGTGGCCCAACGCGACGCTGCCCGAATTATCGTTGAACGTGGGATGAATGCTCGGCAGGCTGAAGCCCTGGCAGCGCAATGGCGTACCCAAACCCCGGATGCGGCCCAAAACTCTGCCGATGAGCGGATAAGCCCCGAGGACAAAGCGGTGACAGACAATATGCAGAGGTCGCTCGGTGTTCGCGTTCATTTACGTCGCTCTGGCAAGGGCGGACGAATCGTCCTGTTCTGGGATGATGAAGAAATGCTGGATGCGTTATACCAGCGTCTAACGGGCTCCTAGACGGGGATATACAATGACCGCACGCGCACATATTCGACGGGTGGCTCTAGTTTCACCGTACGATTTTGCCGCGAGCGGAGGCGTCAACGCGCACGTACGACACCTCGCGACGCAACTCCGACGCGAGGACATCGACGTCACAATCCTGGCTCCCTCATCGGATCGTGAGCAACAGGAACCAGGTCTCGTGAAACTTGGTCCGATCACATCGGTCCCGATTAATGGTTCAGTCGCACGTACAACCTTGTCGCCTGGTGTCACCGAAGAAGTTGCCACATTGCTTGCCCGAGAACGCTTCGACGTTGTACATCTCCACGAGCCGTTCGTGCCAATGTTACCGTTATCGGTGTTGAATGCGTCGCATCTGCCAAACATTGGTACCTTCCATGCATCTGGTCAGCGAAGCTTCAGCTATGCAGCCAGCCGTAGATTTGTCCAGTGGCTAGCTCAACGGTTGACGGTTAGGGTTGCCGTGTCCGAGGCTGCTGCGGCATTCATTCAGCGGTATATCGGTGGTGATTATACAATCATCCCAAACGGCGTCGATACAGAACACTTTCGCCCCGACGTGCCGCCTGTTGCTGAATGGCATGATGGACGCCCGAATGTGTTGTTTGTTGGACGCTTCGACGAACCGCGTAAAGGATTCCCGGTTTTGATCGATGCCTGGGCCGATGTGCAACACGCACGCCCTGATGCTCGTCTACTCGTTGTTGGGCGTGGTGATATCGAAGGCGCACGTGAACGCGTCCACAGCCTGGGCCTGGAGAATGTCCACTTTGTTGGCGCGGTCGACGACACAACATTGGCGCGCTATTACACGACAGCCCAGGTATTTTGTGCGCCTTCGACTGGCCAGGAAAGCTTTGGTATCGTGCTGGTCGAGGCTATGAGCAGCGGGACGCCGATCGTTGCATCTGATATCAGTGGATATCGTCAGGTGTTACGCCATCGTCAGGAAGGGATGTTGGTCCAACCACAGCAGCCAAGCGCACTCGCTACATCATTGCTGCATATCCTCGATGATGCTAAGCTACGGGCGCAGTTTGGAAAAACAGGAAGGGAAACAGCGCAGCAATACGCCTGGGCCGGTATCACGCATCGATTGTTGGATGTCTACGATCAAGCGCGTACGCTCCACCAACTGCGAGAAACGCCGAAGTTGCTTATTTCTGTTCCGGTGCCCGAGATTGATCTACAGAGTACAGCACCACAATCACAATATGACGATGTTCATGCCTTTAATCCTGCTATAGCATCGCCCCAAGCGGTTGGCGATGTACAACAACACGTTACACGAGGAGAAGATCCGATGCTCCCGAAATCTTTGGAAGATCGTGTTCGGGCGCTGACCCAGCGGGTCGCCGGACAGCTTCTTGGGCGATTTGGCATATCCCCCAACACGATTACGGCGGTGGGTTTATTGCTGACGCTATTGGTGACGGTGACGCTATGGTCAGGTCATCTCGTCTGGGGCGGCATCCTGGTGTTAGTCACGAGCGCGTTCGACATGTTCGACGGCGCGCTTGCACGGGCGACCGACCGTAAAAGTGCATTCGGCGCGTTCTTCGATTCAACGGTCGATCGCTATACTGAAGCCCTGATTCTGCTTGGCATCTTATTGTATTACGAAAGTCTTCCTGGCGTACGCTGGGAAGTTCCACTGGTGTATATCAGCATCGTTGGCTCGCTGATGGTGAGCTATACTCGTGCCCGTGCCGAAGCGTTGGGCTTTGACGGCAAAACCGGCATCCTGGCACGTCCTGAACGGATCATTTTGTTGTCGTTTGGGTTATTGGTGGGCTGGCTACCGTTCGCGCTTGCGATCCTGGCCCTATTCACGAACTTTACTGCAGCGCAACGCGTCTACTATGTGTGGGTTCAGGAGCGCCGTAACAATCCCCGTCCGGCGATCGAAAAGGTGCCACGACGCAGCCGCCTTGCTTCACGTGATCACCATCCGTCTTGATTATGGAAATGGCGAGTGCTAGAATACACCTGTCACATGTATAGTATGTGACAAAGATTCGCGCTCGTGGACGATGATGTCCCATTCAATATATGGACCATCTCATAGGAAGAAGCCGCGCATCGTTGCGGCTTTTTACGTTCCATCGTTCGCGGATATCCGTGTTTCTATGGAGGAAAGACAACGATGTCTGATCTAGCCATGGTGGCTGAAGTCACCAACCCCTTCACAATCGCCCAGCACCAATTCGATCTCGCCGCTGAACGCCTTGGCATCGATCAAGGGATTCGTGACATGTTGCGCGTGCCGCAACGTGAACTCGCAGTTAATTTCCCGGTCAAGCACGACGATGGGTCGATTCATATCTATACTGGCTATCGTGTCCAGCATAACATCGCACGCGGACCCGCTAAAGGTGGCATTCGCTATCATCCTGCCGTCGATATTGACGAAGTACGCGCGCTTGCCATGTGGATGACGTGGAAGTGTGCACTGGTTAATATTCCCTTCGGCGGTGCAAAAGGCGGCGTGATCGTCGATCCGAAGACACTCACAAACTCGGAGATCGAGCGCCTTACTCGTCGCTATGCCGCTGAACTCTCGGTGATCATCGGGGCGGAACGTGACATACCGGCACCGGACGTGAATACGAATGCCCAAATCATGGCCTGGTTCATGGACACGATTTCGATGAACAAAGGCTATACCATTCCTGCGTCGGTTACAGGCAAGCCGCTAGGGATTGGCGGCTCACTGGGCCGTGTCGATGCCACAGGTCGCGGCGTTAGCATCGTGACCCGTGAAGCAGCGCGTCATATCGGATTATCAATGCAAGATGCGACGGTCGTCATTCAGGGCTTTGGTAATGTCGGTAGTACGTCCGCCGAAATGCTTGAACGTATGCATTGCCGGGTCATCGCGGTAAGCGACGTCACAGGCGGGTATTACAGCCGCCAGGGCCTTGATATCGCGGCGATGCGGCGCTATGTGCAACAAAGTCCGCAACGATCGTTGGTTGGCTACGACCAGCATGGTATGGACCGTATAACAAATGCCGAACTGCTCGAACTGCCATGCGATATTTTGATACCCGCGGCCCTGGAAAACCAGATCACTGGGTCCAATGCTCATCAGATCAAGGCACGCCTGCTCGTGGAAGGAGCGAATGGACCGACTACGCCTGATGCCGACGAAATATTGGCGGAGCGCGGTATCTATGTGGTCCCCGACATCTTGGCGAATGCTGGTGGTGTTACGGTTTCCTACTTCGAGTGGGTGCAAGGTTTACAAGAGTTCTTCTGGTCTGAAGAGGAAGTCAACGAACGGCTCGAAAGGATCCTCACACGGTCGTTCTCCAGCACAGTCGAACTGGCGGAACGCGAACGGATAACGCTACGGCTTGCCGCTTACCTGGTGGCAGTTGAGCGTGTCGCCGAAGCAACGACACTGCGCGGTATCTACCCATAGGCGGTTTGTGTAAACAGTACATTCGTGGATAATAGCCACGAATGTACTGTTTACTGCATGTTTTTCTTGAGAAAGACTTTACACCTTTATGCGATTACTGCATGTCTGTTACGAGTTCCGCATATTTTTGTGTCAGTGAACGTGCCGCAGGATCGTTAGCCCCCTCAGCGATAATGTGAAAGAACGGGCCGTCGGGGTCGGGACGAATCAACACCCATTCCTCGCCAAGCTCAATCCGCACGCCGTCGATCTGCTCGGAGCGGCGGGTCGCATAGCGTTCGTTCAGGATACGCATGACCTTGCCCTTGTTTTCCCAACGGCACGCGACGCGAACCTGGGCCATGTAATAATGGGGCAGGTTGAGCACAACCTCGGAAAGCCTAAGCTTCTTGACCGCTAGCATTTCCATCACCTTCACCGTGGCAAACATGCCATCTGCGGTTGGATAGAAGTGTGGGAAGATCATATGACCGGACTCGTCGCCAAGCAACAGCAAGTCACGATGGTCCGCCGCGAACTGCATCATCGCCGATAGAGCCGTGCGGGTGCGAATGATTCGCCCACCATAGCGTCGTGCGATCTCCTCGAAGGTGCGTGGGGCGCTGACTGGCACCGCGATGGTGCCGCCACCGTAACAGCGAAACATCAGATCTGTTGTCACCGCCAACATCTGAAGCCCGCTGAGGCGGCGACCCTGGTTATCGACCATGAACATGCGTTCACCGCCAGCGTCCATACGCACACCGAATTCCGCGCTGAGGACCGGCACGATCTTGCCAAGTTGCAGCATGCCCGCTTCGAACTCCTGCGGCTTGGGAAACATGCGCGATTCATCCAGGTTGGCATTGAGTTCGACGACATCGCAGTGAAGTCGTCTCAGGACGGTCGGTAGGATATTCGAGGCATCGACGCTGGCATAATCGACCACCAGCTTAAATTTTGCGATAGCGGCAATACCATCCGGTGTGAGTGCGCTAAGAAACCCGTTAATATAGGTTTCTTCGACGTTCGGGGTATAGCCGATGCGCCCGATCTCGTCCAGGTACACACGGCGATAATCTTCGCGGAAGAAGTAGCTCTCGATCTTGCGTTCGGTCGCCGTGTCGATGTCGATGCCACGGCTGTCGAAGAACTTGATATCAGCGATCCGGCTGTCGTAGGGCGACAAACGTACGTGGATACCGCCCGCCGCGCCCGTTGCGTGAACGAGGTATCGGGCCACCGGAATTTGCACGTTGCGTACATCGCCGACGTTCACTCCCGCCGAAGGTACACCTGAGATAATGGCACGTTTCAGCATCCGTGGCGTATAGTGAGCATCGCGGTTAATCAACACCGTCGTGTTTTGTGGCAGGATGCCGCCATAGGCCGCGCCGAGCTTGGCGCAGAACTCGGGCGTGATATCGACGTTGATCAGGCCCGTGATACCATATCGTCCGAACAAGGTGCGGCGTCCCTGCGACCCCCAGATCAAACTGGCGGTGACCCGCGCTCCTTCGTCAATCTGCTTACTGGGCCAGATTTTGACGTCCGGCAGGATTGCCGCGCCGCTGTTGATGACGGTATGATCGCCGATGACGGCACCTTCGGAGATGATCGCGCGACTTTTAATATTGCATTGACGTGCGACCAGTGCGCCCCGCAATTCTGCACGCTCGCCAATATACGAGTTGCGCCAGATGATCGAGCGCTCGATATGTGCCTGCGCCTCTACGACCGTGTAATCTCGAATCACGGTCGGCCCGCGAATCACGGCACCGCTTTTGATCTTGACGCCTAACCCCAGGTACATCGGTCCATGCAATTCAGCGTCGGGTGCGATCTCGACATCGCCATCGGTCCAGATATCGTCGCGAATACATTGGCCAAGCCGTGGCAAATGTACTTTGCCACTGAGGTAGTCGGCAGTCGCTCGCATATATTCCTGAAAGCTACCAACATCGGTCCAATAGCCATCAGCAATGTAGCCGTGCAATAGTCCGCCCTGTCGCAGCACTTCGGGAAATACATCCTTCGACCAATCCACGACCTGGCCACTTGGAATAGAGTCGAAGATACGCGGGTCGATCACATAGATGCCGGTGTTCACTGTATCGGAAAAGACTTCGCCCCACGAAGGCTTTTCAAGGAACTGCGAAATAGAGCCATCATCTGTCGTGATGATCACGCCATATTCGAGCGGATTCGGCACGCGCTTGAGCGTCAGGGTTGCCATCGCACCCCGCGCCGTATGTGTCCGAATCAGATCGGTCAGGTTGATATCGGTGAGTGCGTCGCCTGAAATAACCAGGAACGGTTCCTGGAGCATATCCTCGGCGTTCTTGACACTTCCTGCGGTACCAAGCGGCGTTTCCTCGACGACATACTGGATATGCACGCCGAATGCCGAACCATCGCCGAACTGATCCTGGATCACCGTGGCGAGGTATTGCACTGTCACCACGATATCAGTGATACCGTGTAGTTTCAATAGCTCGATCGTATGCGCCATAACAGGGCGGTCAGCCAGAGGGACCATTGGCTTAGGTCGGTTGATCGTGAGTGGGCGTAGTCGCGATCCTTCACCGCCTGCCATTACTACAGCTTTCATATCTCGATCCTTGAGTTATGCTTTCGAATGAAGGTGGACGGCAAGGACATATATATGCGTATTATAGTCGTGTCTTTGAGCATACGTCACGCCAACGTGAACATTACACGATTCGATCCCCGAATCGTGTAACTTATTTCCCTATTTTTTGGGCGATCCCGCATATTTCACCAGGCGCTCGGCGGCGGTATGCAGCGTGTCCAGTGACTTCGCGAAGCAGAAGCGAGCCATTAACGGCGCGCGCGTTCGGTCAGAATAAAAGACCGAAGGTGGAATCGCGGCGACACCGACCTCGGTCGTAAGGTATCGGCAGAAGCTTACGTCGTCGACAAACCCGGATGATGCGATATCTGCCATCACGAAGTACGTGCCTTGTGGCGATACCACATTCATTCCGGCACGTCGCAACACATCGACCAGCAATGTACGTCGTTCGTGATAAAACGTGTGAAGGTCATCATAATAGCCGATATCTGGAGCGTGAGTGAGCGCCTGCGCCATCGCGGTCTGAAAGGGCGTGGACGTCGCGAAGGTCACCCATTGATGCGCGCGCCGGATCGCGTCGGTCAGTGGAGCTGCCGCGATGGCATAGCCGATTTTCCAGCCAGTGACGCTGAACGTCTTGCCGGTACTGTTGATGGTGATCGTGCGTTCCCACATGTTGGGCAGTGTCGCTAATGGTATGTGGGTTCCCTCATAGACCATGCGATCATACACCTCGTCCGCGATGGCGATGACGTCATGCTCGCAGCACAGCGCCGCAATGACGTGTAGCTCGTCCATACTAAACACTTTGCCAGTTGGATTATGCGGTGTATTGAGCACGATTGCACGGGTTCGGTTGTTGAACGCGAGCCGAAGGTCGTCTTCGAGAAAATGCCAGCATGGAGTGTCTGCGGTAGGAGGATGCAGCGTTACATAACGGGGCGTGCCACCTGCCATGATGATATCGGGAACATACGCATCGTAAGCTGGTTCGAACACGATTACTTCGTCGCCGGGATCGACGAGCGCCATAATCGCATCGAACAGCGCTTCGGTCGCGCCGCTCGTGACCGTGACTTCATGCACGGGATCGGCTTCCAACCCGTAATCGCGTGCGTACGTTTGTGCAATCGCGTCGCGCAAGCTAAGAAGTCCGGGTGCAGGTGCGTACTGGTTGTGGTCCGCCGCGATCGCACGTATCGCCGCCTCCTTGACCAACGCCGGACCCGCGAAATCAGGGAACCCCTGCGATAGGTTGATCGCGTTATGCTCCAGGGCCAGTGCGCTCATCTCGGTAAAAATCGACGTTCCAAACCCTTGAACGCGCTGCGCCATCACCCGACCCATAAACCTTCTCCCTTGCTCCTAGTTCGTCACTGGAATTGTTGTCATGCTAGCATACCTGCACTGCTGTGCCAACATGCAGCACTATGGTACAGGGCTTGTGCAAAGTAAGGGGATGGGCTGCGGTTGAGCCGTCTAGTGTCATTCCGATCCGCCGCGAGCAATCTTTCCGACGTTGAAAAGGCGGGGAAGATCTGTCGACTGCGGACCCAGGGTGACACAGGTGCGGACGTTGTACAAGCCCTGTACCAAGGTATAGTCCATGGTCCAGGCTATTCGACGGGCGACTGTTGCATCCCACCATAGAGCTTTGACCCAAGGATAGGGTATGATGAAACGAAAGGAAATTCAACGGGTGACGTCATGCTCGTGTTCCAAATCATCGTTTTTGGGTTCGCCTGGTGGCTCGGCTTATATCTGCTGGTGCGGAATATCCGACGTGCGGCGCTTTGTCTCGCGGGTTGTGGGATCATTGCCTATGCGCTGGGACTGGCCTGCACTGTTCTGAGCGAGGTCGCCGCAGCAGGAAACGGCACGGCTCTGGCACGGGCGGGTGCAGTATTACTGTTGTTACCGGCGACGTGCTGGGCTGGCACGATCCTCGAATTACTGCCAACCAGTACATCACTTCGGGACCGACTGGTGGTTCTGTGGCGCGGCGTGTTACCCCCGCTGATCGTGCTGGTCGTGGTGCTGGGAATAAGCACCGACCTGTTGATTACGACCGTCGATGGGCAGGTCGCCGCTGGACCACTCTACCTACCTATCGCGTTGATGCTTTGGCTTCCCTTGGCGGGAGCGTTTCTGCTGATGGCACGCGCATACTTCACCGGGCAGCTTGGTAAACGTAGGGGTCTGGTGCTGGCAGTCCTTGTGCTGTTCCTGATCAGCAGCGGCGCGCTAGCGACGCTTGTTGGCGGCATCCCGCGCTCGCTGATGATCCTGCTCATTGGTGTCGATCTGGTGCTTCTCGATATCGCCATCGCAGTGCTCGACGCTTTCGACGAGGGCGAAACGCTATTGCCGGATATCACGCGCTCGTTCGTCGCCGCTGCTGTCGCGGCATTGTTCTTTGGCGGGCAGGTCGTGCTGGCGCTGGTGGCGGGATTGCCGTTGTCAGTGGCGACACTCACGCTCCTGCTCACCACGGTCGCCAGTGCCATCGCGCTGATAACATTGACGAGTCCCATCGCGGCGCTGCTCGATCGTGTCGTATTCGTGCGTAGAGCGTCCCTGCAACAAGCACGTTCCGACCTACGTGTTGTCGCCGATGTGTTGCCGCGTATGGACGTCGGCCTCGATCTCGCGCAGCTGGACGACGCCGAACTCACCCGTGTCACCCGGCGGGCGTTGAGCCACTACGGCGATCTGGCGCGGCTGGCCTCTAATCCATTGACGCAATTGCCGGGTCTGATCGGACAGGATCGCAGCGCCGATCAGCTTGAACGTGCGGTCGCGCTCAAAGCGTTGCTCGCCGCCAGTATCGAGCGCCTCAAGCCGCAAAGTGGCGACGACTTCGGCACATCGGATGAATGGCGCTATTACAACGTACTCCATTTCCCATATGTCGTAGGCCTCAAACCCTACAGCCGTCGTACCAACCTGGACGGTCTCGACGAGGTAACGCGACGCGCTTTGGAATGGTTTCACTCGTCCGTTCCCGAACGTACACTGTACAACTGGCAGACGGCGGCAGCCCGACTGGTCGCGCAAGACCTGCGCTCGCGCCAGAATAATGGCGCTCATTAGCCTCGAAACTACGCATCCTCCTCCTATCGGCACCGATCAGCAGGATTTTTAGCACCGTTTGGCAGCGTTTTCCATAGTATTGGCAGTCCTCGAAGGCCTATGGTGATGCCATGCAATCGACCTAAAGGAGGTTACGCAATGGCAACGCAAGCACGAACGGCGGCACGAGCGAAACGAACAGATGGCGGGCGATTCTTCCGCAACGTCTTACGCACCGACGGTGTGGTGTGTATGCTCCTGGGATTGGCAACCGCCATCGAGTCGGCTTGGCTCCCCGGCATCATGGGCACGGGTACGACCGCGTTGTACATCGAATTGGGCATTGTGTTGGCAGCAGTGGGAGCATTCCTGGCGTGGCTCAGCACACGAACCGTGGGACGCAGCACGATGCTGGCGGTGCTGATACTCACGACGTTGACCGCGCTCGATGGGATCATCTTGATGCTCAGCGGTTGGGTGGCTTTGACGACGGTGGGTTTTTGGATTATAGCGGCAATCACCGATATCACCGCAATCATGGCGATCGCGTACTACCTGGGATTTCGTCGGGCGGGATAAGGGCATAGACAAGAATGCGGCGCTCGCACGCGCATTCTTGTCTACTCACGCGCTAACAGGTGTATTAGGACCAGACATACCTCCTGCCGAGCACGACACTATGGACTGAGCGTCATTGTTTCTTCATAACTCCAACTTAAAAAGCAAGGGCGCTGGCTCGAAAGCCAGCGCCCTTGCTTCCCGTCCCGTAGGATGGTCCGCTATTAGTCGTTGTCAATGATGGTCAGCGTTGATGTTTCTGTTCCGACCGATGCATTGACCGGAGCGCTCAACGTCAAGGTCATGATTTCATTTTGTTCACGTATCGTGTCGTTGATGATCGCTACAGTGAACGTCTTGCTCGTTTCACCCGGTGCGAACAGCAGCGTGCCACTCTTGGCGGTGTAATCACTGCCTGCGGTCGCCGTGCCGTCACTCGTTGAGTAATTGACCGATACCGATTGTGTCGATGGCCCGTTGAGTTTGACCGTGATGGTCGCATTGCCAGCGCCTTCGTTGACGTTCACGTTTGATGCACTGAACGACAGCAAGTCGTTGGCGGCAATCGTCACCGTTTCGGTCGAAGGATAAGCCAGGACGGTATTTATCGGGTCGCTCAGCACCACGTCGAACGTTTCAGCACCTTCGCCAAGCGTCTCGTTGATGACCGGAATGGTGATCGTCTGCGTCGTCGGCTGTCCCGCGGCGAAGGTCAGCGTACCACTCTTGGCGGTGTAGTCGCTGCCGGCCAGTGCCGTGCCATCCTTGGTCGTGTAGTTGACCTTTACTGCTCGGCCTTGGATTGGCTCTCCTGTCAGGATGACGTCGATGGTTACGACCGCCGCGCTTTCGTTGACGATAACGCTACGTGCGCCTAGCTTGACAACTTCATTGTCGATGTTGGTCAGCAATACATTCGAACCCTTCTTACCGTTCCAGATGGGATCTTCCGACACCGCCGCGCCGGTCAAAATCTTGTAGGCAATATTGCCGTCTACGATCGTATCGTCAACGCTCTTGACCGTCACGATTTGTGCGACACGTCCGTTTGCCGGTGTGAAGGTCAACGATGGCGTAGAAACCGTGCCTTCGGTGAGGTCCGAGCTTGTCAGCGAAATTGTCACATCGCTGGTCGGATCACTCGTCAGCGAAACCCGGAACGTTGCCGCGCCGCCGCCGCCTTCCGTTGTCGTCAAGCCACTGGCTGGCGTCACCGTGATAGCAGCGACATCGTTATCCATGTTGGTGATTGTAGCATCGTCGGCGTCCAGGCCGTTATAGTTCGCGTCGGCGCTGCTGGCGGGCGCTGTCACGATGTGATAGACGATGTTGCCGTCGACTATGAAATCGTTGACGCCCTTGGCGGTAACCACCTGGCCGGTGTTCCAGTTTGCGGGTGTGAAGGTCAACGATGCCGGCGACACCGTGCCTTCGGTGGGGTCATCGCTCGTCAGTCCGATGACGACATTCGCCGATGGCTGACTATCGAGGACGATCTTGTAGGATACTGTACCGCCGCCTTCCGTGGTCTTGAGGTCTGGCAATATCTTGAGGGTGATGCCGGCTGTCGCCGTATCGTTCGCCAGAATCGTGACTGTCTGGGTGCTTGGTGTTACGATCGAGCCGTATCTCGCGTTGCCCAGCGTGAGGACGAACGATTCGTCGCCTTCCTTTGCTGCATCGTCAATGATCGGTACCGTGAACGTTCGGGTGGTCTGGTTGGGCAAGAACGTCACCGTGCCGGTCGTCGCTTTGTAATCGCTGCCTGCTTTTGCCGTGCCATCGCTGGTCGCATAATCGACGGTCACAGTCTGGCTTGTGTTGACACCATTCATCTTGACGCTGACGGATGCGGTCCCCGCATTTTCCGCTACGTTGACATTGGTAACACTGAACGAGAGCGCATCGTTAGGCGAGATGTTGACGGTGTGTGCCGGTGAGCCGACGATCGTGTTGACTGGATTGCTCAACTCGACGGTGAAGACTTCGTTACTTTCGCCAATGATGTCATTAGTGATTGGTACGATAATCGACCGGGTGGTCGGCTGGCCTGCCGCAAAAGTCAACGTACCGTTGACGGCGGTGAAATCGTTGTCCGCCAGCGCCGAGCCATTCTTGGTTGTGTAGTCGACCGACACCGGGCGATCCGACAACACCGTACCGGTTACGGTCACTTTGATGCTTGCCGTGCCAGCGCTTTCGTTGATCGTCGTGCTGCCCACGACGAACTTCACAGCCTCGTCGTCTCGGTTTGTGACGCTGACATCGGCAACGTCTTTGTCACTGTAATTGGAATCATCGGACTGTGTGTTTCCTGTGACAATCGAGTACAGGATGTCACCGTCGACAATGGAGTCATCGACGCCCTTGATGGTCACCGTTTGCTTGGTTCGGCCATTCGCGGGTGTGAAGGTCAACGATGTCGGTGTGACGCTGCCTTCGGTTGCATCCGAGCTGCTCAAGGCAATTGTTACATTGCTGGTCGGTTCGCTGTTCAGCACGACCGAGAACGTCGCTACGCCACCGTTTTCGATGGTTGTGAGGTTGGACACCGGGCTGACCGTGATACCGGCGGTATCGTCGTCGATATTGGTAACGTTTACATCATCGACGTCGATATTGTGGTACAGCGGGTCACTGCTGGTCGCTGTGGTCACGATCGTGTAAGCGATATCTCCATCGTCGACGAAGTCGTTGACGCCCTTGACGGAAACCGTCTGCGCGGTCGCCCAGTTCGTCGTTGTAAACTTTAAGGATGCGGGGTTGACCGTGCCTTCGGTCGTGTCGTTGCTGACAAGCGCGATCGTGACATCGGATGCGGGCTGGCTCTTGAGAGCAACCTTGAAAGTCACGCTGCCACCGGCCTCAGTTGTTTTCAACCCTGCGGCTGCCGTGACGGTGACGCCCGATAATGCGGTGTCGTTCGCCAGAATCGTGACGGTTTGTGTGCTCGGCGTGATGAGCGAGCCGTTTACGGGTTCACCCAGGAGAACCGAGAACGTTTCGTCGCCTTCCATCGCCGCATCGTTGATGATCGGCACCGTGAAGGTCTTGCTGGTCTGGTTTGGCGTGAACACCAGCACGCCGCTGGTCGAGGTGTAGTCGCTGCCGGCGGTCGCCGTGTCATTGTTGCTGTCGCTGGTGGCGTAGCCAACTGTTACGTTTTCCGTTGTGTTAGGTCCGTTGAGCTTGACCGTGAATGTCGCGTTACCGACGGTTTCCTGCACGCTGATATTGCTCACGTTGAACGAGATACCATCGTTCGCGGGAATGTTCACTGTCATGGTCGTTGGGCTGGCAAGGATGGTACTGGTTGGTTCGCTCAACGCCAGGGTGAACGTCTCGTTGGCTTCAGCAGCGGTGTCGTTGGTGAGCGGCACCATGATCGTCTGCCGCGTTGGCTGTCCTGCCTCGAAGATCAGCATGCCCGTGGTCGCCGTGTAATCGATGCCAGCCTGCGCGCTTCCATCGACCGTCGCATACTTGACCGACACCGGACGATTTTCGAGGACGGTTCCTGTGACCTGTACTTCGACGTTCGCTGTCCCGGCACTCTCGTTGACCGAAATAGTGCTGGTGGAGAACTTAATGGCCTCGTCGTCACGGTTGGTGATGCTGACGTCTTCGACAACAATGCCGTTATATTTGGGATCGCTCGAAGCCGTGTCGCCGGTGATGATTTTGTAGCCGATATCGCCGTCTACCAGTGTATCGTTGACACCTTTGATGGTCACGGTCTGTGCGGTACGTCCATTGGTGGGCGTAAAGGTCAGCACGGATGGTGTGACGGTGCCTTCTGATGTATTGTTACTTGCGAGGGCGATCGTTACATTGCTGGTCGGCAAGCTCGATAGCGCAACCTTGAACGATGTGGTACCGCCCGTTTCGGTGGTCGTAAGGTTTGGCAACTGCGTGACGATGACGCCTACGGTGTCATTATCGATGTTGGTGACACTCACATCGGCAGGGTTCAGGTCTTTATATTTGAGATCGGTACTGGTTGCGGGTGCAGTGATGATGCTGTATGCAATGTTCCCATCGGCGACGTAATCATTGACACCTTTGGCAGTGACCGACTGCTGTGTCGCCCAGTTCGACGACGTGAACTTAATCGACGCTGGGGAGACCGTTCCCTCGCTTGGGTTCGAGCTACTGAGGCCGATGGTCACGTCTGCAGTTGGCTGACTTGTCAGGGCAACCTTGAAGATGGCCGTCCCGCCCGCTTCTGTTGTCGTCAATCCCGAGGTAGGCGTAACCGCAAAACCCGCTGTGTCGTCGTTGATATTGATGACGCTCACATCGTCTGGGTCTTTACCACCATAAAATGGATCGCTGCTCGTCGCGGGTGCCGTCACGATCGTGTATGCGATATCGCCATCGTCGACGGCATCGTTGACACCGGTAAGCAGGACAGGCTGGGCGGTGCTCCAGTTGGATGGGGTGAATGTCAGTGACGAGGGGGAAACGGTTCCCTCTTTCGTATTCGAACTTGCCAGTCCGATAGTCACGTTCGCGGTGGGTGCGGAATTAAGCACAACCGAAAACATCGCCGTTCCGCCGCTTTCCGTGGTCGTAAGGCCTGACGTTGGGCTTACCGTAAATCCAGGTTTTGAATTGCATACGTGTTCCGTGGTCCTGGAACCATACACAGCAGAGCAACAAGTGCACTTGCAACATACCGATGCTTACCCATAAAACAATCCTCCAAAAATAGCCTATCGCTATCGCTACTAGATGGTGAACGAACCGGTTGTAATATCGGTTACGAAAGCATTCGTGCGGTCCACCACCCGCTGCGAAGCCAGGAATACAAACACAACGAACTACACGCTCGACAGCGCTAATGAGGAACAAACAAACAATATTGGCGTTGAACTAAGGATGGTGTCGAACCAGGAAGATACATCGACGTCTATCTATCTACCCAGGTTCTGCTTATAAATATGATAGCCTGTGAGACCCTGCAATCCACTAAGACGTAGGTCCTTGACCTGCATGGTACTTGACCTTATAAAAGATTTGATATCGTACGTGGAGAAACGATCGTCGTGACGCTGCAGATCTCGTCGGACGGATAGCCTTGATTACATCAATACCCTGCCGCGCTAGGTGGTTTGCTGTAAGTGCCATACAGAACTTAAGGATGTCAGCAAAGAGGTATATCAAGTATCATTATTGTTTCATACTTGACGCTGTACAGCGTGTGGTGGGTCCACTATCAAACAGGAGTCCTGTTTGACGTAGACGTGTCGTCGTCTCCGTACGCTTTCGCACGGTCAACACGACAAGAATTAAACAACAAAACACCCAGGGAGTTTGTTCTGGCTCCCTGGGTGTTTTGTTACGAGTAGGTGAATATCAGGACGCGAGTTGTCCTACGGCTTCGATGTATTCGAGCGACTGATGCCGGAAGTAGGTGTTATAGAGTTCGGCGTAGTGACCGCCACGAGCTAGTAGCACATCGTGATTGCCTTCCTCGATAATCCGACCTTCCTTTAGCACGATGATACGGTCCGCATGGCGCACCGTCGAGAGCCGATGCGCGATCACGATGCTGGTGCGATGACTCATTACCACGTCCAATCCTTCCTGAATCTGCGCCTCGGTGAACGGATCAACGCTCGCGGTCGCTTCGTCCAGGATCAGGATCGACGGATCGTGCAGCAGCACACGCGCCAAAGCGACAAGCTGGCGCTGGCCCATCGACAACTGGTTGCCGCGTTCGCCTACATCCGTCTGTAAACCGTTGGGCAAGCAGTCGGGACCCATTCGCCGTTGCCAAGTTGTTGCGCGGCAGCGAGCACCTCGTCGTCGCGTGGCATCCTGGCGACCATAGCGAATGTTGTCGGCGACGGTTCCCGAGAACAGGAATGGTACCTGCGGCACGATGCCCAGGTGTCGACGATAACGCTTCCAGGTCAAGCGTACGAATGTCGCGGTCGTCGATCAGAATGTGGCCATCCTGGAACTCGTAGAATCGTGCGATCAGACGTGCCAGACTCGACTTGCCCGCGCCGGTATGTCCGACCACCGCGATCGATTCCCCCGGCGCGAATCGTCAGCGAGAAGTCGGGCAGGACCACCGATTCAGGGTTATAGGCGAAGCGCACATGCTTGAACTCGATCTTGCCCTGCACCTCTGGGATCGGTTCTGCTGCCGTCTGGACGACACGCGGCTCGGCGTCGATCAAAGCGAACACACGCTCGCTGGCCGAAAGCCCCTGCTGGAACTGGCTCCAGAAGGACGAGATGCTGGTGAGTGGGAACAGGAAGATCCCAAGCCCTTGCACGAACAGATACCAGTCACCGGTCGACACGGAACCATTGAACACACGCAGGCCACCGAAATAGATCACGGTAGCGGTGCCGATACCTGCGATGATATCAAGCATCGGAAAGATGCCGCTGAACACGAGACCGCTGTACAGGTTGAGGCGATACGCACGCTTGTTGACGGGCATGAAGTCCTGATACAGCGTGCCTTCCTGGCGGAAACCCTTTCGCGACGCTGATGCCGCTGATCGACTCCTGAATCAGGGAGTTGACTTCGGCGCGGGCGCGTTGCGAGTTACGGATCGTGTAGCGGGCGATACTGCGGAACGACAACGCCAGGAGCACGACCAGTGGCGCGATCGCGAGCGTAAACAGCGCCAGTTGTGGGTTGATCGTGAACAGCACGGCTGCCATCACCACGACCAACAAGACCTGGCTCATCAGATCCATGACCAGCGTAACGACCGTTGAGAAATCCTGGGTATCGGACGTCACACGCGCTACGATCTTGCCCGATGCAAACTCGTCGTAGAAAGACATATCACGGCTGGTAACGGCGTTGAAGGCATCTTCGCGCAGCGCCAGCACGACATCGCCCACGGCACGCGCCGAATTGCTGCGATGAATGAAGTTAAAGACCCAACGGATCAGGGATAGCACCATCACCGTCGCGCACAGCACGATAAGGAAGGTCGTGCTGGGGCGTCGAGCCATCGGTGGGGGCGATCGCGTCGATGCCGCGCGAGATCAGCAACGGCACGCCCGTGCCGACCAACGAACTCAGGCCAATCGCTCCCGCCACGATCGCCATTGTGCGGCGATGCGGTCGAAAATATGTGAGGATACGCCGCACCAGATCGCGGTCGTTGTATTTCCGGTCATATGCCTCGGAATCGAGGCCATCCATAACAAAACCCACGCACTACCTCCATGTATCAGGTGTTAGGCGTCGAAAGACGGTTACGATATCGTCGGGACAGGTTGCTGCTGCGACTCGTAGCGTGCGAAGATGCGCTGGTAAGCATCGCTGCGTTCCAGCAGTTCTTCATGGTTGCCTTGATCGACAAGCTCGCCCTGACGTAGTACCAGAATGCGGTCGGCCCAACGAATCTGTGATAACCGGTGGGTGATCAGCAGCGTCGTGCGGCCTTCCAATATGCGGCGCATCGCCCGCTGAATCTGGTCCTCGGTCGCGCTATCGATCGCACTTGTCGAATCGTCCAGGATCAAGATTCGTGGATCGGTCAGGAACGCACGAGCGATTGCCAGTCGTTGGCGCTGACCGCCCGAAAGTGTGACACCGCGCTCGCCGATGACCGTATCGTAGCCTTCCGGGAATCCCATGATGAAGTCGTGTGCCTGGGCTTCACGTGCAGCCTGTTCGATCTGCTCGCGGGTGGCACGGCCGGGCGCACCAAAGGCGATGTTCTCGGCGATCGTGCGTGAGAATAAGAACACGTCTTGCTCGATGGTCGAGATCTGCGACCGCAGACTTTGCAGACTCCATGCTCGTACGTCCACGTCATCGATCAGAACCCGACCGGAGGAGGTGTCATAGGTACGGTTGACGAGCTTGGTGAGCGTACTCTTGCCAGAGCCAGTTTGCCCCACGATGGCAACTGTTTCGCCGGGGCGTGCCGTGAAGCTAAGGTTTCGAAGCATCAGGTTTTCGCCGTAACCATACGATACATTGTCGAAGACGATTTCGCCTTGCATCGTCTGCACGGTGCCAGACAAGTTTTCGTCTAATTCAGTCGCGGCGTTCATCAGTTCCAGGATACGTGCCGAACCTGCCAGGCCCATCTGGACCAGCGAGAACGTGAAGATCGAGATGAACGATGGGAACTCCAACACACCCAAAAGGCCCATATAGGCGACGATCTGCCCGATCGACAGGCCACCATTGACGTACAGATAGATCGCGTGGGCGAATCCTAGCGCGTACATCAAACCGAAGAACATGACCGGTAGGTAACGTGCCTGAATATACCCTTCCTTAACGGCAAGATCGCGGAAGATACGTGCGTCGGTAGCGAAGCGCTTACGCGCTGAGCGCTCCTGCCCGTAGGCTTTGACAACTTCGATCCCACCGATGGATTCCGTTAGTCCCGCGTTCATAACGCCGAACTGTGCCCGCGCTGCGCCCGCCACCGGATTGAGTTGCCCGGTATAGCGGCGCAACGACCAATAGAAAGCGATCAGAAAGAGCATGGGGGCCAGCAGCAATTGCGGATCGAGAAAGGCGACACCGATGATCGGGATCACCAGGCCCAGCATCGAGTTGAAGATCATGCTGAAGCCAGGATTGACCATGGCATTGAGTTGGCGCACATCGTTGGTGGCGCGTGCCATGATGTCGCCGATCTGCTGACGATTATGAAACGTCTGGCTTTTGCCTAACAAGCTGATCATCAATTCTTCGCGGGCATCACGTTCCAGTCGTTGTGCCAGCAGTTCAACCGTACCCGCTGAACATAAGCCAATCAGACCCTGGATGAAACGCACCCCCAGTACCAGCAGCGCAACGCCCGTAAGTGCTGCAATGCTTCTTTGGGGCGACAGCATCAGGTCGAACGCTTGCCCCGTCAGGATCGGCGCATACGAGAACAGCGCCATTTCGCTGACGCTCAACACCACGACCAGCGCGGGCAACAATGGATATCGCAACAGATGTGACGTGATCCAACGACCTGCCGAGCGTCGATTGTATAGATATTCATCCGCAACGGTGAACTCACGGTTGTTAGGAGCAGGGGTCGGTGCGGTAGATGGCGGTTGTTCGCCATCGCTCATAGGAACACGTAAAGCCATGTGGCCTCCATACCTTCGAAGGGGTGGCGACGACACACCATCACTGGTGCGTCTCCTTGAATTGACGCTCATCGCCAATGCTTATACCATCATACAGTACGATTGTGACACGTACAGCCACGAACAGCGTTATGGATAAATCCACGTAGTACATCTTTTTTCACAATTCATCCTGCAATTAATACCAACCCGATTATCAATAAATAGAACCTACAACACACATTGCAGCGTCATGCTGACTTGTGTTGTGTCAACGTATGGAGCAGGATGTTCCAGTGTAACAAGTCCAGTGCAGTGGTGCACTGGTCGTTCGATCAGAGCGTAGTGGTCAGTCGATCAGGGGAAACGCGTGCAAGGCGAAATGGACATAACGGATCGGCTCAGAAATGCGCGACCGATACCGTGACGATTGGATGGCAGTCGCCCGGCGCGTCCGATAAGTGCCAGCGCATGTCCTCGTCGGTCGCGGCTATCATGCGGCGCTAGTGCGTATCGCTCGAAGGCGTAGTGCGCGAGCGGCTTCCTAATCCGAATCAGAAAACGGATGGGCCAGGTCAGCCAGCGTAGCGGTGTATACAATAGTGCGACCAGCCGTAACAGCGGCGGCCAGATCTTGTTGAGTGGCTGCAGGAATGAGACACGCGCGAACACGATCGTCAGGCCAAGGAGCAGGAGGGTGATCAGCGAATTGCAATAATTCACCGGTATGGATATGGAACAGATCGTCCAGGATCAATTCAATCCCGATCGCCAGGATCAGCAGATAGGCGGCATGTTGCAGGGCAGGTTCCCATTCGATCATGCGACTGAACATACCAGCGGCGAAGCGCATCGTCACGATGCCGATGGCGACGCCCAGCAGGACGATCCAGTAGTTATCGGAAAGTGCGACTGCTGCCACCACGTTGTCGAGACTAAAGGCCAGATCGGCGAGTTCGACGCCGATCACAACCGACCAGAACCCGGTACGTTGCTTGAACTCATGGTTCGTTCGTTCATGGTTAGCTTGCTCGTGACCGAGTTCGGCGAGGTGGCTTAACGCCAGATACATCAGGTATAACGCGCCCAGCAAGCGGAGCCACGGATTCTGAATCACCACTGTGGCGAGCGCGAGCATTAGGCCGCGCCCGAAGTACGCACCCAACAAACCCACCTTGAGGGCAGCCTGCCGTTGTGGTCCAAGCAGGGGATCGACGATATGACCGAGCCAACGCATCGAACGGTGCCACGGCACCGGCTCATTGGCGGGCAGACGGGCAACCATTGCTCCTAGAACAGCGGCGTTATCGAGCGACAACACACCTTCTAGGAATATCAGTTGTACCACAACAGTAATCAGTGCAAAATCCACAGTTTCGTCCTTGAAATCGTTCGGCGCGGCTGAGATTGCGCATATACTTTCACATGCTTGCTCCCGGCAACACCGTCAGTTTACCATTGATGAAATGCGTTTGTCGTACAGATGCCGTACACTACACCACGATGCGAGCGGCGAAGGAGAGCTTAAACCATGCGTGTGTATGGACATAATCAGTCACAGGGACCGTCATGGCTTATCGCTATTGTAGTTTTCGTTCTGCTTATCGGCGCGGTGCAGGTGTTTCGTGACCGTACCGGCGGTTCGAGCGCACTTCAACAGCGTTTCGCTGCGCAACCCGCATCGGAAGGTGTGCCGCGCATCGACCTACCGCCCCTGCCTGAGGATATCGCTGGCATTGCACGAACTGCGCTCGCACGGTTGCAGTCGGGCGCTCCTGCTCCTGCACTTACTCCTGTCGCTCAGAACCAGCGTTTACGTGTTGAGATCACGGGTATCCAGCAGGTTGAGGCTGGTTTGAAGATCAGCGGCACGATCAGCAACACTGGTTCACAACCTTTGCCTGTGTCGTTGAATGCGTTCCAGTTTACGGACGGAACCGGTACGATCTACACGGCGCAAGGCGATGCCGCGACAACACTCCACCCGCACAGCGCGCGCCGCTTGAACTAACACTGCCGATCCAGGGGGCGCAACAATTGACCCTGAACGTCGAACTTGAGGGAGATTCGCCAATCCAGATGGTGTTGCTTCAACAGCAGTAGGGTGGCTTTGCTCATAGGGACACAGTACACGCTCCCAGGCTGCCCAACATGGGCAGCCTGGGAGCGTGTACTGCAGGATCGTCTGGAATAATGCAGGTTAGTTCGTGGGATCTCCGTCGCTAGATTGGAATAATCAAGAGCGCCACGACTGACGAAATTGAAAGCGTGTTCATCTTTGCCGCTGTGCTGCAAGCTGCAGCGTAGTTCGCATTCGTCTTTCATGCCTGGAAACGGGTGCGGACGACCCGAAAAAGATAACGCCGCGTAACATTACGGGGCTGAGGATTGTGGAACACTCAGATTACGCACAGGCACGGGTGAGCGATAGACTTCACGGCGGATTGTACCATTGTCATCCAGTTCCCATAATGAGGTGCGCGAAAGGTCGCTTGGCAAGGTCTGGGGTCCACGTAAGCCAGGGCGCGGTGCCGTGCTACGCGCCACAATCAACTGGTCGCCCAACACTGCGACCTCGCCAATCCCCGCGAGCGTTTTTCCACTAAGGAGTTCGTCCAGCGTGCCGTCGGCGGCACGCCGAAGCAACGTGTAATTCTGCACGACTTCGGACGGGCAAGCGGTAATGAGATACAGTAGCTCGCCATTCTGAAAAACGAGCGGGCGCTGCCAGAAGCCTCGCTGTTCGACGGCGACTTCGGTTCCGTCGAAGCGCAACAAAACCAGGTCGGCTCCGCCCGATCCCTGCGCAACGCTTCCACCGCAAGGAGAGTATCCCCGACCACGACATCGCCGATGCCAGCATAGCGCGAGCCGGTAAGGAGTTGTGCCGACACTTCACGTTCGCTGCCGTCGTCGTCCTGTACGAACAGCACACTTGGTCCGGCGTCGTTGGTGCCGTGATACGATCGACCTGCTGTCGGGCAGCCATTGGGCATTCGAGCGATTCCATTCGTCGTCGGTTGTGGTTGCGGCCTGTGGCTCACCAACAACGATCGAGGCCGTCCATACCGAAAGATGCATGGCTGGCGCGGTAGCGGTGTTTGACGTAAACGAGACGGTTCTGCCGCTCGGTGCGAAGCGTAGATCGGCACAACCCCCCGCATCCGCTAACTGACGCTGGTCGCCACCGTCGGGGTCCATAATCCATAAACTGGCACGAACGCCATATGGCAGTGCCCCCGGCTCAGCATCGGCGGGCGCGCGACACACTGCCAGCGTTCCGCCATCAGGGGAAACAGCCAGCGCAGTTTCAAGTTCGGTCGTCGTGGTCACCGGTCGCGCACGTCCTGCTGCGAAACGCCATACATCGTAGTTCTGGATGAAAAAGATCGGCGCGTCCGGCAAGTCGACACGTCCTGCCGCCTGACCCAGAGGATCGCTGATGGCGTCGAGGCGCGGCGTCCGATCGACTTCGACGATGATCCGCGACGGCTGTTCTTCCGCAACGACGCGAAAAGCCAGCGTACGACGCAGTCCAATACCGACGAGCGTTCCCCGCGAACTGCGCGGGTCGGCGACGAAACTGACGCGCTCGAACGAATCTGCTCCGGTGATGACGATAGTTTCACCCAGCGGCGATGCGTGCCATGCCTCATCGTGTGCCCAATCGTCGAGATCGAGCGCAAGGACGGTCGTGCCAGGAGCGTGTTGACCGTCTGGTCCCGCCAGGTCGTTCCAGCGCTGTGCTTCAATACAGGCGGCCAATCCATGGAGCGAACCGCTGGTGTCGGCGAATGTCAGTGTCAGGCGGTCGATCTGATCGAGTTGTTCGGCGACCATCGATTCAAGCCGCGTGGAAAAGCGTGCATCATCTCGGGACCAAACGGCGTATTCGCAATAGCCCATGTTGGCGATTTCAGGCAGGACGCTCGGTGTTGGGAGCATCAGGGAGTCTCGGGAGTGCTCAGGAGCCTCGGTCGGGTGTTAGTCGTTGGATCTGTGTGCATCGTTGGGTGATGGTGGGGCGTCGTGAGTGGTCTGGCGCGACCGATTGATGAGCGGCATGGTTGAGCGACGGGTCGGCGGGGTGCTGCTGGTACTTTGGGCCAGCGGCACCCCTGCCGGAGGCATATCAAGGGAACACCCCAGCAGGAGCCAAACTACAGCCAGTAAAATGACCTTGAGCGTCACTACGTAATCGCTTTCTGGGTCATGCGGAGAATATACTTAGCCGAACGCGCCGGACTGGACCACTTTGATCCAGCCGCGCCGCATCGCATAGACGACAGCCTGGGTACGGTCGTTGACCGCAAGTTTTCGCAGGATAGACGAAATATGGTTTTTGACGGTCTGGTTACTGATCGCCAACTTGACAGCAATTTCCTTATTGGTGCGTCCGGCGGCGACAAGTTCAAAGACTTCGATCTCGCGCGGCGACAACGGCGAGTAGATATTCTCAACATCCTCCTCGGCGGTAAGGTTGCGGAACTCGGTCAAAACCAGCGAAGCGATCTGAGGTTCACTCAGCACGACTTCATTGATCGGATAATCACCACGCCGCACTTCCTGAAGGACTTTGAGCAGGTCTTCCCAGGGAACATTACGCGGAATAAAGGCGGCGATACCAGCTCGCAACGCCTTGATCATCGCCACTGGCTCGGTGTCAGCGCTCAGCAGGATAATGCCGATATTGGGATGTGTGCGTTTAATGGCATGCGCGACTTCCAAGCCATTGATACCGGGAAGATCCATTTCGATCAGGACGATATCAGGGTTGGTGTAATCGACTAGTTGAATTGCCTGCTGACCATTACCGGCTTCGCCAGTAATACGGAATTCGGGATGACCAGCAAGATGATACCGAAGTCCCTGGCGAAACAACGGGTGGGCATGGACCAGTACGACGCCGGACTTACTCACGGAACATCCTTCCCTTTCTGCCCAATTGAAGACCGCAGAATATTGCGAACACGTTCACAATCCTCGTACTTTCGAGTGGGCACGCATCCATAGAGCGCAACATGGACGCTTGATACTGCATTCTCCCTTTCAATCTACAAGGTTGTTACCGAATTATACGGCATTCCATGCACCATACGCAACGTGTTCTGATGGTCAAATTATGTCAACATTACAATTTGAAATGTGGTACAATTGATCGATCAAACGCCATAGATTGCAAAAACTTCTATAATTCGAGTAAAGGATTGGAGTTCCGTATTATGACGATTTCCGCACTAGAAACCTTGTCGCCCCTGGATGGCAGATATCGCGCCGAGATGGCACCGTTGGTTGCCTATTGCTCGGAAGGCGCCTTGTATCGAGCACGGGTGCAGGTTGAAATCGAATATTTGATTTTCCTGGCCCGCGCCCCCAGTATCGCGTTTGTTCCGGCGATGACCCCACAGCAGCAAGGCATGTTACGCAACCTGTACCGGCAATGGAACCCCCAGTCGGCGGAGGAAGTAGCCGCCTGGGATCGGAAGGTCAACCATGACGTCAAGGCCGTCGAGTATTGGCTACGCGGCAAACTTACCGAGTACGACATGGAAGCATGGCTCGAAGCGATCCACTGGGGGCTGACATCGGAGGATGTGAACAATCTCTCCCATGCGTTGCTGCTGCGCGGCGCACGTGACGAAGTGCTGGTTCCTGCACTACGCGACATCGAGGCTGATCTACGCAATTTCGCGTTGCGGTATGCGCAAACGCCGATGTTATCACGCACGCATGGTCAGGCGGCAACACCGACGACGCTGGGGAAGGAAATGAATGTGTTCGTCCATCGTTTGCACCGCGCTATCGACACCCTGCAACAGGTGCCGCTGTTGGGCAAACTCAATGGTGCGACCGGCACCTATGCCGCGCAGTACGCGGCGTTGCCACTTGTCGATTGGATGACATTCAGCCGTGCCTTTATCAACTCGCTGCAACTTGACATCACGATGCTGTCAACGCAGATCGAGCCACATGACACATGGCGGAACTGTGTGATGCGCTTCGGCGTACCAATACGATCTTGATTGACCTCGACCAGGACGTATGGCGTTATATCAGCGATGGGTACTTCGTTCAGGCTGCCGTCGCCAGCGAAGTCGGCTCTTCGACGATGCCACATAAAGTGAATCCGATCGATTTTGAGAACAGTGAAGGCAATATCGTGCTGGCAGGGGCGTTGCTCGAAGCGTTCAGTCGCAAACTACCGATATCCCGCTTGCAACGTGACCTATCGGATTCGACCGTGCTGCGCAATATTGGCGTCGCCTTCGGCTATAGTCTGCTGGCGTATCGCCGTACGATGAAGGGGTTAGGGAAGTTGCGGGTGGACGATGCGCTTTACAATCCGAACTCGTCGAACATCCAGCGGTGCTGGCTGAGGCGATTCAAACAATCTTGCGCCGCGAAAATTATCCTGAGCCCTACGAGGCACTCAAGCGCTTGACGCGCGGCACGACGCCGACGATGGCGGACATCGAAATGTTTATCGACGGGCTTGAAATCCGTGATGACGTGAAAGCGGAACTGCACGCATTCCGTCCAGAAACGTATACGGGCTTGGCGGTGAAACTGGCACGATTAGCACCGTAAGCCTGGAGCCTAATGATGCCACAAGCAGGAGTGACGCCATATAAGCGTCACTCCTGCTTGTGCACACGCCCGTCACTTCAAGCAAGTTGATGGTAGCCGCTACGAAAGTACACCAGGGGTTTGCCGTCGCTGACGCTCGTCCCTACGACCTCGCCCATAAAGACCGTATGATCACCACCAACGGCTTCCTGCACGACACGACACTCAAGCGTCGCCAGGGCATCGTCAAGCAGTGGAGCGCCGGTTTGTCCGAAATGGTAGGCGATGCCCTTAAATTTGTCGGCCTCGCGGCTGGCAAAATGGCGTGACAACCGTTCGCCATCTTCGGCAGAATGTTCACGGTAAACAGCCAGCCTCATGGATCGCAGCATGGCTGCCCAATCGCCTGATCGACGGAAACATGACAAGTTGCGGATCGAGTGACAGCGACGTAAACGAACTGACCGTCAGGCCAAAGTACACATCGTGCAGCACTGTCGTCACAACGGTCACACCGGACGCGAAATGACCCAAGACACGCCGAAATTCATATTCATCTATAGCCAAGGCCGTAACCTTCCTGTATACGAATGCCCACAGGGAATGTATCGGGGCTATTGTAAACGACGAACGACCAACGACGAACGGCCAATGACCAACGATATTTTGTCTGTTCATGCGCGGGATTGCCGTATACGTTGTGTGGAAGCGTCGTGCGTCTGTGTACTGCGATCTAGCTGGTCTGCTGTCATCTTTCGTGCTCAGTGTAATTCAAGGGAGCGTTGGAAGCGGAGAACAAGCAACGCGGCGCGGGCTGCGGAGAGGTGTTGAACCTTCCCAGCGCCCAACTTGCGCTGGTGCTCTAGGCGCTTGACGCAACTCGCGCCTTCTGGGTTGCTGGTGCTCCGCTCCGTATGATACCAAGATCTTGATGTTTGCTATAGCTCGATCCGTATTAAGTCCACGTTTCGTCCATCTGTAATGCCCCTTGCCGCAGAATACGCGGCGTGGACGTCGTAACATCCACGATAGTAGACGGAACGTCGCCCGCCGTAGGACCACCATCCAGGATCAGGGGCAACCGTGCGCCGATCTGCGCGGCGACATCGGCAGCGGTGCGTGGATTCGCCCCACCATGCAGGTTGGCACTGGTGGCGGCGAGCGGTTGTCCGAGCAGGCGAATTAACTGGCGTAGCCAGTCGTGATCGGGAACGCGCACGGCGACGGTCGAGCCGCCCGCCAGCAGCGAGGCCGGAAGATGCGCCGCGGCCGGAACGATCAGGGTCAACGCACCAGGCCAATAGCGCCGCCCAATCGCCAGCGCCAGCGGCGGGATCGACGGGCAGACCGTGGACAGGTCTTCGGGATCAGCCAGCAGCAACGGAATCGCCTGTTGCTGTGGGCGTTCTTTGACCATAAATAATTGCGCTACCGCCGCGCCGTCCAACCCCGCCGCCCCGACCCCATAGACCGTATCCGTGGGAAAGGCCAGCACATTACCACTTCGCAGTACATTGAGCGCTCGGTCAAGCGTGGTCGGGATCATCGATCGAACGTATATCACCGAACATACAACACCATCCTATTTTGCAGGTATTGTGTCGAGCGTTGCGCGGGTTGTCAAAAGCGTATTGGATACGGGCGTATCATAGGCGTTGAACCCGGCGCGGGATGGTGGCATCAGAGATGCGGGTGTATTGTTGGATCGTCGTGCCAGGCGTTCCGTACGCCCGATATTTCTGGCGCTGGGTTATCAGAGGGCGTGTTCGAGGCACAGCACTGTCTATAGCACAATATGGGAGCATGCCCCGCGACGACGTGCTGCCAATCATCTCATCGATTATGCAAGGAGGATAGCGTGATCGATCCCCGTGTCGCCAAAATGGGCGATGTACTCATCAATTACTCGCTCGCAGTCCAGCCCGGAGAAACCGTGCTGATCCAGGGTACACCAGCGGGTGCGCCACTGATCCGAGAAGCGTATCGCGCCGCCATCAAAGCGGGAGGGCATCCCATCGTGCGAGTATCGCTCCCTGGCATCGACGAGATCATGTATGCCGAAGCGTCCGAAGAACAATTACGCTACCTGCCACGTATCGCCACCGACGAAATCGAGTTCTTCGATACGCGGTTGACTATCCGCGCCGCGGAAAATACCAAAAGTCTGTCCGGTGCTGATCCCAAACGGGTATCGATGCACCAGCAAACGATTGGTAGCCTGGGACGCCGCGTGATGGAGCGTTCGGCGGCGGGCGAGATGCGCTGGTGTGGAACGTTGTTTCCGACTGAAGCCCACGCCCAGGACGCCGAGATGTCGCTAACGGACTACGAAAATTTCGTATTCAACAGTTGTCTGCTCGATCAGGACGATCCTGCGGCGGGATGGGAGCGCGTGCGCGAATCCCAGCAATACATTACGGATTACCTGATGGCGCATGACACGATCCGCATCGTCGGCGATGGCACCGAAGTGACCTACCGTACCGGCGGGCGCACCTGGATCAACTCTGATGGCAAGCGTAATTTCCCCAGTGGCGAAGTGTTCACCGGACCGCATGAGGATTCGGTCGAGGGGCATGTGCGTTTCAGCTATCCGGCGATCTATAACGGGCGCGAAGTCGAGGATGTACGTCTGACCTTTCGGGGCGGCAAGGTCGTGGAAGCGCGGGCGACACGCGGCGAGGAATTCCTCCATGCGATGCTCGACACCGATCCTGGCGCACGTTTTCTGGGCGAAGTGGCATTCGGGCTGAACTATGGCATCCAGCGCTTCACGCGCAATATCTTGTTCGATGAAAAGATCGGTGGCACCATGCACATGGCGCTTGGGCGTTCGTACCCCGATTCCGGTGGGAAGAACGATTCCGCGATCCACTGGGACCTGATCTGCGACCTGCGCGAAGGTGAAGTGTATGCGGACGGTGAGTTATGTTATCAGAACGGCAAGTTCATCGTCTAGCGGTGGATAAGGAGTTACTAGTCAGAACATGCCGAAGGGCACGTGTGAGAGTGGGGACGAAAACGAGAAGTTTTCGTCCCCACCATCCCTTACCCTGCGTTTCGGGTCGCCATGATAATGCTCATCACTTTGTAGGCAAGCTTGGCGGCGAGGTAGTCGGGAGCCTGCATGCCTGGGATCGGTGCCAGTTCTACGATGTCGAACAGTAACACACGCGCACTCGACGCGGCGACGACGCGAACGATCTCCAGAACCTGATTCCATTGCAGCCCATCGGGTTCCGGCGTGCCGGTCGCGGGCATCAGCGCGGCGTCCAGGCAGTCGATGTCGATAGTGAGGTACACCGGCTTGTCCTGAACGAAGGCACGCAGGGCGTCGAGATGCTCGCCCGCATGGACCTGTTCGGCAAAAAATGTCTGGACGTGTTCGGGTTGTTCGCGGATGAAGGCGGCTTCGTCGGTGCTGAGCGAACGGATGCCAAGCTGTAGCACCGGCCGCCGCCGTTGTCGATGACCCGTCGCATCGCCGATGCGTGGGAGTAAGGCGTGCCTTCATACTCGTCGCGCAGGTCGGCATGGGCGTCAAGTTGCACCGTGACGAAAGGACCATGGACTGCGTGCAAGCCGCGTGCGACGCCACCGGAGATCGAATGTTCGCCGCCGATGACGAATACGAGTTTGTCGCTACGGGCGTATTCGGCGACGGCGGCGGCAATATCGGCCTGCATTGCTTCGGGACCCTGGTAGTTCGCCGCGAGGGCTGGTAGGGTGTGGACGCCCCAACCCAGCGCTGGCTCGCCGCCGAACTCACGGTCGTACAGTTCAACCTGTAATGAGGCATGCAGCAACGCACGCGGGCCATTGCGGGTGCCTTGCCCATAACTGGTGGTCAGTTCATAGGGGATCGGCAGAACGACCACGCCGCTCGTTTCGAGCGCGCTATGCTCGTCGTCGAGACCAAGGAAGTTTTGGGGTGGCGCGAACTCCCAATGGGACCCCGCCGAAGTATTGATGTTGTTGGACATGTCTATGCTCCTTACATATAACTGCGAATAGGCAAAGTGGACCGAGGTTTATTATAATGATCAAATTATGGCAACAGTAACAGGCGTGACGACTTCCGAGTGGCTTTCGTCGGCGATTCATTTCCTGGGCGACCTACTCGGTGAAACAATCCAGACACAATCTGGAGCAGAAGCGTTCGAACTCGAAGAAGAGGTGCGAGCGCTCGCAAAGAGGCTACGGACGACGACAGACCCGGCTGCGGAGCAAGAGATGCTCCAAACCGTGCAGGAACTTTCTGTCGCTAAGGCTAGCGACCTTGTACGCGCGTTTACACATTATTTCGGCCTGGTCAACCTGACCGAGCAACTCGAGCGGTTGCGGGTGCTGCGCGAGCGCGACCTACGGCATCCCGAACGACCGCGGCGGGAATCGATCGGAGAGGCCATCCAGGCGCTCGCGGCAGCGGGTGTGTCGTCGTCAGCGGTTGCGGCTGCGTTGCAAGACATGTTGCTGGTTCCGGTGTTTACGGCACATCCTACCGAATCACAGCGCCGCACCAGCCTGGAGTCGTTGCGTCGCATCGCCGCAAGTCTGCCGCCGCTCCTGGGCGCTGAGATCACCCCATTGGAACGTGCCGAACATCAACGACGTATCCAGGGCGAGATCGTCAGCCGCTGGCAAAGCGATCAGGTGCGCATCCTTAAACCGACCGTGATCGACGAGGTGAAGTACGGGCGGTATTACATGGAAACGACGCTGCTCGGTGTCGTGCCAGGAATCTACCGCGAGCTTGAAGCCGCGCTGGCAGAAACGTATCCTGACCAGAAGTGGGACGTTCCCACCGTGCTACGCTTCGGCTCATGGATCGGTGGCGACCGTGACGGCAACCCCTTCGTGACCCCCGCGACGACCATCGAATCGATCCGGTTGATGCACGAGGCGCTGCTTCAGCAATATGTTGGTCGCATCGAGCAGTTGAGCGTGATGTTGGGATCATCCACCCGCGAAGTCGCTATCTCGCCCGCACTTGCGGCATCGCTCGAAGCCGATGCTGAACAGTTCCCCGATGTGGCAGCGACAGTCAAGCGCCGTAACGAGTTCGAAGCATATCGCCAGAAGTGTACCTACATCCGCGAACGGTTGTTGCTGACGCTCGAGCGTGTGCAATCCTATAAGCCGTTCTGGGACATCAACGGCATGGCGAAGGTTACGTCGTCGGAGCATCCCTGGTATCAAGGCTCGAAAGGCTTGCTGTTCGACCTTAAGCTGATGGACGAAAGCCTGCGAGCGAACGCGGGCGCACCAATGGCTGACGGCGAACTGCATGACCTGATTCGATTGGTCGAGGTCTTTGGCGTGCATATGGCGCGGCTCGACGTCCGCCAGCATAGCGCACGCCATACGGCGGCGCTCGCGGAAATCCTATCGGTTGCCGGAGTGTGCGACGATTACGCAGCGCTTGAAGAAACCGCACGTACCGCTTTACTCAGCCAGGAGTTGAATGGGCATCGTCCGCTGATACCGTCGCGTCTCGATTACAGCAAGGAAACGCTCGAAACCGTCCAGACATTTCGCACGATTGCGGCGGTGCTGGAACAACTCAATCCTGAAGCCATCGACACCTATATCATTAGCATGACCACGGGCGTGAGCGACGTGCTGGCGGTGCTGTTGCTGGCACGCGAAGCCGGATTGTACGATTCTCGCGCTCATATCAGCCGCCTCAACGTCGTGCCGCTGTTTGAAACTCGCAGTGATCTGCAACACGCGCCTACGATCATGACCGACTTGCTGGCAACACCAGCCTACCGTGAGCACCTGGAACTGCGCGGCAACCTGCAAGAGATTATGCTGGGCTATTCCGATAGCAACAAGGACACCGGTTTTGTCGCCGCGAACTGGGCATTGTATCGGGCGCAGCAGGAGTTGGCGGCACTGGCGGAAGACCACGACATTCGTTTGCGCCTGTTTCATGGACGTGGCGGCGCGATCGGTCGTGGTGGTGGTGCGGCCAACCACGCGATCTTGTCGCAGCCACAGGGAACAGTGCGCGGACAATTGCGTCTGACCGAACAAGGCGAGGTCATCTTTGACCGCTACGGCATCGCTGGAATCGGAGCGCGTCACCTGCAACAACTCATGCACGCCATGCTCATGACTACGTTAGCGGTGCCAGGCGAACCGATTCCCGCTCAATGGAGTGCAGCACTGGATCAACTCGCCGACGACTCGGCGGTGTCGTACCGGTCGCTGGTGTATGACGATCCCGAGTTCGTACACTATTTCTTCGAGGCCACGCCAATCGCCGAGATCGTGCGCCTCAACATTGGGTCACGTCCAGCAAGTCGCAAAACAAATCAGCGCATCGAAGATCTCCGGGCGATCCCCTGGGTGTTCGCCTGGATGCAAAGCCGCCACACGATTCCAGGGTGGTATGGGTTGGGAACCGCCCTTGAACAATTCTGCACACAGAACAGCACAGAAGGCATCGGATTGCTTCAACACATGTATCGTGAGTGGCTGTTCTTTACGACCTTGATCGACAACGCTCAAATGATTCTCTCCAAGGCTGATATGCGTATCGCACGGTCCTATGCCGATCTGGTGAGCGATCGAGCATTGAGCGAGCGTATCTTCGAGAAGATTACCGACGAACACGACCGAACGGTGCGCTTGATCTTGCAAGTGACTGGTCAGAACGAACTGCTGAGCAACACACCGATTTTGCAGCTTTCGATCGATCGGCGCAACCCATATATCGATCCGCTGAGCGCGATTCAGGTCGAGCTCCTGCGACGGTTGCGGGCGACACCGGAAGATGCGAGTACCGCGGAACTTCGTGAAGCTGTCTTGCTGAGCATTAATGGCATCGCGGCAGGGTTGAAGAACACCGGCTAACATCGCGGGTTTACTACTCCAATGGTGCGTCGAACGGCGTGCCGTTGGAGTAACACAGGGTGTCATGTCAACATTGCCATCGAGTTACTTTGAGCGCTACGATGAGTCTGCCGACGAATCTTTCTACGTCATGCCGCGTCTGGTTACACACATCGACGACGGAGCCATCGCGGCGGTTACTCAACTGTACCGCGAGTATTTCCCCGCCGGGAGCGTGCTGCTGGACGCGATGAGTAGCTGGATCAGCCATCTTCCGCCTGATGTGATGTACGAAAAGGTGGTTGGAGTAGGTATGAACGCGCAAGAACTCGACGCCAATCCACGGCTCGATGAGCGGCTCGTCCAGAACCTTAATCGCAAGCCGGATCTGCCATTCGAGGATGCGAGCTTCGACGGTGCCGCTATTTGTGTGTCCGTCCAATACCTGATTCATCCCGCAATCGTCTTCCGCGAGATCGGGCGGGTGCTGCGTCCTGGCGCGCCGTTGATCGTGACGTTTTCAAACCGTTGTTTTCCCACTAAAGCGGTGTCAATCTGGCAAGCCCTGGACGACGAAGGGCATACACAATTGGTCGAACGTTATTTCGCGGATGCTGGCAATTGGGAAGCGGTGGAGGTCCTCGATCGTAGCCCTGACCGGAGGCGCGGCGATCCACTGTATGCGGTTATCGGACGTAGCTCTGCTCGAACACTCGTAGGATAGGATCAACTGGTGACCGCAATCGCCCTGATTCAGTACATGACGTGGACCATCTTCGTCATGAGCTTTTTGTTGGCGTGTGTTCATCTTGTACGACAACCTCGTCGTGCCAATTTTCAACATCGCCCTGCTGTTTGGCCTCTGCACATTCATTATCGCGGATCAATTTCTGGCACGCCTGAATGTGTATCGCCTCACGCCATTGCTCGCCGACATCAACGGGATGTTGTTTCTGCTGCTGCCATATGTACTGCTACGGTTGGTCGACGATTTTGCCGGCGTCGCGCCGTGGCTGATGCGTGCATCAGTGGTTGCATATGTGGTTGCCGTTGTCGGACTGTTCGTGTTCGAGACAATGCCACTATGGTTGACGATCTGGCAGGTAGCGTATTTCGTTGGATTACAGGTATATATCGCGATAGCCTTCTCACGTGCGGCGCAGCACAGTAGCGGTGTCACGCAGCGGCGTCTCACTGTCATCGCGCTGGGATCGGTGTTTCTGGCCTCGGCAGTCTTTGCGATCGTGCTTCAACCATTGCATATGCTGTGGGGAGTGCTGTTCCAGGTACTCGCTCTTGCATCAGGTGTATGCTATTTTCTCGGATTCACCCCGCCACGCTTCTTACGACGTGCCTGGCAAGAGCCAGAACTGCGTGCGTTTTTGGGACTTGCCGCACAACTGCCGCATCTGCCGACGACCAAAGCGGTCATTCGAAACCTGGAACGTGGTGCGCAGACTTCGCTCGGCGCATCAAACGCTGTCATCGGTATCTGGGAATCTGCATCGAACTTGCTCCATTTTGAGATCGACGGTGAAGTGCTTGAGCTTGCGGCGATTCCGGGCTATACATCCGGCAAGGCGTTTGTCGAGCAACGCTCATTGTTTGTGGAAAACGCATTTCAAGAGATGTCGGACTATACTGATATCACCAGGCGTTATAACGCCAGGGTAATTCTTTCTACACCGATCACCGCTGGTGACAATAGGCTCGGTGTGTTAAGTGTGTTCACCGCCCAGACGCCGATCTTCGCCGAGGATGACCTGGAACTGGTTCATTTGCTTGCAGATCAGGCGGCGGTAATCCTGGAAAGCCGTACGTTGATCGACGAGGCTTCACGTGTGCAAGCACGCGAGGAAGTGACACGCCTCAAAGACGATTTCCTGTCGGCGGCCGCACACGACCTCAAAACACCACTCACGACGATCGTCGGACGCGCACAACTCCTCGAACGGCGAGCGTTGCGCGAACCGGAGAAACCCGCTGATCTGCGTTCGATTCAAAGCATCGTCGTGGAGGCGCAACGCCTTCAGGGACTTGTGCGGGAGTTGCTCGACGCATCACGCGCCGAGCATGGGCAGCTCTTGGGTGTGCTCGATCAGGTCGATCTTGTTGAAATTGCCCGGGAAGCCTGCGAGCAACTTCAATTGCCTCGCCATCAGATCGTCATCGACGCCCCCACATCGGTGGTTGGGATGCTTCGATCGGGTACGGATGCGCCAACTCATTGACAATCTGTACGAAAATGCGGTGAAATACAGTCCGGAAGGTGGCTTGATTGACGTTAAGGTGTGGCAAGAAGAGCAGACTGTACACCTCTCGGTTGCCGACCAGGGAATCGGTATTCCGCCGAACGATCTGCCGCATATCTTCGAGCGCTTCTATCGTGCAAAGAATGTGGACGACAAAATGTTTGCTGGTATGGGTCTTGGGCTATTTATCTGCCAATCGATCGTGGAACAGCATGGAGGACGAATGTGGGCTACCCCACATACTCCTACTGGTACGATCTTCCATGTCCAGCTGCCGCTTGGCGGGTCATGAACGAGCAAGGATGACAAATAGCCTCATTCTGGTTATCGACGACGATTCCGCGTGCCGACTGAAACGTAGCGTCAAGCATGGAGTTCCACGAATGTGCGACGTTAGCTTGACATTCACACCACACATTGTATAATTACCCCGCTTGCCCAGGTGGCGGAATTGGCAGACGCGCTACTTTGAGGGGGTAGTGAGAGCAATCTCGTAAGGGTTCAAGTCCCTTCCTGGGCACCACATCAACATATGCGTTCTGATGGTAGGACCATTGAGCCAACAATGGTCGCACACACTATCATTTAGAAAAGCATATGTCAGAGAATACGGGCGATTAGCTCAGTTGGTAGAGCGTCTCCTTTACACGGAGAATGTCGGCGGTTCGAGTCCGTCATCGCTCACACTCGACTATCGCATCCGTTCTCGAGCGGCGCGATATGCCAAGATAGCTCAGTTGGTAGAGCACACGACTGAAAATTGTGGGGTCACCGGTTCAAGCCCGGTTCTTGGCACCAACCTTTTAGGGCAGCACAAAGCCTTAAACCAGAAACGGATGATCCGCAAGGATCGTCCGTTTTTGCTGTTTGACGCCCAAGTTGACGCCCAAACTATTTTCGACTGCCTTTGGAACCACCTGAAGCCGGATCAATACCGCGTCTGCCCGTATCCGCAATCAGAGACGCAACAAGCACTTTGCGAGCAGCGTTTACGCGGTCTTCAATCTCCTGCTGCTTGACTGGTCCTCTATATTTATTCCAGGAACGTGGTCATTGGAACGAGGGGCGGTTCACCGTATGAAGATGTATGTTGGCGTGACCGACAAAAACTGGTTCCAGTTTCTGGCGGAACGCGCGCCCGATGAAGTGAACTTCTGGCGACCAGGTGGAAATGCTGCCTTCCGTGCTTCCTACGACGCCGCTGCGCGATTACAGGAGAACGGACGTTACCAGTCCTGCAAGCCAGCCATATCAAGCCATTCGCCCAAAGATGGACCGAACTTGGTCAGTAATGGACTCCTTCTTCGCTCCGATCTTCACATCCTGTTCGATCGTGGCTATCTGACAGTCAACCCGGATCTGCGCGTTGAGGTCAGCCCACGAATACGCGAAGAGTTCTCGAACGGGCGTGAGTACTACGCCCTGCATGGAAAACCGCTCGTAGCTACTCCCTCAAGTATCCTTGACCGACCTTCCAACGATTTTCTCGACTGGCACAACCAGAACATTTTCGTTCGGTGATGAGGAGCTTCAGACGAGCACGCCCATGTAAATCTTCGCTGAATCGGTACATCATCAGGTTGGAGATGCCGTGTTCCGTCGCCTACCTCAACGGCGATGGGCAGAGAATTACCACGAACTTAGGATAGGCAGGACATGCTATTGTCAGAAACCCGCCAAATTTGACAATAAGTAGTCGAGGCAACGTTTCACGATTTATGCTGTAGAGTGAACCAGGACAATAGCACCTCCATCAGCGGTGGTATCCTTCCGATTGACGGGTGCCAGGATCAAGTCTCGGGCACGGTTTCCATGCGAGCCAGATTTTGAAATGTTCCTTAGAGCGCAAGGAGGTTCCGGTGAATTGCCTGATGTTATACTGCACCCATAGAGAACAACGATGGTGAGACTATGACTAATCACGGGCAAACGGTAAGTGTTGAGCTTCCCGAACCTATCTTCCGGAAGCTTCGGCATGTCGCCGAAGCGACGCATCGTTCGGTCGAGGAACTGTTGGCGACGACGGTTGACGCTGCTCTTCCATCGATGCCGGGAATACCTTCTGAGGTCGCAAACGAACTCGCTGCTCTTGCCTTGTTCAGCGATGCAGCGTTATGGCAGGCCGTAGACGCGCGCCTCTCGGATGCGCAACAGGCTCGCCTTCGTCAATTAGCCGAAAATAGCGATACTCAACCGCTGGGAGATGCTGAAGCAGCGGAATTAGCAGACTTGATCGACCTCTACGATCAAGCGGTCTTGCGACGTGCGAAAGCCATGGCTCTGCTTACGCAGCGAGGCTTCGACGTTTCCTCATCTGCACGTACTACGTCCCAGGTGGATGGCAGCAGATAAGCTTCCGAAGCGGCTGATCGAACGTGTTCGAGAACGTGCTCGTCACCGATGCGAATACTGTCTCACCGCAGAATGGCTCACCGGACAAGCGGGGGAGGTCGATCATATTGCTCCGCGCGCACAGGGTGGCTCTTCGCACATCGATAACCTCTGTTTGGCTTGCGCGGCTTGTAACGGATTCAAGCTTGATCGGACCGCTGCTTTGGACGCGGAAACGAACCAGCTCGCTCCCTTATTCAACCCGCGAGCACAACGATGGGCAGAGCATTTCATGTGGAGTGATGAGGGTACACGTATCATCGGTTTGACCGCACATGGACGCGTCACCATTACGACCCTCAAAATGAATCGTCCACTTGTCGTCGCGGCGCGTGCAATCTGGGTTGAAATGCAGCGTCACCCACCGCAAGACCCATGAGCCATTTGAGTAGTATCACACATAGACTGCTCAAAAAGATTAATGCTCCTCATTACCATGGTTGCTCGTGTCCCAACTGCTGTTCCTGCTGCGAAGACCACTATACACTGCCCCCTCACACGTAAGGCCACCCGTAAGCCACCTACAATGCGTGCGGAGGTTATACATGGCGAGTGGACACGACGAGAGCCGCAAACGCTGGGCGGCTAAGCGCCGTGTGGGGCTGATTGTAGCAATCCTTCGCGGGATACATCGGTGGCGGAAGCGGCTCGGAAACATGCCTTGACCGTGCGACGTGGGGTGTGGCGCGAACGGTTTTTCATAGGCGCGGAGAATGCGTTGCGGCGTCGGCCCGCAGACGAGGAAGGCCAGAGGAGCGAGATCAAGCGCCTCAAACAGAAGGTGGGTGAGTTGGCGATGGATGTGGACATTCTGAAGAAGGCCACCCTTCACTACGGCAGATATCCGACGAGTCTACCCAGGCGCTGCCGAGGCGTCCACCGTGCCATCTGTCGTGTCCTTGGTGTCGCCCGTTCAGCGTTGTATCGACACCAACTCGCTCCACGAACGCAACCGCCCACACCTGAGGATTCAGCAGCAACGGCTACTCGCCGCCTGGCGGCATGGGGAAGCACGGATGTGTATCAAGTACCAAAATCGAGTGGATGCTGTGGGTATATGCGGATTTTTCCGCATTTGCGGAGGGACCAGGGTGAATATACGGAATTTTCCGTATAGTGGAATGTTATACGCCTGGTGAACGACGCAGTGCTACGCGATTCCAATCACATGTGGGAGGAAGAGACATGACGCTTCAACGGATGGACAACGTTCTCATCGTGGTTGACGACCTTGAGGCTGTGAAGGCGTTCTTTGTCGAGCTTGGTATGGAGGTGGAGGGTGAGACGACCGTCGAGGGTCCTTCGGTAGATCGCCTCATCGACCTTCAAAACGTCCGTGCTACCCTCGTGTCACTGCGCACTCCGGACGGCCACGGACGGATCGAATTGGACAAGTTCCACACGCCGGAAGCAATCAGGACCGGACCAGAGAACGTTCCGGTGAACGCACTCGGCATCCGCCGCATCATGTTCGCCGTTGATGACATCGACGACGTTGTCGCGCGCCTGCTCGCCCACGGCTCTAAACTGGTCGGCGAAGTGGTGCAGTACGGGGACACGTATCGGCTCGCTTACGTCCGCGGCCCCGAGGGCATCATTGTCGGGCTTGCCGAGCAGCTCGGCTGAGGCGTGCCTGATACGAAGCGAGATGCGAGTTCGCAACCATGCTGATGGAGGGTACAAACTTCAACCTTGCCCCTTTTCGTGCACCCCAAAGGCTCGGGTTATCCTGGAGACGTTGCGCAGCGCGGCATTTTTGACCAATCATTTACAAGAACCACTCTTGATATATAGAATGGGTAGGGAATCCCTTTCTCAACCGATAAACGTATCAGGACACCGCAGCGTGCATGAGGAGAAGCGACAAGGATGGGACGAGGAGTATCGTTCGTAAGGACGTTCCGACGATGGATTACGATCGCAGTAGTGGTTATGCTCCTCGGGGGCCTATCGCTGACAACACAGGCGGCACCGTCAACGCAAGCGCAACCCTGGTCCTGGGGCAGCAATGGCGATGGTCAGCTTGGTGGTGGCACGACACGCGCACGACCTGCGCCGGTCAGTGGTGATCTGAACAACGTCGTCGAGATTGGTGCTGGATTCTTTCATAGTGTGGCGTTACGCGCTGATGGAACGGTATGGGCCTGGGGTGGCAACAACTGCGGGGAACTCGGCAATGGCACCCAGGAGAGCACCAACGCTCCCGTTCAGGTGAGCGGTCTGCGTTCCGTTGTACGCATCGGAACAGGCGCTCCCTCCCGCTCGAATCTCGCTATCAAGCAGGATGGCACGCTCTGGGAATGGGGCTACAGCGTCTACAACAATCTGGCGACATGTATGCTTGTCCCACAGCAGGTCCGCGGACCAAACGGCAATGGAATGTTCAGCGATGCCGTCGACGTGAGCAACGGGCAGACGAGCATAAGGTCGTCCTCAAGCGGGATGGCACCGTCTGGGTTTGGGGCAATAATGGCTCGGGGCAGTTTGGCAACGGTGGCATTGACCCGAGCCTGACACCTGTGCAGGTTCCTGGATTGAGTGATGTCGTGAAGATTGCTGCTGGTGGCACGCATACGCTCGCAGTGAAGCGTGATGGAACCGTCTGGGGTTGGGGCTTGAACGGCGCGGGTCAACTTGGCGACGGCACGACCACGCTGTATCGCAGGTCTCCCGTGCAGGTTCTTGGAGCGGGCGGCGTCGGGGTGTTGCGTGGCATCGTCGACATCGCTGCCGGACAAGAGTTCAGCCTTGCGGTTCGCAATGATGGGACGGTCTGGGCCTGGGGTGGTAACTATTTTCGACAGTTAGGCAACAGCGGTGCGTCGTTCGGCGCGAATCCGACGCCCGTTCAGGTCGAAGGTCGTGGATGGCGCGGGCGTGTTGACCGGAATCGTCGACGTTGCCGCTGGCAATGACCACAGTCTGGCGCGGACCGCTGACGGGCAGGTTCTGGGGTGGGGGAAGAACGAGCACGGCGAATTAGGCAATGGTATGAGCGGCTCCGGTTCCAACTCACCGGTGCTGGCACGCGGCATCTGTGGTGCAACGGCCATCGCCGGGGGGAATCGGCATAGCCTGGCAGTGGTCTCCCAACCATGCTCGTATGTGTATCTTCCCTTGATTCGGCGCTAGTTTCACACGGTTCCTGGTCAATTCATCGTGTGATACCATCGCCACCATAGCCTGAGCATCACGCCGAACCCGTAGCTTCGGTACGTCGTATACGGAGGATGATTGAGCCAGTTCATAGGTGATAGATGCGTACTGGCTTCACGAAGAATTCGTTAGCATAAAGACTGGGTCCAGTGTCGCTTCCACAAAGCACGACGTTGACCGACTGATCTCATGTTTTCACATACGGTGATCCTGCGATACAATCCTTAAGGCTCTTTTGGGTGCAGCGCACGTGCTGAAGCGGCGCGCTGATTCGTCACACGCTGGTTGAGCATCGCCTTTGGCTCGGTCGTTCGAGCCGCGGGGATGCACCGGCAAGGAGGAACACATGCCAAAGAAGAAACAGCCTGCTAAACCGCGCAAGCCTGCCGCTCCATCAACGCCGCCCATCGCATTTGATCGGCGTGCGATGGAGAAGTCCATGAATGACCTGACGCGGCTTTTGAGTACACGCGAGTTCGAATCTATCGACGAGATGAATGCATTCCTCCAGCAAACGATTAAGGCGGGTGTACCCATCGAAGCGCCACCCAGCACGCCATTAGAGCAAGCTCAGGATCTCATGTATGAGGCATGGAGCACGAGCGGACGGCGGCGTGTCCAGCTTGCCCGCGAAGCCCTTGCGCTTTCGCCCGACTGCGCCGACGCCTATGTGCTGCTCGCCGAGGAGACGGCCAGGAAACCGCAGGAAGCCCGTGACCTGTATCAGAAAGGGGTGGAAGCTGGCGAGCGTGCGATCGGTGCGGAAACCTTCGAGGAAAGCGTTGGGCATTTCTGGGGCATTGTCGAAACGCGACCGTATATGCGAGCTCGTGAGGGTTTGGCGAGTGTGCTATGGCACATGGGTGAGCATCAGGCTGCAATCGAGCATCTCACGGAGATGTTGCGTCTGAATCCTGGCGATAATCAGGGTCTACGGTACACCCTGATGCAATGGCTTGTCGAAACGGGCGCGAATGAGCAGGTGAGCCAGTTGTTGGAGCAATATCCTGACGATGGTGCGGCAGCCTGGGTCTACACCCAGGCCCTGTGGCGCTTTCAGCAGGAGGGTGCCAGCGAGCAGCTAACGATGCCCTTAACGATGCGTTGACCATGAATAGGTTCGTCCCAGCCTATCTTCTCGGTCAGAAGCGGTTGCCTCAGCGTCTGCCAGAGTACGTGGGGATGGGCGATGATAATGAGGCGATCGCATATGCTGTAGACGGGCTCAGCGCGTGGCATACGATCCCTGGCGCAGTGGATTGGCTGGCAAGCAGGACGAAAGGCGCCAAAACCTAGCCGTAGGTGGCCATGATCTCGGTGAGGTAGAGGAAGCGTGTACGCCATCGGCTCTTCCGATAGCTCGCTGTCTCTATTGAGGCGTGTTGTTTCTCGTCTTCGCCATCATTGAGATCTGCTCGCTCATTTGGGTCGGGCGCTATCAGCTTCCGGGTATGGGTCACGAGGACGCTCAAGAAGACCGTGTATTGTTAGCAATCGTAAAACGACAATGGGCGACCCTAGCGGTCGCCCATTGTCATTCTCTCACTAGCTTCACTATAGCATAGACGCCTTCGAAATAAAACAGGTCAAGACCTGATTTCTTTTGCTCATCCACGCCTGTAGACTCCTCAATATTCACCTGATCTGGTGCGTCTTCGCGAGGCCCCACCAGCATCGTTCGCTCCCTGCGATCGGTCGGTGCTCGGTACGACCTCAACGAGCATCATGGCGATTCGACTGTGCATCGGGTCGCTGGTCACGGATAGCTTGAATTCCTGCGAGAGCGCATCGGGGCCGTAACCTGATGCCGCGCCCACGGCCATGCTGTGTGTTAGCCGGATAGTCCGTGCCGAACAACGGAGGAATAGATGGGGTGAGCCAAAGGCGCACCGGCCACCGTCAGCGCGGTGGAGACCGGGGCAGAGAAAGGGCGATGCGTCCACCTAACCAGGGTGATGTGATATGCCCAAACAACGGATGAGCGGAGGGAATAGCTATGACCGAACATGCTGTAGTGATCGCCGGGGGAGGTCCGACAGGGATGATGTTGGCGGGCGAGTTGGCGTTGGCAGGGGTTGACGTTGCCATTGTCGAGCGACGCGCCAGCCAGGATCTCGTCGGCTCGCGCGCGGGCGGTCTGCATGCACGCACCATCGAGGTCCTCGATCAGCGCGGGATCGCCGAGCGGTTCCTGGCGCAGGGGCAGAAAGCTCAGGTCGCGGGGTTCGCCTGGACCCCTCTGGACATCAGCGACTTTCCAACCCGACATCCCTACGGCCTCGCGCTGTGGCAGAACCACATCGAACGCATCCTGGCTGGCTGGGTCAGCGAGTTGGCGGTACCGATCTATCGCGGCTGTGATGTGACGGGTTTCAAGCAGGACGACAGCGGTGTCGATGTCGAGGTGTCCGACGGGTCGTCGCTTCGGGCGGAGTATCTCGTCGGGTGCGACGGAGGGCGCAGTTTGATTCGCAAGACAGCCGGTATCGAGTTCCCCGGGTGGGAGCCGACAATCAGCAACCTGATTGCCGAAGTCGAGCTGAGCGAGGAGCCGGAATGGGGCGTCCGCCGCGATGCGCTCGGTACTCATGGTCTTAGCAGGGTGGAGTACGAGGTCCGTGACGGCGAGGTGATCTACAAGGATGAGGGACCCGTGCGGGTCATGGTGACTGAACAGCACGTCGGTGGGACTGGCGAACCCACCCTGCGCGAACTCAGCGAAGCGCTCATCACGGTATACGGGACCGATTACGGTATTCACAGCCCCACCTGGATCTCCAGGTTCAGCGATATAGCTCGACAGGCCGCAAATTACCGCAAGGGACGGGTGCTGCTGGCGGGCGACGCCGCACATGTGCATTATCCGGTAGGTGGACAGGGTCTCAACATCGGTGTGCAGGATGCTGTAAATCTGGGATGGAAGCTGGCACAGGTGGTCAAGGGACTATCGCCAGAAAGCCTCCTGGATACCTACCAGGACGAGCGCCACCCGGTCGCTGCCCGCGTGCTGCGCGATACGTTGGCACAAGTCGCGTTGCTCCGCACCGATGACCGCACCACCATCCTGCGCGAAACCGTTTCCGAACTCCTCAGTCTGGACGAGCCTCGCCGCCGATTCGCCGCGAAGATGTCCGGTCTGAGCGTTCATTACGACCTCGGCGAGGGACACCCGCTGCTGGGACGGCGCATGCCCGATCTCGACCTGCTCACCGCCAACGGCTCACTGCGGGTATTCACCCTGCTGCACGATGCCCGGCCGGTGCTGCTCAACCTCGGTGAGCCCGATGGCTTCGACATCACTCCATGGGCAGATCGTGTTCAGTTGATCGACGCCGAATATATCGGGACATGGGAGCTTCCAGTAATCGGAGTAGTGACTGCTCCTGGCGCCGTGTTGATTCGACCCGACGGATATGTGGCCTGGGTAGGGAACGGCACGGATGCGGGATTGCGCGACGCGCTGGCATTTTGGTTCGGACCGCCTACTGCGGCATAACGCACCAGCGACCTACCGACCTGCCCCCCACAGAAGGAGTTCAGGAATCGTGCTGGTGGGGCTTCGATACGCAAGCACGCACGACCGGTTCCGGTCGCCTCGCACCATCCCGGTTCCCGTCCACGCGTCCGATGAGGTGTTCAGCCGCGTGCTCCTCATCGGGCGTTGGTCGCGCTCGCCTACCTTGTAAGGCGCTACGGCCACTGCCGACGACATGCAGCATACGCGAACGTGTGGTTTGCATCTGGGGATATTACACTAAGAAGAGATAGCACGGCGTCGTATCGTCAGAAAACCGCCAAGATTGATAATATGCCGCGACTATTCTCAGACGTTGGGAACAAGCTACGTATCGTAGTCACGAGTGGTCTTGATCGAGCAGCTTCAGGAAGTCGTAGGGCACAACGGTCGGAATATCCTTGAATGGATTGAGAACCGAGAAGATCGTCATCTCCACTGACGATGACATCGGCCCTGCCAGATATGGCAGCTTCGAGCACGTGATTGTCCTTGGGGTTACAACAGGCAGTAATACGTCTTTGCGGGATCACAAACTCGCCTCGCAGCTCGATGCGTGTCAGAATGGTGTTGGTTGGAGAAACTGCCCTGTTGCTGTGAACTAACTACTAATCCACCTACTAATGATCTACTAATTTTTCAGAAATTAGTAGATATCATGGTCAATCCGCTCCATCACTGCATAGGACGGCTCTGAGGAGCCGTCCTATGCAGTGTCTCGCATCAGTCAGGCCGCTTCTCGTTTGTCTCCAAGTAGCTGCTCCATTGCGTCAGCAGCCTCACGCTTGGCTTCGTCAAAGACATGAGCATAGATGTTCAGCGTTGTAGCAATGGTACTGTGTCCAAGAATATCCATCATCACCCGTGCCGGCACCTTCTGATGACAGAGCAAACTGGCGCATGAGTGCCGCAAATCGTGGAACCGGATATTTGGCAACCCCTCCTGCTTCATGAAATCTTTGAAGTCACGCGTGATATTGCGTGGATTAAATGGTGTTCCTTTGGTCGTGCAGAAGACCAGTCCGTGCGCCTGCCATTTCTTTCCTGCCTTCCACTGTTCCTCAGCCTGGTGACGCTTGTGTTCCCGAAGCACTGAAAGGAGCGAGGGAGGAATAGTCAGCCTCCGTCGGCTGTTCTTCGTTTTCGGCTGCGCTAGAAGGATCTTCCCTTTGACTACGACCTGTGCCATCCGGACATGGAGTTTCTGTTCGTCGAAATCAATATCCTCCCATCGCAACCCCAGCACCTCGCCGCGCCGTAATCCAAGCCAGAGCGTCGTCGCAAAGAGTGCCGCATGACGTTCGCCACGGATCGTTTGCAGGAACTCACCTGCTTGCTCGGGTGTGAGCGGTGTGGTGACAAACTCCTCAACGGTCGGAGCATCGGTGAGCGCAGCAACGTTGCGTGCGACCAGTCCCCACTTCAGTGCCTGCTGGAGTGCTCGCCGAAGCACAGCCCGGATGAGGAGAATCATCCGCTCTGCGAGATTTTTATCTTTTTCTCGCATGCGGTTCATCAACTGTTCGACATGCTGAGGCGTTAGTTTGGCAAGCTGGATGTGCCCAATCTGTGGCTTGAGATGGAGCCTGACGATATTACTGTATCCGGCAACAGTATTAGGACGACGGCGCGGCTCGACGGATTCCTTCAACCATCGATCCAGGAATTGCCCTACCGTCTGGCGTTCCATAGCGATCGGTAGTCCCTGTTGCTGTTCATGCAGCAGGACTTTGAGCTGCTCAGCGACTTCCTTCCGTGTTTCACCGTAGATGGACTTGCGCTTGCGTTTGCCGTCGACATAGCCGATGTTGATACGAGCCTGCCATCGACCGTCCGCACGTTGTGAAATCGAGCCTTCGCCATGTCCTCGTCGCTTGCCCATGATTAGCCTCCTCTGTATAACAGAGCACTCCGATCACCGGTAATATCGTTCGCCGTTTGTCTCTCAGTAGTTACCTCACATCTTACACCGATGATGTATTCATAACCCAGTGAGTTTACTCACGAATTGAAGTAATTCTTCTTCGAATGACAGGATGTGGATAAAGACGGCACAACAAAGAGAAAAATGGTAAAAAATAGTCCCGAATGATGGCAATTTGAGGTCTTGTCAGGCGTATCTTATCTGCTACAATGGCCCCAATGGATGTCTGAGGAAATTAGCACCATACAACGCTCTGGATGGACTATGACATGTTTTGAAACATGTATAACCCTATTCACCGTTGCCCGAGGAGCTAATCGAGCCTTACATCTGCGCACCTTCACAATCTAACGTGGGGCGAGTTTCGGAAGAGACATGCCTTACGGTTTGAATACATGGAAGATTGGAGTCAGGGAGAGCTGAACGCACTGAACATCAACCGGGTAGATCTATATGTGCGATGCCTGATTTCCGCACCCACGCGCGTGCCCATCTTTCATTGTATTCGTGGCTCGTCATGAACAACAGCCATGTTCCGCTGAACTCAAGCCACTGCATATTTATGGTTTTAATGTTCCTTTGCACATGCTCAGGAACTACAAAATCTACTGATACCGGCCCAAGTAAAGGGATGAAAGATCCGCGCCCTGGGAAGCGCCGATGTCCACCCGCAAGTGGACGACTTGTTGTACCATGCGTTTGTCACTTCGACATCTAGAAAATTATTGATTCCCCCGAAAAGCCAGATTGCTGCAATCTGATCGTACGTAAGGGGTAGAGTTCCACACGCATGTGTGAACATCGCGTGTTACGATACATAGTAACGTCATGGGTACGATCAACTGCCCAGTGATACACATGGACCCCGCTCGGAATGAGCGGTCTTCATACAATCCATGATACGGTCTCTTGGTCCTTCCAAGGACTTCCACGGAGACCGATTTCTCAACTAAATTCTTGAATTCATGATGAAGGGATATCCCTGTGCTGTATCAATAGCACGATGATATGCGCTTCATCAGTGTCCCCGTGCCTGCTGTACTCCTTGAGTACCAGCATGTAGCATCGCAGGTGGACTATATCTTCTTCGTCGCCGTCGTTTCACGACATCGAATCAGGATATTTTCTACCTTCAGATCAGATAACATTATGCGCGCTCTACCGTGCATGTTCTACGACCTCTGTCGATGGAGCTTATAGCTCTTGACACGAAGTCGTATTTGCCGTGCCTTCTCGATCTTCGGCACGAGCACCTCATAGTCTTTCCCAGCACCCTTCCAACCGCGCACAAGCGTATAGGTGACGCTTTGTGCTGCGGATATCGCACGTATTGGCGCACCTTTCGGATACACCGACAGGTGGAGGATCTGCTGAGCAGGCCAGATCGCAAACATCGCCTGTTTATCCCTGCCATATGGTCATGTACGACCAATGCATACCCCAACAATTATCGATCGGGCATACCCGATCAGGAGGATACATCTCATGGCCCCTTTGCTTCTGCGGCCTTCGGAAGCCGCAACATTACTTGGGTTGGGACGTTCGAAAGTCTACGAACTTGCCGCAGCAGGCATTATTCCATCCATCAGGATCGATCGGAGTATCCGAATTCCGATGGATGCACTCCAAAAATGGATCGAATCGAACACGATCACTAATGAGCAACATTCTACGGAGAATTCCGTTAGTGATCCGAAGACACTGCGATGAAAACATTCCATGTCTTCCCCGATCAAACGCCACGGTCTGATTCCGTGCAAGGACCAGAAACGTCCTTACTCATGACCGCACGCAGCCTGGTTGCTGCTGGGATTAGCGTTATTCCGTGGCAGACGAGCACGAAGCTACCTGCTTACAATCGATTGCCCGTCATTCAGGATGCGGCCGAGGGACGCTCAAAGCCAAGCTGGGCACCCTTCACGGAACGTTACGCCACAGACACCGAACTCGTCGATTGGTTCGCCGACGGTCGCTGTGGCATCGCCGTCGTCTGTGGAGCGATCAGCGGCGGCCTGGTTGTGCTCGACATCGAGAGCCTATCCGCCTACGAGCAATGGCGCATGTATGCGGCAACCCTGCTGCCCGCGCATGTGCTTGAATCGCTGCCAGTGATCCGCACCGGACGAGGCAAGCATGTGTATTTTCGGATGGCACAGCCGCGTGGCAATCAGGTGCTGGCGCGGCGAAAACGTAGTTCCAGCATCGGGTGGACGACCGGGCTGGGACGTTGTCGCCGAAACACGGGCGCAGGGCGGCGTCGCAATCACGGCTCCGACAATCCATCCGTCCGGCGTCGCATATGTCGTCGAACATGGAAGCTTGACTGCTATACCAATGCTTGAGGACGCTCATGCAGCGGCAATCCTGGATGCCGCTCGTGCGCTCGGTGAGATCGAGCCTGCCTCGTATAGTGTCCTCGGAAGGTCGGACAAAAAGCATACATCAGTGATCGACGCCTTCAACCAGTCAAACGATATTCGTGCTGTCCTCGAAGCACACGGTTATCGTCCATCCAGTCTGGATGGTTACATCAGGCCGGATGGTGACCATACCAGCGTTCTCATCATCGCCGATGCGAATAAGAGCCTTCACTTCAACACCAACGATCCATTGCATTCATCCTCAGCAGATGGGAGGCTTCACGCGCAGACGCCATTCAACGTCGTCTGCGCGCTCGACTACGGTGGTGACGTACGAACTGCCGTCAGACATATCGCACAACCATTACGGATGCCGACTCTAACGCGACGTTCTGCCGACGGTTTGACTGGTGACATGAGCACCACATCGGCGGACGATGCTACCGGCTATCTCAATCGTGCCACCGCTGCTCTTGCGCTCGCCGAAGACCACCACACTGATCCAACCTGGCCATACTTCGAGGAACACGACAGTAACGGACTACGGAGCATGTGGATGTTCCAGCCACCGGCACGCGATACGCCGAAGCCACCATTACAGCTCTGCAACTTCACCGTACGTATCACCGAAGAAACCGAGATCGATGACGGCGAACAGCGGCAGGAACGCTATACCATCGTTGCAGCATGTGGTGATCGCTTGCGTTCATTGGAAATGAACCGTGAGGAATTCGAGGGCGATGGTGCGATCAATCGCATCGTCGCTGCCCTGGGCGCTCAGGCACGACTGAATCCCCGCGCTGAAAGCAAGTATCTGCGCGACGCTATCAAAGCATTCTCTTCTGATGTCATCAGTCGCACAGTTTACGCCTACACCGGCTGGATCGACAATCAGCGTCGCTTCCTGTTCGGCAACGGTGTGGTCGACACCGAGGGATGGAAAGCGGGTACCGGTGCTCAGCTACCAGCACGGCTTCATCAGTATCAAGTCGACGAAGCGGCACTGGCTTCGGTGACCATCGAACAGGCTTTAGCGACGTTCGAGGTGCTTATGGAAATCGCGCCGTCGGACGTGATGATCCCACTGGTAGGCGCGTTACTGCTTCCACCGATCGCGTGGACCATCACCGCACCACAGCCGATGATCCACATCTATGGCATCACTGGCTCGCACAAGACGGCACTGACCTGTGCGGCAATGGCGCTGTGGGGACGATTCTCCCCTGCCCAACCGACCGACACCTGGACATCCACGTCCAACAGTATCCAGAAGCTCGGCTGGTATCTGAAGGATGCACCGTTTCTGCTGGACGACTACAAAGCAGCTCACATCAAACCGGCCCAGGTGACGTTTCTACTCCAGAACTATGGCGACGGCATGGCGCGCGGTCGGCTGGACTCCAACGCGGAAACCCGTACCGCGTTCCCGATCCGTGCCACCCTCATTTCGTCGGGCGAGGATCAGCCCGAAGGTGAGGCGTCGGCGCTGGCACGTATCCTCAGCGTGCCGCTGGCGCGGGGACAGGTCAATCGCGCGAAGCTGACCGCCGTGCAGGCTGATGCTCATGCGCTGCCCGTGCTCCTCGTTGAGTATCTGCGCTGGCTAGCGACAGAACCAGCAATCCTGCGCACAACAGTGAACGGCACACCAGGCAACGCGCACAGGTGCTTGCCGCACTGGAAGCTATCAGCGATCAGGCGACGAATCCGGGTCGTGTCGCCTCCAACGTTGCATCGCTGAACGTGGCCTGGTTCACCTTCGGGCAATTTCTCAAGGAGCAGGGCTACTGGCGCGACGAGCGTGTGGCGACCTGGCTAGAACTCTGCACGCAACATTTGCAGCGTCTTGCCGTCGCGCAGGTCAACCTGGTGACGGATGAACGCTACTCGGTGCAGTTCTTCCAGGCGGTGCGTGGCCTCCTGGCGACCGGTCGCGCGCAGATGCAGAACCTCGACCTGGCGAATGGCGAAGTCACGAAGCCACCGGCTTTGATCGGCGGCTATGACCGTGCAGGCACATATCTGCTGCCAGCGGCCTACGACGAAGTACGCAAGTATCGGTACCAGATGGGAATGCCGCTCGCCTTCGGACAGCGGGCGCTTCTGCAAATGCTCGAACAGGAAAACCTGTTCGTGACGACTGACGACAAAGCCCGCAAGCCACAGAAAGCGGTCACACGCTATCTGGATGGCAAGCGGCATCGTTGCTGGCATCTTCCACCCGGCATCGTATTCGAGACCGACGACGGCGGCTAACGGAGATGCTATATCGTCCTTCTGGTGCTGGTGGCGCGGATCGAAGTTCCAGCAGTACCAGAAGGATGATTGAACGCATCAGGATGCGCTATAGCACACCTCGGAAGTAGTTCCGAAGTAGTTCCAAGGAAGTTCTCAACGGAAAGGAGTAGTTCCATGATGACTTCTGATCCTTCATATTCACTACTAGAGAACAGCGGTAGTTCCACTGTATATCCGCATTGAGAAAGCTCAGAAATCGTGCATCGGTACTTCTGGAACTACTTTCCCCGATACACAGGCCAGGATGCAGAACGAAGACCCTGACTCGCGCATCGCCTGACGCACACGTTACCTCGTGATCGAGGACAGACCATCTATCCAATGGTGCCTATGATCCACGAACCGGTTGATCGGATATGTAGCTAATCACTTGCCACCAATGGTCTGCCGTTCCTCCGAAAACCCTTCTTTCGTCTCAAATCGCGTGGCGAATGAGGAAAATGAGGTGGCAAATGACGTGGAATATGACGTGGCGAATGAGGAACGTCGTCATTCACAGCGTTGGGCGTGCTGCGGAGCCGTCCGGAACACCGTTCGCCCCTGCCAACATCTATTACCCGTAACGGGCCGTCAGGACGAACAGTCCAACTCCAATCACGAAGGCGCAGGTTTCGTGATGTCAGAACGATCCTCACTTTCACCATACCATCGCGAACTCATGCTGAGCCTTGCATATCTTGGTGGGCTAACGTATGCCCTGACCCTTCGGCTTCTGCCGTGCTACAGCGCTCGTACCCTTCAACGTGACCTCTCCGATCTACGAGAGCTCGGTGATGTCGAGAAGCATGCGATCTACAAGCCCGGTCCGAAAGGCCGACCAGTCAAGCTCTACGACGTATGGACGCTAACTGATAAAGGTCATGCGTATATCTCGGAGAAAGCTAACGACCAGTATCCGACGAAACCGGCAAAGCTGCGACACAAGCGTGTCATGCGCCACGACCTGCTGGCGGTCGAAACGATTGTCACCATGGTCGAGCGAGCACGCAAAGACGGACTGAGCGGACTGTACGTTCAGTGTGAGATGCGGCTCAATCCGACCGAACGACGACCAATCCCTGATGCAGTTGTCATCGTGCAGTTTGGTGGAGGTTTCACTCAAACCGACATCGTCCCCTGGACGAAAGACCCGGCAATCGAGGATGAAACACGTTCCCGCTTTCTTATCGAGGCTGATAACCAGACCGAAACGCTGAGCGTCATCGCGGGCAAGGCTGTCGCCTATCGGGCGGCCTATTACGATCCCAGATGGCGCGCATGGTGGGCTGCACAATTCGGACCGCTTCCGCTCATCTGCTGGGTTATCGCCGACAAAGACGAAGATCCTGAGCCTGCAATCGAGCGTTTGCATGCGATCTCGCGAGTATGGGACGCTGAATGGCCAGACATCTATTGGGCAGGTACAACCGAACACAGGATGAAGGAGCAATCCTGGTTCATTCATGCCGCTACAGGATCATCATGGTATTACCTGCATTCCCTACAGACGGAAAGGAAAAGTATATCTGAGGCGAGACGAGTGGCACTTCCCGCCGACAGATCGCAGTCGCTCTCGTCATCTGATGTAGCATCATCAGCGGCGCTCATTCCTGTACCGCCCTCTCCAAGATCTGGCGCGAGCGTCCACCATGCGCCTTCTGCCATCAGCGCGAGACCGGACACTAACGGTGCTTCTGTCGATGTCAGCCCATCAACGTCGCGTGTTGCATCGACAGAACGGCCTATTCATGCAGGAGCGTCAACTGCATACCCAACTTCGCCATCCTACGGCGCGGTCGTTCCATCTTCTGCCAGCACGGCAATGGAGCGCCGGGCAGCATGGTCTCCAGCGGATACTTGGACACATGATGACCTACACACCAGATACGATGCCATCCCGCTTGTGTCTTCTCGACAGAGACCGATATACGTACCACCATCGGCGCTGGACATAGTGATCGAATGGTGCGGCAGGTTCGTGTATGCGCTCCAGGAAGTCCGCTATGAGATCTCATATCTGACCGTACGCTTGCTTACGATACTTGGTATTTTCTGGACAATTCGCACTTCTGTACGACTTTTCCGTTGGTTCTTCTGGGACGGTGGCTACATATTCGTCGGAACCTTCCTTGTGTTCATCATCATGCTAGGGTTCCTTGGATGGGCTGGCTACAGTGTCTATCGCGACTATCAGAAGAAGTCATTCTTCACGTTTAGCAAACCAGCTCCGACACCTGGCGACCTGGATGTAATGCCGCCTGCCGTTCCTTCTCCACTTGTGATGGATTCGATTCCAGTACCACTATCTCCAACAGTCCAACAGCGTTCGCCGACGACGTGTGGCAGCGCTTATGTCATCGCTGACGCGCTGAATGTCCGTGCAACACCTGGCGGTGCCATACAAGGCAAGTTGTTTCGTGGACAGGAGGTCATTCTGCTCTGCGCTCAGGAGCAAGTCGGCACGACGATCTGGGTTCGTGTTCAAGCAAAGCAACACGAGGGCTGGGTCAGCAAGCGTTTCATCCGTTGATGGATTGCGCCAACCTGACCCTCCTTTCGCTTCCAATACTTAATGCAGTCTCAAGCAAGGCAGTAGGAAATGTAGGAAATGTGGTACATTCCCCGGCATGAGACGTCCAATTTATGCTCGGCCTTTCACCGCCGCCGAACAACAGAGGCTGGATACCGGCCTGCGCTCGTCCGAGGCCTTTGTCCTGCGCCGCTGCCAAATCCTGCTCGCCAGTGCACGCGGCGAGCAGGCTGGCCTGATTGCCCAAACTCTTGGCTGCGACGACCAAACCGTGCGCAATGTCATTCATCGGTTCAACACCCACGGCCTTGCCGTCCTAACGCCCGGCTCCTCCACGCCCCATCGGACGCCCACGCCGTCTTCGACCCCCGACGCGAACAGTTGCGCGCACTGCTCCACCGCAGCCCGCGTAACTTCGGCAAGCCGACCAGCCTCTGGACGCTCGACCTGGTCGCCGAGGTCGCCTACGCCGAGGGCATGACGCCGCGGCCGGTCAGCGGCGAGACGATCCGCCAGGCCCTGGCGCCTCGGGGTCGGCTGGAAGCGGGCCAAGACGTGGATCACCAGCCCCGACCCGGCGTACGCGCGAAAAAAACCGCGCGACCGGCTGATCCGGCTGGCGGCCGCGGCACCCGGACTGGGTGCTGGGCTTCCAGGACGAGGTCTGGTGGAGCCGGCTGGCGCTGCCCGGCGCTGCACGCCTGGGCCGCGGGCGACGAGCCGATGCGGCTGAGGAGGCCGTGGCCGAGGCGACCGCGGACCCGAAGGCGCTGGCCTGCTACGGGATGCTGCTGCGGCGCCGACGACCCGGGGGAGATGCTGCTGCGGTTCGTCGAGGGCCGGCCGGTGAGCCAGGTGACCGAGGACTTCCTGGCGTGGGTCTGCGAGCGGCTGGCGGCGGAGGGCAAGAGGGCGTTGCTGCTGGTCTGGGACAACGCCGCGTGGCACGTCAGCCGGCGGGTGCGGGCCTGGATCAGGCGCGCACAACCGGCGGGTCAAGGCGGAGGGGCGGGGTGCGGATCGTGGCGTGCTTCCTGCCGGTGAAGAGCCCGTGGCTCAACCCGATCGAGCCGAAGTGGGTGCACGGCAAGCGCGCGTCTGGAGCCGGCGCGGGTGCTGACCAAGCAGGAGTTGGCCGACCGCGTCTGTGCCTATTATGGCTGTGCCCATGATGCCCATCTCTTCATTCCCGAAAAAGCTGCTTGATTATGCAAGTAGGTGAAACGGAGGATAGCTCGTGCGAAAGCCGTTTCACAGAAAGGAGATACGCAATGTAAGCACAGAAGACAAGAATGTTTCGTAGGTCTGGACAGCGCACTATGCTGGAAATGGAACAACCCATTCGTTGCAGGCATACGCGCGGCAATGCTCGTATGCATCTCTATTTTTTATGAAAGGTGGAACGGTCATGACGGCTCATTGTCACATCGCGCAGCGCTTATCCGACGGTCGTATCAAGGCAATCTATGTTCATTACGCCGAGCCTGAAGCGCAAATCGGGCTTTTGCTTGCACAACAATATCGGGAAGCAGCCCAGGTATCATCGCTGCTTGACCTCGGCGATCTGAAGAAACTGGGAGCGACGCCAATCCCCTATGACGATCAAGGACAGGCTCAAGGGGAATCTAGTACTGGCGCATGCGTGTACCAGGATATAAATGCTCTCCTTGATGCTGCACGTACCAGCAGTGTTATATACCTGTATGAGAACGGTCGATGGCTTGCATCGATAGGATCAGAGGAATGCTATCGAGTAACTTGACTGGCTATATTGAATGGCATGGTCCGATTGTCGGACGTATCGAGGCTTTGATTGAAGAAGCACGCAGCCTTTACGCGCCCCTTCGACCAAGAAGAAGTCATCTACCCAATATGGGACGCTGGATACGGGTTCATGCTCCACCTCGATGAACGCTTTCAGTTCTATCGTGACGAACTATTCAAGCCGCGTCTCTGGATTGTTAAGTCAGTTCAGGTCACTGTAGCAGCGTAATAGTCTGGTCGAATTTTGAGCATCGGAGGTACGTGAACGACTGCGCCTAAAGGCAGGCAGCTTCCCCTGGCGCTGTACCCCTGGTACATCCGGGCAGTATGGCCGATTGACGGCGGCCCTGCTGGAAATATTCCCAGCAGCGATCACATCCGCATTCCCAGCGTAGGAACAGGAGGTGCAAAGGAAGTGAGCTTGAGACTTTCGATTGGCTTTATCGATATGCCCACAGGCTGGACACGTCCGGCTGGTGTTGCGCGGATCGACAAAGACAACCGGCACACCTACAAGCGCTGCCTTGTAGCAAATAAACGCTTGCAGTTGTGCGAAGGCCCACGACTTCAGTACAGGGCGCTGCGACTTCCTAGCCCTCACCCGCGATTGGATATGCGTCAGAGTCTTCCAACGCTATCCCTCGATTCGTGCGTTCCGCCGCCTGTACCAGTCGTTTGGAGATCACATGGTTGGTGTCGGCGGCAAAGCGGGACTCCTGTCCTGACAGGTGCCTCAGTCGACGCTTTGCAGACAACGTACCTTTGCGTTGGAGTTTGCCCCGCAGCCGCCGATGGCGATAGCGAACACCTTTCACCGTGCTGCCACTGTGGATCGTGCCGTCGCTATCCACGGCGATGTTCGTCACACCCAGGTCAACCCCAAGCATGCCTTCAACGTCGATTGGCTCCGGCGTCTCGACATCGCAGACCGCCAGAAGGTAGAACGCGCCGCCAACGTAGGCCAGATCGGTTTCACCATGCCGCGTTTGGAGCAAGGCCCACTGGCGCGCACCACACACGAACGGGATCGACTGCCTGCCGTCAAGCGTCCAGATCGACACGGATGGCTCTTTCAGGTTCCAACTCAGGATACGGTCATCGTAGGCGATGCTCCCATCTGGTCTGAAGGTGCGCTGATGCTTGCGGTCCAGCTTGTAGGCGTCGGCAACTTTGCTGATACAGCGTACGGCCAACTGCGAGGCAAGCCCGAATGTCTCACGAACGTCGGCATACGCCAGTTTGTGGAGGTCAAACTGCTTGAAGGTTTGGGTTTGCCATGCGGTTGTGCTGATGCTGTCGCACGCGGCATTGGCCCGTTCAAGCGTGCGCTTCAAGGCGTCGGCTTGCTCAGGCGTTGGAAGGAGTTTGAGTTGGGCGATCAACTTCATTCCTTCATTGTACTGAAAGGATGTGACATGTACCGCCACGAACGAAAGGAGGACGGGCGCATTCCTCCGCCGCCTAAAGAGCGACGGTCTCCTGCGCTTTTATTATGAACGTTATGTCCTGGACTACACGAATGTACCGTGACGAGCAAGATCTGGTAGCGATGCGCGCACTCGTCGCGGCAAACTATGCGGCGGGGTCGGTCAAGGACCATGTTGGCGATCTGACCTGGGGTCTGTATCAGAATACAGTCTTTGATCCTCATACGTCGATCCGACTCTGTGAAGACGACGGGAAACTGCTCGGCTATGTATGGGTTCACCGTCCTTCGGACGTGCAATGGACGCTCGATCCAGGACTGCCGGAGGGCGACGCCGTAGAGCAAGACCTGGTCGCCTGGGGCGAGGCGGAGTGCGAAGCGGCGCTCGGGACGGATGCGCAGCAATCGCATGATCTAGCACTTCTGTACCGGATGACCTCCATGAGCGTATTGCCTTCATCTCCAGCCGGGGCTATGCGCGCACGGATGATTTCATGCACCACTTTGAACAGAGTTCTCGAAGTGAGCCTCCCCGAACCAATGCTACCGCCAGGATGGACCATCCGTCCTGTCGGCAACGAGGATGAATGGCAGGCACGCGTCGACATCCATCGAGAAGTCTGGCATCCTTCCAAGGTCACCCTGGAAGCCTATCGTCGTCTACGCCGTGCACCCGGCTACGACCCTGATTTCGATCTGGTCGCGGTCGATCCAACGGGCGAGTTCGGTGCCTACTGTATCTGCTGGATCGACGAGCAAAATCGTTGCGCTGAGTTTGAGCCGGTGGGAACCCGCTCGGCATTCCGCGGGCTTGGCATAGGGAAAGCAATTGTCAGAGAAGGGCTACGTCGTTTGCAGCAGCGCGGGATGCGCCGTGCCTGGTCTATACCCCCAACACCAACGTGCCCGCGACCAAGCTGTATCTCTCCGCCGGTTTCGAGATCGTGAACGCGCACCGCCTGTATTCCAAGGCGCTGTAGGAGCGCTGCACTGAAAAAAAGACACAGTTAGATGAGATTCTGACCGGCGACGTGGCGTCCTAGCCCCGCTTTACGATCGAGGAAATGCCCAACTCCCCTGCACGACTTCAATGAAATGCTGCGATTTGAGCCCGGTAACCGATAAGGCTGAGAGCGGACTGTCGGGGTACGACCAGACGTGGTGAGCCTCCGCTGCCTGGTTCACTACGCGCTGCTGCCCGCTCCTCGTACGCTCGTCGGCGTTCAAGCGGTCGAGCATTTCCACCAGCCTGCGCTTGCGGGCGTTGGTCTGCCGCAGCTCCGCGATATAATGCCGCCATTCGTCCGCACGGCCCTGCCGCGCCATCAACTCGCCAAGGGTGCGCAGGTAGCCGAACGGCAACCTCGTAGGCCTGGGTCTGGGTCTGTGCGATCTGGGCCTCGGCAAGGCTTCTTCCAGATCGCCATAGCCCGCTCGGGATAGGCGTCGGCGATCGCATCGGCGACAAGGCGTCTCGTCGACACCGATATCACCCCAGCCACCGCGCGCCGCAGGCCGCCGGTCATACCAGGTACAGGACCTGGTCGGGCTGCCGCTCGTCGGCCGCGATTTTGATCAGGAGGTCAATCTCGGAAACTGCGTTGTGCCAGCGCCGTGTGGGCTGCGGAAGGCCGGTTTCCGGCAGCGGCCATGCGGGGATCTCGTTGCTCGCCGACCGCCCGAGCCGTCGCCTGGGGCGGTTCTCCGGTTTCGAGATAGCGCATGATTGCGGCGCGTACCGCCGGCCACACGCCCGCATGCTCGGCTGCGACGCGGAGGGTCAGCAGGGTCGGCATCGATGGCTGCTCGAAGAAGTCGCCGGCGCGCATGGCGGCGACGCTGGACCAGTCCCCGGACTGCTCGCGCACGTTCCGGAGGATGTCGCGCAGCTGCCCGGCCGTGCCGGGCTGCGACTGGCCCAGCGCGGCGATGCCCCGGGCGATCCATTGTTCGGCCTCGGTCAGGCGCCCCGCATCGACGAGCAGCTTGACGAGACGGACAAAGGCGCCGTTCAGCTCTGCTTCACGCTCGGCGAGCGGGATAACCTCGTCTTCACGACTGGCACGCTGGAGGGCCGTGATGGCCCAGGTGCTCAGTCGCTCGCGGGCATAGGACCGCGAAAAATCTTCTCGGCCCGTTGCAGCCGGCAGGTGCTGCAGGCGTTCAGCCAGCGTGTCCGCGACGATGCTCCAATCCTCGGCGGTATGCGCCTGATTCAGGACGACATCGGCGCCATCACAGAGGCCATAGTCGTCGCGCAGCAGGGCATCAATAACCCAGAGGATCTGCGCGGACGGTTCGAGCGACGACTGCAAGACGGCACGAAAGACCACGTGCATGCACTCGCCGATTTCGTCCGCGGTCTCGCCCTGATCATGGCTCTGCTCCACCTGCTCATTGCCGGTCTTGAGCAATGTTTCGCCCAGACTTACGACCTCGTCGGCGTAGCCCTGGCGCAGCAGCAGCTCCATGCGGTCGCGGACCGGCGCATAGTCGGGGATGGAGCCTTCGCCATCCCACTCATTGCTCCAGGCCGGTTCGGTGCCGGTCGTGACGATCAGCCGGCGGACGTCGCGCACCAGCTCTTCAGCGGTCCCTGTTGCCAGTTTACGCCGGGCCTCGAGCGCAGCGTGTACGTCGGGGAACTGTCCCGCCAGATCCTCGAGTATCTCGATCAGCCGGGCTGCTGTCTGCTGTTCAAGGAATACGCGCAGGGGCGTTCTCGTTGGTGAGCTGGAGGCCGGTGCATCGGCAGGATCGGCAGCCTGCCAGTCGTCCTCGTCCCAGCCGTCGCCGGCGCTCTCCTCGAGCAGGACGAGGCGCGGATCGGTATCAGACACGACCGGCAGGTCGAGCTGCCGGCTGAGGTGCTCGCGATAGGCGAGTACAACGGCCACGGCGTGCTTGCAGATGTCCTCGAACGGGCAGGTGCAGGCCGCGATCGGGCCATGCTCATCGATGTCGATCAGCGTGGCATAGCGGTGCGTGCCCTGAACCCAGGCGACGACTTCGCCCTCGGATGTGCGTGCAAGGTCGGTGACCTGGTGATTGCGCTGGTAGCGTTGCCCACGCGCGGCGATCGTCGCGCCGGCCCAGTCCTCAATTGTCGGCCAGGTCAACTGCTTGAAAAGGGCGATTTTGGTCGGCTGATCCATTATCGCCAACTCCACATCATGATCGCCGCTTCTTTTTCGGAGGCGGCAGGAGCTCGATCTTGCCGGTGCTCTTCTCGATGACCTGCACCCGTTCGTAGCTCATGCGCGGCACAGGCAGCGTTACGCCGGTGTCACGTAGCACGCCGAGCAGCGTACGCATGCGCCGGTCGCTCATCGCAGTGACGATCAGGGTGCGGCGCTCACGAAGCTCGAAATCGCCGAAGCAGATAATGCCGTACCGGCTCTGGAGCGCAGGCTCCCCCAATAGACCCAGAAACTGCGCACGGGCGTAGCTTCCACGTCGTGCAGGCGTACGTCGTCCCATAGCGCCTGCGCAATGGCACGGCCATCTACTCCGGGAAAGATAGCCTGCTGTGGGGCAAGAAAGCTATAGCCTTGCCGGACCGGGTTCCGGCAGATCGGATACCAGTAGCGCCGCAGGCGACAGCAGGAGTCGTAGGCTTACCACTGCTGCACAGGCATGCGGCCTCCGGCTCCACCGGCATAAACATGGTGATCTTCTGTTTCAGTCCAGGCATGTCGGGATCGGGATCGCCCGGATTGGGACGCCAGTAGACCCACTGGCATAAGAAGCCGCCGTTGAAATCCATCGGGGTGGATGGAGGTGCCAGGACCGGGGTATCGTAGCTGTCGCGCATTATTCACCACATGCCGTGAAGGCGATCGACTAAACAAGCCAGCGACAGATGCCGATTGCTGCAACTACACGGCAGGCTACTAGCTCGTGGCAATCGGATGTAGTCGAGATTACTCATCATGCAAGCCAATGTCCTGGCTCAACTGTGTGAGTTAATGATCTTTCACTTCTGTGTGCATCACGGCAAGCTTTGTAACTCATAACATCTGACAAGCGAACACGTCGATGAGTACCTGTCTTAGTATGTGGGATGTCTCCTCGTTCAAGTAGCTTGACAAGGTATGGGCGCGAAAGATTAAGCAGATCTGCTGCCTGTTGGGTGGTCAAATCCTGGTGGGTTGGCACCAGCATTACCGCCTGTCCCAGAGCGAGATGATGTACCGCTGTATGGAGCAGGTGGACAAGCGATGCTGGTAAGTCGACGGCGCGACCATCCGAGCCGATAAACTTTGGTGGAACAGAATCGCCACCCCGGGAACGATAATGTGTTCTACTTGCTTCAAGATCGTTTGCTCAAGTTCGGTGACACTGATAACCTCTGATGCTACTGTCGGCTGTGCCATACTCTCCTCCTGTCTGATTGGTATCGTATCAATCATTCGAAATAAACGTAACGCTTTGTCGTTAGAAGACCGGTGTCCCACGGCATTCTTGATCGTTACGAATGACACAGGAATTGATGTTTCAATTGCATGGACCAACGAGCCTGTGAGCGACGCTGTGGAACGTTCATCCTTCGTCATCGAAGCTGAGTTTAGGACGGTACGTTGAGCAGACACGTAGGAAAGGCAAGAGCCTACAAAGGTGCGTTCGGCAACGAATGCAGTAAAATTGTTTTGATCGCGCAACGACAGACATGGAGTATCTCACAGGAACGAAGGAGTCACCATCGTTATGAGCTCGCAGCGCAATCCCAGATACTGGATCGAGAAAAAGGCGAACCGGAAGACCGGCTATCCGGTCGGGACGATCGCCTATTACGGTCCTGATGACAGATTCGCCTCGAAAGTTGTCGTCGGCATCATCGTCTCCGAAAAGGAGGAGGCCACGGAGTTGCGCAAGTGGTTTGCGGACACGACCGATGTGCGTCAGGACCAGGCGATCAACGAGCAGATCCTCGAATTTCTCGAGCAGCGCACATGTCAACCGTGTCGCGATGGTTGATCGGATTATCGGCTGTCCACACGAAGAAGGGATTGATTATCCTGATGGTGAAATCTGTCCCCAGTGTCCCTACTGGGCCAATCGTGATCGCTGGACCGGCCAGCAAGACCGGCTAGCGGTCAAATGGAGCCCGATGGGACCCACAGCGAATGGAAAACGACGATGAATGATGTGCTCGATACGATCGCAGCACAGCTTGAGTCATTACACGCCGCGACGAGACGATCGCCCTGGTTCGCGACTTTCTTGCCGAGCTTGACGAGACGCATCAGCAACGCTTTCTGCACCTGGTTGCGCAGGGACCGCGACCACTCATAGCCGAACAGATGGACCTGGCGGAGGGCGACGACCTGCTCGACGCAATCCAGGAACTCCACGATGCCATCGCCAACGACGCACTATGTCGAGTACGGCGTGGGCTATGATCCCGATTATGGTAGCCACCGCGGCTATGGCGATGACAGCTGGATCGAGGAGATGGATGGCCTCTTCGCCGCCACGACCAGTCTGTTTCGTGCAGGGCAGTTCCAGCTCGCCGTCGACTGCGTACACCGCGCTCTTCCGTATCTTCCAGCTTGGCGAGGACGGCTTCCACTTCACGCGCCCTGATCCGGCCGCCGCGCTGCGCAGCGACCTCGACGCGATGAAGCAGCACCTGTTCATCGCCCTTGCGCGTAGCGAACCCACAGCCAGCTGCGACTGCCATCGAGCTGTCGAGTGAGCTTCGCTATTACGGCGACAATCGGTATACGTTGTTGGATGCCTGGGCAGACCGCGAGGAACTGATCACTGCCCTGCTTGCCGAACTGCTCGAACAGGCGCGCCAGCCCGTGCCGCTCCATCCCACAGCCTACCGGCTGTCACACATCGCCGACCTGCTGCGCGAGTATTACCGACGGCATCGTACGCTCCCTGACTACGAGACGTTGTGCCGTGAGGTCGGTCCCCAACAGGGCTGGCCCTATGAGGAACTGGTGACCCGCTACCGCGAACTGGCAAACTGGACCAAGATGCTCCACTGGGCGGACGACGGTCTCCAACGCCTGCCCTCGAAAGCCAGCTACCGTCTGATGCTGCAGGATGCGCGCGGCGAAGCATTGCTCCAGCTTGATCGGCCAGCCGAGGCGCTTGAGACCTTGCGGACGCTCTTTGCCACGGCTCGGTCGGCACCGGTGTACCTCAAGCTGCGCCAGGCGGCACACGCCAGCGGGCGATGGGCGACGCTCTGGCCTGAGATTGCCGCCGAATTACATGCCGACGTGATGTCACAGGCCGCAGGGACGCGCCATGGGGATGGCATCGTGAGCTATTCCGGTGGCCTCTCTTCCGTCGCCGCGCTGCTGGGCTTCGCGTATCTGCTGGAAGGCGCCTGGCAGGATGCCGTTGAGCTCGCGGCGGATCCGTCGATCCCGATCGGCTGGGCAGACGAGAATCTGCCAGCGGATCGTGGCAACTGGCCTGCTTCGCATGGTTCAGGTTGCCCGCGGCACGCAACTTGACACGGTGTTGGCAGGGGAACTGGCAAAGGCTCCGAAGCTTATCCGCGAGTATGGCGAACTTCTTGAGCCTGTCGCCGGTCTCTGCCTGGCACGTGCTCCTGGACGGCGCGGTCCGGCCCTATGAACGACTGGTCGAGCAGGGCATCGAGGGACGGTCGCGTCCAACCTATGCCGAAGCCGCTGCTGCCTGCAACGGTCATTCGGTCGATTCGCCGTACCCAGGGTCGTGAGGCAGCGTTCGATCGGTATTACCAGGGATTGCTCACTACCTATACCCGCTTCGCGGCACTCAAAGACGAACTGCGCTACCGCGATAGAGGGACCAGACTATAAGCGAAAGCGGTAGAATCAGAACGATGATCCCGGGCCATCGACAGGCGAACACCTCGTTTCGAGGTCATCGATGGGATGATGGTCCAGCGGGATACCATCGGGAAAGTTGTTGAACTCAGATAAAAACGAGTTGAGCAGCTTCTTGCTCAGGTATTGACGCAGGTGGCATGACCCGGCACATCGAGCAGCAGATGAGGCTGATGATGCGTTACGGCTTCAGGCGAGGCTGTCGAAACGATCCTCGATTTCTGGTGTGGCTATTACTTCGGAGTTGGTTTGAATGTGTGGTATCGTCGCTGATAGTGCGACGTTGGTAGATGTGGTGAAGGTTGGTTTTCAGGGTGTTCCTGCGAGAGCATTGAGAGGCCAGCATAGGATAACTTCGTGAAAGTGATTAACCGCTCAGTCGCCGTCATTAAGCCGCGACAACGCTATGTCGATTGGGCTTTGAGCCTTCCTGATGCTCCAGACCAGCTTTCCCTTGCTGAGCTACGAACAGAGTGTACGACGATCCTGATTCCTGATTTTGACACTGTTGCGGAATCAGAAGCATTTGTTGCATCGATCGCACCAGAACTGTTCGAGATAGAACTGGATGCCTGGGACCGCGATCGAACGGGTTGGCCAGTTGACCGTAGCTACCGCGTGTTCCAGGCATGGTTCGATGTTGAGATTCATTCCATCGTGATCGACCGAGGGAAGGGCGCGATACGATGGGAAGAGTTTTGAAGGCAAGTCCGGGGCGTCAGTTCTTGATCTGATGGACTTCTCTTTGGATGGATGCATACGTGGAAACCAATTCACGCCTATGCATCGGCTTTGTTACCCTTTCAACCGCGCGTGATAGAGGCAAGGAAAACAGCATGGCAAACCGTCCCAAGGAACCGGAGCGAGAAGAGCGTATCGCTATGGAGATCGTCGTCGACGCCTACGATTCGCAAGAGCGTGCAATGGGCTGGTACTACTATCTACAAGGGCAGCTCCAGTTCCCGTTTCTCACGCACTGCATTGCGGAACGTGCCGTCTCGCCGCTCCAGGTAGGCGATGAGGTTGAGGTTGTCGATATGGCACCGGAAGACGAATGCCAGCATGAAATGTTCGTGCTGATGCCATGGGAACGGCGCACATTGGCCGTACCATTATCTCAGCTGAGATCATATGATCACGTCGATGAGGAGACGCAGCAGGCCGTGGAAGATTGGCATTACTGGGTCGAACGTGGCTACGAGTTTTGACGGAACTGGCCAGGGTCAGACCATCACTTGTCGCCAAACAGCCGGTCGAGTACATGCGTGGTCATCCCCTGGTAGATCGCACGCAAATCCGCGTCGGTGTTTGCCGGTGCCGTTCCAAGCCGTCGTAGAACACCCGCTTGCACGTCCGGCGCGGCAACCTGGGGTGTGATGGTTTCGAGGTCAGCGCCCGCCTGGTAGAAGGTAGCGAGCAGATCGGCGAGTGCCGGAGCCGTTTCTACAGGAAGTGTGTACTCCGCAGGTGTTTCGCTGATGGACGAGGCGCGACGCGCACGCAGCGCCTCGATGATCTGGTCGCGCGTGCGACCGCGCAGGTGAAAGATCAGAAACGGATCGTCGTCGAACCGCTCGCCGAGCAGGTAATAGACGGCGGCGATATGCTTGCAGGGATTCGCGTAATCGGGACACGAGCAGTCCGTCACGAGTTCCTGGACGTGCTGCGGAAAGAGCGACGCGCCGCTTGCTGTGAACGCTTCTTCGATCGTCTGGGGCATCTCTCCCGCCAGGAGCTTGGCGGCGAAGATCGCTTGCTCCGCCATGGCATCGATGGCGCGTTCCCACTGCCCGTCGTCGAGCGGTGGAATCTCGAGCTTGACCTTGTAGGGCGTGGCGCGTGAGCCCTGCACTTTCGCATCGACGCGACCAACCTTGAGGTCGATGTTCAGCACCTGCCCTTTTCGCGCATAGGTACGTCCGCGCGTCAGACGACTACCCCAGCCAAAGGTTTCCAGCGCGGCGATCCAGCGTTTCGCCCACCACGATTCGCCGAACGCGCCCCGCACATTCTTGGCCTTGATGCCATCCTTGACCGGTCGCGGTCGAGATGGCTCATACCAGTCGTCATCCCAGCGCGACATGGCTTACTCCTCCACGTCGGTCTGGCGCAGGGCAACCAGATCGCGTAATTGTGCCGTGCTCAACTCGGTAAGCCAGCCCTCGTCCGCACCGAGCACGCTTTCCGCCAGCGCACGCTTGCTTTCGATCAACTCGTCAATATGTTCTTCCAGCGTCCCGCCGCACATAAAGTTATGAACCTGCACATTGCGCGTCTGACCGATGCGAAACGCGCGGTCAGTTGCCTGGTTTTCGACCGCCGGATTCCACCAACGGTCGAAGTGAACCACATGATTGGCGGCGGTCAGGTTGAGACCGGTGCCACCCGCTTTGAGCGATAGCAGGAACACACGCGGCCCACCACGCGCCTGGAAGCGTCGCACCATCGTGTCACGCTCCCTGGCCGGTGTGCCGCCATGCAGGAACAGAATATCGTCATAGAAACGTTGTTGCAGATACTGCTGGAGCATCGTTCCCATTTCGGCGAATTGCGTGAAGACCAGCGCGCGATCATCGCTAGCGTAGATTTCTTCCAGCAGTTCCTCAAGTCGCCGTAGCTTGCCCGACCGTCCCGCGACCGCGCTCCCGTCGTGCAGAAACTGTGCCGGATGATTGCACACCTGTTTGAGCTTCATCAGCATCGCCAGCACCTGTCCGCGACGACTTATGGCGTTACCATCGTCTTCGCTCCCCTCGATCTCGCCGAGTGCTTCGTCCACGACTGCCTGGTACAGCGTTGCCTGTTCGGGCGTCAGCGAGCAATACTCCTTCGTTTCCTGCTTGTCAGGCAGATCGGAGATGATCGACTTGTCGGTTTTGAGGCGACGCAGAATGAACGGCGTCGTGAGGCGACGCAAGCGTTCGCGTGCCTGCGGATCGCCGGTGCGCTCGATCGGCAGTGCGAGTTCACGGCGGAAGGCTGCTTCGCTGCCCAGGTAGCCGGGATTGAGAAAGGCCATGATGCTCCACAGGTCGCTGAGGCGATTTTCGACGGGTGTGCCGGTGAGTGCGACACGGTTGTCGGCGTGCAACGCTCGTGCAGCCTGTGACTGCTTGGCCGACGCATTCTTGATGTTCTGCGCTTCGTCCAGCACGACTGTACCCCACGCTCGCTCGCCGAAGTCGTCGCGGTCGCGCACCAGCAGTGGATAGCTGGTCAGCACAATATCGTGTGCGTCCACGGCCTCCGTGAACGCTGCTCCATGCTGCCGCTCTGAACCTCGGTGCGCCATCACGCGGAGCGATGGAGCGAAGCGTTGGAGTTCACGTATCCAGTTGCCGACCACCGACGTGGGACAGACGAGCAATGTAGGAGCAGTCGCCCCCAGCCGTTCGCGCTCGTGGAGTAGTAGGGTAATTGTCTGAATGGTATTGTGACAGAGGATATTGTTGGCGACGAAATTGTGATGCTGCTCGACCTCGAAGTCATAGACCCATCCTTCATAATGGACATCCTCAACAGCAGCAATTCGGCAGAAAAAGACCTCCTGGTCGAGAAGATGTTGAAGCCGCTCACGCGTTTCTGATAGATATTGTCGATCAAGATGTTCGTAAGCGTCGAGCGTTCGTACGTCCATTTCGAACGCGGAAGCATTCGATAATCTGCCTCTGCCTTGACCACTCAAGATTGTGTCGATGCCAGTCAAGACTCTGGTTAGGCTGTCACGCGAAAATTGCTGGGAACCATTGATGTAGACCGGATTATGCATACCGAAATGGCGCAGTGGCAATTTTGTTGTTCGACAGCCTCGGCAACGAGATCGGATGCAGGAATCCCCTCGACGTTTGTATTGTTTACCTGGGCGCAAATCGCTTCCAGTTTCTGCTGCTTGCGTGCGCTACAGAAGCCAATCTCCTGCTTGAACCTTCGTGCAGAATTTCCGCCGATGACCCCCGTGTAGTACGTGCGGAAGATATCCTCTTCCATTGGTCGCACATTTCTGCTTGGCTGAAACGCGCATCCAGATTCCAAAGCGTCGTAAGAGCGCGGCGAGTTGCTGGATCATCATCGGCGAGGCTGTCGCAATCTCGACACTTCGCGTGCTCACGACGGCACAGCCTTCAGCCTCAAAGTAGTTGCGAAGAAACAGGCGAACACTGTCGAGATCAGCTTGCATGATGAAGTCGGGAATGGACTTTCCGCGCGAGAGTTTGCCCCAGACTGTAACCCTCGTGCTTCAAGGAACTGTTGGTAGGCTCGACTATTCACGTGAAGCACAGGGGCCTTGTTAGGTCGAAATACGAATAACAGGAGCGTTGATCTTGAAATCATAGCGCTCCGCAATGCGATGGATCATGTCGAGCAAATTGTCCAGGTACTCTCCATTCTTCTGAGTTATCCGGAGTGTTGCTCGATCTGCAGTTCGTATCCCTCGGATATTTGCCAGGCCAGGAAGGTAACCAGATCGGGATCTGCAGGTTGCCCGTTCCAGATCGTCCTGGCGGGGACACATACATAATCTCCAGGCTGTAGATTCATTTGTCCAGCCCTTATTCGTCAAAAGTCGGTGGCGGCGAGTAATAGTAATGTGGCTGCCATCTTCCAGCCTGACCGTGCGCATCTGCTCCACTCACCGTTGGCGGTAGAGCCGCCGAACGTGCGCCGTACACAATCCGTCCAGTCTTTTCGTCAAGAGCGTTTACTTGCAGCGGCTCGGTAGGATTCGCCCAGAATCCCTCGCCATCGAAGTGCGTTTCCCCTGCATATGATGCCCAGATTTCTTCTGCGGTGCGTGGAATGCCATTGATCGGGATCAGCGTATCCCCGCTCAAACATTTTCCCATGCCCATATCGTCTGCGAGACAGGCACCCAGCCCGTACTGCCGCAGGAAAGCCAGCCAGGAATACCCACGTTGTTGGTAGGGTCGCAGTTCGGCGTGCAGCCCAGCAGGTGGCGCGAGCACTTCGAGTTGTTGAGTATCGTTCAGATTATGAAGCAGGTCCTGGAGCCATCCCTCAGCTTCGACATGCTCGACCTCGACGCCTTCGGGTGTCACCGTCCCATCACCGCCCAGGGCAAGCCGTAGCGCGTCGCCAAGGTCGAGCTCGCCACCGCGTTTCTCGATGAAGGCCCATGCCCGTTGCAACTGTTCTGGATCGAGCAACACCCACTGCCCACGCACCTGCACCAGCGGTGATTTGAGCGCGACCAGGCGCTCGAACTCAGTGCGGTCGATCGTTTCGTCGCCGAGCGTCAACTCCCAGTTGAAATTGACGAGTGCATCCAGGCTCAAGCGGCTGCGTGCGTTGGGTGTCTTCGATTGTGCGCGAACGCGTCCACGCGCCTGGATGCGTGCGCCCCGTCCCGTGAACGCGGAGGGCAGCAGCACGCCGAAGCCGCTCTGTCCGAGCAGCGGTGCCGCTTCTTTGAGAAACATAACGGCGTCGTCAGCGCGTAGGTCCGCATGATCCGGTGCGGATGTATGAAGGCTCGCGTCGATCGGCGGGAACAGGCGTCCGGCAAATCCCAGGGCTTTCAGCAGGCGTTCCTGCGGTTGCTCGAACCGCCGGTCGAGATAGTTGAACGCCGCGCTTTTCTCGCGCCAGATCGACGAGGCTGGCACCAGCAGGCTTGGATCGTCGGTAGCTTGCAACAGATATGCGAGCCGCCACGAATCCGTCGGCATCTTCGGGCGGTTCGAGTCGCATCGTGACACGAAACACGTCGTCGCCCGCCACCTGCCCCTGTTCGATCCACTCCTGCCAGCGGGTGAAAAGCTCATCCGCTTCTGGTCCTTTGAGTGTCAGGTAGGGATCATCGCCCACAAGCGCACGCAACCACCTGCCGCCAGTCGTCTTTGCGTTCAGCGTGGGCTGATAGGAGACTTCACGGATGAGCGCATCAACGGCAGATGCCAGGAAATCATCGACGAGGGCGCGAGGGATGAGGCGCATCGGCAGGATCGGCGACGACGGCTCGACAGAGCGGCGGTAAGGTGCGAGCGAGGTGTGCGATCTGCGCGCCGGCGACCGGGTCGGGTTGGGGACGCCACGCGGCGCGGAGGCGAGTGCCATCGCGCTGCAACGTCGGTACGACCTGCTGACCTGCGACCATCGCCATCGCTAGCAGCGACGCGACACGCCAGGACCGCAGATCCGCGCCATATCCCCGCGCATCATGCTCCGCTGTGGGCAGGCTCGAAAGGAACATGAGTGCGGGGCTGATCGGCAACAGAATGCCATCGACCTGCCAGGGTCGAAGCTCAGGCGTTCCCTCCGGCGTGGCAATCGCGCCGGTTGCCTCCATCTCAGGCGAGGGAACAGGCATGGTGCCGACGGATGGCAACCAGAAGATATGCGTCTGCTCGATAAGATCAGGTGCATCGACGCCAAGGCGAACAAGATGCTCGCGTAGGGCATCGCTCGAGCTCTGGTAGGGATGAAACGGTACCTTCGGCTGCCGTCCTTTGCGGCGGCGTTGCTCCGGCCCTTCAGCCCAGAGGAAGAACTGATGCTGTGCAGCTACCCATGTTCCGTGTAAGATGTCGCCACCGCTCATCGTCATCAACAGACTGGTCCTTTGCTTTAGATGATTATAGCCCGAGACACAAGCGAGAGGAGGGAAGGGGTGTCGAGTTATGGTGCAGGCAGAGATGCAACATCTGGATCCTCACCACGCCGTCCTCACGAGTAGGATTGCAATTCGTGTCGGTTGGTCATGTGTGTAGTGTTGCTACGAACGGCTAGTGGATTGCGTGTATAAAGGCAACTATGTATCGCGTCAGTTCATGAGGTCAATAATGGAAAATCCAGAACATGGTTCCTGTCTTCTATAGCCCGGCGTATGTCGGTTCGCATACGGCCTTCGATACCACACGCAAGGCAAAATGGGTCGCTGACTCGCTGGAGCAACGTCCAATCGCTGGTATCGAACTTCACGCACCCCCGCCTGTGACTGAGGAACAGGTTGCCAGGGTGCATGATCCAGAGTATATCCGCGCCGTTGTGACGGGCCATCCGCGTTCGCTGGCCGCGTCGCAAGGACTTGATTGGGACGCCCAATTCTGGCCGATGGTCGCGGCGTCCACCGGCGGAGTTATTGTATTTGACAACCAGATCCAAGGCCACCCGATATTGAGAAATCGGCCACCCCGCTGTTTTATTAAGTCGTCACTTCCTGTCGTTGTAGACTCTGCTGGAAACGATAGCTGGAGCCTTCCAACACGAGGATATGGCTGCGATGTGTCAACCGGTCAAGCAGCGCTGCGGTCATTCGCTCATCTTGGAACACCTCCGTCCAGTGCGCAAAGTCGAGGTTCGTTGTCAGTCCCACACTCGCTCGTTCGTACCGATCACTAAAGAATCCAAACAACAGCTGGGCTGCCGTTCGAGAAACGGGAAGGTAGCCCAATTCATCCACCAACAACAGATCGTATTTCTGGTAGGAACGCTGCACACGCTCCAGCCGCAGTTCCTGCTGCGCTCGCTCCAACTCATTGGCTAACGCTGCCGCCGTGCGAAAGATGACCCGGTACCCAGCCAAACATGCGGTCCGGCCAAGTGCAATCAGGAGATGCGTCTTCCCTAAGCCACTCGGACCGACCAATAGCAGGTTCTCATGGCGGCTGATATAGCCGCCATGGACCAGTTCCATCACGCGTGGCTGCGGCAGCGACCGAACCGCTCCAAAGTTGAAGTCCTCCAGCCGTTTCTCGTAGGGAAACTCCGCCTGCCGCAACCGACGGTTGAGCTGGTTTTCGTCGCGTTGCTGAACTTCCTGTGCCAGCACCGTCCGTAAATAGTCCAGGTAGCTCGCCTGTGTCGCCTCGGCTTCCCGTGCGAGTGCCAGATAGTCACGCGCAACGGCTGGTAAGCGGAGGTGTTTCAGATAGGTCTCGATCATGGCTTCGGTTGGCGATGTCGTCATGCGCGCACCTCCAGCAATCGGTTGTAGATCGTCACGTCCGCCTCTGGTTGGGTCAATTGGTACTGCGGATACTGAATCGGGTCGAGGGGAGCAACGGTGGAAGGCATGTCGTGTGCCCAGCCGAGCAATTGCTCAATCGCATCGGCGCTATAGCTCCCGACGGCTGCAGCGAGGTCCATCGCCGCGCTTACCTCAGCCTCTCCATAGTGCTGGCAGTGCTGGAGGAGGCGGACAAAGGTACGATTGCCGTCGCTTCCTCGTGCAGCCATCTCCTTACGAAACGCTTCCCACCGTGGCGGAATCGTATGGCGCAAGGGAGCAGCAAAAGGAACCGCTCCTGGTTTGCGCTCCAACAGCGACAGATAATGTCGCCAGTCGTCGACGACCTGGTTGCGTGCATATGACCTGGGATGCTCCGCCAGCAGGCGCGACCCGTCGTAGATGCGGACATGAAACGGGTCAGCGTGCAGGCGAAGCTGGGCGTACGCCGCTTCGGTCGGAACGGAATACTGATTGGTCTCAAAGCGTACACGCGACGTCGAGCTTGCAACCACCTCACGGATGATATCGACATCAAGCGGACGAGGAGGAAGCGGTCGCAAATACTGCCGCTCGTGCTCAAGCAACGTGATGATCGAGGCATCTCGACCGTGCATGGTCGTCTTGAGATGGTTCAGGCACTGCTGCCACAGCCGCTCATTCAATTCGGCGAGCGTCGCAGCAGTCGGGAGCGGGACCATGAAGTTGCGGCGTGCGTCACCAACCAGATTCTCCACCGAGCCTTTCTCGTTGCCTTTGGCTGGCATGGCGAAGACGGGAGAGAACAGGTAGTAGGTATGGAAGTGACGAAAGGGATCCTGTTCCACGCGTTCACGTCCACGCAGAATGGTCTTGACCGCCGTTTTGGTATTGTCGTAGACACAGTGCTCAGGAACACCGCCCCAGGCCTCGAAGGCATGGCGCTGGCCCAAGAGAAAGGCTTCTGTGCGCTCGGTCGGAAAGAACTCGACGAAGAGCGCACCAGAATAACGCAAGCGTCCGGCCAGAAAGGGCAGCGTTTGTTGCTCGCTGCCAAGGACGACAACGGCATGACCAAAGTCAAATTCGGCCCGTTCACCGGGCCCAAAGGTCAAGGGAACAAAGACCTCTTTGGAGGCACGCTTGCGTTGGCGGACGAGCAGACGGACGGTTGATTCAGCGACCGAGATGCCCATGCTGTGAAGCTCGGTCCACATGCGGTGAGCGGTCCAACACTGTTTGGGAGCCGAGCGTTTGAGATGCTCATTTTGTGCGAGCCAGCGCTCGATGTGAGGCACCACGATGTCCGCCACCGGCGTTTGACGCGGACTGCGGCGTTTGTAGGCTCGTGTCGTCGGTTCGGCAGCTTCTTTGAGCAGACGAGCAACGGTGTCACGTGAAATGCCAAAGTGTTTGGCAGCGTCGCGTTGGGACTGTCCTTGCAGCAAAACCCAATCCCGGATATCGTCTCGTAAGGCCACGGTATACACTCCTGGTCCTCCGCTCGATTGAAGTATTCAGCACCTTCAACCATAGCGGAAATCGGAGCGACGTGGCCGACTTTTACACTATCGCGTGGCCTGGCCTTATGATATCAAA
>CAWAJS010000034.1:0-31124 GCA_963782315.1 uncultured Chloroflexia bacterium
CAGAAATACTTCCCAGCGCTCAAATACGTTGTAGAGCATCGCGACAGCCGCTCGTATATCACGCATCGCATCGCCTCCAGTCGTCATCTGTTTCTTTGCTTCTACTGTTGCACCGGTCGTGAATACAGCATTGTGGGTCGCATCACGTTGATGGGTCGTCGCTCGGGTTTGTCTCCTTCGTGTCTTCGGGCAGATTGCAGTCACCGTCAGGTTGTTCGTTCGTCGCCATAGGCATCTGTTTGGCGTACTCACGCAAGGCTGGTACGGTTTCATGCGCCCATTCATCATCGCTGTGCATGGCTCCTACCACATCATAACGGTCGATAGATATCGGCAGGAGGATCCTATGTCCATCAAAGGCGTCGAATGCAGGTACGTTCAATCCAGTGAGCAACGCGGGCAGCGTAGTCACCAGCACATCCGCACCAGTAATGCTTGGGTAATTACCGCTATATCGTCGGGCGAAACCACACGCAAGTCCACCGACGACAAGATCGCGTTGTACGCGTCCAGCGATGATGGTACTCAGTGGTGCGTCCATGATGAGCGTGGCCGTTACGCTCATGGTTTCCTCGTTGGCTTCTCCAGCACGGCGCACCAGCGTGAAATAGTAGTAGCCGATCACACCACCGATAAGGGCATAGCCGATCCATCGCCCAAGTTCGCCCAGTGCCCCAGCCTCGCTAGCGCCAAGCGCCAATCCCAACGCGAGACGAATGATCTGCACGACGGCAACGATGATCGTGACGATGCCGAAGAGCAGGGCTATGTAGATATAAATTCGTCGTGCCAGGGTACGCTCCTCAATAGGAGAGCCAAGAGCAAGTTGTTCGCTGCGGCGGGTCGCCAGGGTATACACTGGCAGCGCGACAATCGATAGCGCAAGGAATAACGGCCAGTGAATCCTGAGCGTCGCCAAGTGCGGTGCCTTCCACGCCCCAACGTAGCAGCGTACTCAACACACCACCCAGACCAAAGAATAACGCAGCGAGGCCGACCGCTGCCGTCAGGTAGACGATCATACGATGAGCGGTTGCTACGCTTGCGGCGGTTCCGGTAACACGTGCTTCGTCGGCTAGCAGTAATTGGTGGAAGCGCCAGATAACCAGCCCAACGATAAAGGTCGATAAAGCCAGCAGATGATCGGCGAATACCGATGACCAGGAGGTTTTACCCATTATCGACAGCAACACTTCTTGTAAAAAGACCCCCATAGCGGTGAGCGTAACAACCGAACTTACCACTATCACCAAGCCACCGTAAACTTGCCGGAGGGTCGAGCGCGCCTCGCTGTCTTGTAATGGCCCCGGCGTGCGTAGCAGACGTTGGCCCCACACGATAGTTTGGCAGCCAGACCGCCAGTCCGGCAAGCAACCCGGACACTGCTGTGGCAGTCGTGCCTCGTATAGAGCCAAAGGCAGGGACGGCGATTACCTGTATGATGCCATACAGCAGGTCCGCTGCCGACCATGCCGCTCCACCAAGCCCAAACGCTGACACGATCACCAAATACCAGCGGCGAAGGGTCGCCAGGACCGCCATCTACCTCGACCAGAGCGCGATCACTGGCTGCGACGAGCCAGTGGTAGCCGAAGATCGCACCATGCACCAGGATATTCGCGATAGCGGTCGATAGCGGCGTCACCGCTAAACAGCGACGTTCCAATCTGAAAGACGTTTTCAAAGAACACAACAAGATTGAACAATATCACCAGTGCTGAAACTACTAACACAGCATACAGATATAAGCGACGTAGCGAGGAGCGACGATCTTCATCGCGTTTGATTCCACGCTGTGCGACCAACCAGTGGATCACCCATAAGCCAAGCCCTACCACCAGCATCGCCAGGCTGGAACTCACAAGTTCGAGCAGATAATCAGATGAGGTAACCGAAGTTGTCAGAAACAGGTACCCCAACAGCACAGACAGGAGAATCCGCGCTCCGGTGATTAGCAGTTGGACGCCGATGAAAGCCGCGATATAAAAATAAAGGCGGCGTACAGTCGAAGTTGTCATTCATACTCCATTACATGGCGCGTAAGTAATCCATTGCCAACCTGGTCATGGTTACGGTTGTATATATACGCCAAAACCGGAGACAATCTTCCAGCCATCGCCTTCGCGCCTCAATAGCACGGTCTGCTCATTGGTATATTGGCTGGACCCGAACAACGAGCCACCACCATACGACGTCAGCTTGGCGACGACAGTCGCGGTATCACCGTCGACGGATACATCACCAGTGCGAAACTGGCTGTTGTCGACGGTATAAGAGAGGCTTTGTTGCATCTCACCGAGCGTGACCTTCTGTTGAGTTTCAGATGCAATATAGTCATATGCTGTGCTGTAGTTCTTGGCATAGAGTGCCTGATAGAATCGCTGGACGACACCCTCAGGCGTAGTTTCGGCTGCCAGCGTAGGTGTGCGTTGCGATGCCAGCGGAACAGCGATAAGTCCGGCAACGATGAGAAGCAGCGCCCCGCCTATCAAGAAAATCAGTCGGCGATCAAAGCCTCGTGAATCCGAGCGAGGACTATTTTTATCTGGTGTTGCACTCATAAGCGTTCCTTCTATGCAACCGCGCACCCGCTTCGATAGTTCAGCGGAATCGCGGGTATTCGTCATACTCAGCATAGCACATTGAAACTTCCTGCATAGTAGCAAGGATGTACCGTATGGGTCATGAATACGGGGGAATATCGTATCAGACGACGTTCAGGGGCAACACGGAAAGACGATCGCCATGAGATGGTGGTGTTGAGATGACCAGGAACTCTAGTGTTTGGTCGCCTTCGTTTCGCATCTGGTGTGCTGCGCCTGGTGGAACCTCAATGCCCTGCCTCGGCTCCAAGTGAATGTGTTACACCCTCAAGTTCAATGGTAGCCACACCGCTAATGATCCAGAAGAACTGCCGTGCTCGTGCATGCGCGTGACGTATTTCACTGGTATGCGATGGCATGCGCTCCTCGATTACGCTCAAGTCCGCCCCCCGAACGAGATGCCATCCATCACACGCTGCGCCCCAGGAATAGTGTTCCGCGTGGTGTTTATCGATCATCTGCCGTTCTCCTTCAGGTGCTGTGTCCAAACACACCGACGTCTTTTGGTTCGCTGTGTTTCTTCGTCGAATGAAGCCGAATGAATCGGTTCGCAGGCTTCTACTTAAGCCTGACGCGTATTCGCCCGAGATCTCAGGGATCCAATAAGGCGATAATAAGCAAAATGTCGATCACATGGGAGTTATTGCGAGGTCCAAATCACGGATTTGTTTCCCTCGCACACCCAGAAACTCCTCGCGCTACGCTAAGATTCTACTTGGGAGCTGACAGAACGCCGCACAGGAACAGCAACGATGATTCGCACTGTAAGCATCGTGTATCATGCGGAACGATTGTTAAAGGATATATACCATGACCAAACCAGACCTTCGCCCAGCATCGATCCAGCAGATGATCGATCGGGTGAGTAATGCCCTTCCCCAACGCCCTGAAATCGCACGTATATTCGCGCAAGCCTATCCCAATACCTACGAAACGACCTTGCGCCCGATGCCCGATGGCACCACATTTGTGATCACTGGTGACATCGAGGCGATGTGGTTACGCGATTCAGCGGCGCAGGTTCACGCCTACCTGCCCCTAGCGGCGCAGGATGCGGGCATCGCCACAATGATGCGCGGCGTGATCGCCCGTCAGGTGTCGTATATCCTCCACGACCCGTACGCCAATGCCTTCAACGAGGCCGCGAACGGACGGCGGTGGGACGAGGACATCACCACGATGACCAATTGGTTATGGGAGCGCAAGTACGAGGTCGATTCGTTGTGCGCTCCACTGGTGCTGGCGTACCAACTTTGGAAAGTCACTGGCGACAGCAGCCACTTCGACGAAACATTTGCCGAGGCCGCCTGGGCAATCATCCGTACATGGCGCACCGAGCAGAACCATGATGAATCGCCCTACACGTTCCAACGTGTAGGGGGCTCGCCGACCGATACACTCAGCCATGGAGGCAAGGGTAGCCCAATCGCCTATACCGGCATGACCTGGAGTGGCTTTCGCCCATCCGACGATGCGTGTCTATACAGTTATCTGGTGCCATCAAACTGTTTTGCCGTCGTCGCTTTGCGCCGCCTGCGTACTATCGCGACGGATGTGTACGACAATAGCGACCTCGCAGAAGCCGCACAGACCCTTGCAGACGAGATCGACAACGGAATCCAGCAATACGCGAAGGTGGAGCATCCGCAGTTCGGCACGATCTATGCGTATGAAACCGATGGAATGGGGAATTATAACCTGATGGATGATGCGAACGTGCCGAGCCTATTATCATTGCCTTACATCGGATACTGTTCCGCTAACGATCGGGTGTACCAGAACACGCGCCGCTTTGTGCTGAGTCACAACAACCCCTACTTTTACAGTGGCACGGTCGCCGAAGGCATCGGAAGTCCCCACACGCCGAATCGTTACATCTGGCATATCGCCCTATCGATGCAGGGACTAACGAGTGGCGACGCCGATGAGCGCGAGCGACTGCTCGACATATTCGAGCGCACCCATGCCGGAACGTACCTGATGCACGAAGGTTTTCTGGCCGACGACCCCACGCAATTCACGCGCTCATGGTTTGCCTGGTCGAACGCATTGTTCAGCGAGTTCGTGATGGATTACTGCGGATTCGCACCGCTTAGCAGCACACAACCGTAACTGCCCCTAGGTATTGCTGACGTTGGCGTGTAGGATCGCTTCAACGTCAGCAATGGCTTGGTCGGTGTCGTGGAACACAACAGCTTGAATGCCAAAATCGCGTGCAGCAGCTATGTTTTCCTCACGGTCGTCCAGAAAGACGATTTCGTGTGGGGCGACGCCCAAACGCTCGACCAGAATCTCATAGATTCGTCGCTCAGGCTTCATCACACCTTCTTCGTGCGAGTAAATCACCATGTCGCACATGTCCGCGAACATATACAGTTCGTCCTCGCGTTCCCGCGCCCCGACAAAGCTGTTGCTAAGAATCGCGGTGCGATAGCGTGGGCGCAGGCTGGCAAAGTACGCAGCGATCTCCTGGTTGAGTGTGCCTACGTACTCCTGCCACGCATCGATCATGAGCGCATCGACCTGCGCCGCGTCGATTTCAAGTAGTTCGCCCACTTGCCGCTCGTAATCGGCGAGCATAATCGTACCAATGCTACCTGCATGCACAGCAGGACCAACCCGCACTCCAAATTCACCAGGAGAAAGCTGTAGGAGTACCCTCCCACTTTCAGCCCAGCCGGTGCGGGGGTTGGGCTCCAGCACATCACCGATGTCGAAGACAACCGCACGAATTGCCATGATCTATGCCCTCTTTTTGAACGCCAAGCGTTGATGACTGACCGATATCTGCTCATCCTGAAGGGTGTGCTGATTTCGATAGATCGATTCAGAACTCAGCTACCTGGACGGGTAATATTTGTTCCAACCAATTTTGGCAGCGTCACCCATTCCCCCGAACTCGAGCCAAGCCAACTCGACGTTGTCCCGATGCGCCTGGCCGTTGAAGGCCGGGTTAATGATCGGGATCGTCGCGCAGACCTTAACCGTTTGTTCGACCGTTAGTCCTTCTGTAAGACTTGCCCAGACCATTTCTTCCAATGTTCGTAAGTACGCTCGGTCGCGCTCAATTCGCTCGCGTATTTCGCTCTGATCCTTTGTCCAGGCACCATGCCCGGGAATGAGTACACGAACGTTTTGCATCCGTGTCACCTCTTCAAGTGATGCACGATATGCGGCAACATTGTGCTCGACGGATGGGATTTCTAGGTCGCTCAGCATGTCGGATGCCCATAGTACCCCGTCGTAACCGTATAGCACGACGAGGTCGCGATGGTGGCCAGGGGTATGGAGTGTCATAACGCGTTGGTCGCCGATGCGGAAGAACGCCTCATGCTCCTCGATAACCTCGGCGGGTTGTGGAATACTGAAGAGCGTTTCCCGTACGATGCCTGCATCACGTTCCCACGCAGCCAAAAACTCGCGCATGCCTCGCTCTTCGATTGCAACTGTTTCAGCGTAGAGGTGATGGGCGATGACGTGTGCATCGGGAAAATACGCTGGCCCAAGAATATGGTCCCAATGGCTATGCGTCACGAAGATTGTTTCGGCCTTCGCTCCCCGTTCATGAACGAATTGGGCAATCTCCATTATTTCATTCGGTGTTACGGCTGGATCGATCAAAGCAGCATGTTTGCCGTTCAACATGATGCCGCTGTTTGTCGCTTCAAACGTACTTTGCGTGATGAAGAAACCATCTGCAACTTCGACAAAGGTTTTTCTCATAACCACCTCTTTATTAAGTGGTCCAGGAACGTTTCGCGATGATACCATCTGCTTCAAAGACGGCGACCAGGGAACCGGAGCGTTCGTAGACGAGGGGTGGGGAACTACTCAGCCAGCCTGATTGTCGTAAAAGCGCGTTCGCCCAGGCGAGGTCGACCGCTGATGCCTCCACTCGTTGCATCCCATCGGTCCATGAAGCAATATCGTCGGGTGCCACACGCATCACGGCTTGAATATCCCAATCGGACGGTCCAGCAATGAGACCACCACTGTTGTCATGGAAGATGACATGAAATTCAGTCGCCTGTACTGGCGAATGAAGCGTGAGGTAACGTTCGAGAAATGCAATCTTTTCGCCGTGGGTGGCGAAGGTCGAACTACGCGTATCAGTCGTTTTGGAAGCAGCACTTTGCCCTGACGCCCCACACGCCACCAACGCCACACTGATCATCAATACCAGTATCGTGCGCATACGCCCTCTTTTGCCGATGGCATCATTCATATCACATCGTGTGGTACGTCGGATCGCCCCCCCTGCAGAAATCTTCATCCCCTGTCTGTTCATCAATAGCGCACGGCAATATCAGCAGTATCGACCTGAAATGTCGCCACCATAGCCCACCAAGATCGACCACTTTTGCTCGTGGAGCGTCCTCATCGACGACAGCTAACAACCCCACGTAGAGCGCCGACCATGTGTACATTACACTTGCAATCGTCGCAGCGCGACACACCACTTCGCCATGATACCAATATTATAGAATATCGATTGCATTAAAATAACCTGGCGCGATTATCGAAATCGCGCCTGGTAAGCGTGTGATGTAGGGGCGTAGATGATGATTACTCTTGAACCACCACGGCGGTTCCGATGCTCGTCCAGTCATATAGCACAGCGGCAACATCCATTGGAAGGTTGACACAACCATGGCTGAGGCGTACACCGCTGCCGAAGCCTTTGTGCCAGTACGTGCCGTGGAGAGCCACGCCAGTTCCCGTCAGGTACATCGCATGTGGCACATTCGGCACTTCCCAGGTTTCGCCGTTTGATGTGCCTTTCATGGTCCGCAAGGCAGCCTTCCAGATGATTTGGTGCGTCCCAATCGGTGTGTTGAAGTCATCACGTCCGGTCGACACTGGCGACGTCATCACCAGTTCACCACCTTCGTAGACATACAACCACTGGTCAGACAGATCAACGACGATGCGCTTCGCACCACCGTTCCCAAGTGTGCGGTTGAATGAATCGCTCAGCACGTAGCCGCTCACGCCATTAGCGGTTACCAAACGCCAGCCGCCGTCAAGTGGCTTGGGGTTGATCGTCACGCGCATTCCAGTTGTAATTACACCCGCTATCGGGTAGGTTGTCCCCGGTCCCGTACGGATGTTGAGTGCCCGAGTCGCGACAGCATCCGAAAGACGGGAAGCGACAGCACGTTGGGTCAAATAGCCACCATGGACGTAACCGGTGGTTCCAGCAAAGCTGACCTCGTACCATACACCATTATATGGACCGCTCTCCACGATGACATACGCACCGGCAGGAATGCCTCGGCGTATGGCGTTGCCAGTGCCGGGACCGGCGCGAAGATTGAGATCTGTCGTCGTCGTTGCAAACGCATCCGTTTGGAAGGCATCGGCTGCTGCCGATACCGGCACTGCCTGGCTGACGGCGAATCCGAACAGCAGCGTGAACAGCAGGAGTTGAACGTGTTTCATACTTGAACCATCCTTGTGCTGGTCGATTAACCTCTATCGAGCCTGTCTACCCAGCGAAACAACTTTCTCAGTGATCGCTCCATGGGAGCAATAGCAATGCCATCCCCTTCGATAACAGGGGATAAACACTATGACACACAAGACGCAGCGTATACTGATGTTATGTGTGTAGCGGTTCCGGTGGTTTGATCCTGCCCGACCTGCTTATAGTATAGTGAAAATAACAAAAAAGTGTATACCCTTTTGAGACATTGTGAAGGTTTTATCAGGAAATCATCAGTACTTCCAAACATGAGTGCCAACTATGAACATGTGCATAACGATGCTACATAACCTGCAAATACCCATCCACCTCAGGCTGAAGCTGAGGCGATCCTTAGAACATGGCTGGATGATCAAATTACTTAGTCTTACGTACAATATATTAGGGTATAGTACTGTTCCTAGAAAAATCCGGTCACAGCGCCGCAGTGATAATGGTTGTCACACGGTGCATGGGTGGGGTTTTGTCATGCGAGTTGTGGTATCCGCGTGGTTTCTGCCCTGCAGACCCGCCTCTTGATCGGTCGAAATGAGCTTTCAACCAACATCCGACCAAGGAGCACGCGATGATGCGCGCCTGTCCTACATTCCAGGCATCGATGGACTACGTGCGATCGCTGTTATCGCCGTTATGCTCTACCATGCTCAATTACCTGTATGGGGTGGGTTCGGTGGTGTCGAAACCTTCTTTGTCATCAGCGGCTTCCTGATAACAGCACTCTTACTCACCGAATGGCATTCGAACGGCGCGATCGACATCATGCGATTCTGGCAACGGCGTGCTCGGCGCTTACTTCCGCCACTTTTCGCTATGATGTTGGGGACAATAGTGATCGCAATCGGGGTCGGCGGGAGCGAACTCTCCAAGGTTGGGAGCGACCTTCCGGCTGCTATCTTTTACTTCATGAACTGGCATCTGATCTGGAGCGGACAATCCTACTTTGAGCCGATGGCACGGCCTCCATTGCTCCAGCATCTGTGGTCATTAGCGGTCGAAGAGCAATTCTATTTGGTTTGGCCCCTGGTCTTTGCGGCTGGGATGCGCATCTTGCGGGTGCGTGGCATGCTTATCCTGACGTTTGGTCTGGCGCTGGGTAGTGCGATTCTCATGGCCGTACTTTATCGTCCCGGTGCTGATCCGTCACGCATATACTATGGCACAGACACACGCGCTGCCGGCGTTCTGTTTGGTGCTGCCTTGGCGTTTTTGTGGAACCCCAGCACGATCCAGTTGCCAACGAATCGCCGTGCTGGCATCATGGCGGACACCGCAGGGCTCCTGGCATTGAGCGGACTCCTCGTTTGTTTCGTCTGGATGTCCGAACTCAACCCTCTCCTCTATCATGGTGGTTTTGCGCTTATCACCGCGCTGACAGGCATCCTCATCGGCACGATCCTCCACCCAGCGGCACGCATCGTTCCCTTTATTCTTGGCCTGGCTCCACTGCGCTGGATCGGATTGCGATCATATGGCCTCTACCTATGGCATTGGCCTGTGTTCATGGTCACCCGTCCCTATCTGGATGTGCAACTCGACGGTCCAGTACTGCTAGTCCTGCGGTTGGCAATCGTTGGCGTATTGGTCGAACTCTCTTATCGTTATATCGAAATTCCTGCCCGCCGCGGCGCGATCGGTCGCCTGTGGCGCCAGGCGCGGAGCAAGCAACTACCGACCCCCCTTACGAGCGGCAACCCGATTCGCTGGCTCCTGATCGTGATTCCATTGCTTATGGTGGTTGGTTTAGGCGTACCCAAATTACGGGGTCGCACCATCGTCGCAAGCGCTCCTAGATTCACCGACCGGAACGAGGTAGCCCAGGTCGTCGTAGCCGCAGACGTGATGCCCGCAGTCGTCGCGCCGCAGACAACACAGATAGTGCCAACGGCAACAAGCCGCCTTGTGGTTCAGGCCGCGCCATCGCCAACCGTAACCGATGGCATACTACTCGCCGCCGTGCCGCCCGAAGACGTTACACCCGTACTCCCGACCGAAGTTCCTACGCCAACCGCAACGACGTTGCCTACACCAACTGTAGGACCACCCCAGCCGTTCGACCAAGAACTGGCGGCTGAACTGCAAAGCTTGCTCGATGAAAGTGTCGCCGATGGCACAATCCCAGGCGTCACCATCTCGGTCGCCCTCCCTGGCTACGAGCCATGGACCGGCTCAAGTGGTATCGCTGACCGGCGCCGCGGATTGAAAATGCAGCCAGACACGCTGATCCATGTTGGTAGTATCACGAAGATGTTTACGGCGATTGTGGTACTTCAACTCGTACAGGAAGGGTTGATAGGTCTTGACGATCCCATCGGAACATATCTTCCTGGTATTATCGCTTTCGATCAATCGACGACCGTTCGACATCTGCTAGGCCATCGCACCGGATTGTTTGATTATCTCGAAGACTTACGCTTTTTTGTGCAAGCGTATCGTAACCCTGATCGCACCTGGACCCCTGAGGAACTTGTTGGCATGGTTGACGACTTCGGGGCAGCCTTTCGCCCCGGCACCGAAGGCGGCTGGAAATATGCTAGCACCAACTATGTAATCCTGGGCATGATGATCGAGAAAGTAACTGGACGCTCGCTGGGTCAAGAAATGCGAGGTCGCATCATCGATCCACTGCAAATGACGCACACGTACTTCGCGCCTGACGAAGAAACGCCAACTCGTGTTGCCCAGGGGTATATTGATTTCTCGGACCGTTCGAACCTTTCGATGACGTTCGTGTGGGGGACTGGTAATTTGATCTCGACCGCCGACGACCTGCGGGTATTCGCGAACGCTCTCTGGTCTGGTAGGTTGCTTGAGCCTGAGATGTTCAACGCGATGACGACCCTTACACCCACAGGCGGAGCCTATGACATGCCCGAACTCGAATACGGCCTGGGCATGATGGGTGCACAGCTTGCGGTCGGACCCGACATTACCGGCAACCGCCGACCCGACGCTATCAGCGTGGTCCAAGGACACATCGGGGGCATTGCAGGGTCACGCGCAGTGCTTTGGCGCGTGCCATCAACGGGCATGCTCCTGACGCTGACAATGAATCAATCTGACATCGACCCCAACATCCTATCGCGAGATGTTTTTGATGTCCTGACTTAATTGGCAGGAACGCAGGGTTGCGTCAACGTCGTGAAATCTGTCGCCTGAAGCACCGTGAAGGATGCTTCCGAACGATAGACAGGCTCTTGGGAAATCGTGCTCTGGCTCGGACATTGACGGAGCCCTGGGCAAGTACGCTAGGTTAACGTCACAGGCCCACCGAATGCTACACAGGTATTCATACACACGATCATGGGTATGAATACGGTTCTCGTACATATAGGCCTAAGGTGAAAAGGAGCGATGATGTTACGCCAACTAAGCACGCTGCGGACGTTCAAGATACATGCTAAGGACGGTGATATCGGTACTGTTACCGACTTACTTTTCGACAACGAGACGTGGACCATCCGCTATCTCGTGGTCGCTCCAGAAGGATGGATATCGGGTCATGAGGTCCTGATCTCTCCCATTTCGGTTCGAGGAGTTGAATGGACCGGCCAACGCATCGATGTGAACCTGACATGCGAGCAGGTGAAGAATAGCCCCGACATCACGAGCGACCCACCAGTATCGCGTCAGCACGAAGCTCCCTACTATGCCTATTACGGCTATCCATTCTACTGGGGCGGTGCTGGGCTGTGGGGACCGGGTTTATACCCTGACGCGCTCCTTAGCCCGATAGAGCCCGTGCCAACACCCGCGGAGACCGATACGAAAGATACCGAGGCAGAACAGCGGGCGGATCCACATCTCCGCAGCGTCGCTGAGGTCACTGGCTACAACATCCAGTCCACTGATGGTCACATTGGACATGTCGAAGACTTCTTGATCGAACCGCGTTCGTGGCGCATCGAGTACGTGACAGTAGACACCCGCAATTGGTGGCCGGGAAAGCAAGTGCTAATCGCGCCATCCTGGATCACAAGCATCTCTTGGGAAGATCGTGATGTTGTTGTTCCACTTTCCCGCGACGTGATAAAGGAGGCTCCAGAGTTCACCGATGTAGCGAGCATCGACGAAACTTTCATCCAACATTTGAAAGAGTATTACAAACAGATTTAATACACACTGCATCACACATCCTCTGACTGGATCGAGGATGTGTGATTTCATTTGCTGGGCGGTCGAGTATGGCCGTTCCTCACAATACACTAACCGAAAGCGATTTATGGAATGTCCCGACGCCTTTCATTTTTCGCTCGATCCTCATCCGTATCCATGACGGGTGACGGGCAATCGTCGGCGTAAGCATCTTCTCCTTCCAGAATTGACCTCTGGCTTTTGATCCCCTTTCGAATGTCGCGCATTCGACACATCAGGCTTTCTGGGTGTTATACTCCACCCAACGGTTCGCGCACGCCGATGTGGGTGCGCTTTTTGTTTGCATGGAGATTCTGACGTATGGGTCAAGCTTGGAAAGACCAGTGGTTTTTCAATATTCGAAACGATATGCTCGCTGGACTGGTAGTTGCGCTCGCGCTCATCCCAGAGGCAATCGCCTTTTCGATCATCGCTGGCGTCGATCCAAAAGTTGGATTATATGCCTCGTTTTGTATCGCGATTGTTTCGGCATTCGTGGGTGGGCGTCCGGCGATGATCTCGGCGGCGACGGGCGCGATGGCATTATTGATGGTGACGCTGGTGCGCGACCATGGCCTGCAATACCTCTTTGCAGCGACGCTGCTGACGGGCGTCTTTCAGATCGGGTTCGGCATCATCAAATTGGGGCGGATGCTCAAGTTCGTGCCACGTCCGGTCATGATCGGATTCGTCAATGCGCTCGCGATCCTGATTTTCATGGCACAACTGGTCCATTTCAACGGAGCATCATGGCAGATGTACGCGATGGTTGCCGCAAGCCTCGCGATCATATACGGTGTTCCGCGGCTGACCAGGGCAGTGCCTTCACCACTGATCGCCATTGTGTTTATGACGATCGTGTCGATTGTGTTCAAGCTTGATGTGCGTACGGTTGGGGACCTGGGGGAATTGCCAACGGCATTCCCGCTGTTTGCGCTCCCTAGCGTGCCTTTGACGCTAGAAACCCTCCGCATCATTACGCCCTACGCCTTGCCGCTGGCCATGGTGGGCTTACTCGAATCGTTGCTTACCGCAACATTACTCGACGACCTGACTGATACACCGAGTGACAAGAATCAGGAAGCCGTCGGCCAGGGCATTTCCAACCTGGTAGCAGGCGTGTTCGGTGGTATGGCTGGCTGTGCGATGATCGGACAGTCGGTAATCAACGTCAAATCGGGAGGACGTGGACGGCTTTCGACGCTGTGCGCGGGTGTCTATCTCCTGATTCTGATGCTCGTCGCGAACGACCTCTTGCGCTTGATTCCGATGGGCGCGTTGGTTGCGGTGATGTTTATGGTATCGATTGGCACGTTCGACTGGGCTGCGCTTAAAAACGTGCGATTCACGCCTCGTAGTGAAACAGTCGTAATGGTTGCCACCGTCGCTGCGGTCGTCCAGACACATGACCTTTCCATTGGCGTCGCAATCGGTATCGTCCTAAGCGCGATCTTCTTTGTGCGACACCTCGCGAACACCATACACATCACGAACGCGACCAGTTCCGACGGACGAACCGACACCTATGCTGTCCACGGTCAACTGTTCTTCGTTTCGACCGACGACTTTCTCCGTGCTTTCAACTGGGAGAAGCCGGTCGAGCATATGGTTATCGACCTGACGCATGCACATCTGTGGGATAGCTCATCGGTCGGAGCGATCGATAAAGTGGTTCTGAAAGGGCGGCGTTTGGGTCGCACTGTCGATGTTATTGGCCTGAACGAAGCCAGCGCAACAATCCTGGAGCGGCTGGCGCTGCACAACAAGGAAGGTAAAATCCAGAGCGAAATAGCGCACTGATGGATAACCGTGCATAACGAAAGGACCGTGGCTGGTATCCGCCACGGTCCTTTCGTCACTTCCGCCCTGCCAGGAAATAATCGACGTACTCAACAATGTCCTCATTTATTGGCTCGCCCAGCAGAACAGGTAATGCCGCCAGCACCGCTGCCCGCTCGCCATGTTGCTGCACGGCACGGCCGATGGTTAGCAGCATACGCACATCTTCCTCCATCTTCTTGCGGCTGATCGGTTCGATATCATGTCCCGCAATATAATAGTCCACATCCAGTCCCAGCAACATTTCCGTCAACGGCACCAACTTCTCCATGGTGTATCGTCGTGATGGAGAGTAGATATCGCAATAAAAACAGTCGCCAAGGAACATGACACGCTCTTCAGGCACGTATACCACTACCGCGTCGGATGCATGATCGCCGCCCACATGCAGTAACTGACAACGCACGCCACCCAAATTGATCGTCACGCTCTGTTCGAACAATATATCTGGCGGCCTGATGACCAGTCCAGAGCGGTCCGGCAATTCAGCCTTAATCATTTCGCTGCAAAACGTAATTTCGGTGCCATCGGCTACCCGCTGGTCGAGCGCGGCGTCGCTCCAATCCAGTGTTGCCATCTCGGCAAGCACGCGCCCGGTTTCAATGTACGCAAAGGTCGGCACGTCCAGTTCGGCCGTCCCGAACACATGGTCCCAATGCCAATGCGTAAGCGCAGCGAAACGTGGTGGCGCGATTCCCGCTTCGTCCATCGCCTGGAGTAATGCAGTGATGTGGTCGCTGCGAGTTTCCGGCGTCGACAATCAGCGACCCTTGTGACCCAGTGATCACGCCCAACACGGGACGATCGGTCGTAGCTATCCGGCGTAAACCAACGGACATGTGGCGAAATCTGTTTCAGTGTGTGTCGTGTCATACGTTTGTTTTCCGTGGGATAGTGGTCAAACTCTCTCATATCTTTTGGGTGGCCTACAGGTTGCTCGTACACGTGAAGCATTGGTTGACGCAATGCGCGTCATCGCTCGATGGACGGATGACACATGGTCATTCGGTCGTTAGCAAGGAGTATTCGATGACGACATCGTTTCGAGATTGGCAACCGGGGCATCTTCACTTATCGGCTGCCGCTTTACAACTTCTCCTCAAGGGACCCGACCACGATCCCAGCGATATTCTAAGGATCGCGGTACGCGAACTCGTCGGCTTGGGTCTTCTCATGCCAACAACGCTGCAAAGTGGTGAAGGAATGCAAACAGTGCATACCGCCGCATTCGGGAAAGGCCGCGCCGTTCCCGACGACCTGGAAGGATCGTTGCATTCTATCACCGAAGCGTTCGCCACGGCGACTGCACGCGAAGGTCTGGTGACGATCCAGGAACTTGCCCGCTCCCTACGCGACGCCCACGGCGGTACACTAGCACAATGGGTCGAGGACGATGTGCTGTCTGGTGCTGCTCGACCACAAGCTTTACAAACAACAAGAAGGCAAACGCTTAGGCATCATCCCTACTTCGTCGATAGAGTTGACTGCGGAAGGACGTGCGGCGCAGGCGCAACTCAAAGTAGCGCTGGACTATGTGGAAACACATTGGGATAGTTGGGCGTCCGATGACCAACAACGCGCTCAGACCTTGCTCGACCTGGCAGGCTCAGGAATATTGCTCGTCCCCACGATTCACGAATCGGTCACACGATTTCGCGCTTCGCAGGCTGGCGATGCAAAGCATCCTCCCCGTCGATGAGCAGCGCTGGAGCTCCGCGCTTCGAGTTCGACCGTATGGTGTTATACGCCGACGATCTGAGCGTGATGGACGATGTACTCGCCTTTACGCATCTCGATGAGGATCGCGATACCGATCCATCAACACGGGTATAATCGCCACGCTTACTTGCCAGCACAATCGTTATGGTAAATGTATGGCTCACTATCATCGACGAGCGATAAACATCGAGGATGGACGAGCATAGCATGTCCATCCTCTCCATTGTACTTTGCCAACAATCTCTCCATGGCGCTATAGCGGGCAAGCAGATCGCCGCCAAGTATCCTCTGTTACCAGCACAACACGTCAGTTACAACGATTTCGCGCCGAGCGGGTGTCTAGGCGTTGCCGCGTTTCGAGCATCCCATCGCTTGAGCGTTTCACTGATTTACGCACCATCAACACTTACATTATTTTGCCAACGCTGTCGATCGCACGTATTACCGTATGTCGGTTAGCCAAACCTAAGCTCACATGTACCGTACTGGTAACACATCGCCTGTATATGCACGCTTCCCAACTGCATCATCGGCTCCGGATTATTTCAAGAATATATCGAGATAGGGATTCCCTAGCGCTCAAAAGCAGCAGACCACCTTCCGAGCATTATGAGAAACACATCTTGCTTTTGTAAGCGGTTTGACAGATCAAGTGTTAGATTTTAACAGAACGCCGCAAGCTCATGAAGCCAACATACAATCTAAGTCACCGATCATTTCACACGTTTTATATAACGTTCAACCTGGGCAATATTTACTTTTCAATATACGCGTAAATACATGGTGCCTTTCGTGTACGATGCCGTACCAATCAGCTGCGTGGCCGCAAAACTGTACATTCATCTATGGGCTTGAAATGTTTCGATATGTCATTTCCCTCTTTCTCTGGTAGACCAGAGAAAGAATTCGCAACGTTGTCAAAGGCATTGTCAACCCTACGACGAACTAAAACGTTGGATTTCTCTTATGGGAGTCACTGTATGAAGATGCAGTGGACAGTTTAAATGATGGCGGTCAGGACTAGCGCTCGGTGGATGGCGACGCCGTTCTTGCGGTTGCGGTGGTGTCAGAAAGCGGACGACCGCAAATCGTGCAAAGACTCATAACGTCTCGATCAGGCTGCTGGCGAGTTAAACGACGAACAACGTGGGAGCCAACATAGTAAATGACACCGAGTTCGAGCGCAATAAGCCCAATCAGAAAGCCTATGCGGCGGGCACCTTCAGTGTAGTGTGTGGCTGCAGCAAATCCTAGTAAAACGAGGGCGGTGACAGTAAGACTCCAGCCGATTATAAGCAGCAGTCCAGTGGAACGACCTGCTGGTAGCTCGGTTTCCATTGATTGTACAAAGCCACACTGCGGACATGTGATATTTGCCATTACACAACTCCCACATTTATGTTGAGCACGATGTATACCGTGGACAGTGACGTGATTATACCTTCATATCGTATGAGCGGAGAGCAAAATGAAAAGTACATCAAACATTATCGTCGTTTTCGTCGCTCTTTTGATGTGCTTGAGCACATTAGCACCACATCGGACAGATGCAGCGCCAGATGAACGGTGTTTTCGTGAAGTAGAAGATTGTATTCGTAGTCGATTTCGTAGCTATTGGGAGCAGAGTAATGGTCTTGCAAATTTTGGCTTTCCAATACTTCCCCAAGCCGTCGAGCGGGATGAAAGTAGCCATATTTCACGACCTATACAGTGGTTCGAGCGTGCTCGTCTCGAAATCCACGATGAAAATGTGCCCCCATATGATGTGCAACTTGGCCGTATTGGTGCCGAAGTCCTACATCTACAGGGAATCGATGTCACGGCGTTGGCACGAGATGAGGGTCCCGTGATGGGATGCATGTGGTTCGAGGAAACTGGGCACAACGTTTGTGATCAGGAAAAAGGACTTGGTTTCATGACCTACTGGAAAACAAATGGTATTCCAGATGTTCGCCTCGCTCCTGCTTCACGGAGCCTTGCACTCTTTGGGTTACCGTTAACGTCGGCCCGGCTTGAACCCGACCAGACAGGTAAACTTATTCTCACACAATGGTTCGAACGTGCGCGGTTTGAATGGCATCCTGAGTTCAGCAACGATTTCAAAGTAACACTCGGGTTGCTGGGATCGATTCTGCACAACCAGCAAATGCTTGATATGAAACCGATTGTTACAAGTACGTTTGACGGAGGAACCGAGGGATGGACTGTGCGCTACGACGCGCAACACGGGCTTCCAACACCAGATTATCACGCGACGGGTGGATACCCGGGCGGCTATCTTTCTGCAACAGATGATGTCGATTCGCTCGTATGGTACTGGAATGCTCCTCCACAATTTCTTGGTAATGTGTCGGCCGCCTACGGTCGTTCGCTGTGCTTCTCGATGAAGCAGTCATCTACTAAACGACAGATACAATTTCCAGATGTAATTCTTGTGGGCAACAATATATGGCTTGACTACAATCTTGAATATCATCCTGACATCGAATGGACTACTTTTTCGATTCGTCTTGAGGAACATGCAGGATGGATTAATCGCGCGACGGGTCAAGCACCGACGCACGACGAAATGCAGGCTGTGCTGGAATCACTTACACGAATCCGTATACGAGGTGAATACACCGCGGGTTATGACGTAGGCGGAATTGATAATGTTCTGCTTGGCGCGCTGGTACCCTGAGTAGTCAGAGCGCCAATACCATTCATAAACAAACCTTTGAATATGCTCTATATGGATAGCACAGAAAGCAGATATCCCGACAGTTCTCGTACGCGCGATGATCTCGTTTACCCCGATAGTAGGGGAAGCATGATGAGACATGATGCGCATGTCTCATCATGCTTCGGTTGTCCGTGTCGATTGCATACAGGCATCAGCCATACTACAATCGTATTCACAATACGATACAACGCCGTTGGTCGATGAACCTGGCGCATGTTCGAGGAGGACCAATGGAGTACCGCAAGCTAAATGGGACTGACATCGATGTATCGGTGATCGCGATGGGCTGTTGGGCCATCGTCGGCGACGCGACCTGGGGAACACAAGAAGAATCGCAATCGCTAGCGACAATTCAGGCGGCATTAGAGCACGGCATCAATTTCTTCGACACTGCCGAAGCCTACGGCAATGGCTATTCCGAAACGCTGCTGGGGAAAGCGTTGGCAGGACAACGCGACAATGCAGTTATCGCATCCAAAGTAAGTGGCGCGAACCTCGCCCCTGCCGACCTTCGCGCAGCATGCGAGCGTAGCCTCGACCGCCTTCAGACCGATTACATCGATCTGTACCAGATTCACTGGCCGAATCGTGAAATACCGCTGGCAGAAACGATGGGGGAGCTCGACGTACTCAAAAGTGAAGGCAAGATTCGCGCGGTCGGCGTATGTAACTTCGGCACCGGCGACATGGGTGATCTGCTGAAAATCGGTCCGATTGCGACCAATCAGCTTCCCTACAGCTTGCTGTGGCGGGCAATTGAGTATGACATCGTGCACCAAAGCGTCGAAAACAACATCGGGGTTCTGTGTTATAGCCCCCTGATGCAGGGCTTGCTCACGGGCAAATTTAAACATGCGAGTGACGTCCCAGATGGTCGCGCCCGCACGCGCCACTTCGGGCCGACGCATCCACAAGTTCGCCATACAGACCCAGGCTGTGAAACGGAAACGTTCGAAGCCATCGATCAGATCCAGCGTATCAGCGAATCGATCGGCGTTCCTATGGCTCAGAGTGGCACTAGCATGGCTGCTACGACAACCTGGCCGTGACTTCGGTACTGGCGGGCGCACGAACACCTGATCAGATCGAAGACAACGCAGCAGCGGCAACTGTTACACTGCCGAATTTCGTGGTTGAACAGCTCGATGCCGCGACCGTCGGCGTGAAACAGTATCTCGGACCAAATCCGGATATGTGGTCTACGGATTCACGTTTCCACTAAGTGCGGAAGTGGACAGGATACATGTGGGGATGGGTGCCAGGCATCGCGCCAGGGCATACCATCCCCTCGTTATACAACGAACATTATTTCCAGGGACGGTCGAACCGTTCGCGATGGACAACCTCACCTAATGGTTTCCGCTTCTTTTTTCCCTTGCCAACCTCGGCCGTGGGATAGCCAAACGGAATGATTGCGAGCAATTCGAGGTCATCAGGAATACCTAACAGCGGCTTGATATCATCCATGCCACCGAACCCGACCCAATTCGAGCCAACCCCTTCATCCCAGGCCGTCAGTACCATATTTTGAATGGCACGACTGGCGTCTGACACAGCAAACTCGCTCTCTTCAAGCACGACCGCAATAGCTAATGGTGCTTCTGCGGTATATGAGCCATAGGCTGCGCGCTCTCCGATCTGGTGCAATATTTCGCGGTCCTGCACAACAATGAAGTGCCACGGCTGTTTATTCATCGAACTTCCGCTCACATGTGCCGCTTCAACGATCTTTTCAATCACGGCATCAGGCACCGGCTGATCCTTGTAGGAACGCACCGCAAGAACTGTTTGTACGACTTCGAAGACACTCATGCTCGTTTTGATCCTTTGATAGGTTTATGTGGTTGCATCCATCCACGGTCGGAAGCATATCTTGATGGCTTGTTGCTGTTCCAATAATCGAACACCCTCATGATACCGTTCAAGCGGCAATTCGTGTGTGACAAGCGGAGCGAGATCGAGCAAACGACGTTCTAGCAAATCGACGGCGTATTCAGCAGCAGCACGGCTGTGACCAGGGTACCCGCACAAACGTAAGCCCCCGTTGGCACCGTGCCAGTGCCGCGTGTCAAAGCTGTACGGCTCGCGTTGAACACCGAATAACGCGACGACATCGCCCGTCCGATCCATGATGTACTCCACCGAGGCCTTCGCCCCAACACAGTCGATCGCAGTCTCAATCCCAGATCCTTTGGGACGGACAGGAAATTGCTCGTCCAGATCGTCACGCGGATCGAACGCCGCAGTCGCACCGACGACGAGCGCTGTCTGGCGACGAGCGGGTGCGAAATCGAATCCGTAGACCTCGCTCGCGCCTTCGGCAAGCGCCATTTGCACAGCGATCAATCCGGCGGGTCCAAGTCCCATAACACCAAATCGCCGTCCACGTACAACATTCATCTCACGCAGCATTACAAATGATGCGCCTACGCACATCGCCAGTTCCAGGGGTGCGGTCGCGGGAGCAGGAAGATCAGTAGGTACGCCAATTACGTTCTCAGCGTCGAGTACGACATACTGCGCGTAGCAACCGACTTTGTCGTGCCCGGCATCTTTCCAGGCGCTCACGCGGTCGCCAACTGCTACCGTTGATACATTTTGGCCGATGGCGGCAATCTCACCCGTCGCTTCGTGTCCGGGTTGCCCAAGCGTATACGGATAGTGGAAGGTATGCCCAACAAACATGGGCTCGTTATGGTGGAGGTGTAGATCCCACTGCGGACAGGTCGTTACCGCATCGACCCGCAACAAGACTTGCCCAGGTCCTGGCTCTGGCACCGGAACGTCGAGTACAACTGATTCACCAGGGGCGGTGATCTGTAAGCATTTCATCGATTAACTCCCACAACACGCACTTTCATCGCTCGCAGTGCTTTGATATAGGCTAGCATAGACAGGCAAGGCCAGCGGTATGCGGAGGATACGGTGCTGGGCATCGATGACCGCAGACGCCGCGCTGCCCTACTATGCTCTCTACCACGCAACTATGAACGCGCCATATGAATACTTTACGGCACCGTTCAATGATTATCACATTCGGAGAACGAATAATGGATGCGAGCGTCGCAGCCATCGTTGTTCTGCGCGTAGTCATTCCGTTTAGAACGGATGACTATGGAGCATGTGAAATGCGAGGTCGTGGAAGAAACCCACAGGAGTATGTGAGGATAAAACACAGGGACACGGCGAGATTAAAGTTGAATATGTCGCACGCAGCAGGCATGATTAGCGTTGACCTGCTCGTCGTGCCCACCTGTCCTGCTGTATCATCGCCTGAGTGAAGGCAAGAGCGGGCTGCCCGCGATGCTCGGACAGCCCAATCTCTTACTCTGACGGTGAAGGCGCAACATTTTGGACGCCGCTCAGGTTGCGGTCGACCGCGAACCACAGCGCCGTCGGCAACGTGAAGGTTGTGAAAGAATAATTCGCCATAGCGTACCAGTGGTCATAGGCTGCCAAGGAGCCCCCTTGCCACGTCAGCATGATTTGCCAGCGATCCACATACAGCAACCACACTTTGCGCTTACGCGTGCTATCCCCTTGCTGAAAGGTATACACACGCTCGAACTTTATAAGATTTTCAATCGCTTGATCGGTAGACGATACGATCTCGCACCCTGGCAACAACGTCAATCCCTCGTCTACGCCGTCGCGCAGGTCTTCTAAATCTTCGGCGACGATAGCCTCCTCCAAGCGTGTCGTCCACGCCGAAAAAAACGTCGTCGGATTTTCCGCCTCTGGCGAATACAGGATTCCTTCACGGTCATCATCCAGGGCAAACTCGTGCCATCCCGTGGGATAACGGAAGCGAAAGCGATCGTGTGGATCGACATAGGTGCGAACGCCATAAAAAAGTGCAGGTGGAAATTGCTGTTCTGCCATAGGTTCCTCAGTTATCGATGGTTCTATACCATCATAGACGACATTCTCACGATCCAGATTCATGAAGCATCTTTTTCCATGCACGCCACCGCTCGTGCAGTCCAACGACGGTCGTTGGTATGATCGTATACTCCGCGCTCAGGCTATCAAAATACTCCAATAGCGCATCTACTGTCTGGCTATGCGTATCATCGTCGAGATGATAATTGTAACGGTTATGTGTGAACACACACAAGGTACGAAAGCATCGCTCGGTGGTCGCCATACGTTCCAACTGCCCTACGATCAGCGGTCGATGCCAGTTGGCGAACGTGCCAAGCTCGATACAGAGATCGGGGAAAACCCACTTGGCCCTGGCTGCTGCGCGTCCGTTGTAACGGGAACTTCCAGAAACCCGAGGTCACCAGGCACGAGCCGATTACGACGATCGACGTAATGAGGGTCCGGTTCCGCACTGTGCCATTGCGCGGTATGACGCGCGACATTGCGTCCTGGACTCGATAACGACCCCTGGCGATAGCCCAGATCGTACAACACCCCAAAGGTAGCATCGTTCGCCGCGAAGTCGCCGCCACGGAACGAACGAGGACGAACACCAAGCGTATGGTACATATGCTCGGTCGCATGCTCGATCAGGTCGTGCTGCTCCTGTTCGCTATATCTCCCAAGGTAGTTGGTATAGCCGGGAACCTCGAGGTACTTGGGGTGCAAGTACAGTGCCACTTCGATGCCACGCGATGCACTTTCATCGAACATCGGTCCGTGTTCGTCGGCCACACGCGGCGACACAAATAGTGTTATGGCGTGACCGCCGGTCTGCACACGGTTACAGAACCCATCGATAGAACGTGCGCTGGAATCCCACCCTGGTGGACCGGCGGACGGACCCTTCCTGGACGGCGGCTCACAATTCATGGTCCAAACGATGTGGAGATCAGGTCGCATATCAGTATGTGTATTCAAACGATTCTTCGATTACGATGCCAAGACAAATTGAAGTATCAGCCCGAGCATCCCGATGACGACCAGCGGCAGCACCATGCGGATGAAACGGCGCATAAGTTGTCCGCGCTCGACGCCAAAACGCAGGTAGGGTTCAGCACCCATCACAACACCAAAAAGCGTGACGCCGATGCCCAGCATTCCAAGCATGTAGAGCGAACGATTGGCGTAGCTCCGCCCGTTGACCATGGTGAGCAGTTCGAGCAGCGTCACACGCCAGATAAAAAAGATTACCAAAGTAAGCGCAAACACGACCACAAAGAGCGCATAACACATAATGTACAGCGGTATTTTGCGGCGAGATTCAGCTTTCATCATTCGCTCATACCCTAGTAAGCTGTTCGACTACCATCGTTTCATACTGCTACGGCGATGTTACCCGCCTGCGCACACTACAGTGCGGTTGGCGTCTGGATACCACCTACGACCGGAGGGGCGCTGGCGATTATCCCGGCGTTATACCCGGCGCAGTGCTGACCGTACGTTCCACCTGCATCGTCGAGGCGGCCGCAGCCGAAGGTACCTGGGTGACAGGAATTTCGCCAAGGCGTGTGATCCCTTTTAGTTCCAGCGTTTCGGCGAAATGACACGCCGCCCAATGCTCTGGCGCGACCAAACGCAGCGGAGGGCGCTCCTCTGAACAGATCGCCTGAGCGTACGCACAGCGCGGGTGGAAGTAACAGCCGGATGGCGGGTTCGCGGGGCTAGGCACGTCGCCGGGAAGCCGCATTGGGCGTGACCGCTTGCGGGGGTCCGGCTTGGGGATCGCCGCCAGCAACGCCTCAGTGTAGGGCATTTTGGGGTTGTAATACAGATCCTCGGTCGGTGCCATCTCTACCAAGTAACCGACATACATCACCGCAACGCGATCCGAGATGTGTTCGACCACGCTCAAGTCGTGCGCGATGAATAAATAGGTCAGGTCGAACTTTTCCTGCAACTCCTCCAAAAGATTGAGGACCTGTGCCTGCACTGACACATCGAGCGCCGATACGGGCTCGTCGCAGATAATCAGCTTGGGGTTGAGCGCCAGAGCACGGGCGATGCCGATGCGCTGGCGCTGACCACCGCTGAACGCATGTGGGTAGCGCGTCATATGTTCGGGGCGTAGGCCCACCACTGTCAGCAATTCAGCGACCCGCTCGCGCAACGCTCGCCCCCTGGCAAGGCCATTGATCACCAGCGGTTCGGCGATGATCCGTCCGACGGTCATACGCGGATCGAGCGACGAGAACGGGTCTTGGAAAATCATCTGCATGTTGGTGCGAACCTTTTGCAGTTGCCGCTGATCGAGATCCTGCACATGCACCTTTCCAAGCTCTGGATCATCGAACACGATATCGCCGTCGGTCGCCTCATACAAACGGATGATCGTTCTTCCCGCCGTACTCTTGCCACAGCCACTCTCGCCCACCAGACCGAGCGTTTCGCCGCGCTTAATGAATAAGTCGATGCCATCGACGGCCTTAACCTGACCGATGACGCGCCGCATCAGGCCGCCATGAATCGGGAAGTGTTTCTTGAGACCTTTGACTTCAAGCAGAACACCATCGGGTGTACCGTTCTCGCTCATTACTACTCCTTATCCACGGTCGGGCGACCTGGTGACAACAATACATCGTCCTCCGGCTCACGCACCACTGTGCCGCCGCTATAGGCGGGCGGGCTGAGAGGCATTTTGGCCTCCTCGCGCATGAACATGCCCTCGGATGCGTCCGCATCCGGGCGCAACACGCCCCCACTCGTCCCGAACGCACCGTCTTGCGTACTGCCAGGGTAAAGATGGCAGCGCACCGTACGGTGAGGGTCGCCGTTAACGAATGTTTCCAGTGGCACCAGCGTTTCGCATACTCCCGGAATGACACTGGGGCAGCGAGGGTGAAACGGACAACCAGATACAGGCGTATACGGATCAGGAGTGCTTCCCGTTATTACGTCCAGGCGCTTATGGCGCTTGGTTCCCAGCCGTGGGATCGACCGCAGCAATGCAACCGTATAGGGATGTTTGGGATCGTAGAAAATGTCGTCAACCGACGCGCGTTCGACGATCCGCCCCAGGTACATCACGGCAACCTCATCGCACATCTGCGCCACGACGCCCATGTTATGCGTCACAAACATAATCGACGTGCCGATCTCGTGTTGCAGGTCGCGCATAAGTTCAAGAATTTGCGCCTCGGTCGTCACGTCAAGCGCTGTCGTCGGCTCGTCGGCGATCAGCAGCGTTGGCGTGCAGGACAGCGCCATGGCGATCATCGCACGTTGGCGCATACCACCGCTTAACTGGTGCGGGTAGCTATCGGCGATGCGTGCCGGATTCGGCATACCGACCTTTCCCAGGATATCGATAGCGCGGGTCCGTGCTTCCTGATGGTTCTGCGTCTGGTGTAACAACACCGCCTCTTCGATCTGGCTCCCGACTGTGAACAAAGGATTGAGCGAGGTCATCGGCTCCTGGAAGATCATGCTAATGGAATTGCCGCGAATATTCCGCATCTGGTCGCTATTGCGCCCATAGGTAAGGATGTTGACGGGCTTTTCACCTGTGTCATGGAACATGACCTCGCCCTGCTCGACCTTTCCCGGTCGCGGCACGAGTTGCATGATCGACAGGCCAGTGATGCTTTTGCCACACCCACTTTCGCCGACAATGCCGAGCACGCGCCCACGTGGAATGTTGAAACTCACGCCGTTGAGGGCGCGAACAACACCCAGCGTGGTGTAAAAATTAGCATGGAGGTCCCGAACCTCGACAACGTTGTCAGTACTCGGCTTGGGCTTATGAATGTTCTCTATAGTTCCAGCATCGTACATGAGATGGTTCCTCGCTTCGCTTAACCGTAAGGATCGACCGCATCACGCAATCCGTCGCCGAGTAGGTTGCAACATAGAACGGCGAGAACGACCGCGAGGCCAGGGATCATCAACCAGGGATATGTGGTGACTGTCTGCACCTGCTGAGCATCACGCAACAACACTCCCCAACTCACGCCCGGCGGCAGCATGCCAAGCCCCAGGAAGCTGAGCGCGGTTTCACCCAGGATCGCGCCGGGAACCGCCAGCGCAGCCACCACGATAATGTGGCTCATCGCGTTCGGTATCATATGTGACGTGATGATGCGGCTATGTGACGCGCCCGCCAGCCGTGCCGCCGAGGTGTAATCCGCCGAGCGGTAGCTCAATACCTTACCGCGCACCTGACGGGCCAGCCCCGTCCAGTTGATGAGCGATAGCACCAGCGTTATCAAAAAAAAGCGTTGTGTGACCGACGTTCCGCGCGGCAGCGCCGCCGCAATCGCGGCATACAACGGCAGCGTCGGCATGGACTGGATCAATTCGATGATGCGCTGCATAACGTTATCAATCGCACCACCGAAGTAGCCCGATGCCGTACCGATGATCGACCCCAGGATCGTCGCGATAATCACACCTACCAGACCGACGCTCAACGATACCCGCGAACCTTGCAGCACACGGCTATAGAGATCGCGCCCCTGGCTGTCAGCACCCCACAGGTAGATTTTCGCTGGCACCGGCACCGAAGCAGTGGGGTCATCCGGTGGAGCCGCCATTACTTCGTCTTCGACGCCAAACAGATGGAGCGTCGAAGGGAACAGACCCAGCACCTTCCATTGATAGCCCTGAACGAAGAAACGTACTGGCACCGCACGTGTACAGTCGGTGGTATAGACCCAGGTAAAGTTCGCTTCGTCGAGCCGTTGCGATACACCACATATTGCTAACCCGCTGCTGACGAAACCCATCTCGCTGGGTGCCGACCATTGGTAGTTAGAATCGATCAGGTCGTACTGATAGGGCGAGAAGAATGGCGCGAATAGCGCGACCAGGTACATCCAAACGAGCACAACCAGACCGATCACAGACAGTTTGCTCTGCATAAAGCGTCGCACCATCAAGCGCCATTGCGGGACCTGGGAAATGTCTGCGCGTTTCGCGGTACGAGTTCTGGTCTGCCTCGCACTCAAACGCTCTCCAAGTCTTGAAGCTGCCATGGAGGTTTTCCTTTACTCTAGCCGCACACGAGGATCGATCCATGCCAGTGCCAGATCTGCGAGCAGATTACCGACCACCAGCATCGCTGACAAGAACATCAGAAATGTGATCGCCAGGTACATGTCTGACCTGATCAGCGCATTGATGAACAGTGGTCCGGTTGTCGGTAGGTTCAGCACGATCGACACGATCACTTCACCCGAAATCAGCAGCGGTAACAATCCACCTGCTGCCATGATCAGCGGATGCAGCGAGTTACGAACGGCATGTTTCCACACGACAACGTTCTCTTGCAAACCTTTGGCGCGTGCCGTCTGAACATACTGCGCGTTGAGAACATCCAGCAGGTTGGCACGCATGACGCGAGTCAACCAGGCCGTGCTACCAGCCGAGATCACGATCACAGGAATCCACAGATGCTTCAGCAGGTCGATGAATTTGTCCCAACTCCAGGGAGCAGACGCGTACTGCTGTGAAAACAGGCCACCAACGTCCAGGCCCAGGTACCGTGATGCGAAGACCATCAAGACCAGCGCGATCATGAACTCAGGGATGGCGATGCCGATGAATTGGAGCAGCGTGATTAAGTAGTCAGGGATCGTGTACCTGTGCGTCGCTGAGTAGACCCCAAGTGGAATCGAGATCAACCAGGAAAAAATGATCGAACTCAGAGAAAGGATCACCGAGAACGCAAGCCGCGACCAGATCAATGTACTGACCGGAACTTTGAACTCGAACGACTGGCCGAAATCGCCACGTACCACGCCCGAAATCCATTTCCAATATTTGAGATATACCGGATCGTTGACACCGTAGCGAATTTCTAGCGCTTTAATCTGGTCATCGGACATGTTGCCGCCGATCTGACGCAGACGGCTTAGTTCAGTGTCGAGGTACGAACCTGGGGGTAGCTCGATGAGCACGAAGCCGATGATCGAAATGAAGGACAGCGTGATCACCATGTACAACAGGCGACGGATGATGAAGTTCAGCATGCTTTTTGCTCCTTCGTACCACCGCGACCGGACGGCAGCACGAGCGCTTCAACCACAGACATGGAAGGTTCAGTGCTGAACCTTCCATGTCAGACAACCAACGGGTTATGCGTGCTGATCTGGGCTATCCCAGAACCATGTTTCGGGGTCGTAGACTGCTGGTGTCGGGTGAATCCACGGAGCGCAGAAGCCACCAAGCGCCAAGGTCTTCCTGCATCGGTACGTTCATCAGGCCGGTTTTGACCAGGAATGGATACGGTGCATTGGATACCGAACCCTGGAAGAAGGGTCCATCCTCGACGTGAATCTTGATCATGTCCCAGACCAGTTTGTGTCGGCCCATCGGGTCTGCTTCTACCCGCGATTGGTCGTAGAGCTTCCAAAGCCGATCAATCGGATCGCCTTCCTCCGGCGCACTGCGCGGAGGATTGCGCTCGTAGGGATCGACATCGGGCTGTGCAAGTTCCTTAAGCTCGTTACTGACCTTTTCGGTGCCACGTAGTTTGTAGAACGTGCCAGTCATTGGAGCCCACCGCTCTTCTTCGATGGGCACTAACCACTGTGGGTAAACCAGGTGGTTTGGGCCGTCGCCGACACCCCATTGTGCGTTCGACAGGCGATCGCCCGCGATCCACTTTTCTTTGAAACCCTGAGGTGGCAACGGGTTTAGACGTGCGTCGATGCCAACGGCCTTCCAGTCGGCGGCAAGGCGTTCGCAACGGCCGATGACCACGCTGCTTTGTGTTGATTCGTAATCGAGCGTGACAACCAGAGGTGAGCCATCAGGCATAGTTCGCATGCCGTCAGCGCCAGCCTTACAACCAACTTCATCCAGCATCGTCTTTGCCTTCTCAGGATCGTACTTCACCACATAATCGCGGTATTCGGCGTAGCGCGTTTTCGCTTCGTCGTTGAAGTTGTATTCGATCGCTTTGGGGCTGTAGGTGCCGCTGGTCTGCTCGCCGCGATTGAAGAAGAAATCCTTCTGTAACTGTGGGCGGTTAAAGGCGAACGATAACGCCTTGCGGAAGTTTGGTGTACGAATCAGCTTGCGGTAGTTCTCTTCCTTGAAGTCCCAGTTGAAGAAGAAGGCCTGGCCGGAACCGTCGCCACTGTCCCAGAAGCGCACGTCAAACTGTCCGTTCGCCTTGGCCTGGTTCGCCGCAGCAACATCCAGCAAGCTGAGCACCCAGTGGTGTGTGAAATCTACCTTGCCCGCCAGATAGTTGACCTTTTCGACTTCCTTGTCCTGATATCCCGTGACCCGAATACCGTCAATGTACGGCAACTGGTTGCCTTCTTTATCGACACACCAGTAGTATGGGTTGCGCTCCCACGTCGATGCCGATCCTTCTTTGTATTCCTTGAGCTTCCAGCCGGACAACACAGGATACTCAGGATTGATCGCAGGCGTTGATCTTGAGACGAAATTCCTCGTAATCCTTGATCGATGTGTTGAATTTCGGATGGAACTTTTCCGCATAGTGCTTCGGCATGTGCCAGCGCGGGCCAATGCTGTTCGCACCGCCATTATTGACCCACATCGCGATACGGTCGGCAGTTAGCGGCGCGGGGGCATCATACGTCAAGATCAGCGTATAGTCGTCGGGAGCCTCGAACTTTGCGAGCGACCCCGTGCCAGAGCGTGCTTCGTCGGGTGGCGGTTCGTTCGCATCAGTCACATTGACGACATCGTTCCACCAGAACATGATATCGTTCACTGTGAACGGCTCGCCGTCCGAATACTTCACGCCCTTGCGAAAGTTGAAGGTCCATTGGGTTGTATCGTCGTTGGACTTCCAGCTTTCGACCAGGCCAGGTCCGATCTCCAAACCGTCGCGCAACCAGCGCAACAATGAATGACCGTACATACTTTCGACGACGATATTGCTCACGCCATCGGTACCCCAGCTATTCGTCCAGTTCATCGCGCCACCATAGTTGCCGGTTTTCAACCAGGCATGCGGTGGCACATAGGGGCTTTCAGGTAGGCGCTCGTCCACAGGCGGCAGCGTACCGGCCTTGACCATTTCGGCAAGCATCGGGGCTTCATTATATTTCCCTGGGGCAGCGATTGGAGCGGTTGTCGGTGCGGCTTCTGCCGGAGCGGTTGTTGGTGCGGCTTCTGCCGGAGCGGTTGTTGGGGCGGCTCTGCCTGAGCGGTTGTCGGGGCGGCTTCTGCCGGAGCGGTTGTTGGTGCGGGTGCTTCGCCTACTGGTTGTGCTTCCTGAGGACCGCACGCGGCAATCGTTGCGCTGACGGCGGTGAGGGCGGACACGCGAAGAAAATGCCGACGACTTACTTTATATTTGTTGTCCATGATATCTCCTCGATGATATCCATGATCGACGTCGATCTGATAGGTTTTCGGAGGGATAAGGGGTGAATTGCTCGCACAATGCCCTGGGCCATACAAGAAATCTGTGAAGTACAACTGACAATATCAGCGCCACGCGGAGAAATCTATTCCCTCAGGACACGCAAAGCCGGCTCGGTCAAGGTTCACTGCATATACACCTCCTGCACAATCTTGAAGCTGATCGGCTGCGTGTCGAGCCAGGTTTAGATAATTTTTCGTATCCTTTGGTGGTCACCACTCTATATGGTTTCAGGAATGCTGTCAATATGCTTCAATATGTGTGCACGTAGCATCGTGCCAGGCATCTCCTTGTAGTGACCATACGTGAAATCACCCAGTCGCGCCACTTGCACAATCGATGCTTCCCGGTGTA
>CAWAJS010000035.1:0-16087 GCA_963782315.1 uncultured Chloroflexia bacterium
CGGGGTTGCATCCTGCACGGTGCCTGGCGTACTCTCGCTCCATACCCTAGTCTACATCAACAGGAGGATATAGATGCTGCGTGGTGAAAAGGTTATCCTGCGTGCTATCGAGCGCGAGGACCTTAAACAACTGCATGACCTCGAACAACATGTTGATCTGGTGGTGCTGGCCGACGGACTTTGGTGGCCCTATTCATTGGGAGCGATGGAAAAACGCTGGGAGAAACAACTCGAAGAACGAGATAATCCATTTTTCGCTATCGTCGCCGATGATAAGCCGATCGGTTCGTGTGGATTGCATCACATCGAGCGTCGAGACCGGACGGCGGCGGTCGGCATCGGTATCTATGATCCTGCCTATATCAGCAAAGGCTACGGACGCGATGCACTCAACCTGTTGGTCGATTGGGCGTTCCGCATTGTGAACTATCGTCGCCTGTGGCTCGACACGCTCGCCACGAACCAACGCGCCGTGCGTTCGTACCTTGCGTGTGGGTTTGTGCAGGAAGGTCTGTTGCGCCAGCATTATTATGCCAATGGTGAATATCACGACGCCGTTGTAATGGGCTTAATGCGTTCGGAATGGGAGGATCGTCGCACGGCTGCAAACGCCAGCCAGCCAGCCTGAGCCTTGCAAACCATATCCGATGCACCACCGCCAAGCGGCTACGGATGAGCGTAGCCGCTCGTGTTTGCATACCATCGCGTGGATTCGCATGAATAGGTTATTCCTGTTGGTCGTTAGTCGGTGGTCGCTATGGTATCCTGCTTACTACCGTGAAAAGGCAGCGTCAGCCGCGTGCGTACACTACTCGTCGATAACTACGATTCGTATACCTATAACCTGTTCCAGTTACTTGCCGCCGTCAATGGCGAGCCGCCGCTGGTCGTGCGAAACGACCAACTGACGTGGCAGCAGTTCCTGAGTCTCGATATTGCGAACATTGTGATCTCGCCCGGTCCCGGTCGCCCCGAACACGAGCGTGATTTCGGTATCTGCGCGCGTATCATCGCCGAAGCGATGGTGCCTGTGCTGGGGGTGTGCCTGGGGCATCAAGGGGCGGGAATGGTCTTTGGTGGAGCAATTGTGGCCGCACCGGAAGTCATGCACGGGCGTATCGACGCGATCTACCATGATGGTGCCGATCTGTTCACCGGTGTGCCGCAGGGCTTCGATGCCGTGCGTTATCACTCGCTTGTTGTCGCTCCCAACATTCCTAGCAGCCTTCAACGTACTGCCTGGACTGCTGACGGCGTAATCATGGGGCTGCGCCACCGCAATCGCCCGTTGTGGGGCGTGCAATTTCATCCTGAATCCATCTGCACCCAATACGGCGAGCAAATTATGCGAAACTTCCGCGCCATAACCCAGGAATGGCATGCTCGCCAGCCGAACGTCAAAAGTTCGGCTTCCGTGACTTCAGGCGCTGCTTCGCCTGGAAACCTGTGCGCTTCCTCGCAAGAACGACAAAGCCCAGTGCTGCACTATGTTGTCCACGCACGCCGCCTGAATGGTACGTTCGATGCCGAGCAGATGTTTGTAGGACTGTATGGAGATAACGCCAACGCCTTCTGGCTCGATTCGAGCCGTGCAGAGGCGGCATTATCACGCTTCTCCTTTATGGGCGTATGCGAAGGTCCACACAGCCGCGTGCTAGCCTACGATGTGAATGAACAGGTGCTGACTGTTCATCAGGGTGGTGTCACGACTACCGAGCGCACCAGTATCTTTGCGTATATGCGGCGTGAAGCCGTGCAGGCGCGCGCCGACGTTCCCGAGCTCCCCTTTGATTTTTACGGCGGCTTCGTAGGCTATTGGGGCTACGAAATGAAGGCAGAATGTGGTGGGGAGAACACCCATCAGGCTATGCACGCCGACGCGCAGTGTTTCTTTGCAGACCGCATGATCGTATTTGACCACCTCGAAGGCGTGACGTATCTCGTGTGCCTCGACGGGAACGGCGATGCCGCCGATGCTGATACGTGGTTCACTGCGACCGAACAACGCATGCGTTCCTTGCCTCCCCTTCCAGACCTCGATGCGCACACCGGATGTAACCCTGCGGACCTACCCGTGTGTGCGTACCAGCCACATGACGCATATCTAGCCTCCATCGATGCGTGTCATGCGGCGTTACGGGCGGGGGAAAGCTACGAAATCTGCCTCACGACCCAATCGGAGGTCGCGCTGAGTGTTGACCCGCTCATCTTGTATCGCCACCTACGTCGTGTAAACCCTGCGCCATATGCTGCGTTCCTGCGATTCGGTGATATGGCGGTGCTGTCCTCGTCGCCAGAACGCTTTCTGCGGATCGATCGTGAACGGCGGGTGGAGGCGAAACCAATCAAAGGGACGGCGCGACGTGGTACGACGCCGGAACAGGATGAGGTTGTAAAGCGTGCGCTGGGTCGAGACGAAAAGATACGCGCTGAAAATATGATGATCGTTGATTTATTACGCAATGATTTGGGGATGGTTTGCGAAACGGGTAGCGTGCATGTGCCAAAGCTCATGGATGTCGAAACCTATGCCACGGTCCATCAGGTTGTTTCTACTGTGCGCGGTGTGCTGCGCCTGGATGTTGATACGCTTGACTGCTTTCAGGCCGCCTTTCCTGGTGGCTCGATGACGGGTGCGCCCAAACGCCGTACGATGGAGATCATCGACCGACTGGAAGGCACGGCTCGCGGCGTGTATTCGGGCGCGTTGGGTTGGTTCGGTGTCGGTGGTAACGCAGATCTTAGCGTCGTGATACGCACGCTGATCTGGACGCCCGACCTTGTGACGTTCGGTGCAGGTGGGGCGATCACGATTCAGTCGGACCCTGAAGCCGAATGGGAGGAAATGCAACTCAAGGCGCACCCGCTGCTTCGTGCCCTGCTCGCCTGTGTCGGTGAAGAATCGCTGGTACCTTGATGAATGTAATCAGGAATATAGCTCTCCGCGGCGGGTGTAGATACCTGGATCCGCTTTCGATCTATGACCGAAAGGGTGAAGTATGAGCGAACCGATGATCTGGGTCAACGGGCGGTTACTCGCGCAGGGGGAGGCGATGATCGACGGCCGTGACCGTGGCTGGACGCTCGGTGATGGACTTTTCGAGACGATACGGGCGCTTGACCAAAGGCCCCGACGACTTGGGGCACACCTGTCGCGCCTGCGGTCAGGGGCTGCTATACTTGGAATCGAACTGCCGTGGAGTGAAGAATATCTGTCGGCGATCATTGCCCAAACGCTTATTGCCAACACCTACGTGGACGCCGTTGTACAACTCACGGTCAGCCGAGGCATACCGGCCGCACGTGGGCTGTTGCCGTCACCCGCACCACCTTCCATTGTCATCCATGTTCAGCCCTTCACCCCTTACGCCGCCGCATCCTACCAGCGAGGCATGCACGTCATCACCAGTACGATTCGTCGTAATCAATACTCCCCTGTTTCCAACGTCAAAGCGCTAGGTTACCTTGACAACATCCTGGCTCGCAAGCAAGCCGCCGATCAGGGTGCCGACGACGCGCTCCTGCTCAACACCAGCGGCGAACTCGCGTGCGCGAGCGCGGCTAATCTATTCGTCGTCGTCGATGGCGTGGTCCTGACGCCCCCGCTTAGCGCTGGTGTGCTCCCGGGTACTGTCCGCGCTGCTGTACTGTCGCTCGCGCCGCGTCTTGGTATCCCTGCGGAAGAACGCTCACTTCTGCCCGAGGTGTTCGGTCGCGCTAGCGAAGCCTTTCTGACAAACGCGCTGTTGGGCGTGATGCCGATCACCATTGCTGATCGCCAGCGCATTGGCAATGGTGAGCCTGGTACAGTCGCTTCGTCTCTGGCTAACGCCCTCGAAGCCGCTGAAGGAAGTACATAACATTGTGGTCGTACCTCCGCTGGCGTAATTCAGCGCCACCTTCGCATCAGTGGGGCACCATGTACGGTGGTATGCTGCCGCGGTATAATGTACGCGGCACAGGAGGTGCCTGATGAAACACACAGAAATGTCTCGATCGGGACGCATTCAGATCCCGGTTCTCCCACAGCAACGGCAGGAAACGTGGCTGCAACAGCTAATTAACATGCTTCGCGCATGGTTCGGTCGTCGTTCCGCACGCTGATCCTCAGCCCTTGAGGATGACGGTTCCGCGCGTTGATTCTCACGAAGTGGTGAGCTAACGTCGCCCTCCCCTAACATGTAGCCAACTATCGAAACGAAATAATGTGATTCCACAATGCCATGCTGGTAGTGAGATCGGCAGCCCGCATTGTTTGCAGATATACGCTTCCATAAGCGCTGAGCCATTTCTCATCGAGCCTGCGTAACGCGGAAGACACTGTCATCCGCGACGGAATGGGATGTTTCCTGGTCGTCGTTCCGCACGCGCTGTCCTCGTCGGGTCGTCTCTGGTGGTAAAGCAGATGCAAACGAATTGCGCCCGAGATTCCCTCCATCCGTTACATTACTGAGGAACGTGACCTGAACTTCGCGGACAGACCATTGTCGTGCGTCGAGCACCATCCTGCGTACACCTGGCGATAGAGCGACCTACCTTCTGGAAGATAGGCGTATTCCGTAATGGTGTTGAGATTAAGCGACCGAGGTCCGACAACACCGGCCCTGCGGCGATCAACTGTCCTACCGTGGGGGATCGTCCCGCCGAAACCATGGTACAGGATGACGTAACGTCAGATGTAAGCATCTCGTTTGACATACGACCCAATGACTGACGAATAACCCAGCATACGGGTTAGGAACAATGTTTGCTGGCTCGAAAGTCCGACAGCACTTTGACACTCCGCCAGGAGCTAGCGCCAAGGCAGAGCGGTTCATCATTTATGCCGTCATCGCATGTTGGTCGAAGGGTTGTATGATAATGCACGAACTTAATCATGCAAAGGAACAACGATGAAGCTTCAACATCCACTGGTCGCACTTGGTCGTACGGACCTGATGGTTTCAAGGATAGGTTTTGGAACCGCGCCGATCGGAAATATTGCAAACCCTAATGATCCTGATACGCTCCCTATTGAATCGATCAGGTATGCTATCGATGCAGGGGTTCGCTTGATCGACACTGCACCGTTTTATGGAGCGGGCCGAAGCGAAGGGTTGGTCGGACGGGCGATAGCGGATTTGCCACGCGACCAGATTGTGCTTTCGACGAAGGTGGGACGGCGCGTACTGGAGGACGGGACGGTTGCCTTCGATTGGACCCGCGACGGCATCTTGCGCGGTATCGAGGAAAGCTTGACGCGGCTGGCGACCGATCATATAGATATTTTGCTGATGCATGATCCCGATGACGCATATCGTGAGGCACTCGACGTAGCGTATCCGGTGCTTGCCGATCTTAGAAGCCAGGGTGTCATCCGAGCGCTGGGTGCTGGTATGAACCAGTGGCAGATGGAACTTGATTTCGCCCGCAATGCCGACATCGACTGCTTCTTGCTAGCGGGCCGCTATACACTGCTGGAACAAACGGCGCTGGACGAGTTTCTGCCCTATTGTGCCGAACACAAGATTTCGCTGCTCCTGGGTGGTGTGTTCAACAGCGGTATCCTGGCACGGGGTGCTGGGTCGGGTGCGACCTACAATTACGCAGAACCTTCGAAAGATATCGCCGAGCGTGTCAACCGTATCGAGGCCGTTTGCACGCGACATAACGTACCTATGCGTGTCGCCGCAACGCAGTTCCCGCTGGCGCATCCTGCCGTCGCGTCATTGGTCCTCGGCGCACAATCGCCAACCGAGGTGCAGTCGAACATTGACGCGCTCGCCGTGCCGATTCCCGCCGACCTATGGGCGGAATTGCGTGCAGAAGGTCTGCTGCATCCCGATGCGCCAACTCCTGCCTAGGGTGCGAAGCGTTCGCCATTGCAATAGTAAGAAAACCATACATTGTCCATAGCGGACAAAAGGGGTGGTCATATGACCACCCCGTACGCACTCAGATGGATGAAGTTGAACAGGATATTGTCCAGGTAGGACAAACGGTGCGGTCATATGACCGCATCTATTTCAGCCTGCGAAGTGTGGTTCGGGCATTCCGCGTACATCGAGCTTGATGCGGAACAAATCGCCAGCCTGCGGCTGTGCGGATCTCTGCTCATCGTCGAGGCCGGTCCAGGCTGAAGTCACATAAAGTACATCAAGGTCGGGACCGCCGAATGTACAGGCAGTGATGCGTGCTGCAGGAAACTCGATTACTCGATCGACTGTGCCATCGGGGGCGTAGCGTGTGATGTTCCAACCGTCCCACTGTGCGCTCCACACATAGCCTTCGGCGTCTACAACCAAACCATCGGGCATGCCCGGGCCGTCGATGCGTACGAAGTCGCGCTGGTTCGAGATCGCGCCTGAATTGGCATCGTAATCAAACGCAAAGATCGTGGAATGAGATGTATCGGCGTAGTACATCGTTCGGTCGTCGGGGCTCCAACCGATACCATTCGATGTGCCGACGTTGGGTACCATCATATGAATGGAGCCGTCGGGATCAAGTCGATACAACGCGCTTGTAAAGCCCGGCGCTAATGTCCCCGCCCAGAACCGCCCGCTGCGATCTACCACGCCATCGTTGATGCGACCGTCGGCCTTACCTTCCTCTGGATTACCGATGAATTCGAGGCTGTTGCTGGTGCGGTCCCAGAACGCGAATCCCTTGGTGGTTGCCAGTACAAACCCGCCATCGCGCCGAAAGGCGAACGAGCCGACGGAATACCCAATATCGTACGATTCCGGCTCACCGCGATCCGGCTCCCAACGGTAGATCAAGTTCGATTCGATATCTACCCAGTACAACGCCTGCTCACCCACATGCCAGCGTGGTCCCTCGCCGAGCTTGTTCTGAACCGAAAGTACATGTTCGACCTGATGCATGCTGTTGCTCTCCTTAAGTTGTTACCGAAAGCTACCTGCGCGTGATATAGGCTCCGCACAACCATCCAGGTCGGCGTATTGCTTCGCGCTATGATAGCAGGGATGACAATAATTCCATGAGGCATTCACGGTGTCAACTGGTGCGTATTCTCTCAGAACCAGGGTCCTGCTGATCCGGTGGACTGACCCAGATTATGGTGATGGAGGATTGCCGACGACGGCGAATATCGACATCGGACGATGGATCTATTCGCGGTCGCGAATTCGTCAACCACATAATCTATTCGAGTGGACGCTTGAAGATGTGACGATACGAAAAACGACGGAGTGCCGGATATATCATATCGAAGATTTCTCGGAAATTTTGATGGGACGCTCCGTTTATAGGTGGGGCGGATTCACAGGCTACACTTGCCCCACCTATGGGGAAAACTTGCCCGCTCAGGCGAAATAGTTTGGTGCTGTCGGCTGATTCATCGTCAAGTGGCACGGGTTGGATCCTTTAGGTTGTCACCTTTAACCAACCACCATCTATATAAAAGGTTGAGCCGGTGATGTAGGTAGAACGGGATGAGCAGAGAAAGACAAACAGATCGGCGATTTCTGCGGGTGTGGCGAAGCGTCCCATTGGAGTATTCTCTTTGGCGTAATTGCTCAGGTATTCGTCCCAGGTAGTCCCTGTACCCTCCGTCAAGATTCTGGCAGTTTTCTCCCAATCGGCGGTCATCACCAGACCTGGATTAACAGCGTTCACCCGAATGTTGTGGGGAGCGAGCTCGTTGGACAAACACTTGGAGAACATCACTAACGCGGCTTTCGTGGTGTTGTAGATCGGCTCGTAACCGAGTGGCTGCGTGGCGCAGATCGAGGCATTATGCAGGATGATGCCGCTTTTGCGTTCAATCATTCCAGGCGCAAGCTCGCGCGACAAGCGTACCGCCGCCATGACGTGCAAATCCCAATAATATTGCCACCGTTCGTCGGACGCATCCATGATGGTTTCTTCGCTGCCAGTTCCGGCATTGTTGATCAGAATATCGGAACCGCCATGTTCGCGTTCGACTGTCGTTGCCAGGTGCTTGATATCTTCGGCCTTGCTGACATCCGTCCTGACCCCGATCGCCCGTACAGAATACTTTTCCGTGATAGTATTTGCGGCTGTCTGCACCTTTTCCTCATCGCGGGCGCACAGAACGACATTGACGCCCTCGGCTGCGAGACCTTCGGCGATGGCAAAGCCGATCCCTTCACTGCCGCCCGTCACCACAGCGACTTTTCCTCTCAATGCAAAATCCATGATGTGTCCTTCCTGTTAGTGGAAATTAATCGGGTGTTTCGAGCATTGGTGGGGTCTAACATAGCATAGGAGAGCAAGGTGCCACAAACGAACGAAACCAAAATTGCACACTAGCAGTCGCGGTTTGATCTAAGCAGGGTGTATCGCGCTCCACGGCAAGGCTGGACTTTAGTTTAATTCTATGCGGCAGCAGACATATGCTTGAGGCCGACCAATACGAGATTGATAGCATCCCGCGCGTTACCATACCGCAGGGCAGCTTCTGGTATATGTTTTCCATAATGGATAATCGCTGGCTTCGACCCTGAGCCTGTCGTCGAACGCGCTCACCAGCGAGTTTTAGGATGTTGCCGTTTGGTTGCAGAAAGGTGAGTACAGGGAGCTCAACTGGATATCCCGCGCGTAGGATCCCATGCAACCTTGCACAAATAATGGCAATGACATTGGCACAACAGTTGCATAGGACGTATCTTGTTATCAAGGAGGATAGAGGATGAAACTGGAAACACTTCGCGATCTGTATATCGAACAGTTGCAGGATCTGTATAGTGCAGAAACACAACTCGTCGAAGCGCTGCCGAAAATGGCTAAGGCAGCTTCAAACGCCGAACTCAAATCAGGTTTCGAGGAGCATCTGAAAGAGACGAAGCAACATGTTCAACGCCTCGAACAGATTTTCAAAGGTCTCGACACGAAAGCCGGAGGGACTACCTGTAACGGAATGAAAGGTCTGCTCAAAGAAGGCGACGAAATGATCAAGGCGAAGGGCGAACCCGCCGCAATCGATGCAGGGCTGATCGCTGCCGCCCAGCGTGTCGAACACTATGAGATTGCTGGGTATGGGTGTGTCCAATCCTATGCGCATCAACTCGGCGAGCAAAAGGCCGCCTCTTTACTCCAGCAGACCCTGGACGAAGAAGGGATGACGGATAAGAAATTGACGAAGCTTGCTGAACAGGTCATTAATATCGACGCCGAGGCCTAGAGCGATAGACTGTAGGTGTGGATAGGTTTAACAAGCCTTGAAACTGACACGAAAGGGGCGACTGTTTTTACAACAGCCGCCCCTTTCGTGTGCCAGTCTTCGATCCGCTAGGCTGGTATGAGCCGCAGGGTGAAAATCTGGTACGGTCGCACGTCCATCGTCGCCGCGCCGTCATTAATGGCGAGGTCGGACTGGTGTTCTTCCAGCAGGTTCGTGTGGCTGGCGCTCGCCAGCGCGAAGTTGGTGCGAAGCGTCACCGGACCGCGACGGCGCTGCGATTCATAGCCGCGCACGATCAGGCCATTGCCATCCTCGGCACGCTTGACCGTTTCGATCACGATGTTGGGTTGCTCGAAGGCTACCAGCGGATCGCTCCCGCCGTCGCCATCCTCGCCGTCGGACGCGATGGCGCGTGCATCCAGTGCGATCAACGGATCGTTGAGTGCATACGCTGCGCTGAACGTCGTTTCGTTCCAGATCCCACGTGGGGCAGGATGCTATAGGCGAAGCGATGTTGGCCCTGGTCGGCTTCAGGATCGGGATGCGTTGGCGCACGCAGTAGACTGATGCGGATCACGTTGCCAAGAATGTCGTGACCATACTTGCAGTCGTTGAGGATGCTGACGCCATAATCGCCTTCGCTCAGGTCCACCCACTTCTGGGCACAGGTTTCGAAGCGTGCCCAGTCCCAACTGGTGTTGCGGTGGGTCGGGCGCTGCACGTTGCCCCATTGGATCTCGTAGGTCGCGACAGGCGAGAGGATATCGACCGGGAAGGCGACTTTGAGCAGCACATGGCGCTCCTGCCAGTCGATCGTGGTATCGAAGTCGATACGTGGGCTGTTATACGACAGCGAAATGCGCTGCACGTAGGTACTGTGGAGGATGCGCCGGTGGATCTCGATGCGTCGCACGCAACGCGCCCTGCTCGACAACCGTCACGTCGGTCGGCTGGGTCGGCGATCCACTGCTTGTCATCGAAGAAGATATCGACATCCCAGGCGTCCCAGTGCTTCGGCCGATCTTCGAACGCCTGGAACTGGTTGGCGACCGTGCCTGCGGTCAGCACTTCGCGCCGCAGCCTGCTTGTCATAGATACGTGTGATATCGCCTTCGGCGTTGAGTTCGACGCGCACATAGTCGTTTTCCAGCAGCGTCGGCGTCGCCGTAGGTCCAGCCTTCGGCTGGATGCGCCTGCGCCCTTCCGTACGCGCAATGCGTCGGCGCTGTAGGGCTGCAGCGTACCTGTGTCGATCCACACGCCGCCGTTGGTCGGCTTGCGTGCGAACTGGTGTCGCCGTCGCCGCTGACGAGTGCTAGCGATCTCAGGTGCGTCGACCGCCAGAAAGGCCAGGTCGGAGCGCGGAACGAGGTCGGGTTGACGATCACCACATCGCCGCCAATCTTGCTGGCGAGCGCCTTCAAAGCTTCGTCGCGCGCGGCGGTGCCCATTTCGGCGATCTGCTGCGTATTGCACCGCTCGAATCGACATATACCGCGTTGACGCTCGATGCCAGGGATGATGTCGTGGAACTGGTTGAGGCAGATCAGCCGCCACGCATCGCGGAACGTGTCGCTCGGATAATTCATAGTCGGTGTCGAGCATCGAGGCCAGCGACGCCAGGAACTCGGCGTCGTGCAGCAGGAACTCCGATTTGCGGTTGGAGCGCTTGTTGCGGCTCTGGGTGGTGTAGGTGCCGCGATGGTATTCGAGATACAACTCGCCGTTCCAGGTCGGCAGACGATCGCCCGCGGTGTCTTCCAGATTCCTTGAAGAAGTCGCCGACTGCGCCCTGCCGCACCTGCGGCGTGGCCGGGAAGGCCTGCATCTCGCGCAGGTTTTCCAGCATCTGCGCGGGTCGGACCGCCGCCGCCATCGCCAAAGCCGAAGGCCATCAGCAGCGGTGGGATCGGCGATGCGCCAGTTGCCACCGGTCGAGGTCTTTCTGGCGGAAGTTGGTCCAGGTGCCGAGGACATCCTCCGGGTCGGCCTGCGCGTTGTAGGTGCTGGCATAGGCGCTGCCCTTCTCCGGCGTCGGGCAGAAATGCGTCAGCACGCGGGTGCCGTCGAGACCCTGCCACCAGAACGAGTCGTAGGGCAGACGGTTGTACTGGCTCCAGCCGATCTTGATCGTGAAGAAGTAATCGAGGTCGGCTTGCTTGATCAGTTGCGGCAGTGCCCAGGCATAGCCGAACACGTCCGGCAGCCATAGCACGCCCGACGAGGTGCCATGTGCCGAAGTGCTCGCGGAAGAACGAGCGTCCGAGCAAGAACTGACGCGCCAGCGACTCGGACCGCTCAGGTTACAGTCGGCCTCCACCCACATATCGCCGGTGATCTCCCAGCGTCCTTCTGCGATGCGTGCCTTGATCGCTTCGAACAGTTCGGGATAGTCCTGACGGACGTATTCATACAACTGCGGTTGGCTCTGGGTGAAGTGATATTCGGGGAACTGCTCCATCATCCGTAGGACGGTATGGAAGGTGCGGCCGGCCTTGCGGCGGGTCTGGCCCAGCGTCCACAGCCAGGCGACGTCGATATGGGCGTGTCCGGTGGCGACGATGTCGACATCCAGCGGCGGTCCCGCCGCTGCGATGCCGTTGCGCAGTACCTCATGCGCGGCGCTACGACTCGAATCATAGAAGCGATCGCCGAACGGCTCGCGCGTGTCGAGCACTTTGAATGCTTCGTCGAGGGCGTTCAGCAGGTGTGCGCGTGCAGGCTGTTGCTCGTCCAGCGTGCCGGCGATGCCGAGCGCTACGCGCGCGGTGATCGATGAAGTCGCGGGTCGGCTGATCGATCTGGACGACCTCGCACTGACGCATCAATAGCTTGGTGCCGGGATCGGCTCCCAGAAAGCCGCCGTTGCCGGTCCAGCCATGCAGCGCCAGTTTGTGGGTCTTGCCGTCGTGCCATTCGTGGCGCAGCCGGACTTCGCGATGCTGGCGGTCGCAGGTGGCATACGGCGTTCCGTCGACATAGACCAGCGCTTCGGGATGCATGAAGTCGCCCGCGTCGCCGATCGGCAGGTACAGCGCGATCGGCGCATCACGCGACCAGTCTGATGGTATCTCGAACTCGCCTCGCAGCATGAAGTCGGTGACCCAGGTTCCCCAGTAGGTATTGGGTTCGATGACGGTCCAGTCGGCATCATCGGCTTGCGGGTCGATGATGGGTGCGGCGTCGGGGGAAGGCAGCGCCTGATAGCGGAATGGCGGCATCGCTGCGCGTCGTCGATAGACCAGCGGCTCGATCAAGCTGAGCCGTTGCCCGATCTTCTCGATTGTCCAACGAATACTATGCAACATAGCACATCCTTGTTCTACTTCGTATCGCGCACATGATAGCACTGGTTGGTTTTTCGTTCTCACCGTACGCGCATCCGAGTGTCTGTGCAGTTTCCTTTCGGGGCATAGACTTTGCTTGCCCATACAGCAGAGTGGTAGTGAAAGGATTGCACATCATGAGTGATAAGCCTTTATTTGACGATATGGATGAGCAGGAACGAGAGACCGGCGATGCGTCCGATATTGCGATGGAAGACGCCGCGCTCGGCCTCGCGGCTGGCGCTGTCGGACCGGGTAGCGGCACAAACCCGTCGGCACCAGGACCAGCGGCAGGCGTCGGCCCCGCGCTTGGCGCGACCGCCATCGTCAATGAATTGCATGACGAGGATGATTCCGCGCCGGAACGCTAGGTCCGACACTCATTCGGGGAGCCAAAGAGCCACGAAGATCGTTCGTGGCTCTTTGCGTGCGCGGCTTGGCATTGAATATCATGTATGATTACGCATCAAATGAGAAACATTCTCGCTCAACTTAGTCAAGATGTGGCGCTGAGGGGCATCACATGGTACCCTATGGGCGTTGTTCCTCCGGTGATGTGCGGGAACATGACGATACTCGCCGAACGGTTTGCAATCCGCTTCAAGATGGCGAAGGCGCTATCTGCTCGATTCCATATATGGGACAGCGTGTGTATCGTGATCCAGCGCGGGTACAAAGTGATTGACACGTACACGAGCGGTTTGTACGCATAGACAACTGTGACGAGGTGAATGGCATGAGCCAGGTAGGAACAGAGGCCCGCCCATTGCGCGTGGCAATCATTGGAGCCGGTCCCGCCGGTTTGTACACTGCTGATGCATTACTCAAGAACAAAACACTCCATTGCTCGATTGACATCATCAACCATCTGCCAACGCCCTATGGCCTGGTGCGCGATGGCGTCGCCCCCGATCACCAGTCGATCAAGGCGGTAACCCGTGTGTTCGAGCGCATCCTCGAAACACCGAATGTGCGCTATTTTGGTAACGTGACGTTTGGTACCGACGTGCACCATGCCGAACTGAAACAATTCTACGACCAGATTGTGTATGCCACTGGCGCACAGTCCGATCGCCGCATGGGGATTCCCGGCGAAGACCTTGCCGGAAGCTATCCGGCCACAGCCTTTGTCGGCTGGTACAACGGGCACCCGCATTACCGCAATCACGAGGTCGATCTGTCACACGAGCGAGTAGTCGTGGTCGGCAATGGGAACGTGGCGATGGACGTTGCGCGTATTCTGCTCAAGAATCCCGACGAATTGGCAAAGACCGACATTGCTGACCATGCCATCGAGAAACTGCGTGCCAGTAAGGTGCGCGAAGTAGTGATGCTCGGGCGGCGCGGTCCGGTACAGTCGGCGTTCACGAATGTTGAACTCAAAGAGTTCGGTGAGCTTGAGAACGTGAACGTAGTGGTCGATCCGGCAGAACTCGAACTGGATGAGGTTTCGAGCGCGGCCTTAGCTGACGAAAAGATGGCGGATAAGAACATCGCCACGTTGCGCGCCTATGCAGCACGCACAGAGCAAACCGGCGAACGCACTCTGCGGATGCGATTTCTGGTATCACCCGTCGAAGTGATCGGCGATAACGGGCGTATGAGCGCTGTCAAAATCGAGCGCAACGAACTGGTGGTGAGCGAAGTTGGTGCATTGCGCGCCAAAGGCACCGGACAATACGAAACCATCGAAGCTGGAATAATCTGCGGGCTGTCGGCTACAAGAGCGTTCCGTTGATGAACGTCCCCTTCGACGACACCACCGCCACAATCACCAACATCGCCGGGCGGGTCGTGACGCACACCAAGGGCGAACCAGTTGGTGGGGAGTATGTGGTCGGTTGGGCCAAGCGCGGACCGTCGGGTATTATTGGCACAAACAAAGCGGATGCTGTGGCAACCGTCGCGTCAATGGTCGCAGATGTTCCCGAACTGACGCCTATCGCCGATGAGAACCGCGATCCTGCTAAGATTGCTGCCTTGATCGAGGAGCGCAAGCCCAACTATGTGAACTATGAGGCATGGCGCTGCCTGGACCGCCACGAAGTCGGTCGTGGCACCGAGCAAGGTCGCCCGCGTGTGAAGGTCACCAAGGTGGACGAGATGCTCGAGATCATTGGGCAACAGACAACCACAAGCTAACAATTAAACAGGTGAGCCCACAACGACGAGGAAGAAATCCTTCCTCGTCGTTGTGCGCTCACCTGTTTGCGGTTGTACATTGTTCGAGAATCTTGTCTGTGCGACGAGCTTTCCGGAACGACCCAGAAGTATCCTGGTTTCAGATGAACCATCTGTGCTTCGATATGTAGGTCTGCCCGGCCCCCGGCAACATCGCCCATGCTTTCATAGGAAGACGGGTGCGCGAAATCGGCCTGCCCAGCTTGAATATTATCCCAGCACCCACCACGATATTGTTCTGCCATAGGTGCCTACTATCGGCGATGCTGAACGACCCTTCATACCGGTTGTCGTGTCCATTGTCTTACTTCACTTGTACTTCTATTCCCATCGTTGGACGTATTGGCCGATCGAAGTAGACCTGTGGCGGAATAGCAGGGCTCCGCCAAAGTCATGGAATCTGTCATCCTGAACCGCAGTGAAGGATCTTTCCGAACCAGAGACTGTCACTCTACGGGCGCCCGCGTGTACGGTTTATTATCATCGTCACCTCTGGATTTACGCACATCGTATCCCCGCCGTAGCATGAGAATCAAGGAAATGAGCCGTCAACAGCTACGATGTAAGGAAGTCGATGGGTCACGATGACAGAAAACAATACACGCTGGGCACGCAAAGAGTCTGTCTCTGGTTCGGGAAAGGTCCTTCGCTGCGGTTCAGGATGACTTTGACGGAGCCCTGATGACGGAATAGCACACCGCGCGACTTTTTGGCCTCCTGGTATACTGCGCTTCGGCGTCCGACGTGCAGATACCTCGCGTTTGGAGCCTGAAAACTGTCGTCGCTGGTTGAGATTCATGAGGAATGGGAGAAGGATGAATACGCCGACGGGTGACGACGAGCGCGATGGTGATACGCCATCGCATCTGGTGGTGCGCCACGATCCATATCTCGCATTACGCTACCGCGATTTCCGACTGCTGACCATGGGCACGTTCGTGGCGGCGCTCGGTTCGCAGATGGTCGGCGTGGCGGTGGGTTGGGAATTATACGAGATCACCAACTCCGAGTTCGCGCTCGGCTTGGTCGGTCTCGTGCAGATCGTGCCGGTGCTGCTGTTGTCATTGTATGCAGGTCAAATCGCCGACCGTTTCGACCGCAAACGGATCGTGATCGGCACGCAACTTGTGCTTGCATTGTGCTCGCTGGGACTGGCGTGGTGGTCGTTCACGGATGGTCCGCTCGTGCTGGCGTATGGATGTCTGCTCCTGATCGGCATCGCCCGCGCGTTCGGCGGTCCGGCGGGATCGGCGCTGATGCCGCAGATGGTGCCACCTACAGCATTCATGAACGCGGCGACATGGAGCAGTAGCTCCGGGCAACTTGCTTCGGTACTTGGTCCGGCGTTGGGCGGTCTGGTGATCGCACAATCCAACAGCGCCCTTGGTGTGTTTCTTGTCGATGCTGTTGCCGTGTTGATCTTCGTCGGTCT